>NZ_DAOMPS010000031.1:0-55642 GCF_035444905.1 Thauera sp.
CCATGGCCATTCTCGTCATTGCTGAACACGACAACCAGGCGCTCAAGGCCTCGACGCTCAACACCGTCACCGCGGCCAGCACGCTCGGTGGCGACATCCACGTGCTGGTCGCCGGTGCCGGTTGCGGCGCGGTCGCCGAAGCCGCCGCCAAGGTGGCCGGTGTGGCCAAGGTGCGGGTGTGCGACGCCGCGCACTACGAAGCCCAGACCGCGGAAAACGTCGCCGAGCTGGTGAAGGGCCTGGCGGGCGAGTACAGCCATGTGCTGGCACCGGCGACCCCGGCGGGCAAGAACATGCTGCCGCGCGTGGCCGCGCTGCTCGACGTGGCGCAGATCAGCGACATCGTCGCCGTGGAATCGGCCGACACCTTCGTGCGTCCGATCTATGCCGGCAACGCGCTGGCCACGGTCAAGAGCGCCGATGCGATCAAGGTCATCACCGTGCGCACCACGGCCTTCGACGCTGCGGGCGAGGGCAATGCGGCCGCCATCGAGGCGGTCGCCGCAGGCGCCGACCTGGGTGCCACCGCGCTGGTCGGTCGCGAGATCGTCAAGAGCGCCCGTCCCGAACTCGGCGCGGCCAAGATCATCGTCTCCGGCGGCCGCGGCCTGGGCAGCGGCGACGCCTACCACCAGCTGCTCGAACCGCTCGCCGACAAGCTCGGCGCCGCGCTCGGTGCCAGCCGTGCGGCGGTCGATGCGGGCTACGTGCCCAACGACTACCAGGTCGGCCAGACCGGCAAGATCGTCGCCCCGCAGCTCTACATCGCGATCGGCATCTCGGGCGCGATCCAGCACCTGGCGGGCATGAAGGACTCCAAGGTGATCGTGGCGATCAACAAGGACCCGGAGGCGCCGATCTTCCAGGTCGCCGACTACGGCCTGGTGGGCGATCTGTTCCAGGTGGTGCCGGAGCTGAGCGCGGCCGTCTGAAGCATCGGCCCTGTCCCGGGTGGGGCAGGGCAGTGTGTCCCCCGGCAGGCATCCTCTCCCTCTTCTCCTCTATAGATGCTTGCTGGACTTGCTGCCGGTCTGACGCCACGCGCCAGACCGGCTTTTTTTTTTTGCCGGCGACCCCCGTCAGTGACCGGACCCTCGCTGTGACCTGCGCATCAGTGCAGCTTCACCTGCGGCTCCGTGCGCCGCGTCAGCGTGCGCGCCAGGGTGTCCAGGATCACCTTGGTCCAGCCGTGCAGGGCGAGCTCGTGCATCTTGTACAGCGAGGTGTACATCAGCTTCGCGTACCAGCCCTCGATGAACAGGTCGCCGCGCACCAGGCCGCCCATCATGTTGCCGACGGTGCTGAACTTGCCGAGCGACACCAGCGAGCCGAGGTCGCGGTAGTGGTAGTCCTGCAGCGTCTTGCCGTCGAGGCGGCGGCGGATCTGCTTGAACAGGTGCGAGGCTTGCTGGTGGGCCGCCTGGGCGCGTGGCGGGACGAAGCCGTTCTTCTCCGGCCAGGGGCAGGCGGCGCAGTCGCCCATGGCGAAGATGTCGGCATCGAGCGTGGTCTGCAAGGTCTGGCGCACCAGCAACTGGTTGAGGCGATTGGTCTCCAGGCCATCGAGGCGGGTGAGGAATTCCGCGGCCTTGACGCCGGCCGCCCACACGGTCAGCTCGGCGGGCAGCACGGTGTCGTCGGCCAGGCGCACGCCGTCGGCGAGCACTTCGGCGACCTTGGCGCCGGTGTGCACTTCGACGCCGAGCTTGCGCAGCAGGCGCTCGGTCGAGCGTGACAGGCGCTCGGGCAGGGCGGGTAGTACGCGCGGGCCGGCCTCGATCAGCACCACCTTGATGTCGCGCTTCGCGTCGACGCGGTCGAGCCCGTAGGCCACGACCTGGCGCATGGTGTGGTGCAGCTCGGCCGACAGCTCGACCCCGGTGGCGCCGGCGCCGATGATCGCGACCTTGAGCTGTTCCGGGCGCAGCGGCGTCTGCTGCGCCTGCGCGCGCACGCAGGCATGCACCATGCGCGTGTGAAAGCGGCGCGCGTCGGCCGCCGTCTCGAGCTTGAGCGCGTGCTCCCGCACCCCGGGGGTGCCGAAGTCGTTGCTCTGGCTGCCGACGGCGATGACCAGGGTGTCGTAGGGGAAGGAGCGCGCCGGCGTCAGCTCGGCGCCCTTGCGGTCGGTGAAGGGGGCGACGTGCACTTCGCGCGTGATGCGGTCGATGCCGGTCATCTCGCCGATGCGAAAGCGAAAGCCGTGGCGGTGGGCATGGGCGAGGTAACCGACCTCGTGGTCGCCGAAGTCCATGCTGCCGGCGGCGATCTCGTGCAGCTTGGGCTTCCAGACGTGGCTGTGCTTGCGTTCGATCAGGGTGATCTCGGCCTTGCCGCGGCGACCGAGCGTGTCGCCCAGCCGGGTGGCGAGCTCGAGCCCGCCGGCGCCGCCGCCGACGATGACGATGCGGTGCGGCGTCTTGCCGATGCTCTGGTTCATCTGTGTCCCGTTTCGTCGTGATGCGCAGAGAGAAAACGTGAGGCCGGACACGTCGTCCGGCCCCCGTGGCTCACATCCCCTGGTAGATCGGCCCTTCGCCGCCCTGCGGCACCACCCAGTTGATGTTCTGGGTCGGATCCTTGATGTCGCAGGTCTTGCAGTGCACGCAGTTCTGGGCGTTGATCTGCAGGCGCGGGCCGGCCGCTTCCTGGACGATCTCGTACACCCCGGCCGGGCAGTAGCGCTGCTCGGGGGCGTCGTACTTGGCGAGGTTGATCGCGATCGGCACCGCGGCGTCCTTCAACTGCAGATGGCAGGGCTGCTCTTCCTCGTGGTTGGTGTTGGACAGGAACACCGACGAGAGGCGATCGAAGGTGAGTACGCCGTCGGGCTTGGGGTAATTGATCCTTTCGCACTCGGCCGCCGGCTTGAGCTGATCGTGGTCGGCCGTGTTGTGCAGCGTCCACGGCACCTTGCCCTTGAACAGCACCTGGTCGATGCCGAACAGCAGCGAGCCCAGGTACAGCCCCTTCTTCATGTAGGGCTTGAAGTTGCGCGTCTTGTGCAGCTCGGCATGCAGCCAGGAAGCCTGGAAGGCGGCCGGATAGGCATCGAGCGCGTCGCGCTGGCGGTCGTGCGCGAGCGCCTCGAACGCCGCTTCAGCGGCGAGCATGCCGGACTTGATCGCGGCGTGGCTGCCCTTGATGCGCGCGGCGTTGAGAAAACCCGCGTCGTCGCCGATCAGCCCGCCGCCCGGGAACACCAGCTTGGGCAGGCTCTGCAGGCCGCCGGCGGCGATCGCGCGCGCACCGTACTGCAGGCGCTTGCCGCCCTCGAGATACTTGCGGATCTCGGGGTGGGTCTTGTAGCGCTGCATCTCCTCGAAGGGCGACAGATGCGGGTTGGCGTAGTTGAGCCCGACCACGAAGCCCACCGCGACCAGGTTGTCCTCGAGGTGATAGACGAAGCCGCCGCCATAGGTGGCCTTGTCCATCGGCCAGCCGGCGGTGTGCACCACCAGGCCGGGCTGATGCTGCTCGGGCTTCACCTCCCACAGCTCCTTGATGCCGATGCCGTAGGTCTGGGGGTCGGCGCCCTCGCGCAGATTGAAGCGGGCCTCGAGCTGCTTGCCCAGATGGCCGCGGCAGCCTTCGGCGAACAGCGTGTATTTGGCGTGCAGCTCCATGCCCGGCTGGTGGTGCGGTCCCGGCGTGCCGTCACGGGCGAGGCCCATGTCGCCGGTGGCGACGCCCTTCACCGCACCGTTTTCATCGAACAGAGCTTCCGCGCCGGCAAAGCCCGGATAGACCTCCACGCCCAGCGCCTCGGCCTGCTCGCCGAGCCACTTCACCACATTGCCCAGGCGCACGATGTAGTTGCCGTGGTTCACGAAGCAGTCGGGCAGCAAGGCGTTGGGCGTCTGGCGGGCGCCGGTCTCGGACAGGAACAGCACCTTGTCCTCGGTGACCGCGGTGTTGAGCGGCGCGCCGCGCTCCTTCCAGTCGGGGAAGAGTTCGGTGAGCGCCTTCGGGTCCATCACCGCGCCCGACAGGATGTGGGCGCCGATCTCGGCGGCCTTCTCGATCAGGCATACCGAAATCTCCTGGCCCTTGTCGGCGGCCAGCTGCTTGAGCCTGATCGCAGCCGACAGCCCCGCGGGGCCGCCGCCGACGATCAGCACGTCGAATTCCATCGATTCGCGTTCCATCGTTGTCTCCGTTTCCTTTTTCGTCTTGCAGGACTTGGCGCGCGTGTGAAGGCCGTCGCCCTGGCTGCGGTCGATGATGATCCCGCCCTTAGGCGGCTGCGGACTCGCCGAACTGCCTGGCCATCTCGCGCAGCTTGAACTTCTGCAGCTTGCCGCTGGGGGTCTGCGGCATCTGCTCGAGCACCTCGAGGCGCTCGGGGAAGTAGGTCCTGGTGAGCTGCTGCTCGGTCAGGTAGGCGGTCATGTCCTCGAAGCTGAAGGTGCAGCCGGGGTTCAGGGCCACGAACGCGCACACGCGCTCGCCGAAGCGGCGGTCGGGATAGCCGACCACCGCCACCAGCGAGATCGCCGGGTGCTTGTAGAGCAGGTTCTCGACCTCGACCACCGGGATGTTCTCGCCGCCGCGGATCACCACGTCCTTGCTGCGTCCGGCGATGCGGATGTAGCCCTCGGCGTCGATGAAGGCGATGTCGCCGGTGTCGAACCAGCCCTCGGCGTCCACGCCGTTCAGGTGCGGGCGTTTGAGGTAGCCGGCGAACAGCGACGGCGCGCGCACCAGCAGTTCGCCCGCTTCGCCGGTCGGCAGCGATGCGCCGTTGGCATCGACCACCTTGAGCTCGACGCCGGCCAGCGGGCGGCCGTCCGAGACGGGGGTCTTCTCGAGTGCACGGGAGGGTTCGGTCACGGTCACCGCGCCCATCTCGGTCATGCCCCAGGCCGAGCTGATCGGCAGCCGCATCAGCTTGTAGGCGCGCTCGACGATGGCCGGCGGAATCGGGGCGCCCGCGCAGCTGTACTTGGTGAACTTGGGCGAGGTCGGCTCGCCGGCCTCCAC
Source organism: Thauera sp. (assembly GCF_035444905.1). Lineage (GTDB taxonomy): Bacteria > Pseudomonadota > Gammaproteobacteria > Burkholderiales > Rhodocyclaceae > Thauera. Next base: position 4,984 of record NZ_DAOMPS010000031.1, read on the forward strand.
TTCCTGGCACATGTCGGCGACGAAGGTCGCCGCGGACATGCTGAAGGTGACGCCCTCGTCGCGGATGATCCTGAGCGCGCGCTTCGGCTCCCACACGTCGAGCATGGCGATGGTCGAGTTGAGAATGATCGGCAGCATCGCGAGGAAGCCGTAGCCGGTGAGGTGGGCCATCGGCGAGGCGGCCAGCACGATGTCGCCGCCGCCCAGCTCCATGATCTCGATGTAGCCGTGCAGGTTGGCGAACAGGGTGTTCGAGGTGTGCATGACGCCCTTGGGCTCGCCGGTCGTGCCCGAGGTGTACATCAGCAGCATGACGTCGTCGGGCTCGAGCGCCGGCGGGGGCAGCGGCGAGTTGTCGTCGCTCAGCAGCAGCTTCGCGAAGCTGTCGTCGCCGTCGCCATCGACCACCACGAGCTGCTTCAGGTGCGGCAAGTTGGGCAGCATGCCGCGCGCCATCGCCTCGTAGTCGAACTTGCGGAACTCCTTGGGCACGATGAACACCTTCGACTCGCCCATGTTGAGCATGAAGTTCAGCTCGTGCTGGCGGAAGATCGGCATCACCGGGTTGGCCGTGGCGCCGATGCGGGCGCAGGCCAGGGCCAGCGCGACGAACTCCCAGCAGTTCGGCAGTTGCCAGGTAACGACGTCGCTGCGGCCCACGCCGAGCGCGATCAGCCTGCGGGCGATGCGCTCGACCTGCGTGCCGAGTTCGCGGTAGCTGAGGCGGATCGGCTCCTCACGGCCGGCGCGGTAGGACACGATCGCCGGCTTGTCCGGGCACTGCTCAAGTGCGCGCTGGAAGAACAGGTTGATGGTTTCGTCGCGCCACAGGCCCTGGGCCTTCATGGGCTGCATGCGCGAGGCGAGCAGTACCGGATCGAAGTTCACGTGCAATCTCCTGGTGGGTGCCGCTTCTGCGTTGCCTTGACGAAGCGGTCTGTGCCGGGCATGTCGGGTGCAACATGCGTTCTGGAGATAGGTTAATCAGTGAGATTTATTGCGTCAATAGATTGACGTGAAATTTCATCGATCCGTAAGCTTTGGTCCGTGATGGGAGTCTGGTATGGACAATAAATTGATGTGAATCAATAAACTATTGGTATCGTCCTTTTATTCGCATGCGTGCGTGAAATATAGATAAGTAAAATACTTGCTATTAATGTGGCGAGCTTCGCGCGCCGCCGGTATGCGCCAGCGCCTGCGCGACGGGGACGGGTCGTGCCGGCCTCAGAGCTTCGACATGTTCTTCTGCAGCAGGCTGATGTAGTGGATGAAGGCGAGGCGGTCGTCGAAGGACAGGCCCTTCAGGGCTTCATCGTAGAAGTGGTGGATCGGGTCGGCGAGCGCCGCCCACAGTTCCTCCCCCTTCGGCGTCAGACGGATCTTGCGCGAGCGGCGATCTTCCTCCCCGGTCACGCGTTCGAGGTAGCCGTCGCGTTCCAGCCGGTTGAGCAGGCCGGACAGGTTCTGGCGGCTCACGAGCAGGTAGCGCGACAGCTCGCCGACGCTCATGCCGCCCTGGGCCTTGGGGCGCGACAGAGCGCCGAGCACCGACCACTGCTGGGTGGTGACGCCGAACTCGTCAAGCGCCTGCGTGCCCTTGGTGTGCAGGGTGTTGGCAGCCTGGAAGAAGCGGAAGAACAGACGGTTGTTGATCTCGATGGAGGCGAGGCTCTTCTCGGTGGACAGATCTTTCATCGCGGAGGGGGTCATGTTTGTTCGAGCCCTATTGAAACGCACAGCCGCCATCGGCGGCAATGGGACAGGGCACCAGAACCTGCGCGCCCTGTCGTCGTCTGCCTGCGCGCCGGGACACCGCGGCGACGTCCCTACGCCGACACCGTGCCGGCTTCGACTGAGGACTCGGGCGCCGGCAGGTAACGCGCAAACCGCGCCCGCCAGTCGCCCTCGATGGGCCTCGCGCGCAGGTCCTTCAGCGAGGCCAGCACCACGGTGAGCCGCGCGCGCAGGCGTTCGCTGCCGTCTGCGCGTGCGCGCACGTCCAGCGTCATCGAACTGCGGCCGATGCGCTCGACAGCGAGGGCGAAGTTCAGTACGTCGCCACATCGGCTCGGTGCCAGGTAGTCGATCTCCAGTCGCACCGCCGGCAGTCCCAGGCCGTGGGTTTCGTGCAGTTCGCGGTAGCTCACGCCGAGGCCCTGGGCGCACCAGTCCTCGACGACCTCGTTGATGAGCTCGACGTAGCGTGGGTAGAAGCCGATGCCGGCCAGGTCGCAGTGCGCGAAGCGAAGGAGCTTGTCCTTGTGGAAGATCATGCTTGCAGGCCTTGTTGTGAGGAAAGGAGGAAATATGTTGATAAGGATCGATGTCACGGCTGTCCATGCGTCCGTTCTTGATCTCGTTCTCTGTCAGTAAAAAGTGAGGTTATGTCCGCTTGGTGCCGTCCTTTCATGTTCCCCCTTATGCTTAAATAAGTAAATATATTGACTGAAAAAGACCGCCTCGTTATCTTTCTCCGACAACAGGCCGGCTCGCCGTCCGCGCGGACGGGAAGGGCTGAATCAAGGAGAAAGTCATGGAAGAAGTGATCGTCGAGCGTCCGCAGCCAGCCATAGCGGTCGTCCGCCTCAACCGTCCCGAAGCGCGCAACGCGCTCAGTCAGGCTGTGCGCCAGCGCCTGGCCGAGCACTTCCAGGCGCTCGGGCGCGACGAGGACGTGCGCTGCATCGTGCTGACCGGCGGCGACAAGGTCTTCGCCGCCGGTGCGGATATTCGCGCCATGGTCGATGCGACGCCGATCGACATCCTGCTGCTCAACAACCAGCGCATGTGGCAGACCATTGCCTCCTGCCCCAAGCCGGTGATCGCCGCGGTCAATGGCTTCGCCCTCGGTGGCGGCTGTGAGCTGGCGATGCACGCCGAGATCATCGTCGCCGGCGAGGGCGCGAAGTTCGGCCAGCCCGAGATCCGCGTCGGCATCATCCCCGGTGCCGGCGGCACCCAGCGCCTGGCGCGTGCGGTGGGCAAGTTCAAGGCCTTCAAGATGCTGCTGACCGGCGAGCCGGTGAGCGCGCAGGAGGCCGCGGACATGGGGCTGGTGAGCGAGGTGGTGGCCGACGATCGGGTGCAGGCGCGCGCGCTGGAGCTGGCGGCGACGATCGCCGCCATGCCGCCGCTGGCGGTGGCGCAGATCAAGGAAGTGCTGCTCGCCGGCCAGGACGCCTCGCTCGAGAGCGCGCTGATGCTCGAACGCAAGGCCTTCCAGCTGCTGTTCGCCAGCCAGGACAAGAAGGAGGGCATGCAGGCCTTCCTCGACAAGCGCGCAGCGCACTTCACCGGAGCCTGAGATGTTCGACGCCAATCGCAATGATCTCGTGCTGGGCATCGTCGGCGCCGGCCTGATGGGCCGCGGCATCGCCCAGATCGCCGCCCAGGCCGGGCTCAAGGTGCTGATGCACGACGCGCGCGCGGACGCGGCGACCGAGGCCTGCGAATCGGTCGGCCTGACCCTGTCGGCGCTGGCCGCCAAGGGCAAGATCGACCCTGCGGCCGCCAGCGCGGCAGCGGCGCGCATTTCGGTCGCCGACACCCTGCGCCAGCTCGCCGCCTGCGACATCGTCATCGAGGCCATCGTCGAGAAGCTCGATGCCAAGCGCGAGCTGTTCGAGCGCCTCGAGGCGGTGGTCGGTGGCGACTGCGTGCTGGTCACCAACACCTCCTCGCTGGCGGTGACCAGCATCGCTGCCGCCTGCCGCCAGCCCGAGCGCGTCGCCGGCTTCCACTTCTTCAGCCCGGTGCCGCTGATGAAGATCGTCGAGGTCATCGACGGCGTGCTCACCGCGCCGGCGGTGGGCGACGCGCTGATGGCGCTCGCGCGGCGCATGGGCCACACCCCGGTGCGGGCCAAGGACACCCCCGGCTTCATCGTCAACCATGCCGGGCGCGGATACCTGACCGAGTCGCTGCGCATCGTCGGCGAGGGCATCGCCGATTTTCCCGCTGTCGATCGCATCCTGCGCAGCGCGGTGGGCTTTCGCCTGGGGCCGTTCGAACTGCTCGACCTGACCGGGCTGGACGTGTCCCACCCGGTGATGGAGTCGATCTACGACCAGTACTACCAGGAGCCGCGCTATCGCCCCTCGCCGATCGCACGCCAGCGCCTGGCCGCCGGCCTGCTCGGGCGCAAGAGCGGGCGCGGCTTCTACATCTATGTGGAAGGCAAGGCCCTGGCGCCGGCACAGCCGGCCGTGCCCGCTGCCGAGCCTGTGCCACTGTGGATCGCGCCCTGCGCCTTGCCCGCCCGTGACGCGCTGCTCGCCCGCCTGCAGGCGGCCGGCGTGGCCCTGGACGGCGGCGAACGGCCAGCGGCGGGCTCGGTGTGCATCGTGCTGCCGCTGGGTGAGGACACCACGACCGCGGCGCTCGCGCTGGGGCTGGATGCGACGCGCACCGTCGCCGTCGATCCGCTCTTCCTGTCGGCCCACGCCACGCTGATGACGACGCCGGTCACCACGGCAAAGGTGCGCGATGCGGCCTGGGCGGCGCTGGCTGCGAGCGGGCTGGCGGTGGACGTGATCCACGACAGCCCCGGCTTCATCACCCAGCGCGTGCTGGCGATGATCGTCAACATCGCCTGCGATATCGCCCAGCAGCGTGTCGCCACCGCCGAGGACATCGACCGTGCGGTGACGCTCGGCCTGGGTTACCCGAAAGGGCCACTGGCGCTGGCCGATGCGCTCGGCGCCGCGACCGTGCTGCAGATCCTCGATGCGCTGCACGCCTTCTACCGCGACCCGCGCTACCGCCCCAGCCCGTGGTTGATTCGCCGCGCACGGCTCGGCGTGTCGCTGCTGACCCCCGAGAACTGAACCCCACGCAACTGAACCCCAGGCACACGACAAGCTCAAGGAGACACCCCATGCTCGACGCCTACCTCTACGGCGGCCTGCGCTCGCCGATCGGCCGCCACGCCGGCAAGCTCGCCGCCGTCCGCCCCGACGACCTCATCGCCACCGTGATGCGCGAGCTGCTCGCGCGCAGCGGTTTCGACGCCGCTGACGTCGAGGACGTCATCCTGGGCTGCTCGGCGCAGGCCGGCGAGGACAGCCGCAACATCGCCCGCCACGCCGCGCTTCTCGCCGGCTTCCCGACCCAGGTGGCGGGGCAGACGGTCAACCGCCTGTGCGGCAGCGGCCTGGCGGCGACGCTCGACGGCGCGCGCGCGGTGAGCTGCGGCGAAGGCGAGCTGTACGTCGTGGGGGGCGTCGAGAGCATGAGCCGTGCGCCCTTCGTGGTCGCCAAGGCGGAGTCCGCCTACAGCCGCGACTTCAAGGTCTTCGACACCACGATCGGCGCCCGCTTCCCCAATCCGCGCATCATCGAGCAGTTCGGCAACGACAGCATGCCCGAGACCGGCGACAACGTCGCCGCCGAGTTCGGCATCAGCCGTGAGGCCGCCGACCGCTTTGCCGCAGCCTCGCAGGCGCGCTACGCAGCGGCGAAGGCGGACGGCTTTTTCGCCGACGAGATCCTGCCGATCGAGGTGCCGACCGGCCGGCGCACGCCGCCGCTGCGCGTCGCCGACGACGAGCATCCGCGCCCGGAGTCGAGCTTCGAATCGCTGTCGGCGCTCAAGCCGCTGTTCGCTGGCGGCGTGGTCACCGCCGGCAACGCCTCGGGCATCAATGACGGTGCGGCGGCCTTGCTGGTCGGCAGCGCCGCCGCGGGCGAGCGCGCGGATGCGAAGCCGATGGCGCGCATCCTCGCCGGGGCGGTCGCCGGGGTCGAGCCGCGCATCATGGGGGTCGGCCCGGCCTACGCCATCCCCAAGGCCCTTGCGCGCGCCGGGTTGAGCCTGGCCGACATGGACGTGATCGAGATCAACGAGGCCTTCGCACCCCAGGTGCTCGGCTGCCTGAAGCTGCTCGGGCTGACCTTCGATGATGCGCGCGTCAATCCCAACGGTGGCGCCATTGCGCTTGGCCACCCGCTCGGCGCCTCCGGTGCCCGCATCCTGCTGACCGCCGTGCGCCAGCTGCAGCGGCGCGGCGGCCGCTACGCGGTCGTGAGCCTGTGCATCGGGGTGGGGCACGGCATCGCCGTCGTGGTCGAGCGCTGCTGAGCGAAATCAGCTGATCGTCGGCTGCTGCCGAGAGGCCGGCTGTCTGGGATGGCCCGATTCACTCCAGGCCGAGCAGGGCGGCGCTGCGCGCGACGATGCGGCGCAAGAGGGCGCGTGCCGCTTCGCCGCCGGCACTGTCGAGCCGCGGCGGGCGATAGGCGATCACCGCGCCCGGCCTGCCGTCGGCGGGCGCATACACCGCGATCGACAGCGGGCAGAGCGCGATGTGTTCGCGCGCTTCCACGGCCAGTCGGGCAGCGACGCCTGCGCTGCAGAAGGTGAGGATCTCGGCCTGGGTGTAGAGCCCGCGCGGGTGGCCGAGGTCGGCCGCGGTGCGATCGAGCATGTCGGCGAAATGACTTACCACCGGCTGCGCGATGCCTTCCTCGGCGATGGCCTCGGTCAGTGCCTCGCGCACGTCGGCGAAGGCGGTGGCGGCGAAGTGGCGGGTGACGATGTCCTCGGCCTGCGCGCCGGCCTGCGCGGCCAGGCCCAGGGCAAGCAGCGCGGCGCCGATCGCGCGCTGCACCATCCGGCGCAGGGCGGTGGCGATGATGAACGGGGAGGTCAGCAGGTCTGGCAAGCTCGGGCTCCGGGTGCGTTTGTTGCTTCCGTCACTGTATTGCCTTCTTCGCCCGGAGACGAAGCCCATGCGTCGCAGAACCTGTGTTGCCCTCGCACTGCTGTTCCAGTTCGGCCTCGCCCAGGCGGTCGACGAGGCCGAGCTGGCCGCACTCGTCGAGCGTCCGTCCATCGGCCTGTACAAGGCCTATGCCGAGTTCAAGATGGCCGACTACGACAGCGCGCGCCGCATCTGGCAGGCGCTCGCCGAGCGCGACGTGGCCGAGGCCTGGTTCAATCTCGGCATCCTGGCCGAGGACGGCCTTGGCGAGCCGAAGGATGCCGCGCTCGCGCTGGCGCGTTACCGACGCGGCGCCGAGGCGGGCTCGGTCAAGGCGCAGTATCGCCTCGGCCTGCTCCACCTGGACGGTCGGCTCACCGCGGTGGATCCCGTCCAGGCCCGGCACTGGCTCGCTGCCGCGGCCGCGGCGGGCGATTCGGAGGCCGCGCGCAGGCTCGAGGCGCTGGAGGTCACGCATCTGCGCTGAAGCGGGGCCTCAGTCGCGCTGAGCGCGGGCCAGGGCGGCCTGCTCGGCAGCCGGGAACAGGTGCACCACCGAGCGCCGGAACTCGGTCTCGACCAGGGCGAGTCGCGAGAAGCGGGCGGGGATGTCGAGCGCGAACACCTCGGTCATGTCCAGGCCGGCCTCAGCAGCGTCGCGGATGGTGGCCTGCAGCCACTCGAGGTAGTCGCGGGTCTCGTGCAGCGGATCGAGCCGGGTGCTGACCTCGCCGTGGCCGGGCACCCAGAGGCGGGCCGGCAGGCGCGCGAGCGCCTCGAGCGCGCCGAGCCAGCGCGCGATGTCGGCGTGTGGGGTGGTCGGCGCGCGGCCGTTGAACAGCAGGTCGGCGGCGTAGACGGTGCCGCTGTCGTGGTCGACCACGACGAGGTCGGCCGCGGTGTGGCCGCCCAGCGCGAGGAGTTCGACGTCGCGCCCGGCGATGTCCTGCCTGCCGGGCATCACGGCCCGGGCAGGCACGACGACTTCGGTGTCGCGCATCCAGTCGCCATTGAGGCGATACATGTTGTCGTTGAAGCCTTCGCCTTCGCTGCGGATGCCGGCGATCGTGTCGGGCAGCGCGGCCAGGGTGTCCTGCGGGAAAGCCTGATTGCCGAGGAAGTGGTCCGGGTGGTGATGGGTGTTGAGCGTGAGCACGACCGGCAACGGCGTGACCGCGCGGATCGCGGCCAGCATCTGTTCGCCGTAGCGGCGCGAGGGGCCGGTGTCGATCACGATGACCCCGCTGCGGCCAACGAGGAAGCCGGTGTTGACGATGTTGCCGCCGTTGGCGAACGAGAAATCCTCGCGCAGGCCGACGATGACGTAGGTGCCGGGGGCGATCTCCTGCGCGACGAGGCCGTAGTCGAAGCGGCTGCGCTGCTGGGCCGCGAGCGGCAGCGCGAGCAATAGCGCAAACAGCAGGCTGGCGAGCGACAGGGGCAGCTTCATCGCGTCACCCAGGCGTCGATGCGGTTGCCGTTGTTGTCGCGACCGCTCACATGCAGCCGCCCGCCGAGCGCCGCGCCGGCCAGGTCGAGGGTGAAGCTGGGGTTCTCGGCCACCGGCTCGAGCGGCTGGATGCGGCTGAGCACGCGCCCGTCCTCGTCGCTGATCACGATGTCCTCGATGTGGAAGGCGGGGATGCCGGCGGCGAGCCCGGTGTCCATGGGGTGGATGATGCGCATGCGCAGGCGCTCGCCACCGTCGATGCGCGCCCACAGCCGGCCGCTGACCTCGTTGAGCCGATCCTGCCATTCGGGCGACCCTGAACCCACCGAGGGCAGGGTGCAGCCGCCGCCGGTGGCGGTGACCCAGGCCCCGCCCACGCGCCAGACCCCGTCGGCCGTGCGTGCCGCGACCCGCACCGGAGACGACTGCTGCAGCTTGAGGCGAAAGCCCAGGCGCGCCTGGGCCGCGCCGGGCTCGAAGCGCAGCGCCTTGAGGATGGGGTTGAAGTCGGCGAACACGATCAGCTCCTCGACCCCGGGCAGGGCGCTGGCGTCGACGGTGATCGGCACATTGAGCGAGTCCTCGGCCACCACCGGGCCGCTGACCTTGATGCGCGGGTCGAAGACGACCTCCTGGCCTTCGAAGAAGGTCTTCAGCATGTCGCCCCAGCGCGGCGAGTCGAGCGGGTCCCTGGCGACGGTCTCGCCTGCGGCTGCGGCGAGGACAGGCGGCGTGGCGGCGGCGAGCGCGCACAGCCACAGCATGCCGGCGAGCAAGAGGGTGTGACGCTTCATGCGGTCTCCTCGATGCGCGGCGCCCACTCCCCGATGGGGGGCGCCCTTTGTTGTGGCAGCGATGCTTGCAAGCCTTATGCCATTGCGCCGATCTGCCCAGGCTTGTGCCGTGGCCCGGGGGCATGCGGCCGCGCACGACCGGGTGCCGTGCAGTCTTGTTCCGAAGCGCAACGATTGTGCTCAAGCGCCACATCCGGCGGGCACGCTTGCGCGGTATGTGGAACAGCGCGGCGCCCGGAATGGTGCCTGCCGGATTCTGGCATGGCGATTGCAGTTATTCGCCTGTCCGGTCCGAGTCCGTGCCGGAGAAGAAGCGGATCAAGAAACCATACGTCCGAGAGACACGAAGGAGGAGTCGATGATGAGCAAGAACATGCGGCAGCGTGCCCTGCCCGTGGTGCTGACGGCGCTGAGCGTGGCGCTGGCAGGCATCGGTAGCGCACAGGCCAAGGGTGTGACCGACGAGGACATCCTCAAGGATGCGGAACTGACGCACCAGATCGTCACCCACGGGCTGGGCACCAAGGGCCAGCGCTACAGCCCGCTCAAGCAGATCAACCCCGAGACGGTGCGCAACCTGGTGCCGGCCTGGGCCTTCTCCTTCGGTGGCGAGAAGCAGCGCGGCCAGCAGTCGCAGCCGCTGATCCACGACGGCAAGATGTTCGTCACCGGCTCCTACAGCCGGATCTACGCCCTCGACGTCAAGACCGGAAAGAAGCTGTGGAAGTACGAGCACCGCCTGCCCGAGGGCATCATGCCCTGCTGTGACGTGATCAACCGCGGCGCGGCGATCTACGGCGACCTGGTCATCTTCGGCACGCTCGACGCGCAGTTGGTGGCGCTCAACAAGGACACCGGCAAGGTCGCGTGGCGCGAGAAGATCGACGACTACAAGGCCGGCTACTCGATGACGGCGGCGCCGCAGATCGTCAAGGGCAAGCTGATCACCGGCGTGTCGGGTGGCGAGTTCGGTGTGATGGGGCGTGTCGAGGCGCGTGATCCGCTGACCGGCAAGATGATCTGGATGCGCCCGGTGGTCGAGGGCCACATGGGCTACACCTACGACAAGGACGGCAAGGCGGTCGAAAACGGGGTGTCGGGCACGGTCAACGCGACCTGGCCGGGCGACCTGTGGAAGACCGGCGGCGCCGCCACCTGGCAGGCCGCCTACTACGATCCGGACGTCGACCTGATCTTCATGGGCACCGGCAACCCGGCGCCGTGGAACTCCTGGCTGCGTCCGGGCGACAACCTGTATTCGTCCGCCACGGTCGCCATCAGCCCGGATACCGGCAAGATCGTCTGGCACTACCAGAGCACCCCGCACGACGGCTGGGATTACGACGGCGTGAACGAGTTCATCTCGTTCGAATACAAGGACCCGAAGACCGGCAACCTGGTCAAGGCCGGCGGCAAGGCCGACCGCAACGGCTTCTTCTTCGTCAATGACCGCGCCACCGGCAAGCTGCTCAATGCCTTCCCCTTCGTGACCCGGATCGACTGGGCCAAGGGCATCGACATGGAGACCGGGCGCCCGATCTGGGACGACAGCAAGCGCCCGGGCAACCCCTTCGTCGAGGGGGCGGCCGAGGGCGCCAAGGGCGAGGTCGTGTTCAACGCGCCGTCCTTCCTCGGCGGCAAGAACCAGATGCCGATGGCCTTCAGCCCCGACACCGGCTACTTCTACGTGCCCGCCAACGAGTGGGGCATGGACATCTGGAACGAGCCGGTCAGCTACAAGCGCGGCGCGGCCTACCTGGGTGCCGGCTTCACCATCAAGCCGCTGTACGAGGACTACATCGGCGCGATGCGCGCGGTCGATCCGGTGAGCGGCAAGATCGTGTGGGAAGTGAAGAACAACGCGCCGCTGTGGGGCGGGGTGCTCACCACCGGCGGCAACCTGGTGTTCTATGGCACGCCCGAGGGCTACCTGAAGGCGGTCAATGCCAAGACCGGCGAGGAAGTGTGGCAATTCCAGACCGGCTCGGGCGTCATCGCGCCGCCAGTGACCTGGGACGACAACGGCGAGCAGTACGTGGCCGTGGTGTCGGGCTGGGGCGGTGCGGTGCCGCTGTGGGGGGGCGACGTCGCCAAGCGGGTGAACTTCCTCGAGCAGGGTGGCATGGTCTGGGTGTTCAAGCTGCACAAGAACTGAGACCCGGAGGAGGGGCGCCGCCTGCGGCGCTCATGACGGCCAGGGCGGCCCGGGTGCGTCAGTGCCCGGGCCGTGTCGCTTTGGTCGCGATGCGCGGCGGATGAGGCCGCCGTGATTGCCCGCCGCAGCCGTTCCGATCCAGTCGTTTTTCAACATGCAAGGAGTTGCACAGATGAAGCATCCCTCAATGTCCCGTGTCGCCGTGGCCCTGCTGCTCGCCGCCGGCACCGCGCTGTCCGCCCAAGCCGGCGAGCGCGCCACCCCGCGCGAGGCGCGCGCGCTGTTCGAGCAGGCGGTGGGCTATATGGAGCAGAACGGCGCCGAGTCCGCCTTTGCCGCCTTCAATGACCGAAAGGGCAAGTTCGTGCGCAAGGACCTTTACGTCTTCGTGATCGACGACAAGGGGGTCTATCACGCCAGTGGCGCGGCGCCCGAAGCCCTGGTCGGCCTCACCGTGCTCAACACCACCGATGCCGCCGGCAATGCGCTGTTCCGCGAGATGATCGACACCACCCGGGTGAACCCGGAGGGCACGGTGCGCTACATGTGGCTGAACCGGGTGACGAACAAGGTCGAGCCCAAGGTCAGCTATGTGCGCAAGGTCGGCAACTATGTGGTGGGCGTGGGCTACTCTGCGCCGCGTGCCGGCGCCGACGACGCGCGCGCCATGCTCGACCGGGCGATGACGCTGGCGCGCGAGCAGGGCCACGCACGCGCGGCCGCGGCCTTCAACGATCGTCGCGGCGACTTCGTCAAGGACGACCTCTACGTGTTCATGATCAACATGGACAGCGGCCGCTTCGAGGCGATGGGCATGAACCCGGCGCTGTCCGACACCGATGCGCTCGGCCTGCACGACGCCGCCGGCAATGCGCTGGTCGCCGAGATGATCGCCAAGCTCAACCACGCCGACGAGGCCACGGTGGATTACGTGTGGCGCAACCCGGTCACCAACGCCGTCGAGAACAAGCGCTCCTACGTGCGCCGTGAAGGCCGTTCGCTGATTGGCGTCGGCCATTACGTGGAGTAACAGGAAGCACATGCTCCGCTGCGGAACAGTTGTTCCGCAGCGGAGCATCCGGCCGTTGGTGGCGCTGGAAAGGGCTTAAGGCAGACGGTGGCTGAGGCCGTGGTCGGCGAAGATCTTCGCCAATGCGCCGGAGCGCTGGAGCTCGGAGAGGGCGTTCGACAAGGCATCGGCGAGCCTGTCGCTATCCTTTCTCACCGCCATGCCCAGCGGCCACGGCCGGATGCGCAGCTCGGGCATGGACAGGGGGTCGAGGGCAATGTCGGTGCCGCCCCCGATCGCGCCCTCGAGCTCGGTCCGCGTGCCCATGGCGGCTGCGATGTCGCCGCGGCGCATGGCCTCCACCGCGGCGGCCAGGCTGGGGAAGTGCACGATGTTGGGCTTGAGCCGGCCGTCCAGGATGTGGAGCAGGAAGTCGCTCGAATGGGTGTCGAGTTCGACGCCGATCTTCTCGGTGGTGAAGGCCTCGAAGGACTCGGCCACCGAGTTCGAGGGCTGCGGGACGCGCTCGGGCAGGCGCGCAATTGCCAGCGTCTCGAGGTGGTAGGGGGCGAAGATGCGCACCTGCGGGTTGACCGAGGCAAAGTGCGTATCCACCGGCACGTGCAGCATCACGTCGCCGGGCTTGGTGCCCAGGTAGTGGCCCCGCCACACCATGTTGCGCAGGTCGTCCTTCATGTCCTCGTCGGCCGGGAACTCGACGATCTGCGGCTGCAGCCCGAGGTGTTCGGCCAGCGCGCGGCCGAGCGCCACGTCCACGCCCTTGCCGGCTGCCGAGTAGGGCGGAAAGTTGGCATACACCGCCACCCGCAGGGTGCCGGGCTGCTGCAGTTCGAGTTCTGCGGCCGCCGCGGTGGCGGACGGGATCAGGCCCGCGAGGGCCAGGGCCCCCGCGGCGCGCAGAAAGCGGCGTCGCTCATTGCTGTTCATAAACCGTCTCCAGCCAGGCGCGGATGGCCCACATGGCTTCCTGCGACAGGATGCCCTCGAACGGCGGCATGTACACCGCGCCATTGCGCGTCACGCCGTTGCGCACCTTGCCGATGAAGAACTCGTCCATGTAGTCGTCGTGCTCCAGGTAGCGCAGGTCGGGGGCGATGCCGCCCGAGACCGCGCCCAGGCCATGGCAGCGCGCACAGTTCTGGTTGAAGGCCGAGTCGCCGATGCGGATGGCGTCGGCGTTGCCACGGTAGGGGTTCGTCTCGACCCATTGCTCGCCCAGTTGCGGCAAGGTGCTGGTGTCGACTGCCTGCGGCACGACGTCGCCGTGGGCATGCACCAGCGTGGCGGCAGCGATCAGGCTCAGGCCGGCCGTACCCAGGGCAAAGCGGCCAAACAGTGTCTCCTTCAAGGTTCTCGTCTTCACCTTGTCTATCCTCGTGTGTGGTTGCATCGGGTCATGAATGCCGGCGATTCCGGACAAGCTTGTCACTGCAATCGCCGTGCCAGAGATTGAGGAGCTGTCTGCAGGGTCCGCTGTCTGCGGGCTTGGGTGGACGCCCTTTACCGCAAGCGACTGGCAGGCTTCCTGCTTGCGTTTCGGTCTGCGGAGCAGCGCATTTGTTTCGATCCGAATCAAGTGCTACGTTTCGAACCGAAGCAAAAGAATCGATGGCAAGCCCGCAGACCCAGGTCGCGAGGCAGCCCGGAGGAGACATGGAGACAATGGAGACAATGGAGCATGCACTGGCGGCGCCAGCGGCGCGCGAGTATCGGCTTCGACAGGCGCGCAGCCAGTTCTTCGGCGAAGGCATTCATCCGGAGGAGGGCGTTCCGGCCCAGATCCTGGCGTCGTGGATGCGTTGCCGCGAGCTCGGGCTGGACAGCTCGAGCCGTGAAGTGCGGGATCACGCCGAGCGGGCGCGCCTGTCCGAGGCGCGCGAACGCAGTGCACGGCTGGTCGAGCACGCCAGCGGGGTGATGGAGCATGTGTTCGAGCAGATTCGCGCCTCGGGCAGCCTGGTGATCCTGTCGGACCCGAAGGGCACGATCATCCATAGCCTGGGTGACGCGGAGTTCGTCGATCGTGCCAACCGTGTCGCCCTGCAGCCGGGAGCGTGCTGGAGCGAGGAGGCGCGCGGCACCAATGCCATCGGCACCACGATCGCCGCGCGTTTGCCGACCGTGGTGCTGGGGCAGGAGCACTTCCTCGAGCACAACGGTTTCCTGTCCTGTACCGCGGCGCCGATTCTCGATTCGCGCGGCGAGCTCGCCGGCGTGCTCGACGTTTCGTGCGACCAGCGCGTCCACCAGCGGCATTCGCTCGGCCTCGTGCGCCTGTCGGTGCAGCTGATCGAGAAGCGCCTGTTCGAGACCGAGTTCGCCAACGAGATCCTCGTCGCCTTCCATGAACGCCCCGAGTACGTCGGCAGCCTGCAGGAGGGGCTCATCGCGGTCACCCCGGAGGGCATCGTGGTCGGGGCGAACACGATCGCGCGCGAGTGGATGCAGCGCCGCCAGGAGGTGGGCGGCGGCTGCTCCTTCGCCGAGCTCTTCCGCCAGGGCCTGGGGCGGATTGCCGACCGGATGCGCAGCTCGGGCGATGCGTTGATCCGCCTCAATCTGCGCGACGGATCGGACCTCTACCTGCAGCTGCGCTCGCTGCGCCCGCGGATCCACAGCAGGGCCGACGCGCCGCCCGCGGTGCTCGAGCCCGCGCGTCCGGCGCGCGTGGCCGGGCAGGGGGCGGGCACCGCCGGCGGGCGGGCCAGGATCGTGCTCGACACGCTGGCCACGGGCGACGCCGGCATTGCGCGCGCGGTCGACCGGGCGCGGCGCATCCTCGGCAAGGACATCCCGCTGCTGATCCAGGGCGAGTCGGGCGTCGGCAAGGAGCTGTTCGCCAATGCCTTCCACAACAGCGGCCCGCGCGCCGACAAGCCCTTCGTGGCGCTCAACTGCGCGGCAGTGCCCGAGACGCTGATCGAGTCCGAACTCTTCGGCTATGTCGGCGGCGCCTTCACCGGGGCGCGCAAGGAAGGCTCGATCGGCAAGATCCAGCAGGCCCACGGCGGCACGCTGTTTCTCGACGAGATCGGTGACATGCCGCTCGGTATGCAGGCGAGACTGCTGCGCGTGCTGCAGGAGCGCTGTGTGACGCCGGTCGGCTCGCTCAAGTCGATTCCGGTCGACATCTCGCTCGTGTGTGCCACGCACCGTGTGCTGCGAGACTCGGTGGCCCGCGGCGAGTTTCGCGAGGATCTGTACTACCGCGTCAACAGCCTCACGATCTGCCTGCCGCCGCTGCGACAGCGCAGCGACATCCGCTGCATTGTCGAGCGCATTCTCAAGCTCGAGGCGGCGGATGCCGGGCTCGGCGGGCTGCGCATCGGCGATGAGGTGATGCACTTCATCGAGCGCCATGCCTGGCCGGGCAATGTGCGCCAGTTGCACAACGTGATCCGTGTCGCGGTGGCGCTGCTGGACGAGGGTGAGGACGAGATCCGTCCCTGTCACCTGCCGGAAGACCTGTTCATGGCCGATGAGGCCGACGAGCGGACCCGTGAGGAGGCCCCCACTGCTGCGCCGCTCGAGCGGACGCCACCGCGCGCGCTGGATCTGCCCGATGCGCTTGCGCCCGCCGTGCCCGGTGGGCGTCGGCTGGATCAGCTCGAAGTCGAATTGATCGAACGCGTGATGCGCGAGGTGGGCGGCAACCTTTCGGCGGCCGCGCGTTACCTCGGCGTCAGTCGCAACCGGCTTTACCGCAAGCTCGGGCGGGTCCCGCCCGCGCAAGACGGAAAAGAGGAGGTGTAAGGGAACACTTCTTGCTAGTTGAAACCTGCTTTTCCCCAAGTACAACTGGAAAATGAGGAGACGATCGATGTGGAAAGCACTGCACATTGATCCCGCGAAGTGCACCGGCTGTCTGCAATGCGAGATGGCCTGTTCGTACGAGCACACCGGGGTCATCAATCCGAGCAAGTCGCGCATCAAGGTGTTCAATTTCGAGCACGAGGGCCGCAAGGTGCCCTACACCTGTACGCAGTGCACCGAGGCGTGGTGTCTGAACGCCTGCCCGGTGGACGCGATCCGCATCGATCTCAAGACCGGCGCCAAGATGGTGTTCGACGACACCTGCGTCGGCTGCAAGGTGTGCACGATCGCCTGCCCCTTCGGCACCATCAATTACAACCAGGAATCCGGCAAGGTTCAGAAGTGCGACCTGTGCGAGGGTAACCCCGCCTGCGCGAGCGCCTGTCCGACCGGCGCCATCACCTATGTCGACGCCGACTGGACCGGCATCGACAAGATGCGCGCCTGGGCCGCGAAGGCCAATACCCCGGCTTCGGCCGCTGCCTGAGGAGGACACGTCATGGGTTGGAATAGAAAAGTCCTGAGGGTGAACCTCACGGCCGGTACCTGCACGGTGGAGCCGCTCAACATGCAGTGGGCCGACGAGTATCTCGGCTCGCGCGGGCTGGCAACCAAATACCTGGTGTCCGAGATCGACCCCAAGGTCGATCCGCTGTCGCCCGACAACAAGATGATCATGGCCACGGGCCCCTTGACCGGCACCATGGCCTCGACCGGCGGCCGCTACACCGTGGTCACCAAGGGCCCGCTGACCGGCGCCATCGCCTGTTCGAACTCGGGCGGCTTCTTTGGCGCCGAGATGAAGTTCGCCGGCTGGGACATGGTGATCTTCGAGGGCCGCTCGGAAAAGCCAGTGTGGCTCTACATCGAGAACGACAAGGCCGAGCTGCGCGATGCCGCCGGCCTGTGGGGCAAGAGCTGCTGGGAGACCGAGGAGCACATCAAGGACGAACTGCAGGACCCGCTGGTGCGCATCTCCTCGATCGGCGTCGCCGGCGAGAAGCAGGTGCTGTACGCCTGCGTGGTCAATGACCTGCATCGCGCCGCCGGGCGTTCGGGCGTGGGCGCGGTGATGGGCTCGAAGAACCTCAAGGCCGTCGCCATCCGTGGCACCAAGGGCGTGTCCGGCATCAAGGACTTCGGTGCCTTCCTCAAGGCCACCAATGACGCCAAGAAGGTGCTCGCCGACAACGCGGTCACCGGCCAGGGCCTGCCCAAGTACGGCACCCAGGTGCTGATGAACGTGATCAACGAGATCGGCGCGCTGCCCACCCGCAACCACCGCGACGTGCAGTTCGAGGATGCGTCCAAGATCTCCGCCGAGGCCATGCACGAGAAGCGCGCCTCCGACGGCAAGACGCACCTGGTGACCAACGCCGCCTGCTTCGGCTGCACCATCGCCTGTGGCCGCATCTCGGAGATCGACAAGGGCCACTTCACCGTCAAGAACAGCCCGAAGTACTGGGGCGCCTCCGGCGGACTCGAGTACGAGGCCGCCTGGGCGCTCGGCGCGGCCAATGGCGTGGGCGACCTCGAGGCGCTGCAGTACGCCAACCTGATCTGCAACGAGCAGGGCATGGACCCGATCTCCTTCGGCGCCACCGTCGGCGCGGCGATGGAGCTCTACGAGCTGGGCATCCTCAACGACGAGAAGATCGGCATGGCGGCACCTTTCGGCTCGGCCGAGGCGCTGGCGAAGATGGTCGAGATGACGGCGGTGGGCGAGGGCTTCGGCAAGGAGCTCGGCCTGGGCAGCAAGCGCCTGTGCGAGAAGTACGGCCGGCCCGAGCTGTCGATGAGCGTCAAGGGCCAGGAGTTCCCGGCCTACGACTCGCGCGGCATCCAGGGCATGGGCCTGGCCTACGCCACCTCCAACCGCGGCGCCTGCCACCTGCGCGGTTACACCGTGGCGTCCGAAGTGCTGGGCATCCCGGTCAAGACCGACCCGCTCACCACCGACGGCAAGCCCGAGCTGGTGAAGGCCTTCCAGGACGCCACCGCGGTGTTCGACTCGGCCGGCATCTGCGTATTCACCAGCTTTGCGTGGACCCTGGCCGACGTGCAGCCGCAGGTGGCCGCCGCCTGCGAGGGCGACTGGAGCATGGAGAAGCTGAACGAGGTCGGCGAGCGCATCTGGAACATGGAGCGCATGTTCAACAACGCCGCCGGCTTCACCGCCAAGGACGACAACCTGCCGCCGCGCCTGACCCAGGAACCGGCCAAGACCGGCCCGGCCAAGGGCCTGGTCAATGGCCTGGCGAAGATGCTGCCGGAGTACTACCAGGTGCGTGGCTGGACGCCCGAGGGGCAGCCGACCGAAGCCACCCGGGCACGTCTGGGCCTGTAGTGGCATAAGCCTGAGCGGGCGCCCTGCGGGGCGCCCGCCTTCCGTTCGAGGACGTTCCAATGAAACACCTGATTCTCGGCAACGGCCCCGCGGGTGTCGTTGCCGCCGAGACGCTGCGCAAGGCCGCGCCGGCCGATGACATCCTGATGGTCGGCCACGAGGATGCGCCGCCCTATTCGCGCATGGCCATTCCCTATCTGCTGGAGGAGAACATCGACGAGTCGGGCACCTGGCTGCGCAAGGGCGCCGACCACTTCGAGCGCCTGCGCATCCGCCAGATGCGCGGTCGCGCGGTCGCGCTCAACACCGACAAGCGCACCGTGCTGTTCGACGACGGCCACTTCGAGGACTACGACCGCCTGCTGATCGCCACCGGCTCTCACCCGGTGCGTCCGCCGATCCCCGGCGTCGACCTGCCCGAGGTGCAGACCTGCTGGACCCTGGCCGATGCGCGCGCGATCGCTGCGCATGCAAAGCCCGGTGCGCGCGTGCTGCAATTGGGCGCCGGCTTCATCGGCTGCATCATCATGGAGGCGCTGGCCAAGCGCGGTGTGCAACTCACCGTGGTGGAGATGGGCGACCGCATGGTGCCGCGCATGATGACGCCCAAGGCCGGCGGCATGATCAAGCGCTGGGTCGAGGAGAAGGGCATTCGGGTGCTGACCTCGGCCGGCGTGCAGCGCATCGACCGTGGCAGCGAGGCGGGCAGCAGCGCGCCGCTGGCGGTGACGCTGTCGACCGGCGACCGGCTCGACTGCGACCTCGTCATCGTTGCCGCAGGGGTGGCGCCGAACATCGGCTTCCTGGAGGAAACCCCGGTCCATGTCGCCAAAGGGGTGCTGGTGGACGACCGCATGGAGACCAGCGTGCCCGGCATCTTTGCCGCGGGTGACGTGGCCGAGGCGCCGGATCTGTTCACCGGCGCCCACCTGGTTGCTGCCATCCAGCCCAACGCCGCCGACCAGGCGCGCATTGCGGCGATGAACATGGCGCGCGGCGGTGCCGGTGGCGACACCCGGCTCAACGGCGTGCTGGCGATCAACGTGCTCGACACGCTGGGGCTGATCTCGTCGTCCTTCGGCCAGTGGTGGGGCGAGAAGCCGGAGCAGGGCGGCGCGGGCGTCGAGCTGGTCGACGAGGCGCGCTATCGCTATCTCAGCCTGCAGTTCAAGGACGACGTGCTGATCGGCGCCACCTCCATCGGTCTGACCCAGCATGTCGGGGCCTTGCGCGGCCTCATCCACGGCCGGGTCAAGCTGGGCGAGTGGAAGGATCGTCTGCTGCAGACGCCCCTGGCCTTCGTCGATGCCTACGTCGCGCGCAGCCAGCAGCCGATGGCGCTGGCGCGCTGAGGGGGCGAATTGGAGACCCGCGTGACGATCCGTATCGCCTTCAAGCTCTTCGCCTCGCTTTCCGACTACCTGCCCGATGGCCACCGCGGCAACCGGCTGGAGCTCGAGGTGGACGAGGGCACGACGGTGGCGGACATGATTCACCGCTACCGCGTGCCCGAACGCAGCGCCCATCTGGTGCTGGTCAACGGCCACTTCGTGCCACCCTCGGAGCGGCCGAAGCGCCGCCTGAAGGACGGCGACGAGCTCGCCATCTGGCCGCCGATCGCCGGCGGCTGAACGGTGGCCTTCATCAACGGTCCGGTGCCCGAGTCCCTGGTGCGCCGGGTCACTGCCACGCCGCGCGAGTTCGAGCGCGACCTGCGCCAGGCCTGGCCGGCGGTGCAGGGCAGTGCCGAGGCACGGCGCTTCGACCTGCAGGACGGCGCGCAAGATCTCGTCATCGACATCGAAGCGGCCGGGGTGCGCCGGCTCGGCTTGTTCGAGCTGCCGCAACTGGATGTGCACTACCGCTTCGGCCCCGGCGATGAAGCCGCGCGCCGCGCGCTGCTGGCACGACTGGACCGCGCGATGCAGAAGGGCGGAGGCTGAGCGCCGCTCGAGTGCCCCACTGCTGCGCCAACGCCTTGCGCGCTGCGTCCTCGCCTTGCGCGCTGCGGCTCGCGCAGCGTTTCCGGTATGCTCCCCGCCGATGTCCGCCTTCGCTGCCACCTTTTCCGAAGCCGTCGCCCTGCTTGCCACCTTCGACCACACGGTGGCCGAGATCGTGGTGCTGTCGCTGCAGGTCAGCGGTGGCGCGGTGCTGCTGGGGACACTGATCGGGCTGCCGCTCGGTGCCTGCATCGCGGTGGGGCGCTTTCCGGGCAAGACCACGCTGTCGGTCCTCATCAACGGCCTGATGGGTCTGCCCTCGGTGGTCGTCGGGGTGGTGGTGTACCTGCTGCTGTCGCGCTCGGGGCCGTTCGGCGCCTTCGGCCTGCTGTACACGCCGCTGGCGATGATCATCGCGCAGACCCTGCTGGTGATTCCGCTGATGGCGGCGATCACGCGCCAGGTGGTGGAGGACGTGTGGCAGCGCTATGCTGAGGAGTTGCAGCTGATGCGCTTTTCGTGGTGGGACAGCGTCACCACGCTGCTCTACGACTGCCGCCATTCCCTGCTGGTGGCGGTGCTGGCAGGCCTGGGGCGGGCGATGAGCGAGGTCGGCGCGGTGATGATCGTGGGCGGCAACATCGACCGCGCCACCCGCGTGATGACCACCGCGATCGCGCTCGAGACCAGCAAGGGCGATCTGCCGCTCGCGATCGCGCTCGGACTCGTGCTCATCGTCCTCATCCTCGCGCTCAATGCGCTGGCCTTTGGGCTGCGCCATTGGGCGATGCGGCGCTACGGCTGAGGCGGACGATGGCGATCTTTCCGCTGCGGCTCCGCGACCTGCGTTACCAGCCCAATGGCCGCGCGGTGCTGGCCGGCATCGACCTCGAACTGGGCGACGAGGGCATCACCCTGGTGCTGGGGCCCAATGGGGCGGGCAAGAGCGTGCTGCTGCGGGTGATCTGCGGCCTCGTCGAGCCCAGTGCGGGCAGCATGGCCTGGGGCGACGAGGGCGCGCGCCGGCCGGCGCAGGGCGTGATGATGGTGTTTCAGCGGCCGATGATGCTGCGCGCCTCGGTGCTGCACAACGCGGCGCTCGGCCTGAGGCCTTTCGGGCTGTCGCGGCGCGAGCGCGCGCGATGTGCGATGACGATGCTCGAGCGTGTCGGCCTCGCCGACCGCGCCGACGACAGCGCGCACCAGCTCTCCGGCGGCGAGCAGCAACGCCTCGCGCTTGCCCGCGCCTGGCTCACTCGGCCGCGCCTGCTGCTGCTCGATGAGCCGACCGCGAGCCTCGATCCGTCCGCGAGTGCCGAGGTCGAGCGCATCATCCGCGAGATCCGCACCGACGGCACGCGCATCCTGATGGTGACCCACAACCTCGGTCAGGCGACCCGCCTAGGTGACGACATCGTCTTCATGTCCGCTGGCCGGGTGTGCGAACACACGCCGGTACAGCGCTTCTTTTCGCGCCCGCAGTCGGACGAGGCGCGACTCTTCATCCAGGGAGAACTGCCCTGGCGCATGCGTTTTCCGAGTCCCTGAGGCGCAGCCCGATGCGCGCTGTGCGCGGGGCGCGGTGTCGCAATGCCGCGGCGATGCCAAGGCCGAAGAGGGCTTCGTCAGGGTCTTACAGCACCGTGCTCAACAAGCCGCCCGCGACGCCGCTGCCGACCACCACCAGCCACGGCGGCAGCTTCCAGAACATCAGCGCAACCAGCGCCACGAGGGCCAGGCCGAAGTCTTGCGGCGAGTGGATCGCGCTCGTCCATACCGGTTGATAGAGGGCCGCCAGCAGCAGGCCGACCACGGCCGCATTGACGCCCAGCAGGGCCGCTTGCGGGCGGCCGTGCGGCCGCGTGGCAATCGGCAAGGGCTCGTGCGCTGCCCCCTGCTGAGGCTTGAACAGCAGCAGGCCAAGGATTGCGGCAAGGGCGATGACGCCCACCTGGCTCCATGCGGACGGCACCAGCACCACAAGGCAGGTCGCCGCCGCCATCAGGGTGATGCGCGGTGCGTCTGGACAGAGATTGCGCGCCATCTCCCATACCGCTTGCGCGACCACCGCCACCACCTTCAGGCCGTGCAGCACGTCAGAGGGCATCGTATCGCCGGAGCTGGCGATGCCCAGCGCAAACTGGATCAGCGCAATCGCAGACGGCAGCGTGAATCCGGCCTACGTGTCTTGAGGTCAGGCAGTACGCGGGCAGAGTGATCGAGATTCGTATACGGAATACGACAAAAGGATGCGACCTTGAGGGCTGCCGTTTCACCGCCTATCCTTCAGAGAAGTCGCGGGAACCTGTCAGTGGTGGTTCCGTCCTGGAGCGACTGGAGAATTCTCATGGCCATCGGTATCTGGATCAGTCTTCTTGCGTACTTTGCGCTCATGATCGTCATCGGCTTCTATGCGATGGGCAAATCGACGTCTTCGTCCGAAGACTACATGCTGGCGGGCCGAGGCCTCAGTCCGCAGGTGGCGGCCCTGTCGGCAGGCGCGTCGGACATGAGTGGATGGCTGCTGCTGGGTTTGCCCGGGGCGCTGTTCGTATCGGGTCTGGCTTCGGCCTGGATCGGTATCGGTCTGCTGGTGGGGGCGTACTTCAACTGGCTGCTGGTCGCACCCCGCCTTCGCGAGCAGACGGTTCACTATGGCAATGCGATCACCATTCCGGAATTCCTGGCGAACCGGTTCCCGACCCGGGCAATGTCGATCAGGCCGGTCTCCGCGATCGTCATCGTCGTCTTCTTCGCGGTGTACACCGCGTCAGGCCTGGTTGCCGGCGGCAAACTGTTCGAGACGGCATTTTCCGGGATCTTCAACTTTGGCGGCTTGAGCGACTACGCCGTGGGTATCGTGATCACCCTGGGCGTGGTGCTGGCCTACACGGTTGTCGGTGGCTTTCTGGCCGTCAGCATGACGGACTTCGTGCAAGGCTGCATCATGATGCTGGCACTGGTCATCATGCCGGCGGTCGTTCTCTTTGGCGAAGGTGGCGGCGGTTTTGCCCAGGCGTCGCAGAACTTGAATCGAGTCGATCCCACGCTGCTTTCCTGGACGCAGGGGCTGACCTTCATCGGCTGGTTGTCTGCAGTGACCTGGGGCCTGGGCTATTTCGGCCAGCCGCACATCATCGTGCGCTTCATGGCCATCCGGGCGCTGAAGGATGTTCCAATCGCCCGCAACATCGGCATGAGCTGGATGCTCGTCTCCCTGGTCGGCGCAATCTCGGTGGGGATATTCGGCCGCGCCTATGCGATTCGCAATGGGATGGATGTCCAGGATCCGGAAACGATCTTCATCATTCTGGCGGATCTGCTGTTCCATCCGCTGATCACCGGTTTCCTCTACGCCGCACTGCTCGCCGCGATCATGAGTACCGTCTCCAGCCAACTGCTGGTGTCGTCATCGTCCCTGACCGAGGACTTCTATCGGCTGTTCCTGCGTAAGCAGGCGACGGACAGGGAGCGCGTGACCGTGGGCCGGATTTGTGTCGTGCTGGTCGGTCTGGTCGCCGCCGTCATTGCGTCCGATCCGAACTCCCAGGTCCTGGGGCTGGTCGGTAACGCATGGGCAGGCTTCGGTGCGGCGTTTGGCCCGCTCATCATCCTGTCGCTGATGTGGCCGCGCACCAACGGCACTGGCGCGATCGCGGGCATGCTCGTGGGTGCCGCCACCGTCATGATCTGGATTTCGCTGGGCTGGAACGGATCGTTCATGGGGGGGCCCGGGGTGTACGAGATCATTCCCGGATTCCTCGCATCCTTCATTGCGATCCTGGTGGTGAGCAGTCTTACCGCCGATGCCGGCGAATATCAGCACATCGAGCGCTGAAAGAAGCGCGCCTGCCGCACTTGTTCAAGCGGCTTCGAACAGACAGGGTGTTCACGTTCGCCCTGAGCTTGTAGGAGGGCAATGCCGGCTCGGGGCTTCGACGCCTTGTGTCGAGTGGCCAGGAGAGATCGAGCATGAACGAAGCGAACCTTCATCCGCAGCGCGAAATCGGCGAGCTCCGCTCGCGCATCCGCGACGACTGTTTCGCCGACGAGGCAGCGGTGCTGCGCAGGCTCGTCGACCGCATCAAGCTATCGGAGGAGGACCGCCGAAAGGTGGCCGCCGTCGGCGCCGGATTCGTGGAGCGCGTGCGCAAGGAAACCTCGCCTTCGATGATGGAGGCATTCCTCGCCGAGTACGGACTCTCCACTGCCGAGGGCGTCGGCCTGATGTGCCTGGCGGAGGCGCTGCTGCGTGTTCCCGATGCGGAAACCATCGACGACCTCATCCACGACAAAATCGAACCGTCCGACTGGGGCGCACACCTCGGCAAGTCCTCGTCGTCGCTGGTCAACGCTTCGACCTGGGCACTGATGCTGACCGGCAAGGTGCTGGATGACGACCCCAAGGGGCCGGTGCGGGCGCTGCGCGGCCTGGTGCGCCGTGTGGGCGAGCCGCTGGTGCGGACCGCGGTCGCCCAGTCGATGAAGATCCTCGGCCGCCAGTTCGTGCTCGGCCAGACCATCGAGGAGGGCATGAAGAACGCCCGGGAGCTCGAGAAGGACGGCTACACCTATTCCTATGACATGCTGGGCGAGGCGGCGCGGACCGATGAGGATGCCGTCCGCTACCACGCGGCCTACGCCAGGGCGATCACCGCGATCGCCGGCCAGGCCAAGGGTGAGGTGCGATCCAGCCCCGGCATCTCGGTGAAGCTGTCGGCCCTGCATCCGCGCTATGAATACACCCACCGCGACACGGTGATCGCGGAACTCGTCCCGCGCGCGCTGGACCTGGCGAAGCAGGCGGCCAAGGCCAACATCGGTTTCAACATCGACGCCGAGGAGCAGGACCGGCTGGAGCTCTCACTCGACGTGATCGAGGCGCTGCTGCCCGACCCCGCTCTCGCCCGCTGGGACGGATTCGGGATCGTGGTGCAGGCCTACGGGCGCCGAGCCGCAGCGGTGATCGAGGCGCTTTACGCCCTTGCCGAGCGGCTCGATCGCAAGATCATGGTGCGCCTGGTCAAAGGCGCCTACTGGGACAGCGAGATCAAACTGGCGCAGGAACTGGGCGTAGAGACTTTCCCGCTGTTTACCCGCAAGCTCAGCACCGATGTCAGCTACATGGCGTGCGCGCAGATGCTGCTCGATCGCCGTGACCGCATCTATCCACAGTTCGCGACCCACAATGCCCATACCTGCGCTGCGGTGCTGGCCATGGCCGGCAATAACAAGGACAGCTTCGAGTTCCAGCGCCTGCACGGCATGGGCGAATCGCTGCATCAGATCGTCAAGCAGTCGGAGGGGACGCGTTGCCGCATCTACGCGCCGGTCGGCGCGCACCGCGACCTGCTGGCCTATCTGGTGCGCCGTCTGCTGGAGAACGGAGCGAACTCCTCGTTCGTGAACCAGGTGGTGGACCCCGCCATTCCTCCCAGCGAGATCGCGCGCGACCCGGTGACCGACCTGCAGCGCCTGGGCGACGCCATCGCCAACCCCTCGATCAGCCCGCCCGGCGAGCTGTTCGCGCCCGAGCGCAAGAACTCCCGTGGCTATCGGATCAACGAACCCGCCTCGATCCTGCCGCTGCTGAAGGCGCGCGAGGCCTTCGCCGATACGACCTGGACCGCCGGGCCGATGCTGGCAGGCCGCCCGGCGCCGCGGGGGCCGGCGCGCGATGTCGTGTCTCCGGCCGACGGTTCGCGGGTCGTGGGCAAGGTGCATGAGGCGACGCCGGACGAGGTGGCGGCCGCCCTCGACGCCGCCGAGGAAGGCTATCGCGACTGGTCGGCGCGTCCGGCGGCGGAGCGGGCCGGGGTGCTGCGCCGCACCGCCGATCTCTATGAGGAACACGTCGCCGAGCTGATCGCGATCACCACGCGCGAGGCCGGCAAGACGCTGTCCGACAGCATCGCCGAGGTGCGCGAGGCGGTGGACTTCCTGCGCTACTACGCCAACGAGGGCGAACGGCTGGAGGCGGAAGAGACGGGTCGTGGCCGCGGCATCTTCGTCTGCATCAGCCCGTGGAACTTTCCCCTGGCCATCACCACAGGTCAGATCGCCGCGGCGCTGGTGGCCGGCAATGCCGTCCTCGCCAAGCCCGCGGAGCAGACGCCCCTGATTGCCGCCCGTGCCGTCGAGCTGATGCGCGAGGCCGGTCTGCCGGAGGCGGCACTGCAGCTGCTGCCCGGCGACGGGCCGACGGTAGGCGGGCCGCTGACCAGCGATCCGCGGATCGCGGGCGTGTGCTTTACCGGCTCGACCCCGGTGGCGCAGATCATCCACAAGGCCCTGGCGCAGAACGCGGGACCGGATGCGGTGCTGATCGCCGAGACCGGCGGACTGAATGCGATGATCGTGGACTCCACGGCGCTGACCGAGCAGGCGGTGCGCGACATCCTGATCTCGTCCTTCCAGTCGGCCGGCCAGCGGTGTTCGGCGCTCAGGATGCTTTACGTACAGGAAGAGGCGCGCGAGCGGCTGCTCGACATGCTCTACGGCGCCATGGACGCGCTCACCATCGGCGACCCCTGGGATACCGCCACCGACGTGTCGCCGGTGATCGATGCCGACGCCCGGAACGACATCAGCACCTATGTGGACGCGCAGGAAAAGGCCGGCACGGTGCTGAAGAAGCTGTCAGCGCCCGACGTCGGGACCTTCGTCACTCCCGCCGTGGTCCAGGTCGGGGGCATCGAGGATCTCGAGCGCGAGATCTTCGGCCCCGTCCTGCACGTGGCCAGCTTCAAGGCGCGAGACATCGACAAGGTGGTCGACGCGATCAATGCCAGGGGCTACGGGCTGACCTTCGGGCTGCATACCCGGATCGACGACCGCGTGCAGCAGATCGTCGAGCGTCTTCATGTCGGCAACGTCTACGTCAACCGCAGCCAGATCGGCGCCATCGTCGGCTCCCAGCCGTTCGGCGGCGAGGGCCTATCAGGCACCGGGCCCAAGGCCGGCGGCCCGCACTACGTCGCCCGCTTCCGCCGCATGGCCGCCGTCGAGCAGCACGACGCGCCGAAGGGGCGGGCCGTGCCACTCGGGGAGGTCCAGTCGGCCCTCGACGGGCTGGACGCAAGCAACTGGGCGGCGCGACCCGATCGCGTCGCGGTGCTGCGCAAGACGCTGAGCGGCAAGAGCGGCCTGATCCGCAAGGCGCTCAACGAGACCGCGGCCTTCGACATGACGCCGCAGACGCTTCCAGGGCCGACGGGGGAGAGCAACCGGCTGTCGCTGTATCCGAAGGGGCCCGTGCTCTGCCTCGGGCCTACCCCGGAGATCGCGCTTGCCCAGGCGGTGCAGGCCCTCGGTGCGGGCTGCGCCGCGGTGCTCGTCGCGCCGGACGCGAAGCAGTTCGTGCGCCCGCTGATCGATGCCGGGGCGCCGGTCGCCGCGCTCGACGGCGTCGTCGCCGCCGAGACGCTGGGCGCGGTCCGGGGGATCGCGGCGGTGGCCGCGGCTGGCGCCAGCGACTGGACTGGCGAGCTGCGCATCGCGCTCGCCAGGCGCGACGGCGCCATCGTGCCGCTCGAGACCCAGACCATCGCGCCGGAACGCTACGTGGTGGAACGCCATCTGTGCATCGACACCACCGCGGCGGGTGGCAACGCGAGCCTGCTGGCGACGGCGGGGTAGACGCCGCGTTGCCCGCAGGCTTCAGGCTCGACGGCTTGCCAGGTCGGGGGCTAGGCCATCGAACCTAAATGGACCCAGACGGGCTGGTTGCCCTGGTTTGGAGGGGGCAGCAGGTTGCCGCGCAATGATGGCCATGCCGGCAGGCGCGACGCCGGCGCCCGCGATATCCCAGCGCGTCCGTGCAATGCCATTCACGACGCGAAGCCACACCAAGGCGACCGCGATGTACATTCCGCCGTAAGCAGCATAGGTACGCCCGGCCGCCGTCGGGTGCAGCGTCAGCAACCAGGCGAAGGCGGCCAGCGACAGCCCTGCGGGCACGAGCAGCCAGGCACTCCGGCCCTGCTTCAGCACGAGCCGGGGCAGATAGCAGCCGACGATCTCGGCCACGGCCGTCAAGGCGAACAGGCCGGCGATCTTGAACAGCGCAATCACGACAGCATCTTCCCCACTTCCTCCGCCACCAGGCGTGCGAGTTGCTCGGGACCGAAGCTGGGCAGGCTGCGCCCATTGACGAGGAAGATCAGCGTCCTGTTGACCTGCGTGCGATCCCGATGGGCATCCATGCCCGCCGAAGCGAACTGAAGCGGCACGAGCGGCAGGAACAGGATGGCAAACCAACGGTGCATGGGCGACGACTCTAACCCCAGCCCGTAGGCTGACGGCCCCTGTCGCGATGGGCGTGCTTGGCATCCTCATTCACGATCCCGGCCATTGCTCGTCCTCGAGTCCGTGGTGCGCACGGGCTAAGGACGCTGCGCCGCGGCGCTCGAGCGGACGGCAATGACCAGTGCGGTCAAGACGAAAGCACCGGCGACGGAGAAGGCGAGTGTCAGCCCGGCGTAGGCCGCCTGCGGGGCGAGGGCGGTGAAGTCGGACGTCGCCGCGCCGCGGACGAATACCGCGCCCATGAGGGAGGCGCCGGTGATCAACCCGAGATTGCGCGACAGGTTGAGCAGGCCCGAGACGAGGCCGCGCTGCTCTGCGCTGCCATGGGTCATGACCGCGGTGTTGTTCGCCGCCTGGAAAAGTGCATAGCCGGCGGTGATGAAGGCGAGCGCGCTGACATAGCCTGGCAGCCCCAGGCTGGCGGACAGGGGAGGCAATGTGAAGGCACCCAGCAGCATCGCCACCAGGCCGGCAACGGCCATGCGCTGGGGGCCAAAGCGATCCACCAGGCGGCCGGCCGGCACGCCCGACAGCGCGGCCACGAGGGGGCCGGACGACATCACCAGACCGACCCGCGCCGCATCCAGTTCGAACGCGCTGGCGAGATAGAACGGGCCGACCACCAGCGTTGCCATCACCACCGCAGTGACGAGGGCGCTCATTGCAAACCCGGCGCTGAGCGGCCTCTGCCGGAACAGGGCCGGCTGCAGCAGCGGTGCTTGTGTCCGCGCTTCGAGCCACACGAACAGGCCGCCACCGACGAGGGCCGTCAGGAGCAGCATGCCGTTGATGAGCCCATAACTGCCCTTGTTGATCGTCATCGCCAACGCATAGGCGGCCAGCGTCAGCGCGAGTACGACGACGCCCGTCGTGTCGAAAGCCGTCCGCGGGATCGCGACCGGCCGTGCATCGGCCGCCAGGCAGCGCTGCGCCAGAATCAGTGTTGCGATGCCAAGCGGGAGCTTGATGAGGAAGATCGCTTCCCAGCCGCCGGCGGCAATCAGCAGACCGCCCAGCGTTGGCCCCAGGGCCGTGCCCACGGCGGACATGGTGCCGAGAAGGCCCATGGCGCGACCGGTTTGTTCCTTTGGGACGGCCTCGCCCACCAGCGCCATGGTGAGCGACATCATCATGGCCGCCCCCACGCCCTGAAGTCCGCGCGCACCGATCAGCCACCACAGGCTGGGCGCCAGGCTGCACAGGACCGAGGCCACGGTGAATACGGTGATGCCGCCCAGCAGCAGACGGCGCCGGCCGAGCACATCACCCAGGCGGCCTGCAGCCACGATCGTGCCGGTGATGGCGATCAGGTAGGCGAGCACCACCCACTGCACCGCCTGGAAGGACGCGTCGAAGGACGCTGCCAGCGTCGGCAAGGCCACGTTCGCAATGCTGGTGCCCAGCGAGGACAGCAGCATCGACAGCGACAGGCCGGCCATTGCCCAGCGTGCGGTTGCGTTTTGCGGCGCCATCACCACCGCAGTTGAATCCAGTCTGTTCATGACAATCTCCTTGCTCGCACGATGCAGTGGATGGCCACTCTGGGGCCTGCGTCCTTACTCCTTCAACGTGCTACCCAATGGTAGGAATTCGAGACGCTGGGCGGAAGACGCATCAATTGCAATGTATTAGTGCATGCAGCGCCATGCATGAGCGTGCTGTGTTAGCGTGCGTCCATGTCCAAGCCCGATTTCAATCTGCTCCTCACCCTGGACGTACTGCTCACCGAGGGCAACGTGGCGCGCGCCGCCGAGCGACTGCAATTGAGCCCCTCGGCGATGAGCCGCGCGCTGGCGCGCTTGCGGGCGACGACAGGCGATCCTCTGCTGGTTCGTGCAGGACGTGGCCTGGTGCCCACGCCCCGCGCGCTGGCGTTGCGGGAAACGGTGGGCGAGTTGGTAAGCGCAGTTGAGACCGTGCTGCGTCCCGCGACCAAACCCGATCTCGCGGCCTTG
This sequence comes from Thauera sp., assembly GCF_035444905.1. Classification (GTDB taxonomy): domain Bacteria; phylum Pseudomonadota; class Gammaproteobacteria; order Burkholderiales; family Rhodocyclaceae; genus Thauera. The sequence continues at coordinate 35,482 of NZ_DAOMPS010000031.1, forward strand.
GAGCGATGTTTCACCCTGCGTACGAGCGAGGGTTTCGTCGAGAACTTCGGCCCGCTTCTGCTGGAGCGTGTGGCCGCGATGGCGCCGGGGGTCCGCCTGAGTTTTGTGCCGAAGCTCGACCGGGGACCGGGCGCACTCCGCGACGGCACGGTCGATCTTGAAACCGGCGTGCTTGGCCGTGGCATGGGGCCGGAGATCCGGGTCCAGGCGCTGTTCCGCGACCGCTTCATCGGTGTGGTGCGCGCCGGGCACCCGCTCTGCGCCATTGAGATCACACCGGCCCTGTACGCGGCGGGAAGGCATATTGGCCTCTCGCGCCACGGGGTACCGCACGGACCGATCGATGAGGCCCTGGGCGTCCTGGGCCTGAAGCGGAACGTGGTTACGACCGTTGGCGGTTTCGCCACCGCCGTGGCGCTGGCCAGGGCCTCGGATCTGATTGCCAGCGTGCCCGAGCGCCACACCGGCAACTTGCGCAACGGCATGTATTCGTTTGCCCTGCCATTCCCCGCCCCCGAGATCACCGTCTCACTTTTCTGGCACCCGAGACTTCACGCTGATCCAGTGCACCGCTGGGTTCGTGAGCTCATACGGGATGTCTGCGGAAAGGGCCATTGACCATGCACGCCGAGCGACGGGGGTTGATGTCAATCGATGCGAAGATTCAATGCGCCCCCTGACGACATCTGGAATTGCCCCCTGGGTTGATCAAGGCTCCGACCTGCTCGGTCGGTCGACAGCTCAGGCCTTCCAGTGCCCCGACTTGCCGCCCAGCTTCTCCATCAGCTGGATGCCTTCCATGCGCATGCCGCGGTCCACTGCCTTGCACATGTCGTAGATGGTGAGCAGCCCCACGTTGACCGCCGTCAGCGCTTCCATCTCGACGCCGGTGCGGCCAACGGTTTCGGCGGTCACGGTGCACCGGATGGCGGAGGCGGCCTCGTCGGGCTCGAACTCGACCGCCACCCGGGTGAGCGGAATCGGGTGGCAGAGCGGAATCAGCTCGCTGGTGCGCTTGGAGGCCTGGATGGCGGCGATGCGCGCGATGCCGAGCACGTCGCCCTTCTTTGCGCTGCCCGATCTCACCATCGCGAAGGTCTCGGGGCGCATCGTGATGCGCCCGGTGGCGACCGCCACGCGGCGGGTTTCGGCCTTGGCGCCGACGTCGACCATGTGGGCCTGGCCGTCGGCGTCGAAGTGGGTCAGCGGGGAGGGGGCTTGTGAATTCATGAGACCTCTGCGAGGCAGCGGCCGAGCTCGATGTGCGCCGCGCGACGGCCCGAGCAGGCTTGCTCAACACACCGATACATCGGGCAGGGGAACGGGTTCGGATCGGCGGGTATCATAGCACCCGATGACGCGCCGACCTCTTGCCCTGCTGCTCAGCCTGGCGCTGGCCCTGCCAGCGCCCTTGCCTGTTCTTGCCTACGATCTGCCGGATCTGGGCGACGTCGCGGCGTCCGAGCTTTCGCCCGCTGCCGAGCGCCGTATCGGCGAGCAGATCATCAGCCAGATCCGCTGGCGCGATGCCGCCTATCTCGACGACCCCGAGGTCGAGGAATACGTCAATCGCCTCGGTCACCGGCTGGCGGCGGCCAGCAACAACCCGACGCAGGATTTCGACTTCTTCGTCGTGCGCGACCCCACGCTCAACGCCTTCGCGCTGCCGGGCGGCTACATCGGCGTGCACACCGGCCTGCTGCTGGCGGCACAGACCGAGTCCGAATTCGCGTCGGTGCTGGGGCACGAGATCGCGCACGTCACCCAGCGACACATCGCGCAGATCGTCGGCAAGCAGAGCCAGTCGGCGATGCTGATGGTGGCCTCGCTGCTGGTGGCGGTGCTGGCGGCGCGCAGCAACTCGGACGTGAGCCAGGCGGCGATCGCCGCCGGCCAGGCGGGCGCGATCCAGTCGCAGCTCGGCTACACCCGCGCCTTCGAGCGCGAGGCCGACCGTGTGGGCCTCGATACCCTGCATGGCGCCGGACTGGACGTGCGCGGCATGCCGAGCTTCTTCGAGCGCCTGCAGCGGGCCACGCGCATGTACGAGAACAACGCGCCGGCCTATCTGCGCACGCACCCGCTGACCACCGAGCGCATCGCCGACATGGAGAACCGTGTTGCCGCGATGCCTTATCGCCAGGTGCTGGATTCGGCCGATTTCGGCTACGTGCGAGCCAAGCTGCGGGCCAACGCCGGCCAGCCGGCGGATGCGGTGCGCGACATGGAGGACCTGCTCGCCCGCAGTCCGCAGGACGAGGCCGTCGCCTACGGCCTGGCGCGGGCCTTGCTGCGTGCGGGGCGGGCCGACGAGGCGGCGCGGCAGATCGAGGCCTTGCGCGCGCGCGCGGCGCCTTCGCCCTGGCTGGCGTCGCTCGCGGCCGAGATCAGCCTGGCGCGCAGGCAGGCGCCGGCTGCGATCCGCACGCTCGAGGCCGCTCAGCAGCAGTTTCCCGCTCATCGTAGCCTGGTCTACCTGCTCGCCGAGGCGCGCATCCAGGGCGGTCAGGCCGAGCAGGCGGCGACGGGGGTGCGGCGCATGATCGACACCCGCAGCGCCGACCCGCGCCTGTGGCAGCTGCTGTCGCGCGCCAATGCCGAGCTGGGCCGGCGCACCGCGCAGCATCGGGCCCAGGCCGAGGTCTACGTGTTGCGCGGCAGCCTGCCGGCGGCGATCGAGCAGCTCGAGATCGCGCGGCGGGCGGGCGACGGCGATTTCTACGAGCTGTCGGCCGTGGATGCGCGGCTGCGCGAGCTGCAGCAGCGCCTGCTCGAGGAGCGGCGCGAGCGCTGAGCGTGGCGGCTGCCCTGAGGGGTCTGCCGTGCTGTGCCTGGCCGCCAGCGCTGCCCGGCAAGGGCGGTGCGCGCCTTTCGGCGTATGGCGGCATCCATTAGAATCATGGGCCCGAACAGAACCCTGGACAGAGGACAAAGGATGAATTTCGACAAGGAAGTGGATGCTCGTGGGCTGAACTGTCCCCTGCCGATCCTGCGTGCGAAGAAGATGCTCGCCGAGATGCAGTCCGGTCAGGTCGTGCGCGTGCTCGCCACCGATCCTGGCTCGGTCAAGGATTTCCAGGCTTTCGCGCGGCAGACCGGCAACGAGCTGGTGGGCCAGGCCGAGACCGCGGACAAGGCGTTCGAGTTCTTCCTCAAGCGCAAGTAAGACGCGACAAGCCGGCGCGATCGCCGCGCCACCAACAAAAAACGGGCCGCGGCCCGTTTTTTGTTGGTCTTGCCGGCGTCTTGCGCGCCGGGCTTCAGCCGCCCAGCTTGGTCAGCTGCGGCTTGAGCTTGTCGAGCGTGGCCTTGAAGCCTGCCAGGCGCTCGCGCTCCTGCGCCACGACCGCGGCCGGGGCGCGGTCGACGAAGCTGGCGTTGCCGAGCTTGCCCTCGGCCTTGGCGATCTCGCCTTCGAGGCGGGCGATCTCCTTCTTCAGGCGCTCGCGCTCGGCGGCGACGTCGATCTCCACCTTCAGCATCAGGCGGGTTTCGCCGGCCACTGCGACCGGCGCGAGCTCCTTGGCGCCGATCTCGTCGACCACCTGCACCTCCGACAACTTGGCCAGGCCGGCGAGGTAGGGCGCATACACCGCCAGCGCGGCCTTGTCGCCCGCCGCCATCAGCGGCAGGCGCTGGGCAGGGGAGATGTTCATCTCGCCGCGCAGGTTGCGGCAGGCGTAGATCATCGCCTTGAGTTCGGCGACCCTGGCCTCGGCGGCCTCGTCGATGCGGCCCAGGTCGGCCTGCGGGTAGCGCACGCGCATGATGCTGTCGCCGTCCTTGCGCCCGGCGAGCGGCGCCACCGTCTGCCACAGCTCCTCGGTGATGAAGGGGATCAGCGGGTGGGCCAGGCGCAGCACGGTCTCCAGCACGCGCAGCAGGGTGCGGCGGGTGGCGCGTTGTTGCTCAGGCGTGCCGGTCTGGATCTGGACCTTGGCGAGCTCGAGGTACCAGTCGCAGTACTCGTCCCACACGAACTCATACACCGCGCGCGCGACGAGGTCGAAGCGGTAGGCCTCGAACTGGGTCGCGACTTCGGCCTCGGTGCGCTGCAGGCGGGAGACGATCCAGCGGTCGGCGAAGGAGAAGTCGAGATAGCCGCCGGGCACGCACTGGTCGGCGCCGTGATCGCCCAGGCCGCAGTCCTGGCCCTCGGTGTTCATCAGCACGAAGCGGGTGGCGTTCCACAGCTTGTTGCAGAAGTTGCGATAGCCCTCGCAGCGCGCGAGGTCGAACTTGATGTCGCGGCCCGGGCTGGCCAGGCTGGCGAAGGTGAAGCGCAGCGCGTCGGTGCCGAAGGCGGGGATGCCGTCGGGGAATTCCTTGCGTGTCTTCTTCTCGATGCTCTGCGCCTGCTTCGGGTTCATCAGGCCGTAGGTGCGCTTCTTGACCAGCTTGTCGAGGGCGATGCCGTCGATGAGGTCGATCGGGTCAAGCACGTTGCCCTTGGATTTCGACATCTTCTGGCCTTCCGCATCGCGGATCAGGCCGTGCACATACACGTGCTTGAACGGGATCTTGCCGGTGATGTGCTTGGTCATCATGACCATGCGCGCGACCCAGAAGAAGATGATGTCGAAGCCGGTGACGAGCACGGTCGAGGGCAGGTAAAGGTCGAGCGCGTCGTTGCTCTTCTCGGGCCACTCGGCGGTCCAGTCCAGCGTCGAGAAGGGCCACAGCGCGGACGAGTACCAGGTGTCGAGGACGTCGTCTTCCTGGCGCAGGTGGCCGGCGTCGTGGCGGGCGTGCAGCACGGAAAGGCGCTCGGCGAGCTCCGGGTAGTCCTCGGCGGTCTGGCCCTGGCTCTGGCGGGCCTGGACCTCGGCCTGCAGGCCGGCGATCTCGGCTTCGAGGTCGGCCTTCCAGTGGGCGATGGCCACTTCCTCGCTCTGGGCGACGTAGATGCGGCCTTCGTCGTCATACCAGGCCGGGATGCGGTGGCCCCACCACAGCTGGCGCGAGATGCACCAGTCCTGGATGTTGTTGAGCCACTGGTTGTAGGTATTGACCCAGTTCTCGGGGTAGAACTTGATCTCGCCCGAGGCGACGACCTCGAGCGCCTTCTGCGTGATCGACTTGCCATCCGCGCCCGGCTTCGACATCGCGACGAACCACTGGTCGGTGAGCATCGGCTCGATCACCACGCCGGTGCGGTCGCCGCGCGGCACCTGTAGCTTGTGCGCCTTGACTTCCACCAGCAGGCCGGCGGTTTCCAGATCTGCAACGATCGCGTTGCGTCCATCAAAACGGTCGAGCCCCTGGTAATTAGGCGGAATTACCAGAGATACGGCCTCATCAATTGAAGAAGCCTTTGAGCACTCCGCCATCAAGTCGTAGAGGACTGCGTGGATAGGACGCTCCTCTTCGTCGTACGCATCGTAGTTCCAGAAAATCTCCTTAGCAGATCTGACGGTGGTGGGGGAAATGATGGTCCCGTCCAACGCCAAGATGCGTATGCAAGGCATGTTGTGCCGTCCGCCCACCGCGTAGTCGTTGAAGTCGTGCGCCGGCGTGACCTTGACGCAGCCGGTGCCGAACTCGCGATCGACATAGTCGTCGGCGATGATCGGGATGTGGCGGCCGGTCAGCGGCAGCTCGACCGTCTTGCCGATGAGGTGAGCGTAGCGCTCGTCCTCCGGGTGCACCATCACCGCGACGTCGCCGAGCAGGGTCTCGGGGCGGGTGGTGGCCACCGTCAGGCCGCGCAGCTCGCCGACCGGGCCGTCGGAGAAGGGGTAGAGGATGTGGTAGAGCTTGCCGTCCTCTTCCTCGGACACCACCTCGAGGTCGGACACCGCGGTGCCGAGCTTCGGGTCCCAGTTCACCAGGCGCTTGCCGCGGTAGATCAGGCCCTCGTTGTAAAGGCGCACGAAGGTCTCGGTGACGACCTTGGACAGGCCCTCGTCCATCGTGAAGCGCTCGCGCTTCCAGTCAGGGCTGGTGCCGAGCCGACGCATCTGGCGGGTGATGGTGCCGCCCGAGTACTCCTTCCACTCCCACACCTTTTCCAGGAACTTCTCGCGGCCGAGGTCGTGGCGCGAAACGCCCTGGGCGTCGAGCTGGCGTTCGACGACGATCTGGGTGGCGATGCCGGCGTGGTCGGTGCCCGGCTGCCACAGCGTGTTGTCGCCGCGCATGCGGTGGTAGCGCGTGAGCGCATCCATGATCGTCTGGTTGAAGCCGTGCCCCATGTGCAGCGTGCCGGTGACGTTGGGCGGCGGCAGCAGGATGCAGAAGGCGTTGGGGTTCGACGTGTCGAGTCCGGCGTCGAAATTGCCGCGGGATTCCCATTCCGGGTACCAGCGACGTTCGATGTCGGCGGGCTCGAAGCTCTTGGCCAGTTCCATGGTGTCTTTAGCGCGTGAAGGCAAAGGGCGGATTATAGCGGATGCGTCGGCGCGGCCCGTGTGCGCTCGCGGGATGCGCGAGGCGCTCAGCGCGGAGTCGCCAGCGCCCAGTCGCGCGCGACCCAGTGCGGATCGCCGAACTGGCTCTGCAGGAACTCGATCCAGGCCAGCACCTTGGTCGGCACCAGGCGCGGCGAGGGATAGACGGCGTGCATCTGCTGCCCGGGCAGCGTGTGGTGGGGCAGCAGCGGGACCAGCGCCTCGCGCACGATGGCGGGCCGGGCGAGGTAGGCGGGGAGGGCGGCGATGCCCATGCCGGCGAGCGTGGCGGCAAGGATGGAGTCGATGTCGTTGGTGCGCAGCGGGCCGCTGACCGCGACCGCCACCGCGCTGTCGTCGGCGGCGCGGTAGTGCCAGCGCTGGTCGCCCTGAACGCTGCTGTACACCAGGCAGTCATGGGTGGCGAGCTCGTCCGGGCTGACGGGCATGCCCTGGCGCTCGAGATAGCTCGGGCTCGCCACCGTCACCCAGGGGTTGCGGCCGAGCTGGCGGCTGCCGAGCGCGGAGTCGGCCAGGCGCCCCATGCGCACGGCGACGTCGATGCCATGCTCGAGCAGGTTGAGGGTGTGGTCGTCGAGCTGCAGGTCGAAGCGCACACCCGGGTTGCGCGCCATGAACTCGCGCGCCAGCGGCAGGATGACGTGGCGGCCGAGGCCGGCCGGGCAGGCGATGCGCAAGGGGCCGGAGATGTCCTCGCCCAGGTTGGTGACCAGGCGGTCGGCGGCCTCAAGCTCGCGCTCGATGATCTTGCAGCGCTCGTAATACAGCGCGCCGGCCTCGGTCAGCCGCATGCCGCGCGTGTTGCGGTTGAGCAGGCGCACGCCGAGGCGCGATTCGAGCGCGGCGATGTGCTTGGTCACCGTCGGTTGCGACAGTTTCATGTCGCGTGCGGTGCGCGAGAAGTTGCCGCTCTCGACGAGGCGGATGAACAGTTGCAGGCCGGTCAGTTTGTCCATGGCATGGGCGCGGCAGATGCCGGATTATTAATTCCGGTGAAGCATAAGCGATATTCCTTATGCAGGGTTTGCGGGCCATTTGAATGGGGGCAAGATGCGCTGACGCCACTGCCTGATAGGGGCTGTAGTCCTGCGGGTTTTCCCGTACATGGCGCGTCCTGGCGATGTTGGGGAATTCCCTAGGCATCTTTCGGAGTCACTTCGAGCGCAGGCGGCGGCTTTGTGGCGGGGAGGTCCAGCAGCTTGATTGCTGCGCTGCAGGAATAAGTGACGCTTGCACGACATTCACCACGAAGAGGGAAGGAGACACCATGAGCAAGACATTCACGCGACGCGACATGCTCAAGACCACCGCGGCCGGCGCGCTGGTGAGCGCCCCTTTCATCGGCAACGCGCAGGCCCAGGCGGGCACGACCTGGAAGGTGCAGTCGGTGTGGGATGCGGGGACCACCGGCTACCGCCTGTTCGAGGCCTGGTGCAACGGCTTCAAGGAGAAGTCGGGCGGCGAGCTTACGATCCAGCCCTTCCCGGCAAAGGCCGTCGCGGCCGACAACAACTCGCTGTTCGATGCGGTGCGCAGCGGCGTGCTGCAGGGCATGAACCCCTTCACCCTTTACTGGGCGGGCAAGATTCCGGCCACCGTGTTCCTGTCCTCGTATCCGATGGGGCCGGACCAGCCGGCGCAGTGGGACACGATGTACTACGGCCTGGGCATGCTCGAGATGGCGCGCGAGATCTACGCCAAGCAGGGCCTGTACTTCGTCGGCCCCATCCACCACGACGCCAACATCATCCACTCCAAGGTGCCGATCCGCTCGGTCGATGACCTCAAGGGCAAGAAGATCCGCCTGCCGGGCGGCATGGTGGCGGAAGTCTTCCAGGCATTCGGCTGCTCGACCGTGGCGCTGCCCGGTTCGGACATCTTCCCGGCGCTGGAAAAGGGCACGATCGACGCCGCCGATTACGTCGGCCCGGCAGTGAACTACGACCTCGGCTTCCATCAGGTGACCAAGTACATCCTGTTCGGGCCGCCGGGCACGATGAGCGTGTATCAGCCGGTCGACCTGATGGATCTCACCATCAACATGGGCGCCTGGCGTCGCCTGAACCCGAAGATGCAGCAACTGGTCGAGGACCAGGTCCGCACCTACTCGGTGACGCACTTCGTGGAGATCCAGAAGGCGAACATGGCGGCGATGACCAAGTTCCGCGAGGCGGGCTGCGAGGTGTCGCGCATGGGGCCGGACGACATCGAGAAATTCCGCAAGGCGGCGATCCCGATCTGGTTCAACTGGGCGAAGAAGGATGCGGACGCCGGGCGCGTGTTCAGGATGCAGCTCGAGTTCATGAAGAACGACCTGCTCGGCTATGTGACCGACGACGATCTCAAGGGGCAGTCGCTCTGATCTGACGGCGTGTCGGGTCGGCCTGCGGGGCCGACCCGCTTCATTTGCGGAGCGGGACAGGATGTACGAGCTCAAGGGATTCGGTTTCGTCATGCCCCACTGGGCTTACTGGGGCTGGCTGGCGGTGATGCCGCTGCTGCTGATCGTCGCTGCGCGCGCAAAGGGCGTGCTGCCGGCGGTCAAGCACGAGGAGGGGGCGAGCGCCTTCGAGCGCGCGGTCGACTGGCTGAGCGATCGCACCGGCATGTTCGTGGCGCTGTGGAGCGTCAATGCGGTGCTGGCCTACACCTATGAGGTGGTCATGCGCTACGCCTTCAACCAGCCCACGATCTGGGTGCACGAGAGCAGCTATCTGCTGTTCGGCATGCAGTACGTGATCGCCGGCGCCTACGGCCTGCTGCATGGCTCGCACGTCCGCGTCGACGTGATCTACACCAAGCTGTCCCAGCGCGCGCGCGGGGCGATCGATGTGATCACCTCGGTGTTCTTCTTTGCCTTCGTGCTGGTGATGATCTCCACCGGCTGGCGCTTCTTCAGCGACAGCTACAACATGGGTGAGCGCTCGCTGGAGACCTGGCAGGTGCAGTACTGGCCGGTCAAGGCGACCCTGGTGCTGGGCGCGGTGCTCATCCTGCTGGCCGGCATTTCCCATCTGATCAAGGACATCCGCCGCTTCGAGCGCGCCTGTCAGGAGCACCACTGAGATGCAGAGCACCGTTGCTGACCAGGCCAGGGGAGGGAGCCCCGCCTATCGCTACATCGTCTACGGGCTCGCCCTGCTGCTCGCCGTGGTGATGGCGGTGGAGGCGGTCAACATCGCCTTCTACGACCCCTGGGGCGAGGACTACTTCCTGTTCCGCCTGCAGGGCGTGCTCGGCAACGTCGACATGGGCCCGCTGACCTGGATCATGTTCGGCTCGCTGTTCGTGCTGCTGATGGCGGGCCTGCCGCTGGCCTTCGTCGCCGGTGGCCTGGGCGTGGTCTTCCTCTACCTGGTGGGGGATGCGGCCATGCTCAACATGGTGCCGAGCCGCATCTTCCCGATGATGACCAACCCCGACCTGGCGGCGGTCCCGCTGTTCATCTTCATGGCCACCATGCTCGAGCGCGCGGGGTTGATCGAGGAGATGTTCGACGCGGTGTACCAGTGGATGGGCGGCCTGCGCGGCGGGCTGGCGGTGGCGACCATCCTCGCGTCGACGATCCTGGCGGCGATGGTCGGCGTGGTCGGCGCGGCGATCGTCACCATGGGCATCATCGCGCTGCCGGCAATGCTCAAGCGCCGCTACGACGAACAGATCGCGCTCGGTTCGATCATGGCGGGCGGCGCGCTCGGCGTGCTGATCCCGCCGTCGATCCTCGCCATCCTGTACGCGGTGGTGGCCCAGCAGTCGGTGGGCGAGCTCTACGCCGGCAGCGTGATGCCGGGCCTGATGCTGTCGGGCCTGTACATCGCCTATGTGCTGCTGCGCGCCTACCTGAACCCGGCGGTGGGGCCGGCAGTGCCGGTGGCCGAGCGCATCGGCGTGGCTGCCAAGATCAGGCTGCTGCGCGGGCTGATCGCGCCGATCGCGCTCGTCGTCACCGTGCTCGGGCTGCTGTTCACCGGCATTGCCACGCCGGTGGAGGCCGCCGGCCTGGGCTCCTTCGGCGCCATGATCGTCGCCGTGCTGCATCGGCGGTTGACGCTGGAGGGCTTGTTCGGCGCCAGCCTGTCGACGGTGAAGGCGACCGCGATGGTGCTGTGGATCATCTTCGGGGCGTCGATCTTCGTCGGCCTCTACATCCTCAAGGGCGGCCAGACCTTCATCACCGACACCCTGCTCGGCACCGGCCTGTCGCCCTACGGCATCCTGCTGCTGATGATGGTGCTGCTGGTGATTCTGGGCATGTTCCTCGACTGGGTGGGCATCCTGCTGCTGGCGGTGCCGATCTTCGTGCCCATCATCAAGCAGCTCACCTTCGACGGCCTGTTCGGCCTGCCCGGGCCGAGCCCCGACCAGGTGCTGGTGTGGTTCGGCGTCCTGTATCTGGTGAACATGCAGATGAGCTTCCTCAGCCCGCCCTTCGGCTATGCGCTGTTCTACATCCGCGGCGTGGCGCCGGCCTCGATCAGCATGGCGACGATCTTCCGCTCGTCGCTGGTGTTCCTCGCCATTCAGGTGCTGGCCCTGGGGCTGGTGGTGGTGTTCCCGGCGATCGCGACCTGGCTGCCGGGGCTGATGTACGGCAAGTAGGGCTCGCGAGGTTTGTCCGAAGGCCGGCCGGTCAGCCCCCCGAAGGCCGGTCCGGCCCGGCGTGCGGGGCGGCCTTGTGGTCCAGCAGGCTGCCGACGCGGGCCGACAGCTCGGGCAGCAGGGTGGCACGCAGGTGGGCCTGCATCTCGGCCTGCACGCGGGCAGCGAGCTGGTCGAGCTCGCGCGCCAGGATCTGTGGCATCTCCATCGCGATCCAGTTGCCGATTTCACGCGCGATCTCGGTGTCGAGTTCGACGAGGCGCTCGGCCAGCTTCGCCGACAGCGCATCCTGCAGCGCGGCGGGGCTGGGTGTGGTCGAAACGGACAGCGCCGCCGCGGCGGCGGCGGCGGCCGCTTCCGGCACCGGCGGGCGCTCGAAGCCGGTCGGCGCACGGGCTGGCGTCGGCGGCAGCGGATGCGGCAGCTCGAAGTCGTCGACCACTTCGGTGAGGATGGGCAGATCGTCGTCATCGAGCTCGGTGCCCGGGGCCCAGTCATCGGTGCGGGCGGGTGCGGGCTCGTCGCTGATGTGGTGGCGGCGCAGCAATGCGTCGGCCTGGTTGAGCAGGTCGTCGGCGCGCGCGAGCTCGTCGTCGGGCGGCAAGGCGGGCCACTCTCTCATGCCTGCGGCCTCACAGGGCGACCCTCAGCTCGGCGTCGAAGGCCTTTAGCTCGCAACCGTGCTGCTTGTAAGTGCTCCAGCGCCCCCGTGCGGGCAACCTGTCGGCCTCGGCCTGGCCGACGATCTCGACCAGCAGACGAAAACGATCGAAACCCGGCGGGACGTCGTCGGCGAGGTTGAACAGCATGTCGGCATGCGGCCAGGCCTCGTCGGCGCCAGCGGCGCCGAGCACGACCGGCGTCTCGGCCGCGAGCGGGGAGTCGATCGGCACGTGGGGCAGGAAGGACAGGGCCTCCCCGGTCCACAACAACTGGTCGAAGCGCTTCAGGCTGGCGGCGTCCGGCAGCCGCACCGCGGCCTTGCGCCCGCGTTCGAGCGCCCGCCCGACCAGCTCGCCGGCGAGGGCGAGGCGGTCGGGCGTGTTGTGATAGAAATGGACGCGGGTGTTCATGCAGGCTGCGGCAAGGGGCCGCTCAGCTCGCGCTGGCTTGCGTGCGGCCGATCAGGAACTCGGACAGCAGCGGCACCGGGCGGCCGGTGGCGCCCTTGGCGTCGCCCGACACCCAGGCCGTGCCGGCGATGTCGAGGTGCGCCCACTTGTAGGCCTTGGTGAAGCGCGACAGGAAGCAGGCCGCGGTGATGGTGCCGGCGTAGCGGCCGCCGATGTTGCCCATGTCGGCGAAGTTGCTCTTGAGCAGCTCCTGGTACTCCTCCCACAGCGGCAACTGCCAGGCGCGGTCGCCGGATTCGGTGCCGCGCCTGAGGAGCTCGGCGGCGAGCTCGTCGTCATTGGCGAGCAGGCCGCTGGGGATCTTGCCGAGCGCGACCACGCAGGCGCCGGTCAGGGTGGCGATGTCGATCACGCACTCGGGCTTGAAGCGCTCGGCATAGGTCAGCGCGTCGCACAGGATCAGACGGCCCTCGGCGTCGGTGTTGAGCACCTCGATGGTCTGGCCCGACATCGAGGTGACCACGTCGCCGGGCTTGGTGGCTGCGCCGCCGGGCATGTTCTCGGTGGTGGGGATGAGGCCGACGACGTTGATCGGCAGGCCCATCTGCGCGATCGCCTTGAAGGTGCCGAGCACGCTGGCGGCGCCGCACATGTCGTACTTCATCTCGTCCATCTCGGCGGCGGGCTTGAGCGAGATGCCGCCGGTGTCGAAGGTGATGCCCTTGCCGACCAGCACGATCGGCTTGGCCTTCGCCTTGCCGCCCTTGTATTCCATGACGATGAACTTGGGCGGCTGGTGCGAGCCGCGCGCCACCGACAGCAGGGAGCCCATGCCGAGCTTTTCCATGTCGGCGCGCTCGAGCACCTCGACGTCGAACTTGTACTGCTTGCCCAGCGCCTGGGCGGTGTCGGCGAGGTGGGTGGGGGTGCAGATGTTGCCGGGCAGGTTGCCGAGGTCCTTGGCCAGCGCCATGCCGGTGGCGATGGCGTGGCCGCGCAGCACGGCGGTGTCGAGTTCGGCGCTGAGCTCGGTGCTGACGAGCAGGGCCAGCTTCTTCCCGCCGCGGTGTTTCTTGTCCTTCTTGTCCTTGTCGGACTTGAGGGCGTCGAAGCGGTAGGCGCCGTCGGCGAGGAGGCGGGCGGCCTGCTGCAGGCGCCAGGTCTGGCTGCGGTGCGCGAGCTCGACGTCGGCCAGGGTCAGCACCGCGTCCTTGGCGGCGCTGGCGGCGAGCGCCTTGGCCGCCGCGGCGAGCGCGTCACGATAGGCCTTGTCGCCGAACTCGTCTTCCTTGCCCAGGCTGACGAGCAGCACGCGCTCGGCCTGGGTGCCGGCGAGCTCGGGCATGAGCAGGGTCGAGCCGGCCTTGTCGTCGAGATCGCCGCGCTTGATCAGGCCTGCGATGCGGCCTTCGGCGGCGCCATCGACGGCGGCGGTGAGCGCCGGCAGCTTGCCGCCGGCAAAGGCGCCGAGCACCAGCAGGCCGGTCTTGAGCTTCGCCGGGCTGCCGGTCTTTATGGTAAATTCCATCCGCTTTTTCCTTTAAGAAACGCTTGGTTCGGATTGCCAGCGATTATGGCCCGTACGCGAGCGGGGCGTCAAAATCGCTTCCCGACGACATCGGCTGCGGATGCATTCCGGGCTTCTCCTTCGCCTTCATAACTCGGTTTCATAAGATTCGCCCGATGATCTTCCGGCGCGCCCTGCAACGGGAATTCGCCCAGACGGCGGCCGCGGTGTTCGTGGCGTTGTTTGCGATCCTGATCTCCACCGTGCTCATCCGCCTGCTCGGGCAGGCGGCGGGCGGGCGTGTGCCGGCCGATGCGGTCGCCGCGCTGATCGGCTTTGGCGCGCTCGCGCAGTTGCCCACGGTGCTGACGCTGACCCTCTTCATCGCCATCCTGGTATCGCTGTCGCGCAGCTACCGCGACAGCGAGATGGTGGTGTGGTTTGCCTCGGGCGTGCCGCTCACGGCCTGGATTGCCCCGGTACTGATGTTCGCCGTGCCGCTGGTGGTGGTGATCGGCGCCGGCTCGCTGTACCTGGCGCCCTGGTCCCAGCTCAAGAGCGCAGAATATCGCCAGTTGCTCGACAGCCGCGACGATACCCACCGGGTGGCGCCCGGGGTGTTCCGCGAATCGTCGGGCGCGCAGCGGGTGTTCTTCGTCGAGGTGGGTGCGGGCGAGGACGGTCGCGTGCGCAACGTCTTCGTCAGCGAACAGACGCGCGACGGCGGCCTGGTGGTCATCGTGTCGGCGGAGGGCTACCTGCGCAGCGACGAGGAAGGCCGCCGCTTCGTCGTGCTCGAGAAGGGGCGACGCTACGATGGCCAGCCCGGCACGCCGCAGTATCGGGTGATGGAGTTCGAGCGCTACGAGGTGCTGGTCGAGCAGGCCAGGGCCGTGGGCGCGCCGTCGCGGATCCGCGCGCTGCCGACGGCGGCGCTGCTGGCGGCGCCCGAGAAGCCGGCGCTGGGCGAACTGCTCGGGCGCGTCGGCGCACCGCTGGTGGCGCTGTTGCTGGCCTTGCTGGCGATTCCGCTGTCCTTCGTCAATCCGCGCGCCGGACGGGCCAACAACATGCTGGTGGCGCTGCTGGTGTATCTGTTCTACAGCAACGCGATCTCGGTCTTCCAGTCCTGGGTGGCGCAAGGGCGCATCGGCTTTGCCACCGGCCTGCTGCTGCCGCACCTGGTGGTGCTGGGCCTGCTGGCGTTGATGTTCTACAAGCGTCTGGCGATCTCGCCGTTCTGGCGGAGGCGGACATGAGCGCCGTGCTGCTGCGCTACCTTGCGCGCGAGATCTTCGGCGCCACGGCCCTCGTGCTGGTGGCTTTCCTCGGCCTGTTCGCCTTCTTCGACTTCATCAACGAACTCGAGGACGTGGGCAAGGGCGGCTATACCCTCTACCAGGCGCTGGTGTTCGTGTTGCTGACGCTGCCGGCGCGGGTCTATGAGCTGATGCCGATCGCGGTGCTGATCGGCACGCTGTATGCGCTGGCGACGCTGGCGCGCCATTCCGAGATCACCGTGATGCGGGCGGCCGGCATGTCGAACCTCACGCTGGTGCGCATGCTCGGCATCATCGGTGCCGTCTTCGTCGTGCTTACCTTCGCCATCGGCGAGTACATCGCGCCACCGGCCGAGAACGCCGCGCAGGAATGGAAGCTCACCGCCACCAAGGCGACCGTGTCGCAGCAGTTGCGCTCGGGGCTGTGGGTGAAGGATGGCCGCCTCGTCATCAACGTGCGCACCCTGATGCCGGATCGCACGATGCGCAACGCACGCGTGTATGCCTTCGGCGAGGACTACGAATTGCTGTCGATCAGCGAGGCCAAGCGCGGGGTGTACGACGGCTCGGGTGAATGGAAGCTGCTCGAGGTGTCGCGCACGAACTTCCTGGGTGAGCGCACCGAGGTCGAGAAGCTGCCCGAGATCGGCTGGCGCTCCGACCTCACGCCGGAGGTGCTGAGCGTGCTGATGGTGGCGCCCGAGCACATGCCCTTCGGCAAGCTGTGGTCCTATATCAGCCACCTGCGGGACAATAACCAGAACGCCGACCGCTTCGAGATCGCGCTCTGGAAGAAGGTGGTCTATCCGTTCGCGGCGCTGGTGATGATGGCGCTGGCGATGCCCTTCGGCTTCATCCATGACCGCATGGGCGGGGCCAGTGCGCGCATCTTCATGGGCGTGATGCTGGGCGTCGGCTTCCATCTGCTCAACGGCCTGTTTTCCAACCTGGGCATGATCAACGCCTGGCCGCCGATCATGGCGGCGCTGACGCCCAGCCTGATCTTCCTGGGCGCGGCAGCGTGGATGCTGCATTACGTCGAGCGCCGCTGACGCGGCGGCGGTGGGGCGGGCACAAAAAAACGGGCCGAAGCCCGTTTTTTGTTGCTGTCTTGCCGGGACCCGGCAATCAGCCTTGCTGCTGGGCAGCGCGCTTGGCAGCGGCGGCCTTGTAGTCCAGCTTTTCCTTGATACGTGCCGACTTGCCCGAACGCTGGCGCAGGTAGTAGAGCTTGGCGCGACGGACATCGCCGCGGCGCTTCACTTCGACGCCGGCCACCAGCGGCGAGTAGGTCTGGAACGTACGCTCGACGCCTTCGCCGGAGGAGATCTTGCGGACGATGAAGGAGGAGTTCAGACCCCGGTTGCGCTTGGCGATGACCACGCCTTCGTAGGCCTGAAGACGCTCGCGAGTGCCTTCCTTGACCTTCACCTGGACGATCACGGTGTCGCCGGGACCGAATTCGGGGATGGTCTTGCCCTCGGAAACGCGGGCCATCTCTTCCTGTTCGAGTTGCTGAAGCAGGTTCATTGCAAAACTCCGTCGATGTTATCGGCCTCTGCCTGGGTGCATCGGCCTGGCAGCAGAGCAGGTCGCAACCTGATGCCTGCCGTTTGTAATCGGGCCTTCAGGCGCGCTGCGTGTGCAGCACGTCCTCAGCCCCGGCTTGCTCCTGCCTGAATTCCTCAAGCAGTTTCAATTCGGTCTTGCTCAATGTCCGCGCCGCCAGCAGGTCTGGCCGGCGCAGCCAGGTGCGGCCCAGCGACTGCTTGAGCCGCCAGCGGCGGATCGCCGCATGGTTGCCTGACAATAGGACCTCGGGCACGCGTTCGTCCTCGTAAAGCTCTGGCCGCGTGTAGTGCGGACAGTCCAGCAGGCCGTCGACGAAGGAGTCCTCCTGCGCCGAACCGGCGGTATTCAATGCGCCGGGCAGTTGCCGCACGATCGCGTCGAGCAGCACCATCGCCGGCAATTCCCCGCCCGACAGCACGAAGTCGCCGAGCGAGAGTTCTTCATCGACCTCGCGGTCGATCAGGCGCTGATCGACGCCTTCGTAGCGGCCGCACAACAGCACCAGGCCGGGCTCGGCAGCAAGTTCCATCACCACCGTCTGATCCAGCCTGCGGCCTTGCGGCGACAGGTAGATCACGCGGCCGGCGCTGCCGTGCGCGCTCCGCTGCGCGCTGCGTGCCGTGGCGATCGCCTGTGCCAGCGGTTCGGCCAGCATCACCATGCCCGGTCCACCCCCATAGGGGCGGTCATCGACCGTGCGGTGCGGATCGTGGGTGAAGTCACGGGGGTTGTGAAACCCCAGTTCGTACAGCCCGCGCTCCTTCGCCCGCCGCGTGATGCCGCTCGCGGTGAGGGCGGCGAACATCTCCGGGAACAGCGTGATCACGTCATAGCGACGCAGTCCCGCCGACAGCCCCATGGGCGGCATCGCCTGCTGCGCTCCGCCGTCTACCAATCTTTTTCCCAGCTCACCCGGATGCGCCGGGCGGCGAGGTCGACATCGAGGACGTAGGCGGCGACGAAGGGGATCAGTCGCTCGGTCGCGTCCTCACCTTCGCCGTCCTGCACCTGCAGCACGTCGTGCGCGCCGGTCGACAGCAGTCCTCTGACCGTTCCCAGCGCCTCGCCGGCTTCGTTGTCGACAGCCAGGCCCACCAGGTCGCCCCAGTAGTACTCGCCTTCCGCGGTGGCGGGCAGGGCCTCGCGCGGCGCGGCAATGTAGTAGCCGTCGATGGCTTCTGCCGCGCTGCGGTCGGGGACTTCCGCCAGTGCGGCGACCAGCCCCTTGCCGTGCACGCGGCACGCGTTGAGCGTGTATTGCTTCCACTGCGCGTCCGGCGCCGTGTCGTCGCGGCTGAGCCACCAGTGCGACATCTTGCGCCAGGAAGCCGGGTCGTCACCGAAGGGGTGAATCTTGACCCAGCCCTGAACGCCAAAAGGGGCGACGATGCGCCCCAGTACGATCATGCCTCTTTCCGCCGCAGCAGACAGACGCTGATCAGGCTGCAGCCTTGGCGGCCTGCTTGACCAGGCGGGCAACCGTCGGCGACAACTGGGCGCCGTTCTGCTCCCAGTAGGCCAGGCGCTCGGTGTTGACCACGAGGCCCTTTTCGGCGCCCGAGGCGATCGGGTTGTAGTAGCCCACGCGCTCGATGAAGCGACCGTCACGACGATTGCGGGAATCGGCGACAACCATGTTGAAGAACGGGCGCTTTTTGGCGCCACCACGGGCAAGGCGAATGACGACCATCTGATTTTCCTGATCGGTAGATGCGAAAAACGTCGGAGTATAAGGCATGGACCGCTGGCGAGCAAGGTCTCGTCGGCGATTCATCGGTGTGCCGGCGTGGGGCGGGCTGCTGCCTGCCCCACGCCGGGCGTGCTGTGGCGCTGCGGATCAGCGTGCGGCGTGGATCGGGTCGGTGACCCCCAGCACGTAGATCGCGATCGTGCCCAGGGTGCCGGCGGCGATCAGGTAGTACAGCGTGGGCAGGATGGTCTTGCGCAAGGTCGTGCCTTCGCGGCCGAGCAGGCCCACGGTGGCCGAGGCGGCGACCACGTTGTGGATGGCGATCATGTTGCCCGCGGCCGCGCCGACCGACTGCAGCGCCACCATCATCGCCCCCGACACGCCGAGCAGGCCGGCGGTGTTGAACTGGAACTGCGACAGCATCAGGTTGGACACCGTGTTGGAGCCGGCGATATAGGCCCCGAGCGCACCCACCCAGGGGGCGAAGAAGGGATACACGCCGCCGACGCTGTCGGCCACCAGTTGCGCCATCGCCACCGGCATCGAGGCCAGGCCAGAGGCATTGACGCCCGAGTTGATGAGGATACGCACCATCGGGATCGTGAAGATGAGCACGAAGCCGGCGCCGAGCAGGGTCTTGCTCGACTCGCCCACCGCCTTCACCAGCTCACGGCCGTGCATGCGATGCAGGAAGAAGGTCAGCAGCACGACGAACACCAGGATGCCGCCGGGCAGGTAGAGCGGCTCGATGTTGCCGCTGATGCCCTTCTCGCCGAGGATGTCGACCCAGCCGAATTTGATGCTCAGCAGGAAGGCCTTGAGCTCGGGGATGACGCGGGTGGCCACCAGCACCGCGGCCAGCAGCAGGTAGGGCGCCCAGGCCATCGGTGTGGAGATCGGGGTCTTGCCCGCAATCTGGTCGAGCTTCATCTCGAACTTGCCCATCCACTCGGAAGGCCATTCCTTGGGCGGTGCGAAGTCCCAGTTCTCCTTGGGCAGCAGGAAACCGCGCTTGGCCGCCGGCACGACGATGGCCAGGCCAACCATGGCGCCGATCATCGACGGGAACTCGGGGCCGAGGAAGACGCCGGCGAGCATGTAGGGCAGGCCGAAGCTGACCGCGGTGAAGATCGCGAACGGTGCCACCGCCAGGCCTTCGGTCCAGGACTTGTTGCGGCCGAAGAAGCGCGTCATGACCATCACCATGATCAGCGGCATGAAGATGCCGACGAGGGCGTGCACGATGGCGACGCGGCCGGTGATCAGCATGAAGAAGCTGTCCCAGTCGCTGCCGAGCGCCGCCAGCTGGGCGGTGATGCCGCTGCGATCCAGGCCGGCGCCGACGCCGACGATGATCGGCGTGCCGACCGCGCCGAAGGACACCGGGGTTGACTGCACCATCATGCCCAGCACGACCGCGGCCAGCGCCGGAAAGCCGAGCGCGACCAGCAGCGGTGCGGCCACCGCGGCCGGCGTGCCGAAGCCCGATGCGCCCTCGATGAAGCAGCCGAACAGCCAGGCCACGATCAGCGCCTGCACGCGGCGGTCGGGGCTGATGTTGGAGAAGCCGCGGCGAATGGCGGCGATGCCACCCGAGTGCTTGAGGGTGTTGAGCAGCAGGATGGCGCCGAAGATGATCCACAGGATCGACACCGTCAGGATCAGGCCCTGCAGGGTCGAGGCCAGCACCCGGTTGAAACTCATGTCCCAGGCGAAGAGGCCGATCAAGGCGGTGATCACATACACCATGGGCATGGCGTGCCGCGCCGGCCAGCGAAAGCCGATCAGCAGCACGCCGGCGAGCACCAGTGGCAGGAATGCCAGCAGTGAGAGCGTGGTTTGATTCATTGGGAAAAGTCTCCTTGTGTTCTTCGTTTTGGATGAGGCGGGGGGTTACGGGCGGTCGTAGGAACGCGAATGAAAAGGGGAGGCGTGCGGGAGGGCTGTCCCCCTTCCGCCACGCCGTGCGACGGCCTCAGCCGCCGAACTGGGCCTTGAACTGCTGGCGATAGCGGTGCAGCAGTGGCTCG
>NZ_DAOMPS010000032.1:0-51913 GCF_035444905.1 Thauera sp.
GTTAGCGGCTTTTCGGCCCTTGTGGGCATGACGTTATCCGGCACCACGACGCACGAAGTAACTACGTCGCCGTCTTCGTCTGTTTCGATTTCGACGACATGCAAGCGGAAGTAATGAACGTCGCCGTCGCGCCCGTCCTTCGCTTTATCGACTTTCCAGCTTCGGGCGTCGCCTTCGCGGCTTACCAGAACGGCGGCGTCTAGCGCGGCAAACAGGCTTGAATGCCCGCGAAGCCCCTTCGCCGAATCCTTGCCCGTGTGGGCAACAAGAACGACAAGCCCGCCGATTAAACGTTGAAGCGTCTTCGCGCCTTCGATCACTGCGCCCATATCGCGGCTGCTGTTTTCGTCCATTCCGGGCGCGGCCCTGTTCAGGGTATCGATAAAGACGACGCAGCCGGGCGGACAGATGGCGGCAAGGTCGGCCACGTCCTGCGGGTCAGTAAGGCGGAACGGTTGCAGCAGAAAGCCCACGTTGTCGGGCATAGCGCGCCCGTGGTGGCGCTGCCACGCAAGGACGCGGCCCCGGTATCCGCTTTCGCCTTCCAAGCCCACAATCAGCACGGGAGCGGGTTTTGTGGCGTGCCCGAAGAACGGCATACCTTCGGCAATGGCTGCGGCCATTTCCAACGCGGCAAACGACTTGCCAGCGGTTGAAGCGCCGTAGAACGCGGCCAGACCGAACGCCGGTAGTACGTCCTTCACTCGCCACGGCTGCGGCGGCATCGCTTCAATAATCGCGGCGGAAAGCGGGCTAAACCGTTGCTTTTGCTTCTTCGCGGCTTCGTACTGTTCCAACAGTTCTTCGAATGCGTCGGATTCGGGTTTTTCCTTGTTCCAAATCCACTTCGCCCGATGGGAACGAATGCCGTGTTTCTTCGCAAACTCGATAAACAGCGATTCGAAGTCAGCGCCGTTAGTCTTCAACGCTTGCGCGACGGCGCGTATGTCTTCGTCCTTGTTCTTCGGCCTTACAGGAATAAGCGCCAGCATTTCGCGCCAATCTTCTTGCCGTTCTTCTAAGGACTTCGGCCCAAAGCCGAAATCTGGCGCGATATTGTGGGCAGACACTAGCGAACCCCCTTCAAGCCGATGCAATCAGGGCGCGTATGTCTTCGACACGCCACGCGGTAACGCGCGGGCCAAGCTTGACCGGCTGCGGGAAGCGCCCGGTTTTGACGCCCTGCCACCAAGTCGATTTCTTGACCGGGATGATTGGGGGCAAACCCTTGGCGGGGTCGCCGATGATCTGCGGCAGGCGCAGAAAGCCAGTTTCGGGGAGTTGGTTCATTTGCGTCCATCCTTATCCGTGTTGGGATGGACGCATTTTTTACCGTCTGTTAGGCGGGGTCACGGGGAATAACCTATTCGATATTACTTCGACAGGTTGTTGATTTTGTTCGTTATTCTTTTCTTCAATTCTGATTTTCGTTGATACCAATTTTCGGAACCGCGTTCGATATTTTTTGGTATCGCGGCTTCGATTGCTTCGTTAAGTTCGACGCCTTGCGCGACCGCTTCCAATATCTTTTCGTCGCGTTCGGCCAAGCGTTCAAGCGGCGGCCTGCCGCCCTTGTTGGCTTCGGGTATCGGCAAGCCGTCTTCGATGCTGTAGTTCGTCATTGCGCGGCCCCTGCGGTCATTTCGCCGACCATATCCGCCCATTCCTGCATCATGTTTCGGCGGTCTTCCATGTACTGCGCTTGGTTGTAGCTGGCGCGAACCTTGTTGCGTTCGGCGTGCGCCAACTGGCGTTCGATCACGTCGGGCCGGTAGCCCATTTCGTTAAGGATGGTCGAAGCGGTAGCGCGGAAGCCGTGCGCGGAAAACCCGATGCTGTCTTTGCCGTTGAAGCCCATGCGTTCAAGCGCCCGGTTCAACGTGGTAGCGGTCATGCACTCTTTCGGGTTGCGGTAGTTCGGGAACAGCATTCCGCGCCCGCCCGTGTGGGTATGCAGTTCGCGCAGCAGTTCGACGGCCTGTTTCGACAGCGGGACTATGTGCGGTTCGCGCATCTTCATTCGTTCGGCTGGTATCCGCCATTCCGCGCGGTCTAGGTCGAATTCCGACCATTCGGCTTTGCGAAGTTCGACGGTACGAACGAAGGTAAGCAACATCAGCCGCAGCGCGATAACGGTTGTTCGATACCCGCCGTATTCGTCTAGCGCCTTCGCAAAGTCGCCGATTTGTTCGCGCGAAAGCGGCTTGCGGTGTTCGACCTTCGGGCGGTGAATCGCGCCCTTCAACGCTGCGGCGGGGTCGCTGTCGGCGCGAAGCGTTGCGACGGCATAGCGGAAGATGGCCGAAGACCATTGCCGAACCAACAGCGCGACGGTTTCAGCGCCCCGGCCTTCAATGCGACGGATGATTTCGAGCAAGTGCGCCGCCGTGACGCTGCGAATCGGTAGCTTGCCCACATAGGGGAACACGTCGGCGGCCAAGAAGCGTTCAACCTGCCGCAGATAGTACGGCGTCCATCCTGCCGACTTCTTCGCTATCCACTCCCGCGCGACGGCTTCGAAGGTGTTTGCGTTGGCCGTGACGTTCGCCAGCCGTTCGGCCTGTCGATTGTGGGAAGGGTGAATGCCTTGTTCGACCAATGCCCGCGCCTTGCGGTGTTCGTCGCGTGCGTCCGATAGGCCGATGGTTGGATAGTCGCCGACGGCAAAGACGTTTTCTTTGCCCGCGATGCGGTAGCGGTAGCGCCACAACTTCGCGCCGGTCGGGCGAACTTCAAGGTACAGCCCGCCGCCGTCCGCCAGCTTCTGCGGCTTGTCTGCGGGCTTCGCGTTGCGAATCTTGGCGTCGGTTAGGGGCATGGCTGCGGGTATCAGGCTTTCGATACCCGCAACGATACCCGCAATTTAACCGGATGACAATGGACAATGATGGTTGCTGCTGGCCTTCAAACCCGCGCCGCTGCTGGCTTTTGGCTTGGGTATCGGACAACCTTGGACTTCACTGGATGCCGATGATAGTTATCGATCATCAGCAGCATGTCGCGCTCCTCACTGCACCGGCGTGTCCAGCCCGCCTTCGGCCATCTCGGCGGCGCGCAGCATGGCGCGCGCCTTGCTCTGGGTTTCCTGCCATTCGGCGTCGGGATCGGAGTCGGCGACGATGCCGGCGCCGGCCTGGACGTGGATCTGGCCGTCCTTCACCACCGCGGTACGGATCGCGATGGCAAGGTCCATGTCGCCGTGAAAGCCCAGGTAGCCCGCCGCCCCGGCATAGATGCCGCGCTTGACCGGCTCGAGCTCGTCGATGATCTCCATCGCCCGCACCTTGGGGGCCCCCGACACGGTGCCGGCCGGGAAGGTGGCGCGCAGCACGGCGAGCGCATTGAGCCCTTCCTTGAGCCTGCCCTCGACGTTGGAGACGATGTGCATCACATGCGAGTAGCGCTCGATGGTGAAGCGCTCGGTGACCTTGACGGTACCGGTCTCGGACACCCGGCCGGCGTCGTTGCGGCCGAGGTCGAGCAGCTGCAGGTGCTCGGCGCGCTCCTTCTCGTCGGCGAGCAGCTCCTGCTCGAGCGCGAGGTCCTCGGTCACCGTGGCGCCGCGCTTGCGGGTGCCGGCGATCGGGCGCACGGTGACGACGTCGTCCTCGAGCCGGGTCAGGATCTCGGGCGAGGCGCCGACGACGTGGAAGTCCTCGAAGTTGAAATAGAACATGTAGGGCGAGGGGTTGAGCGAGCGGATCGCGCGGTACAGCGCCATCGGGCTGGCGGCGAAGGGCTTGCTCATGCGCTGCGACAGCACGACCTGCATGACGTCGCCGTCGACGATGTACTGCTTGGCACGGCGCACCGCGTCCTTGAAGGCGTCCTCGCCAAAGCTCGACACCGCGGGCGCGGGCTCGGCGCGCACATCCTCGGGCATCTGCACCGGCGCGCGCAGGCGCGCGAGCAGCTCGCGCAGGCGCTTCTGCGCACGCTTCCAGGCGCCGGGCACCTCGGGCTCGGCATACACGACCAGGGTGAGCTTGCCGCTGAGGTTGTCGACGATCGCGACCTCCTCGGACAGCAGCAGCAGGATGTCGGGCGTGCCGACGGGATCGGGCTTGTCGGTCCTGGCCAGCTTGGGTTCGATGTAGCGCACCGTGTCGTAGCCGAAGCAGCCCACCAGGCCGCCGGCGAAGCGAGGCAGGTGCTCGCGCGGCGGCACCTTGATGCGGTTCATGAACTCGGCGACGAAGTTGAGCGGATCGCCGTAGTCGCGACGCTCGACCAGGCGGTTGCCGGTGAGCAGCAGGGCCGAACGCTCATACACCTCGATGCGCGTCGGCGAGGCGAGGCCGATGAAGGAATAGCGGCCGAAACGCTCGCCACCCTGCACGGATTCGAGCAGGTAGGTATAGGGCTCGTTGGCGAGCTTCAGGTAGATGGATAGCGGAGTGTCGAGATCGGCGAAGGTCTCGAGCGTGACCGGGATGCGGTTGTAGCCCTCGGCGGCAAGGGCGTTGAATTCGTGTTCGAGCATGGGGACTCCACGGACAGCGTGTGATTCGGAGAGGCTTGCAGCAGGCGGGGAGACAGGCAGTGAAGGCGTGCGCACTCGGCGCTGCCCGGCCCCCCGCGAAGGGGAATCGCGTTCAGTGGCCCAAACGCCAACGCCAGCCGCCGCGCCAGACGGGCTGGACGGAGGAGCTGGCGGCGAGGAGGCGATCCCGGAGTGCGCGCATCACGATGTCGATCTGAGGTGGAGTGAGAAGGCCAGGCGCGGTGGAAGCCAGACAGCGGAAACCGGCCGATTGAAGCCGCGCCGTGCAGCCCTGGCGGCAGCTATGCCGAGCCGATATGGTCCAGCGCCTGAAGCGCGTTCGATAGTAGCCCATCGCATTCGATAGTGTCCACCGGCACCCCTTCGCTGTAGCCATAGGTGACGAGCAGCACCGGCATGCCCGCGCCCTGGGCAGCGAGCGCATCGTTGGCCGAGTCGCCGATCATCAGCGCCTCGCCCGGCGCGACGCCGAGGCGCTCGCAGGCGAGCAGGACCACCGCGGGATCGGGCTTCTTCACCGCCAGGGTATCGCCGCTCACCACGGTGTCGAAATAGTGCGCAATGTCCATGCGCTCGAGCAGCGGCAGGGTAAAGGCCTCGGCCTTGTTGGTGACGACGGCGAGCGGCAGCTCACGCGCCCGCAGCGCGGCGAGCAGTTCGGTGACGCCGGGGTAGGGGCGCGAGCTCACGCCGTTGACCACCGCATAGTGGCGGCGGAAGACCGCGACCGCGGCGTCGATCTCGGCCTCGGTGGCGGCCGTGCCCTCGGTCATGCAGCGGCGCACGAGGTTGGGAATGCCCTTGCCGACGAAGCTGTGGATTTCGTCCTGGCTGCGTGCCGGACGGCCGAGCTCGGACAGCATCAGGTTGGCAGCGTCGGCGAGGTCGGCGATGGTGTCGAGCAAGGTGCCGTCGAGGTCGAACAGCACCGCCCGTGGCGAGAAGCGCGCCGTCACGCTCATGCCCCCACCCTGGCGAGTTCGGCGCGCAGCGCGCCGATGACGGAGTCGTAGCGGTGGGGGTCGCTGTCCCTGCCGGCACCGAACACGGCCGAGCCGGCGACGAAGGTGTCGGCACCGGCGCGGGCGATGTCGGCGATGTTGTCGGTCTTCACCCCGCCGTCGATCTCGAGCAGGATGCGGCGGCCCGTGCGCGCCTCGTAGGCGTCGAGCTTGGCGCGTGCGGCGCGCAGCTTGACGAGGGTCTCGGGAATGAACTTCTGCCCGCCGAAGCCCGGATTGACGCTCATCAGCAGCACCACGTCGAGCTTGTCCATGACGTGGTCCATGTGGTGCAGCGGCGTCGCCGGGTTGAACACGAGGCCGGCCTCGCAGCCGGCATCGCGGATCAGGCCGAGGCTGCGGTCGATGTGCTCGGAGGCCTCGGGGTGGAAGGTGATGACGTTGGCGCCGGCCCTGGCGAAGTCGGGGATGATGCGGTCGACCGGCTTCACCATCAGGTGCACGTCGATCGGCGCGGTGGTGTGCGGGCGGATGGCCTCGCACACCAGCGGGCCGATGGTGAGATTGGGGACGTAGTGGTTGTCCATGACGTCGAAGTGGATCCAGTCCGCGCCAGCGGCGATGACGTTACGCACCTCCTCGCCGAGGCGGGCAAAGTCGGCGGACAACAGGCTGGGGGCAATGCGGTACATGGGCAGTCTCCGGAACGGGGGTCGCTCTGGATTCTAACCGCCATGCGCGCCCCTGCGCTCAGCGCACGCAGACCTTGCGCACCTGCTTCATGTCGGTGATGCCCGACAACACCTTCTCGATGCCGTCCTGGCGCAGCGTGCGCATGCCCTCGGCGAGCGCCTGGCCGAGCACCTGTTCGACCCGAGCGCGCTCCTGGATGAGGCGCTTGATGGCGTCGGAGCCGAGCATCAGTTCGTGCAGGCCGACCCGCCCCTTGTAGCCCTGAGTGCAGTGCTCGCAGCCCACCGCCCGGTACAGCGTGAAGCCGCCGTCCTTGTCGGCGAAAGCCTCGCGCCAGCGCGCGAGCACCCGCTGTCGCGCGCCGTCGGGATCGGCACGAAAATCGGGGGTCAGGTGCATGTCCTCGCAGTACTCGTCGACCAGGCGCTGCAGCTCGCCCGCGTCGGGCTGATAGCGCTCGCGGCACCTGGTGCACAGGCGCTTGGCCAGGCGCTGGGCGAGCACGCCGAGCAGCGCATCCGAGAAGTTGAACGGATCCATGCCCATGTCGAGCAGGCGGACGACGGACTCGGGCGCGCTGTTGGTGTGCAGGGTGGAGAACACCAGGTGACCGGTGAGCGACGCTTCGATGCCGACTGCCACGGTCTCGTGGTCGCGCATCTCGCCGACCATGATCACGTCCGGGTCGGCGCGCAGGAAGGCGCGCATCATGGTGGCGAAGTCGATCCCGGCCTTGCGATTGACCTGCACCTGGCGCAGCCCTTTCTGCGTGATCTCGACCGGGTCCTCGACAGTCCAGATCTTGGTGTCCGGCGTGTTGATGTAGCTGAGGATGGAATGCAGCGTGGTGGTCTTGCCCGAGCCGGTCGGACCGCACACGAAGAAGATGCCGTAGGGCTTGGCGATCGCCGACTTCAGGCGCTCGAGGTTGAAGGGCAGCAGCCCGAGCTCGTCGATCGGGATCGGCTTGCTGTGCGCAAGCAGGCGCATCACCACGTCTTCCATGCCGCCCTGGGTGGGCAGGGTCGCCACCCGCAGTTCGAGGTCGACCGGCGCAAACTTGCGGAACCTGATCTTGCCGTCCTGGGGCTTGCGGCGCTCGGAGATGTCGAGGTCGCACATGATCTTGATGCGCGTCACCAGCGCGTTGCGGTAGCTGGCGGGGATCTCGATGTACGGCACCAGCGAGCCGTCCTTGCGAAAGCGCACCAGGGTCTTCTCCTTGCCCACCCGCGGTTCGATGTGGATGTCGGAGGCGCCCTGGCGGTAGGCGTCGATGATGATCTTGTTGACCAGCTTGACCAGCTCGTTGTCCGCCGCGGCGGTGACGTCGTCCTTCAGCGAGGTGCTGTCGTCATCGCGGTCGTTGAGGTCGGACAACAGGTCGGAGACCGAGGAGTCGTCGAGCGAGGTGCCGAAGTACTGCTCCACCGTCTGCTCGAAGTCATGGATGGTGGTGACGCGGAAGCTGAGCCGCTTCTTCGGCAGCACGTTCTGCGCCACGCCCGAGCTGCGCACCTGCTCGGGGTCGATGCACAGGATCACCACCCCCTCGGGGGTCTCTTCGTAGGGCAGCCACAGGCTTTGCTCGACGTACTCGCGCTTGATGTTGCGCAGCAGGTCCATCGGCTTGACATGGTTGGTGACGAAGGGCTGGTAGGGCACACCGAAATAGCGCGCCGCGGCTGCACCCAGCTCGGCATGGGAAAGCCCGAGTTGGTCCACGAGCAGCGCTTCGGTGGAGCTGCCGCTGGTGCGCGCCTCACGCGTGATGTCGGCGAACTCTTCGGCGGTGATGCGGCCATCGACGACGAGTGCATCGAAGCGCGAGCGCAGCCGCCCCGGCTCGCGGGTGTGGCGCAGGAAGGCCACGCCCAGCGTCTGCGCCAACCCCAGCACCCCCTCCTCGGCCACCTTGGAAAAGGGTTCGCCATTGCGGGTGTTGATCAGCTGCACCACCCCGAGCAGGCTGCCGGTGTCGGGATCGCGGATCGGGGCGACCAGCATCTGACGGGAATGGAAACCCGTGCTGGCGTCCACTTCGCGCCGCAACTTGAGCCCCGGCGCGATCGCTCGCAGCTCCTGATCGTCGTACACGTCGCGGATGTTGACCAAGTCACCACTGAGCGCGACGAAGCCGGCGATGCTGTTCTCGCCGATCGGCAGGCGGATGCTCTGCACGCCGCTGAGACCGGTCTTGACTCGGGTGACGATCGAGCCGCCGCCCTCTTCCAGCGCATAGATGGTGAATCGCTCGGCTTCGAACAGCGCACAGAGTTGGGGCGCGAGCTCGAGCATGATCTCGTCGATGTCCTTGCTCGCGTGGATGCGGTTGGTCAAGGCCTGCAAACCCTTGAAGAAGGACAGGCGGCGCGACACGGCGCTGGACGTGAACGGGGCGGGGGCGGTTTCGCTCATCGTGGCTCGGACCTCCTTCAATGCATGGCAGGGTCAGGCGCTCCAGCCGCAGCGGGCCGCGTCGCCGCGGAACTCAGAACTCGAGCACTTCACCCTGTTCGAGTCGACGTACCGACAGCCGCGGCGCCCCTGCGCGCAGCTCTTCCATGATGCGCAGGCTGCCGCCGGGCTTCAGGTGGCTGATATGGACGACCGGCGTCCCGCGCACTTCTTCCAGGACCGCGAGCGACATGCTCGGACACAGGTGCCGCGACGCCAGCGCCAGGCCGTGCTGCTCCTCGGCGAAGGCGGTCTCGAGGATCAGGTGTCGCAGCGCACGCTGATCGTTGATCGCGGCGATGAGTTCGGGACAGTAGGCGGTGTCGCCGGAGAACACAAGCTGGCCCTCGCCACTGTCGAGGCAGTAGGCGACCGCGGGCACGGTGTGGCGTGCAGGCAGAGCGGTGATCCGGCGGCCATCGAGCTCCACGCACTCACCCACCTTCATCGGCTGGAAACGCATGAAGGGCTGATGATGGTCGGGGATGGCCGAGAAGTCCGGCCAGATCAGCCAGTTGAAGACATGGGAGTGCAGGATGCGGAGCGTTTCCGGCGTCGCATGGACCAGGATCGGCGTGCTGCGCAGCTCGCCCACCGAATCGATGAGCAGCGGCAGCGCCGCGATGTGATCGAGGTGGGCGTGGGTCAGGAAGACGTGGTCGACCCGGCGCAACACGTCGAGCGAGAGGTCGCCGACGCCCGTACCGCAATCGATCAGAATGTCCTCATCGACAAGAAAGGCTGTCGTACGCGATTGCGAACCACCGATCCCGCCGCTGCACCCCAGCACCTTCAGCTTCATCGCCTTTTCCACCCGCATCACGGGCAGTGTGCGGGCTGCCGCGCGTTGATTCCTCGTGAGCGCAGACATTATCACCCCGGCAAACGGGGCAGCGCGGCACAAATTCACGTCGCCGCGGGGACTCAGCCGCGCAGGAAGAACTCCATCTTCACGCCGGCCAGCTCGACGATGTCATGGTCATTGAGGTGGCGCGCCTGGGCATCGATCGCCTTGCCGTTGACGAGCGGAAAGCTCGCCCCCTCGACGTGCGTGATGAAGTAGCCGTGCGGTCGGCGCGTGATCACCGCGACCTGGCGCCCGGGCTTGCCCAGCGTCGTCATCGATTTCGTCAGTTGCAGCTCGCGCCCGGCGTTCGCCCCGCTCAGGACCTGGATCACCCCCAGCCGGTCGGCCCCGGCTGGCGGCCCGCCCCCCTGCTCGAGCTGGCGCCGCGCGGCGGCCGCCACGACCTGGGTCTCGGTCGGCGCCGGGCCGGCGGTCGAGGCCGTCACGTCGGTACTCACCCCCGGCATCTCGAACGGCTTGAGCGCCGCGGTATCGATCATTTCGGAGGGCGACAGGCCGGTCTTGACGCCGTCGGTGAGGAACTTGATCTTGTACTTGCCGAGTTCGATGACGTCGTTGTTGCGCAGCACGTTCTTCTTGACCGGCTGGCCATTCAGATAGGTGCCGTTGGTGCTGTTCTGGTCTTCGAGGAAGGCATCGTTGGTGATGCAGGTGATCACCGCGTGATGACCGCTGATGGCCAGGTTGTCGATCTGGATGTCGTTGTCCGGCTTGCGCCCGATGGTGGTGCGCTCCTTGGTGAGCGCCATCTCCTTGAGCACCAGACCATCCATGCTGAGAACCAACTTCGGCATGCCCCCACCCATTGAATAGTTGCCGCGGCGCCCATGCAGCACGCGGCCATTGACGGCGAATGTGGGCATTCTAACGCGCGGCCGGGCGCGGTTAACAAAAAAGGCGCCGGACCAGCCGGCGCCTTCGAGCTGCAGGTGTTGCGCAGGATCAGAGCATGGCCTTGAGCAGCTTGGCCATCTCGGACGGGTTGCGCGTGACCGTGAAGCCGCACTCTTCCATGATGGCGAGCTTGGCATCGGCGGTGTCCGCGCCGCCCGAGATCAGCGCACCGGCATGGCCCATGCGCTTGCCGGCCGGCGCGGTGACGCCGGCGATGAAGCCGACGATCGGCTTCTTCATGTTGGCCTTGCACCACATCGCGGCTTCGGCCTCGTCCGGACCGCCGATCTCGCCGATCATGATCACCGCATCGGTGTCCGGATCGTCGTTGAACATGCGCATCACGTCGATGTGCTTCAGGCCGTTGATCGGGTCGCCGCCGATGCCGACCGCCGACGACTGGCCGAGGCCGATCTCGGTGAGCTGGGCGACGGCTTCATAGGTCAGGGTGCCGGAGCGCGACACCACGCCGATGCGGCCCTTGCGGTGGATGTGGCCGGGCATGATGCCGATCTTGATCTCGTCGGGCGTGATCAGGCCGGGACAGTTGGGGCCGAGCAGCAGGGTTTCCTTGCCGCCGGCGGCGACCTTCTGCTTCATCTTGTTGCGCACGACCAGCATGTCGCGGACCGGGATGCCTTCGGTGATGCAGATCGCCAGATCGAGGTCGGCTTCGCAGGCCTCCCAGATGGCGTCGGCCGCGCCCGCGGGCGGCACGTAGATCACCGACACGGTGGCGCCGGTCTCCGACGCCGCTTCCTTGACCGAGGCGTAGATCGGGATGTCGAAGATCTTCTCGCCCGCCTTCTTCGGGTTCACGCCGGCGACGAAGCAGTTCTTGCCGTTGGCGTATTCCTGGCACTTCTCGGTGTGGAACTGACCGGTCTTGCCGGTGATGCCCTGGGTGATGACCTTGGTGTCTTTGTTGATCAGGATGGACATTCGAAGCTCTCCTTACTTGACCGCAGCGACGATCTTGGTCGCAGCTTCCGCCATGGTGTCGGCGGTGATGATCGGCAGGCCCGACTCGGCAAGGATCTTCTTGCCGAGATCTTCGTTGGTGCCCTTCATGCGCACCACGAGCGGGACGGAGAGATGAACTTCCTTGGCCGCGGCGACCACGCCGGTGGCGATGGTGTCGCAGCGCATGATGCCGCCGAAGATGTTGACCAGGATGCCCTTGACCTTGGGGTTCTTGAGCATGATCTTGAAGGCTTCGGTGACCTTCTCGGTGGTCGCGCCGCCGCCGACGTCGAGGAAGTTGGCCGGCTCGGCGCCGAACAGCTTGATCGTGTCCATGGTGGCCATCGCCAGGCCGGCGCCATTGACCAGGCAGCCGATGTTGCCGTCGAGGCTGATGTAGGCGAGGTCGAACTTGGAGGCCTCGATCTCGTCGGCGTCCTCTTCGTCGAAGTCACGGAAGTCGACGATTTCCGGGTGGCGGTAGAGGGCGTTGGAGTCGAAGTTGAACTTGGCGTCCAGGGCCTTGATGTTGCCGTTGCCTTCGAGGATCAGCGGGTTGATTTCCGCCAGCGAGGCATCGCTTTCCATGTAGCAGGTGTACAGGCGCTTGAGCGTGTCGACCGCCTTGGCCACCGAAGCCTCGGGCACGCCGATGCCGCGGGCCAGGTTCTCGGCCTGGGCGTCGGTGAGGCCGACGAGCGGATCGACGAATTCCTTGAGGATCTTCTCGGGGGTGTTGTGCGCGACCTCCTCGATGTCCATGCCGCCCTCGGAGGAGGCCATCATGGCGACCTTCTGGGTGGCGCGGTCGGTCAGCGCGGCGACGTAGTATTCGTGCTTGATGTCGGCGCCTTCCTCGATCAGCAGGTTGCGCACCTTCTGCCCCTCGGGGCCGGTCTGGTGGGTCACGAGCTGCATGCCGAGGATGTCGTTGGCGTGCTGGCGCACTTCGTCGAGCGAGCGGGCGAGCTTGACGCCACCGCCCTTGCCGCGGCCGCCGGCGTGGATCTGGGCCTTCACCACCCAGATCTTGCCGCCCAGTTCCTCGGCTGCCTTGACCGCCCCATCCACGGACACGCAATGGAAGCCGCGCGGCGTGACGACGCCATATTTTCTCAGTAGTTCTTTTGCCTGATACTCATGAATCTTCATGATTGCCCTTCGATCGAAGCCGCAACGGCGCGAGCCGCCACGAGCAGGTTGATGGCATGCTTCGGAGCGTGCGCTCCACGACGGGCGCCGTCTCCCTCGACCGTCGCCCCCCGCCTTGAATCGGGACCCCCCGACCCGACCCGCGGCACGCACGCAAACCCGCGCCACGACCGCAAGACTCCATAATTATAACCAATTTTGCGCAGTGCACAGCCGCTCCGCGCACGGCGTGTCAGACCTCGCCCGGGCGTCCCAGCGTCTCCGCGCGATACCATTTCGGGTAGTACACGCGCACCGCCTCGGCCGAGCTCTCGAGCGCGTGACAGCGATCGAGCTGGAAAGGTTTCTCGGGCGTGTCCTCGTTGTCACGGCGGAAGGTGGCGAAGGTCTGGATCGCGGCCGTGGGCAGCGACAGCAGCATCTCGGTCATGTGGGTGCAGCCGCGCACGTCGGCGAACATCTCGCCGATCGTGCGCCGGAAACCGCGCACGAGATTGAGCCCGACCAGCCGGCGGTAAGCCGGGCCGATGGTGTCGCACATGCCCGGATAGGGCACGCCGTCCGAGCAGGCGACCGCCTCGAGGATGTTGAAGGCCTTGTCGATGGTGAGGCGCACCCGCATCAGGTGCACCGGCACGCCGGCCGGACGAAGCCCGGACGCGATCGGATAGTCGATGTCCTTGACATCGCAGAGCGAGGCTTCGAGTTCGTAGAGCCCGTCCTCGCGCACGAAACCCTCGACTTCGATGCGCCGGGTGTGGACACGGCGACGCGACACAGGGTGATCGGGAAGCGGCATGAGCGGCCTTGACGTACGCTGACGTATGGATTGTCGATCTTAACCGATTTGAGCGCTGCACCACAGCCTGGCCCCTCCGCCTGGCCCATCCGGCGCGCACCAAAAAAATCACGTTGCGACGTAATCAGCATCCGGTTTGCGACCCAGTCGCTGGAATGGCTGTAAAGACTCTGATACAAACCCAGCATCGATTCCACCCCGCCGGAAGCGCGGACAATGACGAACAACCGGATACCGCTCGCCCTCGCCCTCGCCACGGCACTGTTCAACAGCGTTCCGGCGGCCTCTGCCGCCGCGCTCGGCGAGTTGGGCGCACTGTCGGCGATCGGCGCACCATTTCGCGCCGAGATTCGCCTGATCGGTGGCGAAAGGCCAGCCCTGGCCGACTGCTTCCGCGTCGTCACGCCGGCCGGTGTGGGTGCCGACCTGCCCTGGCTGCAGGCCGGCCAGATCCAAATCGTCGGCAGCGGCGCCAACGCCCGCCTGGTCGTGAGCAGCCGCACGCCGATGAACGAACCCGTCCTCAAGCTCGCCATCGAGAACACCTGCGAGTCCCGGCTGCGGCGCGAGTACACCCTGCTGCTGCCCTACCCCGATGCGGCCCCCGTCCCGGCCACCACAGCCCAGCGCGCCAGTCCGCCACGCCCGGCACCCGCCGCTGCGGCCCGCTCGCAGGCCCGTCCTCCGGCGCGCGCGACCACGCCGGCGCGCACGGCAGCGGCGGCGCCCGCACGCAGCACAGCCGCGGCCAATGCGGCCAATGCGGCCAGCCAGGACCGGCTCGAGGTCGACAAGGCCGCGACGCCGGGCAGCGCCCGCGCGGGCTCGGCAGCCGCCGCCTCCGCGAGCGACGCGCTGCTGGCGCGCGAGCGCGAACTGGCGGCGGCCATCGACCGCAGCATCATCGCGGAGATGGAGTTGATCGCCCGCATCCGCGAACTGGAGGAGATGCAGGTCCGGCTCGAGGCACGTGTCCGCGCACTGGACGCAGAAGCAGCCGCGCACGCGACGGCACCGGTGGCCGACAGCGCGTCCATCGCGGCGCCACCGACGACGGCAGCGGCCACGCCCCCCGTGTCCAGCGCCGCCAGCGACGACCGCTATCTGCTCGGTGGGCTGGCCCTTGCCGCACTGCTGCTGACCCTGCTATTGCTGCGTCGGCGCAGCGTCACGGCCCCGCCCTCGGGCCGCCAGCGCGTGACGGCGGCCACCCAGCCGACGACCCGCCCGGCCTCGTCCGCGGCGGGCGGACTGAAGGCGCGCAGCGCCATCGCCACCGATCCTGCGCACGCCAACGGCACGAAGGCGATCGTCGACTGGGAGCCGCTGCCGGTCGCCGCGATCGAGACCCCGATCGTCGTCAGCGGCGACGCCGAGCGGGCACCGAACGAAGAGCACAAATCCGCGGTCGAGCTGGCCGACATCATGATGAGCTTCGGACGCATGCACGGTGCCGCAGAAACCCTGGCCGAATTCATCCGTGGCAATCCGAAGCAGGCGGTCGCACCCTGGCTCAAGCTGCTCGAGGTCTATCGTGCGGCCGGCCTGCGGACCGAGTTCGACGCCATCGCGCGAGAGCTGAACAAGACCTTCAACGTGAACGCAGTCAACTGGCAGAACTACGACAGCCTGCGCGCGTCGCGCACCAGCCTGGAAGATCTGCCGCACATCATCGAGACGCTGCAGAAGTGCTGGCGCACGACCACCTGCCAGCGCTATCTGCAGGTGTTGTTGCGCGACAATCGCGAAGGCACGCGGGCCGGCTTCCCCTTCACCGTGATCGACGAGATCCTGATGTTGTCGGCCGTCCTCGAGGAAGAGCTCGGCCCCTACCAGCCGGAGTCGGGCAACTACACGACGCGCCGCTGACCAGCCCCCTGTCCGCCCTGCGAGCGCGATCAGACCGGATTGTCGAGGTCGACGAAATCGGTCGCGAGGCCGAGCCGCTCGCGCAGGTGCGCGGCAACCGCGCGTGCACCATAGCGCTCGGTGGCGTGATGGCCGGCAGCGATGTAGGGCACGCCCGTCTCGCGCGCAAGATGCACGGTCTGCTCGGAAATCTCACCCGAGACGTAGAGGTCCGCCCCCGCCAGGATGGCTTGCTCGAAATAGCCCTGCGCACCTCCGGTGCACCAGGCGACGCGGCGCACCGCGCGATCGCCGTCCCCGACCAGCAGCGGATCGCGCCCGAGGCGGGCGGCAACCGAGCGCGCAATGCACGCTGCCGTCTTCCCGTCCGCGCCAGCCGCTGGACGGCCGATCCAGCCCAGCTCCTGGTCCGCGAAGCGGGCCTCGCCCTGCCAGCCCATCAGCCTGCCGAACTGCGCGTTGTTGCCCAGCTCCGGGTGCACGTCGAGCGGCAGATGGTAGGCAAACAGGCTGATGTCATTGCTGAGCAGCGTGCGCAGGCGCTGGCGACGGAAGCCGGTGATGGTGCCATCCTCGCCCTTCCAGAAATAGCCGTGATGCACGAACACCGCGTCATAGCCGCCGGCGACGGCCCGGTCGAGCAGGGCCTGGCTGGCGGTCACGCCGCACAGCACGCGCGCCACCTCGGAGCGTCCTTCCACTTGCAGACCGTTTGGGCAATAATCCTTCAGCCGTGAAGCGTCGAGCAGGGTGTCGAGATAGTTCCTGAGCTCGATGAGTTGCATGCCGTCTCCTTCACCTCATGCGGCCGGCAGGCGTTCCTGTCGCGGCCCTGCCGGCCCTTTCGAGGCCCTCGTACCTAGAGTCCAACATTATGCGCCGCTTGTGGCTCATCTTCGCGCAGGCCGTGACCGTCAGCGTGGCCGTGCTGTTCGTGCTCAACACGCTCAAGCCCGAGTGGTTGCGCAACGCCACGCCCGCAGCGGTGGTGGCGATCCTGGAGGCCCCTGCCGGCGGCGAACGCGCGGCCGCCGCCGGCTCCTACGCCCCGGCGGCCCAGCAGTCCATGCCCGCGGTGGTCCATGTCTTCACCACCAAGGCCGGCCGCAGCCAGCGCCACCCGCTGTTCGATGACCCGCTGTTTCGCCACTTCTTCGGCGAGCGCCCCGACAACGGCCCGAGCCAGCGCGAGTCCGGCCTCGGCTCGGGCGTCATCGTCAGCCCCGACGGCTATGTGCTGACCAACAACCACGTCATCGAGACGGCCGACGAGATCGAGGTCGCGCTCAACGATGGCCGCAAGTTTCCCGCCCAGCTCATCGGCCGCGACCCCGAGACCGACCTTGCCGTGCTCCGGCTGGAGGCCGGCGACACGCTGCCGGCGATCACCTTTTCCGCCAGCGAAAGCCTGAGTGTCGGCGATGTCGTGCTCGCCATCGGCAACCCCTTCGGCGTCGGCCAGACGGTGACGATGGGCATCGTGTCGGCGCTCGGGCGCAGCCAGCTCGGCATCAACACCTTCGAGAACTACATCCAGACCGACGCCGCCATCAACCCCGGGAACTCGGGCGGCGCCCTCGTCGACAGCGCCGGCCACCTGGTGGGAATCAACACCGCCATCTACTCACGCTCGGGGGGTTCGCTCGGCATCGGCTTCGCCATCCCGGTGTCGATCGCGCGAGATGTGCTCGAGCAGATCGTCGCCCGCGGCGAGGTCGTCCGCGGCTGGGTCGGCGTCGAGATCCAGGACCTGACGCCCGAGCTTGCCGAATCCTTCGGCTACGCCGATGCGCGCGGCGCACTCATTGCCGGCGTGCTGCGCGGCAGCCCGGCCGAACGCGCCGGCGTGCGGCCGGGCGATGTGCTGATCGCCCTCGACGGCAAGGTGGTGCGCGACCCACGCGCGATGCTCGACATGGTGGCGGCGGTGCCGCCCGGTCAGGAAGTGGTGTTTCGCGTGCGGCGCGGTGCTCAGGAGCTGGAGTTGAAGGTCGCCGTCGGGCGCCGCCCGCCGCCGGTCGCCACCCGCTGAGCCCGCCCCGACGCAGGGCGCAGGCCGCGCCCCGTGCCAGGCCCGCCGCTCAGTCGCCCCTGCCCTTGCGCTCGTCGGCCTCGATGCGGTCGAGTTCCTTGTCCATGTCGGCGATCGAGGGCGGCACGTAGTCGGCGGCCGCTTCCTGCCGCGGCGAGGGCTTGCTCATCATGCTGGCCAGCACGATGCCCAGCTCGTACAGCAGGCACATCGGCACGGCGAGCATGAACTGCGAGATCACATCGGGCGGAGTCACGATCGCGGCAATCACGAAGGCGCCCACGATGACGTAGGGGCGCGCCTCCCTGAGCTTGGCGACGTCCACGATGCCGGCCTTGACCATCAGGATCACCACCACCGGCACCTCGAAGGTGATGCCGAAGGCCATGAACATCGACATCACGAAGGACAGGTACTGCTCGATGTCAGGCGCCGGCACAATGCTCTTGGGCGCGAACTCGGCGATGAACTTGAACACCATGCCGAACACGAAGAAGTAGCAGAAGGCCATGCCGATCAGGAACAGCAGCGTGCTGCCCAGCACCAGCGGCAGCGCCAGGCGCTTCTCGTGCGCGTACAGACCGGGCGCGATGAAGGCCCACGCCTGGTAGAGCACCCAGGGCAGCGCCATCACGAAAGCCACCATCATGGTCACCTTCACCGGCACGAAGAACGGCGTCACGACGCCGGTGGCAATCATGTTCGTACCCTCGGGGAGGGTGTTCATCATCGGCCGCGCGAGGATGTCGTAGATGTCACCGGCCCAGGGCATCAGGCAGACGAAGACGACCACGACCGCGAGCAGGGCGCGAATCAGCCGATCGCGCAGCTCGATGAGGTGGGCGATGAAGGTTTCCTGTTGTGCACTCATGCCTGTGTCTTGTCTGCCGTGGAGCCGGGGCGTGCCGAGGAATCGAGGCCGAGCTCGAGTTGCGGACCGTCATCGGCCTTTGCCGCACGATCCTGGGCGAGCAGTTGATTGCCGCTCAGCGCCTCGGCTGCATTGGGGCCGGCGGCGGCGCCATCCGGCAGCATCGAACGCAGCTCTTCCGTCGTGCGCCCGACCTCGGACTCGATGCTGGACACGCCCGAGCGCACGGAAGACTCGAGCTCCTGCGCCTGCTGCTTGACCTGTTCCTGGAGCTTCTTGAGCTCCTCGAGCTGCATCTCGCGCTGGATGTCCGACTTGACGTCCGATACGTAGCGCTGCACCCGCCCGAGCAGATGGCCGGCGGTGCGCGCGACCTTGGGCAGGCGCTCAGGCCCGACCACGATCAGCAGCACGACGCCGATCACCATCAGTTCAGTAAAACCGAAATCGAACATGTCTGCTCGCTCGAGACGCGAACCACCGCGGGCGGTCCGCAGGAAAACGAAGGGGCGCTCCCGGCAGGGCGCCCCTGTTGCATCGAGACGCGGGAGGATCAGCTGCGGGTCTTGTCGACCTTCTCGCGCGCCTCGCCCTCAATGGTCTCGCCATTGACGATCTTCTGTTGGGTGCTGTCCCCGGCGGCGGTCGCATCACCCTCCTTCATGCCCTCCTTGAAGCCCTTCACGGCTCCGCCGAGGTCCGAGCCGATGTTGCGCAGCTTCTTGGTGCCGAACACCAGCAGGACGATGACCAGCACGATCAGCCAGTGCCAGATGCTGAAAGAACCCATACCGCTCTCCTTAACGCTTCAACATGGGCGGCAGGGGATCCGGGCCGCCCAGAATGTGGAGGTGCAGATGATACACCTCCTGTAGACCCACTCTTCCGGTGTTGACGATGGTCCGGAAGCCGTTCGTGCAACCCTGCTCGCGCGCGATCTGCCCCGCTGCAACCATGAGACGCCCCATCGCGGTCTCGTGTTCCGCCGTCAGCTGCGCCATCGAGTCGACGTGCAGCTTCGGCACCACCAGCACATGCACCGGCGCGACCGGGTGAATGTCGTGAAAGGCGAACACGTGCTCGTCCTCGTACACCTTCTTCGACGGGATCTCGCCGCGGACGATGCGGCAGAACAGGCAGTCGCTCATGCACCGGCCTCCTGGGCTGTGCGCGACTTCTTCTCATCGATCCCCGACACGCCCTCGCGGCGGCGGAACTCGGCCAGCACGTCATCGACCGACAGGCCGTGGTGGGCGAGCAGCACCATCGAGTGAAACCACAGATCGGTGACTTCCCACACCAGGTGCAACCTGTCCTCGTCCTTGGCCGCCATGATGGTCTCGGCGGCCTCTTCGGCGACCTTCTTGCAGATCGCGTCCGTACCCTTCTGGTACAGGCTGGAAACGTAGGAGGAATCCGGATCGGCCTTCTTGCGCGCGACCAGGGTATCGGACACGCGACGCAGCACTTCGATATCGATCATTTGTAGATCTCCTGCGGGTCTTTCAAAACCGGTTCGACGGCCTCCCAGTGGCCGTCGGCGAAATACTTCTGGAAGAAGCAGCTATGCCGACCGGTGTGGCAGGCGATGCCGCCGACCTGCTCGATCTTGAGCAACACCACGTCATTGTCGCAGTCGATGCGGATGTCGAGCACCTTCTGCACATGGCCGGACTCCTCGCCCTTGTGCCACAGCTTACGGCGCGAACGTGACCAATAGATGGCTTCGCCGGTCTCGGCGGTACGCTGCAAGGCCTCGCGGTTCATCCACGCGAACATCAGCACGTCGCCGCTGGCCGCTTCCTGCGCGATCACCGGCACCAGGCCGTGCTCGTCCCACTTGACCTCGTTCAACCAGCGCGTGCTCGTGCTCACAGCCGCACCTCGATGCCGCGCGCACGCATCAGCTCCTTGGCCTCGCGCACGGTGTGCTGTCCGAAATGGAAGATGCTCGCCGCCAGCACGGCGTCGGCGCGGCCCTCGGACACGCCCTCGGCGAGGTGCTCGAGGGTGCCGACGCCACCGCTGGCGATCACCGGGATGCGCACCGCGTCCGACACCGCGCGCGTCAGCGCGAGATCGAAACCGTTCTTGGTGCCATCGCGGTCCATGCTGGTGAGCAGGATCTCGCCCGCACCAAGGGACTCGACCCTGCGCGCCCATTCGATGGCGTCCAGCCCGGTGTTGTTGCGCCCACCATGGGTGAACACTTCCCACTTGCCGGGTGCGGTCTGCTTGGCGTCGATCGCCACCACGATGCACTGGCTGCCGACCTTGCTCGAAGCGTCATGCACCAGTTGCGGGTTGTTCACCGCCGCGGTGTTCATGCTGACCTTGTCGGCGCCGGCATTGAGCAGCCGGCGCACATCCTCGACCACCCGTACGCCGCCGCCAACGGTGAGCGGGATGAAGACCTGCTCGGCCACCTGCTCGACCACGTGCAGGATGATGTCGCGATCGTCCGAGCTGGCGGTGATGTCGAGGAAGGTGATCTCGTCGGCGCCCTGCTCGTCGTAGCGACGGGCGATCTCGACCGGATCACCGGCATCGCGCAACTCGACGAAATTGACGCCCTTGACCACGCGCCCGGACTTCACGTCCAGGCAGGGAATGATGCGCTTGGCCAGCATCAGCGGCGCTCGCAGGAAAGAATCATTCAGTCACACCGTTAAGCTCGTCCGCACGTGCCTGGGCGGCGGCGAAGTCGAGCGTGCCCTCGTAGATCGCGCGTCCGGTGATCGCGCCGAGAATGCCTTCCTCCTCGACCGCGCACAGCGCGTCGATGTCGCGCATGTCGGTGATGCCACCGCTGGCGATGACCGGGATGCGCAGCGCGCGCGCCAGGCGCACGGTGGCCTCGATATTGACACCCGACAGCATGCCGTCGCGACCGATGTCGGTGTAGATCACCGATTCGACACCGTAGTCCTCGAACTTCTTCGCCAGATCCACGACGTCGTGGCCGGTGAGCTTGGACCAGCCGTCGACTGCCACCTTGCCGTCCTTGGCATCGAGGCCAACGATGATGTGGCCGGGGAAGGCGCTGCAGGCATCGTGCAGGAAGCCGGGGTTCTTGACGGCGGCAGTACCGATGATGACGTAGGTGATGCCGTTGTCGAGGTAGTGCTCGATGGTGTCGAGGTCGCGAATGCCGCCACCGAGCTGCACCGGGATATCCTCGCCGACGACGTCGGTGATGGCGCGAATGGCTGCGCCGTTCTTGGGCTTGCCGGCAAAGGCGCCATTGAGGTCCACCAGGTGCAGGCGACGGGCGCCGGCGTCGAGCCAGTGGCGCGCCATGGCGCCCGGGTCTTCGGAAAACACCGTGGCGTCGTCCATTTCGCCCTGTTTCAGGCGAACACAGTGACCGTCCTTGAGGTCGATGGCGGGGATCAGCAACATACGGGGATCAGTTCAGGTGGGGCGGAGTCGTGAGACGGGCCGTCGGCGCTCAGGGCTGCCAGCGGATGAAATTTGCAAGAAGCCGGAGGCCGGCCGCGGCGCTCTTTTCCGGGTGGAACTGGGCCGCGAAGATATTAGCCCGCGCTACCGCACTGGTAAAGCGCAGGCCATAGTCGGTCTCGGCCGCGGTCAGTGCGGCATCGGCGGGCACGACGAAGTAGCTGTGCACGAAGTAGAAGCGCTCGCCGTCCGGAATGCCGTCCCACAGCGGGTGCGGCGCAGACTGCCAGACCTCGTTCCAGCCCATGTGCGGCACCTT
Organism: Thauera sp.; assembly: GCF_035444905.1. GTDB lineage: Bacteria > Pseudomonadota > Gammaproteobacteria > Burkholderiales > Rhodocyclaceae > Thauera. The sequence continues at coordinate 21,786 of NZ_DAOMPS010000032.1, forward strand.
CAGGCGGCTGCCGTCGGCAGCCCGCATGCGCTCGTCCGGAAAGCGCACGACGTCGCCCGGCAGGATGCCGAGCCCGGGCACGTCGCCCTCGGCACTGTGCTGGAACAGCATCTGCTGGCCGATGCAGATGCCGAGGAAGGGCTTCTCCGCCGCGGCCGCCAGCACCGCGGGGCGCAGGCCACGGGCGTCGAGTTCGCGCATGCAGTCGGGCATTGCCCCCTGACCGGGAAAGACGACGCGCGCTGCGGCAGCGACACGCGCCGGATCGGAGGTCACGAAGACGTCGTGGCCGGGCGCCACGTGCTCGATCGCCTTGGCGACCGAGCGCAGGTTGCCCATGCCGTAATCGATGATGGCCACGCTGGTCATCGGCTTGACTCGCTATTCAGGGGGACGACGACGGCGCGTGGCCGCCGCAGGATGGGAGGAATCAGAGCGCGCCCTTGGTCGAGGGGATGGTGCCCGCCGCGCGCTCGTCACGCTCCGCCGCCATGCGCAGCGCGCGAGCAAAGGCCTTGAACACCGTCTCGCACTGGTGGTGAGCGTTGTCGCCACGCAGGTTGTCGATGTGCACGGTGACGCCGGCGTGGTTCACGAAGCCCTGGAAGAACTCGCGCGCCAGGTCCACATCGAAGTTGCCGATGCGGGCGCGGGTGAAACTGATGAAGTAGTGCAGCCCGGGCCGGCCGGAGAAGTCGACCACCACGCGCGACAGCGCTTCGTCGAGCGGCACGTAGGCGTGGCCATAGCGGCGCAGGCCCTTCTTGTCGCCCACTGCCCTGGCAAAGGCCTGGCCGAGCGTGATGCCGACGTCCTCGACGGTGTGGTGGTCGTCGATATGGGTGTCGCCCTCGCAGTGGATATCGAGGTCGATCAGGCCGTGACGGACGATCTGGTCGAGCATGTGGTCGAAGAAGGGCACGCCGGTATCGAGCTTGCCCTTGCCGCTGCCATCGAGATCGATGCGCACCGTGATCTTCGTTTCGAGGGTGTTGCGAGTGACTTCTGCTTGCCGCATGAGAGACTACCAGCCAAAGGGTTTCCAGCGACCCATGATAACATCGCGCGGCAAAATGGCTGCACCGCGCAGCCTATGCAGCGGTCGAGCTTGGCGCTATCGCGTCGCCGACCTGCCATCCGAACCCACTCAGCAGACACCGCCATGAGCCGCTTCTGGAGCGCCGTCGTCCACGGCCTGACCCCCTATGTGCCGGGCGAACAGCCCAAGCTCGACAACCTGGTCAAGCTCAACACCAACGAGCACCCCTGTGGCCCCTCGCCCAAGGCGCTGGCAGCCATCCGCGCCGCCACCGGCGACGGCCTGCGCCTGTATCCCGACCCCAACGCCGACGCCCTCAAGGCCGCCCTCGCCCGCCACCACGGCGTGCAGCCGGCACAGATCTTCGTCGGCAACGGCTCGGACGAGGTGCTCGCGCATGCCTTCACGGCGCTGCTCAAGCACGAGCGGCCGCTGTGGTTCCCCGACATCACCTACAGCTTCTACCCGGTGTATTGCGGGCTGTACGGCATCGCGTACCGCAGCGTTCCGCTTGCCGACGACTTCTCGATCCGCGTCGAGGACTACCTGCCGCACGGTAACGAGCGCGCCGGCGCGATCATCTTCCCCAACCCGAACGCGCCCACCGGCCGCTTGCTCGCGCTGTCCGAGGTCGAGCGCATCGTCACCGGCAACCCAGAGGCGGTAGTGCTGGTGGACGAGGCCTACGTCGATTTCGGCGGCGACAGCGCGGTTGCGCTGGTCGAGCGTTACCCCAACCTGCTCGTCACCCACACCTTCTCCAAGAGCCGCTCGCTGGCAGGCCTGCGCGTGGGCTACGCGGTGGGCAACGCGGGGCTGATCGAGGCGCTCGAGCGGGTCAAGAACAGCTTCAACTCCTACCCGCTCGACCGCCTTGCGATCGCCGGCGCGGTCGCCTCGGTCGAGGATGACGACTATTTCCGCGCCAGCTGCGCCAAGGTGGTCGCGACCCGCAACAAGCTCGTCGCCGACCTGCAGGCGCTTGGCTTCGAGGTGCTGCCTTCGGCGGCGAACTTCATCTTCGCCCGTCATCCGCAGCGCGACGGCGCCGAGCTCACCGCCGAACTGCGCAAGCGCGCGATCATCGTGCGCCACTTCAAGGCGGAACGCATCGACCAGTTCATGCGCATCACCATCGGCACGGATGCGCAGTGCGACATTCTGGTCGCCGCTCTGCGCGAGATCCTCGCCGGCTGAAACCGCTCAACTGGCGCGCCCCGCCGATCGCCCCGCGGTGCGCGGCGGCGCCAGCAGCAGACGATTTACGAGCAGCACCGCGACCGACACCACGACCACGATCACGGTCGCGAGTGCATTGATCTCGGGCTTGAGGCCGTGGTGCAGGCGGGCGAACACCAGCACCGGCAGCGTCGTGCTGCCCGGATCGGACAGCATCGCCGCGAGCACGAAGTCGTCCATCGACAGCGTGAACGCGAGCAGCCAGCCGGCAGCCAGCGCAGGCGCGATCACCGGCACGGTGATCACGAAGAACACCTTGAGCGGCGGACAGCCGAGGTCGAGTGCGGCCTCCTCGAGCGCGCGATCCATCTCTCGCAGCCGCGACGCCACCAGCACCGCCACATAAGCCGCGCACAGCGTGGTGTGCGCCACCCAGATCGCCGTCACCCCGCGCCCGCCCAGAGCCGCGAGCGTCGGATGGGTAAACAGCAGCACCAGCGACAGCCCGACCACCACCTCGGGCATCACCATCGGCGCACTCATCATGCCGACGAAGAAGCGGCTGCCCGGGTAGGGCCCGGCGCGAACCAGGATCACCGCGGCCGCGGTGCCGACCACGACCGCGGCGGTGGCGGCGAGCGCGCCGACGCGCAGCGACAGCAGCACCGCCGCATGGAGTTCGGCGTCGCGCGCGAGCGCGGCGTACCAGCGCAGCGAGAGCCCGTCGAGCCGCGTGGTGATCTCTCCGGCGGTGAAGGAAAACACGATCAGGCACAGGATCGGCACGTACAGGAAGGCATACACGCCGACCATCCACGCGCGTCCGCCCCAGCCGCCACCGCGGCTCATTCGTCGCTCCCCGCGCGCCCGCCGTGGCGGTGCAGCAGCACGATCGGCGCGATCAGCATCACGACCGCCACGGCGGCCGCCATCGGCCAGTCCTGGTTGGGGCCGAAGTCGTCCCAGATGCTGCGCCCGATCGTCATCACACTGCCGCCGCCGAGCAGGTCGGGAATCACGAACTCACCCACCGCCGGGATGAACACCAGTAGCGAGCCGGCGACGATGCCACGCCAGGACAGCGGCAGGGTGATGCACAGGAACACTGTCGCCGGCCGTGCGCCAAGATCGCGCGCGGCCTCGAGCAGGTGCAGGTCGAGCTTGACCAGGTTGGCGTAGAGCGGCAGAACCATGAAGGGCAGGTAGCTATAGATCATGCCGACCAGCACCGCACCGGTGTTGTATAGCAGCGGCAGGGGCTCCGTCACCAGGCCGAGACCGAGCAGCACCTGGTTGATCAGCCCGGTCTCGCTGCTGTCGAGCAGGCCCATCCACGCGTAGACGCGCAGCAGGAAGGAAGTCCAGAACGGCAGCATCACCAGCATCAGCAGCGTGTTGCGCATCGCCTCGGGCGCGCGCGCGAGCTGGTAGGCGAAGGGATAGCCGAGGACCAGGCAGCACAGCGTGGTGAGCGCCGCGAGCAGCAGCGAATTGGCATAGGCGGCGAGGTAGGGCCGGTCGGCGCCAGGCGTGCCGAGCGCCGCGACTTCGCCGCCGAGTCGCGCATAGCTGGCAGGATCAGGGCGGAAGGCCGAAGCTCCGTCCACAGCGGTGCCGGCGAAGGGCGAAACGTAGGGCGGCACCGCAAGCTCAGGGGTCGACAGGCTGACACTGACGATCAGCGCGAAGGGCAGCACGAAGAAGAGCAGCATCCACGCCCACGGCAGCAGGCCGACCCAGAAGCGGCCATGCCCTTGCGCGGAAGCCGGGCGCACCTTCATCGCAGCAGTAGCACGCCGTCGGGCGCCGGCCACGACACCCGCACCGGCTCGCCGCGCGCCGGGGGCGCGGCCTCACCCCAGTGCGCCGCGGGCACGCTGGCGATCATCGAACGGCCGCCGGGCAGGCGCAGGTGGTAGATGGAGCGGTTGCCGAGATAGGCGATCTCGGCGACCTCGGCCGGCGCGGCGTTCTCCCCAGGCCGTTCCGGCACGCACGCATCGCCGGCGGCGCGCTGATGCACGCGCACGCATTCCGGGCGCAGAGACAGCCAAGCTTCGCCGCCCTGCGGCGGAGCGGCGCCAGCGCCCGCCACGAAGGCGATCGGCCGCGGAAACTCGCTGCCAACCAGGCGATCGCCCTCGATGCGGCCGTGGAAGAGGTTGGTCTCGCCGATGAAGCTGGCGCTGAAACGGCAGTTGGGATGTTCGTAGATCTCGCCCGGCGTGCCGACCTGCACCAGCCCGCCCTCGGACAGGATGCCGATGCGGTCGGCCATGGTCATCGCCTCCTCCTGGTCGTGGGTGACGAGGATGCAGGTGACGCCGACGCGCCGGATCAGGCCGACGAGCTCGAACTGGGTCTGCTGGCGGATGCGCTTGTCGAGCGCGGCGAGCGGCTCGTCGAGCAGCAGCAGGCGCGGCTCGCGCGCCAGGCTGCGCGCGAGCGCCACACGCTGCTGCTGGCCGCCGGAGAGTTCCTGCGGCCAGCGCTGCGCGTAAGCGCGCATCTGCACCAGCTCGAGCATCTCGGCGACGCGGGCTGCGATCGCTTCGCGCCTCATGCGCGGCCGGATCTGGCGCAGGCCGAAGGCGACGTTGCCCGCCACCGTCATGTGCGGGAACAACGCGTAGGACTGGAACATCATGTTGGTCGGGCGGCGATGCGCAGGCACCGCGGCGAGGTCCTCGCCGTCGAGCAGCATGCGCCCACTGCTCGGCGTCTCCAGGCCGGCGATCATGCGCAGCAGGGTGGACTTGCCGCAGCCCGAACTGCCGAGCAGCGCAAAAACCTCGCGCTCGCCGATGTCGAGCGCGACATCGCGTACCGCCCAGGTGTCGCCGAAGCGTTTTCCGAGTCGTTCGATGCGCAGATGGACGGACTCGCCCCCCACCCCACCCCGCGCGCCGCCAGCCCCCCGATCGTTCATCGCCCTGCTCGCCTCCCACACCCGCCCCCCTTCAGCGCGCCGCCTTGAAGCGGTTCAGCGCCTGGGTCAGCTCGCGCTGCACCTCCTTGTCGAGCACCGGCTTGGCACGCAGCGTACGCTTGACCGCCGCGGGCACGTTGATCACCGGGTCGTCGCGCAGCGTGGCGTCGGTGAGCGCGAGCGCCGCGGTGTTGGCGCTGATGTAGAAGGTCTCGTTGGAGATGCGCGCCACCGTCGCCGGATCCATCATCGCGTCGATCCAGCGGTGGGCGTTGTGCGGATGCGGCGCGTCACGCGGGATCGCCATCACGTCCACCGACATCATCGCCCCCACCGCCGGGATCAGGTACTGCAGCCTGACCTCGGAGCCGGCGAGCTGCGCACGCCGCGCGGCGATGCGGGCGTCGCCCGAGAACATCATCGCCACGCACAGGCTGCCCTTGGCCATCTGCTCGATCGGCGCGGTGTTGAAGCTGCGGATGTCCTTGCGCACCGGGCGGATGTGCTCGACCGCGGCGCGGATGTCGGCGGGGTCCATCTTCACCGGGTCGAGGCCGGCGTCGAGCATGGCCGCCGGAATCACGTCGCTCGCCTCGTCCATCAGCGCGATGCCGCAGCCCTTCAGGCGCGCGGTGAGCGCCGGATCGAAGAGCAGGTCCCAGGCGTTGTCGGGCAGCTTGCCATCGAGCGCCTTCATGACCTTGTCGACGTTGATCGCGACCCCGGTGGTGAACCACATGTAGGGCACGAGGTAGCGGTTGCCCGGGTCGGCGACCGCCACCGCGTCGAGGATCAGCGGGTCGATATGGACGAGATTGGGCAGGCGAGACTTGTCGAGCGGCTGGAAGATCCCGGCCTGGATCTGCTTGCCGGCGTACTCCACGCTCGGATAGACCACGTCGTAGCCGCTGCCGCCGGTCAGCAGCTTGCCCTGCAGCGTGGCGTTGCTGTCGTAGAGGTCGTAGCGCACCGCGAGCCCGCTCGCCTTCTCGAAGGCGGGGATGGTGTCGGCGGCGATGTAGTCGTTCCAGTTGTAGACGTTGAGCACGGGCTCCTCGGCCGCCACCGCCACGTCCGCGGCCAGGGCCAGCGCCACCATCCAGCCGAACCTGAGCTTCATGTCCGCCTCCCTGCGATCGACAAGGGGATGCCGCTTTCCCGCCCCACCCGGATCGGGAGACCCGGGTGGGTGCACTCAAACCTTCAGCCGCATCTCCGCCGAGCGCGCGTGCGCCTGCAGGCCCTCGCCATGGGCGAGGATGGAGGCCACCTTGCCCAGGTGCTGGGCGCCGGCCTGTGAGATGTGCACGATGCTGGTGCGTTTCTGGAAGTCGTAGGTGCCCAGCGGCGACGAGAAGCGCGCGCTGCGCATCGTCGGCAGCACGTGGTTGGGTCCGGCGCAGTAGTCGCCGAGCGCCTCCACCGCCCAGTGGCCGACGAAGATCGCGCCGGCGTGGCGGATGTGGTCGATCCAGGCCTCGGCGTCATCCAGCGACAGCTCGAGGTGCTCGGGCGCGATGCGGTTGGCGAGCGCGCAGGCCTGCTCCAGACTGTCGACATGGATCAGCGCGCCGCGGTTGGCGAGCGACCTGGCGATCGTGTCGCGGCGCGGCATGGTCGGCAGCAGGCGGTCGATCGCCTCGTGCACCGCGTCGATGAAGGCGGCGTCGGTGCACAGCAGGATGGACTGCGCCAGCTCGTCGTGCTCGGCCTGGGCGAAGAGGTCCATCGCCACCCAGTCGGCGTGACCCGAGCCGTCGGAGATGATCAGGACCTCGGAGGGCCCGGCGACCATGTCGATGCCGACCGTGCCGAACACGCGGCGCTTGGCCTCGGCCACGTAGGCGTTGCCCGGGCCGACGATCTTGTCCACCTGCGGAATGGTCTGGGTGCCGTACGCCAGCGCCGCCACCGCCTGCGCACCGCCGATGGTAAACACGCGGTCCACGCCGGTGATCGCGGCGGCGGCCAGTACCAACGGGTTCTTCTCGCCGCGCGGTGTCGGGACGACCATGATCAGCTCGCCGACGCCGGCGACCTTGGCCGGGATCGCGTTCATCAGCACCGAACTCGGATAGGACGCGCGCCCGCCCGGCACATAGAGGCCGACGCGATCGAGCGGCGTGACCTTCTGCCCGAGGCGGGTGCCGTCGGCCTCGGTGAATTCCCAGGACTCGCCCTTCTGGCGCTCGTGGTAGATGCGGACGCGGTCGGCGGCGATCGTGAGCGCCTCGCGCTGATCGGACGACAGGCTGTCGAGCGCGCGGTGGAGTTCGGCTTTCGGCAGCTCCAGGGCCGGCATCGAGTGCACGTCGAGGCCGTCGAAACGGCGGGTATATTCGACCACCGCGGCGTCGCCGGTGGTACGCACCGCACGCAGGATCTCGGTCACTGCGGTATCGATGCGCTCGTCGGCCTCGGACTCGAAGGTTAGCAAGGCATCGAGCGTGGACAGGAATTCGGGTTCGCGCGCGTCGAGGCGGCGGATCGGAGTCTGACTCATGAAACGGTCCTTACGGTTTGATCGCACCGGCGAAGGCGTCGAGCACCGGCTGTAGCAGCTCGCGCTTGAGCTTGAGCGAAGCCTGGTTGACGATCAGGCGCGAGCTGATCGGCATGATGTCCTCGACCTCCTCCAGATTGTTCGCACGCAGCGTGCCGCCGGTGGACACCAGGTCGACGATGGCATCGGCCAGCCCGACCAGGGGCGCGAGCTCCATCGAGCCATAGAGCTTGATCAGGTCGACATGCATGCCCTTGCCGGCAAAGTGGGCCTTGGCCGCGTTGATGTACTTGGTGGCGACGCGGATACGCCCACCTGGCCGGATCGCCGCAGCGTAGTCGAAGCCCTTTTGCACCGCGACGCACAGGCGGCACTTGGCGATGTTGAGGTCGAGCGGCTGATACAGACCGCCGCCGCCATGCTCGATCAGCACGTCCTTGCCGGCAATCCCGAGGTCGGCCGCGCCATATTGAACGTAGGTCGGCGTGTCGGTCGCGCGCACGATGACCAGGCGCACATCGGGCCGGTTGGTGCCGATGATGAGCTTGCGCGAGGACTCGGGATTGTCGGTGGGCACGATGCCGGCGGCGGCGAGCAGCGGCAGCGTCTCTTCGAAGATGCGCCCCTTGGAGAGGGCGAGCGTGATGCTGGACACGTGAAAAGCCTTGATCGTGAGGACCCTGCATTGTAACCCGGCGCCGCTTCTGTTAACCTTCGGCACAAGTGGCTGAACCGCAGGCGGTGGTTCGGCCTTTTCTTTTGTTGCGCCACAGCACCGGCGCGCACTTCGAGCAGGAAACCCGCAACATGAAACCGTCGATCATCGTCTCCAGCAGCGACCTCGAGCGCCTCGAGGGTCTGCTGACCCTCCCCGCCTTCCGCAGCCGCAGCGACCTCGACGGCTTGCGCGAGGAACTCGAGCGCGCTGACGTGCGCGAGCCGCAGGACATGCCCGCCGACGTCATCACGATGAACAGCCGCGCACGCTTCGTCGAGGAAGGCACCGGCCGCGAGTACGAGCTCACGCTCGCCTACCCGAAGGATGCCGACGCCGCAGCCCACCGCGTGTCGATCTTTTCGCCCGCCGGCAGCGCGCTGCTCGGCCTGTCTGCCGGCCAGTCGATCGACTGGAAGGGGACCGACGGCAAGCTGATCCGCCTCAAGGTGCTGGAGGTGACCTGGCAGCCCGAGGCCAACGGCCAGTACGAGCTGTAAACGGCCCCGCCGGCCACGCGGCCGGCAAGCGCCGAGAAGGACAAAAAAGGGGGCGCCAGGCCCCCTTTCTGCTTTCTGTCGTGCGCGCCCTTGGGAAGCGCGACTCAGGCGAGGCGCCTGACCTTGGCCCCCAGCGCGGCCAGCTTTTCTTCCAGCCGCTCGTAGCCGCGGTCGAGATGGTAGATACGCTCGATCGTGGTCTCGCCCTCGGCCACCAGGCCAGCCACCACCAGCGAGGCCGACGCACGCAGGTCGGTCGCCATCACCGCCGCGCCTTCGAGCTTCGCCACTCCCTGCACCACCGCGGTATTGCCGTCGATGCGGATGTCGGCCCCCAGGCGCTGCAGCTCGACCGCGTGCATGAAGCGGTTCTCGAAGATGGTCTCGCGAATCATCGCCACGCCGTTGGCGACGCAGTTGATCGCCATGAACTGCGCCTGCATGTCGGTCGGGAAGGCCGGATAGGGCGCGGTACGCAGGCTCACCGCATTGAGCCGCGCCGGCGCCGACAGGCGGATTGCATCGCGCTCGGAGACGATCTCGCAGCCGGCGTCCATCAGCTTGTCGATCACCGCATCGAGGTAGCACGACGAGGTGCGGGTGAGGCGCACCGAACCGCCGGTGGCCGCCGCCGCGCACAGGTAGGTGCCGGTCTCGATGCGGTCGGGCATGATGCGGTGGGTCGCGCCATGCAGGCGCTCGACGCCGCGGATGCGGATCACGTCGCTGCCGGCGCCCGACACCTGCGCGCCCATCGCCACCAGGCAATTCGCCAGGTCGACCACCTCGGGCTCGCGCGCGGCGTTCTCGATCACCGTCTCGCCGTCGGCCAGCACCGCGGCCATCATCAGGTTCTCGGTACCGGTCACCGTCACCATGTCGGTGAACAGGCGCGCGCCCTTCAGGCGCGGCACGGTCGCATGCACGTAACCGTGCTCGACGCGCACCTCGGCACCCATCGCCTGCAGGCCCTTGATGTGCTGGTCCACTGGCCGCGCGCCGATCGCGCAGCCGCCGGGTAGCGACACCCGCGCCTCGCCGCAGCGCGCCACCAGCGGCCCCAGCACGAGGATGGAGGCGCGCATGGTCTTGACCATGTCGTAGGGCGCGACCGGGTTGTTCAGCCCCGAGGCATCCAGCGTGACGGTATCGCCCGCACGCTCGACCTTCACCCCCATCTGCCCGAGCAGCTCGAGCAGCGTACCGATGTCCTTCAGTTGCGGCACGTTGGTGTAGGTCACCGGCTCCGCGGTCAGCAGGGCCGTGCACAGGATGGGCAGCGCGGCGTTCTTGGCGCCGGAAATGGCGATCTCGCCCGCCAGGCGAGCACCGCCTTCAATCAGCAGCTTGTCCATCAGGCGATCACATCCCCAGTTCGCCGCGACCTTCTTCCCACTGTGCGGGAGTGAAGGTCTGCAGTTGCAGGGCATGGATCTCGTTGCCCATCAGGCGGCCGAGGGTGGCATACACCGCCTGGTGCTGGCGCACCTTGGGCTTGCCCTCGAAGGCGGCGCTGACCACGATGCCGCGGAAATGGACGCCGTCCTCACCTTCGATGACGACCAGCTCGCAGGGCAGGCCCTGCTCGATCAGGCGCTTGACTTCGCTTGCTTCAAACATGATGTGAATCCTTTACGAACGCAGCTTGTAACCCCGGGCCAGCATCGCCAGGGTGAGCGCCGCGAGTACGACGAAACAGACGCTCACCACCCCGAGCGACAGCCAGGGCGAAGTGTCCGATTGACCGAAGAAGCCATAGCGGAACCCGTCGATCATGAAGAAGAACGGGTTGAAATGCGACACGTCCTGCCAGAACTGCGGCAGCGAGTGGATTGAGTAGAACACCCCGGACAGCATCGTCAGCGGCATGATGAGGAAGTTCTGGAAGGCGGCAAGCTGGTCGAACTTGTCCGCCCAGATGCCGGCGATGACGCCGAAGGAGCCCAGGATCGCCCCGCCCATCAGAGCGAAGGTCAGCACCCACAGCGGATGGGCCATCGGCACCTCGACGAACAGCGCCGCCACCAGCAGCACGCCGAGCCCCACCATCAGCCCGCGCAGGATGGAGGCGATGACGTAGGCGGCATAGAACTCGCGGTAGGACAACGGCGGCAGCAGCACGAAGATGATGTTGCCGGTGATCTTGCTCTGGATCAGCGACGACGAGCTGTTGGCAAAGGCGTTCTGCAGCACCGACATCATCACCAGACCCGGCACCAGGAAGCTGGTGTAGGCGACCTCGCCATACACGGTGACGTGGCGATCGAGCACGTGCGAGAAGATCAGCAGGAACAGCAGCGCATTGAGCACCGGCGCGGCGACAGTCTGGAAGCTGACCTTCCAGAAGCGCAGCGTCTCCTTGTACAGCAGGGTGCGAAAGCCGGTCAGCGGCGACTCGGCCGGCATCGGCTCGATGCGGGGGGGCGTGGCGCGGGACGGGGTCTCAAGCACGATGCATCACCTCGACAAAGACGCGCTCGAGATCGGGCTCGCCAAGCTGCAGTTCGCGCACGCCGGCGCCGGCTTCGCGCAGACGGGCGAGCAGGTCCTCGACCGCCGCGTAGGAGTCGAAGGCGAACGCGATCCAGCCATCCGCGTCTTCGCTGCCGCCCACGGCCAGCGCGGCAGCCGGCTGCTCCACCTTCACCCGCAGGCTGTGGGTGGCAAAACGCCGTAACAGATTTTCCGTGGTGTCGAGCGCCACCACCTTGCCGGCCTTGAGCATGGCGATGCGCCCGCACAAGGTCTCGGCCTCTTCCAGGTAGTGCGTGGTGAGCACGATGGTGTGGCCATCGCGGTTGAGCTTGCGGACGAAGTGCCACAGTCCCTGGCGCAGCTCGACATCGACGCCCGCGGTCGGCTCGTCGAGCACGATCACCGGCGGCCGGTGCACCAGCGCCTGCGCCACCAGCACGCGCCGCTTCATGCCGCCCGACAGCGCGCGCATGTTGGCCTGCGCCTTGTGGCTGAGGTCGAGGCTGGCGAGGATCTCGTCGATCCAGTCGTCGTTGTTGCGGATGCCGAAATAGCCCGACTGCATGCGCAGCAGCTCGCGCACCGAGAAGAAGGGATCGAACACCAGCTCCTGCGGCACCACGCCCAGGTTGCGCCGGGCGTTGCGATAGTCGCCGACCACGTCGTGGCCCATGATCTCGAGGCTGCCGGTGTCCGCGCGCACGAGCCCCGACAGGGCCGAGATCAGCGTCGTCTTGCCTGCGCCATTGGGCCCGAGCAGGCCGAAGAACTCGCCCTGGCCGATCTCCAGGTCAATGCCGCCAAGGGCCTTCAGCGAGCCGTAGTGCTTGGTGACGCCGTGGATGCGGATTGCCGGAACGCTCATGCGCCGGCCTCGAGCGGCAGCAGCGACTCGATGCCGTAGAGGCGGGCGAGGCTGGCCATGCCCTCGGGCAGTGCACGCACCGACAGACTGTTCCCGGCGGCCCGGGCCGCACGCAGCCAGTCGAGCAGCAGCGCGAGCGCCGCGGAGTCTGCGGCCGTGACCTGCGAGAAGTCGACGATCAGGTCACCGCGTTGCGCCCGCTGCCGGCCCTCCTCGAGAACCGCGGGTGCGGCGAGCATGGTCAGCTCGCCGGCCGGCACAAACACGCTTGCTACGGCCGCCGCACTCACGACGCGCGCGCCACGCCGGTGGTGCCCAGACCCTGCTCGTCGGCGAGTGAACTGTTGCGCGCCTCGAGCGAGCGGATCAGCCCGTCGATGCCGCCGTTGCGGATCTCCTGGGTGAAGCTGCTGCGGTAATTGGTGACCAGGCTGACGCCGGCAACGACGACGTCGAAGACCTTCCAGCCCTGCTCGCCCTTCTCGAGCATGTAGTCGATGCCAATCGGCTGCGCGCCCGGGCGCACGACCTCGGTGCGGATCTGCACGCGCGTGTCGGTAGCGGCGTAGCGCGAGGGCGGGAACACGACGCGTTCGTCGCGGTACTGGGTGAAGGCGTTGGCGTAGGTGCGCACGAGCAAGGTGCGGAAGGCCTCGATCAGACGCCCCTGCTGCTCGGGCGTGGCCTCGCGCCAGTCGCGACCGACCGCGAGCATGGTCATGCGGCGGAAATCGAAATGCGGCAGCACCAGGGCCTCGGCCAGTTCGATCACGCGCCGCGTGTCGCCCGAGCGCAATGCGGGGTCGGTGCGCACGATCTCGAGCACCTCGTTGGTCACGTCACGAATCAGCACTTCGGGCGCCTTGCCCTCGCTGGCGACGGCCGCCGGCACCAGACCGGCGAAAAGAAGGCAGAGGGGGAAACAGAACAGAGTGATGAGTTTTTTCATGTCTTTGTCTTACTGCATGTCGGTTGGGGTTGCAGACGGCGCCCTGGCATTGAGGGCGAGCCGGGCGTCGGGCACCAGTTCCAGGCGCTCGACCGCCGCGGCGGCAGCCGAATCGACCTCGTCGCCGAGCGGTGCGGCGGACAGGTCGTCGAAATCTTCGTACACCCGCTCCTGCATGCCATCACTGACTTTGTAACGGCGTTGCTGCAGATAGAAGTCGCGCACGAAGGCGTAGCGGTCGAGGGCCGCCTCTTCCAGCGTGCGATCGGCGCCAAGGAGGACCGAACGGACGTGGACCACGCGGGTGGCGGTGACGGTGTTGCGCGTCGGCACGTGGTCGATGCTGAACGGCGTGCGGCCGGCCATGTCGGCCGGCAGGGCGACGGTGTCGCGCACCGTACTGGGACCGAAGAACGGCAGCACGATATAGGCGCCCTCGCCCACCCCCCAGCGTCCCAGGGTCTGGCCGAGATCCTCGTCGTGCTTGGGCAGGCCCGCCTCGCTGGCGATGTCGAGCAGGCCGAGCAGGCCCCAGGTGGAATTGAAGGCAAAACGCATGAAGTCGCTCATCGCCTCGGCGACCTTGCCCTGCAGCAGGTTGTTGAGGCCGATCCAGGGGTCGGCCAGGTTGCCGAACACATTGCCCACGCCGGTGCGCACCGGGCTCGGCAGCACCGCCTGATAGACCTCGGTCGCAGGCTTGAGCACCACCTTGTCGACCTGCTCGTTGAAGCTGAACATCGCCCGGTTGTACCCCTCGAGCGGATCGTCCGGGTTGGCGGTGGTGGCACAGCCGGTCAGCAGCGACGCCGCCAGCGCGAGTGCGGCAAGGCGGGCATGGGCCGCCAGCCGCTTGATGGGGGATTGCATCTTCATTGTTGTTATCTCCAGAGACCTGCCGCCGGCTTATTGTGCGGGCGTGCTGGCCTGTGCCGGCGTGTCTGCGGCACGATCGAACATGAACTGGCCGATGAGCTTTTCCAGCACCACGGCGGACTGGGTGATCAGCACACGATCGCCACCCTTGAGCATCTCGATGTCGGCGCCCGCTTCCAGGCCGACGTACTGCTCGCCGAGCAGGCCCGAGGTCAGGATCGACGCGGTCGTATCGGCCGGGAACTGGTAGCGACCATCGAGCTCGAGCTCGACGACGGCGCGGTAGATCTCGGCATCGAAGCGGATCGCCGCAACTCGGCCAACGAGCACCCCCGAGCTCTTCACCGGCGCGCGCACCTTCAGCCCGCCGATGTTGTCGAACGGCGCCTCGACGCGGTAGGCGTTGGATGCATCGAAACCCGAGAAACTGGCCACGCGCATGGCAAGGAAGATCAGCGCCGCAAAACCCAGCGCGACAAAGATGCCGACCCACAGGTCGAGCGTGGTACGACTCATCATAGACCCCGGAACATGAAGGAAGTAAGGACGAAGTCGAGCGCCAGGATGGCCAGCGCCGACGTCACGACGGTGCGGGTGATGGCACGCGACACGCCTTCGGCGGTCGGCTGGCAGTCGTAGCCCTCGAACACCGCGATCAGCGACACCACGGTGCCGAAGACGAGGGACTTGATCACGCCATTCATCACGTCGTAGCGGAACTCCACCGCGGACTGCATCTGCGACCAGAAGGCGCCGTCATCGACGCCGATGACCACGACCGTGATCAGCCAGCCGCCGAAGATCCCCATCGCCGAGAACAGGGCCGCCAGCAGCGGCATCGACAGCACGCCACCCCAGAAGCGCGGCGCCACCACGCGGGCGATCGGATCGACCGCCATCATGTCCATCGCCTTCAACTGCTCGGTCGTTTTCATCAGGCCGATCTCGGCGGCAATCGCCGAGCCGGCGCGGCTGGCGAACAGCAGGCCGGCGATCACCGGGCCCAGCTCGCGCAGCAGCGACAGCGCCACCATCACGCCAACCGCGTCGGCCGAGCCGTAGCGCTGCAGGATGTCGTAGCCCTGCAGACCGAGCACGAGGCCGACGAAGAGCCCCGATACGATGATGATCAGCAGCGACAGCACGCCGCTGAAGTAGAGCTCGCGGATGGTGAGATGGATGCGTCGCACCGACTGCCCGGAGGCGAGCAGCACCGCAAGCAGGAAGCGGGTGGCGAAGCCCAGCCGCCACACGCCGTTGATGGTCAACTCGCCGACGTGGCGCAGGCCGGCGGCCAGCCCATTGAACAACCCGTTCATGTGCGCTCCTCGCCCAGCAGGCTGTCGATCGGCGGCGCCGGATAGTGGAAGGGGACCGGGCCGTCGGCCTCGGCATTGACGAATTGATGTACGAAGGGGTCGGCCGAGGCACGGATCTCGTCCGGCGTACCCTGGGCGACGATGCGGCCGTCGGAGACGAAATAGATGTAATCGACGATCTCGAGCGACTCGTGCACATCGTGAGTGACCATCACCGAACTCGCACCGAGCGCATCGTTGAGGCTGCGGATCAGCTGGCCGATGATGCCGAGCGAGATCGGGTCCAGTCCGGCGAAGGGCTCGTCGTACAGGATCAGCATCGGATCGAGCGCGACCGCGCGTGCCAGCGCCACCCGTCGCGCCATGCCGCCCGACAGCTCGCCGGGACGCAGCGCCGCGGCGCCGCGCAGGCCCACCGCCTCGAGCTTCATCATGACGAGGTCGCGCACCATGCCGGCGGGCAGACGGCTGTGCTCGCGCAGCGGGAAGGCGACATTGTCGAACACGTTCATGTCGGTGAACAGGGCGCCAAACTGGAACAGCATGCCCATGCGCCGCCGCAGCGCATACAGCTCGGCCGCCGACATGCCCGCCACGTCCCGCCCCTCGACCGTCACCGTACCGGCGCTGGCGCGCAACTGACCGCCGATCAGGCGCAGCAGGGTGGTCTTGCCGCAGCCGCTGCCGCCCATGATGGCAACCACCTGGCCGCGGTGCACGCTGAGGTCGATGCCGCGCAGCACCTCGCGCTCGCCATAGGCGAAGCGCACGTCGCGCAGCGAGACCAGCGGAGAGGCATGTTCGGCAGACAAGGACACGATGGGCGGAGAGTCCGGAAAAAGCTGAGCATTGTAACAGAGGCGCACGCCGATGCGAGACTTCGATGTTGCAATGCAACAACGTCTCAGGCGCAGTCCATGGCCACGCCCTGCGGAAGCAGAGCTGTTCTGCTCCAGACACTTGCAACCGACCACAGGCGCGCCGCGACGTTCCCGCGATTATTCCATTCAGGTATTCCGTTTTCGTTCAAATGCAATTAGCATCGAATCATGAATCGCCCCATCAACATTATTTCTACCCTCGCGACGAGCGCGGTGGCGGTCGCGCTGGCGACGGCCTGCACCGCGCTGCAGCCCTCGCGCATGGCGGCCGGACACCTCGATGCGCAGGCCGCGCCCCTCCCCCGCACGCCCGCCGCGACGCTCGCGAGCACGAGCGTGACAGCGCCGGAGCCGCCCACCACCTCACCGCCCGCCGCCGCCCATGACGCCGCGCCGCCGGCAGCCCCCGTCCCGGACGCCCCCTCCCCGGCCGGCTACTCGGTGTCGGTGCGCGACATCCCGGTGCATGAGCTGCTGTTCGCCATCGGCCGCGATGCCGGCCTCGAGCTCGACCTCCACGCCGGCATCGAGGGCCGCGTCACCCTGCATGCGCTCGACCAGCCACTGCCCGCGCTGCTCGAGCGCATCGCCCGCCAGGTCGACATCCGCTACGAGCTGCGTGGCCGCCACCTGTCGGTGCGCCCCGACACCCCCTTCATCCGCAGCTACCCGCTCGACTACGTGAACCTGAGCCGCGACATGCGCGGCGCGGTCGCCACCAGCACCCAGATCGCCACCACCGGCGCCCTCGCCCAGGGCGGTGCGAACGGCGCCGGCAATGCCTCGGTGACCCAGATCGAAACCCGCGCCAGCAACGACTTCTGGGCCTCGCTCGAGGCCAACCTGATTACCCTCCTCGACGACGCCGGCGGCGGCCCGCGCTGCGGGGGCGAGGCCGGCGCGCCCTGCCGCAGCGCCGACGTCATGGTCAATCGCGAGAGCGGCGTGCTGCTGGTGCGCGCCAACGCACGCCAGCACGCCCATCTGCGCGCCTTCCTCGACCAGGTGCAGCAGTCAGCACGGCGCCAGGTCATGATCGAGGCCACCATTGTCGAAGTCACCCTCGCCGACGGCTACCGCCAGGGCATCGACTGGACGCGGATCGGCGTGCCGGGCTGGAACGTGCGCCCGCGCGGATCCAACGACGCCGGGGCCGGCCTGCCCACGCTCAGCTACCTGTCGGCCAGCACCGACATCCAGCTCGAGCTGCTCGAGACCTTCGGCACCGTCAAGGTGCTGTCCAGCCCGCGCCTGTCCGTGCTCAACAACCAGACGGCGATGCTGAAGGTCGTCGAGGAGGTGGTCTATTTCCTCGTCGACAGCACCACCACCGAGTACGACGACCGCCAGCAGTCACGCATCACCGCCACCACGACACCGCAGTCGGTGTATATGTGGTGTAGCTAGTCGTTACTATTCACCCCCGAAAACGCCACTCTCGACCCACGAGGGCGGCGTTTTTTTTTAGGGGGGGTCATCTGCTAGGGTGTTTTTACGCACCTAATAGTAGGCCACTTACTATGAAAAAGCCCCTTAACGGACAGCAAAAGGCTGACGAGAACCTCACCACCTTCACTTCCTGGGCGGCGAGCAAGACCGATAGCGACCTTCGCGACATGGTTACGCGCGGCCAGCTCAACCGTATGGAGATTTCGCGCGAGTGCAACTTTGCCAAGAGCGTGTTGTTGCAGAACCCCCGGGTCAGGGATTCGCTGAAACAACTTGAAGCCGACCTGCGTGAGCGCGGCGTCCTGCCGCCGGTTGTAGTTACCGAGGCGGCGAGTGCGGTGGGCGGTGCCGAATCGAATAGTCCTCGAGCAGCGGCCGACAAGGCACGCCTGAAGCGCCTTGAGTCAGAGAACGCTGCGCTCAAGGCCGAGTTAATGGAGGTGCGCGGCCAACTGGCCCGATATCACATCCTGGACAGTTTGCTATCGAGCACGGGGAGATTGCCCCGGTGAGCGCGCCTAGCCTGACGCTTCGCGTAAGCACGATCCGAAGCCAAAACCCGTTGGGCCGGGGTGGCGCCATTTTCACGGGTGTAGAGGTCGATGGCGACGGGCATCGCGTCGATGCCCGGGCGCACTTGGTTGTCAAGGCGCCCCACTATCTGCTTCGAGGGAGCGTCGAACTCGGCCAGTTGTGGAGGATCACTGGCGTAGCTGAAGACAACGCCATCGTCGTGAACGGCTACCGGTTGATCGAATCAACCATAACTCCCGAGACGATGGAACTCGTTCGGCCATCGGGCGAGCACATCGTGACCCTGCTGGCTGAGTGCAATGCCTTTAAAGGCATTGGCATGGTCAAAGCCCGCCGACTTTGGGATCACTTTGGCGAGGAACTGTATGCCCTCCTTGATGCGGGCGCGGTGGATCGTCTTGCACAAGTCCTGCCCAAAACGACGGCCGAGCAAATCGCAACTGCCTGGCGGTGTTGGGGAGACACCTTCAATCTGCAATGGTTGCAGAACCGCGGCTTCTCGGTAGCCTTGGGCCGCAAGGTACTGGATTACTTTGGCAACCAGGCAGCCGCAAAAATCGAGGAAGACCCCTACCGCCTGATCAGTTTCGCCGCTGACTGGAAATCCACCGACACGCTTGCGCGGCAAACCTTTGGACTTGCCGAAGACGATCCGCGCCGGCTAGTTGCAGCCGTCGAGGAAGTCCTGTACGGGGCATTTGACACAGGACATTCATGCGTCCTCCACGCACAGGCAGAGGAGCGCTTGGAACGCTTACTGGGGTCTGGCAGATCCGCATTGATCGCTCAGGCTCTGCAAAAAGGGGAAGCCGCCGGCGTATTCCTGCGTCGCCATGGCCGCCTGCAGGCGCTCGGCCCGTTCGTCATGGAGCAGGGTATCGCCCGGGCCATTGCGCAACGAGCGGCCCACCCCGAGGCGCTACTAACTAGGGATGAACTCGCCGGCGTACTTGAGGCTTATCGACTTGAAAGCGGCATCACACTCGAATCCAGTCAGTTCGAAGCGCTGAACGTTGCAAACGCCAACCTGATAACGGTTGTCACCGGCGGCGCAGGCACCGGGAAGACGACGGTGCTCAAGAGTTGGTTCGCAGTTTGCCGTGCGGCAGGCTGGCCGACCTACGCCGTTGCAATCAGCGGGCGGGCGGCCCGCCGCATCCAGGAAGCCACGGGTCATGAGGCCAGCACCATCGCCGGTTTCCTCAAGCACTTTAATCCCGAGGAGGCGCCCGAGCGGGGTGTGCTCATCATTGACGAAGCGTCGATGGTCGACCTGCCCACGGCATTCCGCATTCTGCGGCATCTGCCGTCCACCTATCGCTTCGTCGTGCTGGGAGACCCTAACCAGCTCGCACCGGTGGGGCCAGGGCTGGTACTACAGGAATTGGCGCACCAGCAAGGTATCCCGCGTGTTGAACTCCAAAAGGTGAAACGCCACTCCGGCGCAATTGCTGAGGCTGCCAACGCAATCCGTAGCGGGCAATGGCCGGACCTACCGGACGATCCCAAGAAGGCAATCGCCTTCCTGCCCTGTCCCAGTGCGGCCATCAACGAGTTGGTGCTAGATCTACTGGCCGATGACCGGAAGGGCAGCCAAGTCGTTGCCGCCGTCAGAAATGCGGCCGCCGGTGGCGTCAGAATGCTCAACCAGTTAAGCCAGAAGAGACTCAATCCCGTCGGCGATGCACTTCTACTGTGGAACGACGAGTTCGACCAGCACCAAGGCACGGGCCTTCGTGTCGGCGATCCCGTGATCTGCCTCGTCAATAACTGGGAAATGAACCTGCAAAACGGGTCACTCGGAACCCTTATATCGGCGGAGCCGCCCAGCCCGAACGTCGCGCCCGGTAGGGTTTTGGGGCACATCCTTTGGGATGATGGTAGGCAGCGCCAACTGACTCTCGATCTCCTGCCCAGCATTGAGTTGGCCTACGCCATCACGGTCCACAAGGCTCAAGGCAGCCAATTTCGCCGCGTAATCATCCCGGTCACAAGATCTCGGCTGCTCGACCGCACGCTCCTGTATACCGCCGTCACGCGTGCCGAAACGCAGGTGATTCTGGTGGGTGACTTGGCTGCGGCCAAGGCGGCGGTTGAAGCGCCGCCGCATGCATCCCGTCGCCAGGTCGCCCTGGGAGCGCATCTCAGTGAAATTCTGGCGGGGATGGTCTAGTGCTTCACACAACCATCCGAGGCAAGGTGCGCCGCGATCATACCGGCGCGGTCACAGAGATTCCCGTCATTCTCACCGAGCATGGCCCCCTGCTGCCGCTCGCCGACTACTTTCTTTCGCACTCTCAGGGACGAAGCTCGGCGTGGATGAGCAAGACGGTCCAAGCCGTGGGCCTCCTGATCGACTATATGGCGGCAAATCACGATTGTTTTGATGATCCAAAGCAGTTGTTTGAGACCTTTGCCCAGCGCCTTACGACTGGGACCGTGGGGGTCGATGGCACCGACCCCAGCGGGCTCTACTGGAATGGACTCAATCCATCCATTGTCGGGGGGCTAGTGACTAGGATCTCGCACTTCTCCGACTGGATGGCACAAGAGTTCGACGCGAAGCCTCTTAATCCGTGGCGTACGGCCACACGCAGTGAAGAAATGCTGGCGTGGGCTGCGTGGCACCAGCGACGGCACCGCGCCTTTCTGGCCCACACCTGGGATCCAGAAAATGACTCGCTCGCTATGACGCGCGCTAGAAACATCCTCCTCAAGAAGACCCCGATTTTCGACCACGACCCGGTAAAGCGTTTCCCTGATGAGCGTATCCACGACCTGTTATTTCGGGGCTTCATCGTGCCTGGCAAGCAGAAGAGCCCCCGGATCGAGGAGCGGTTGAACCTCCGTGACATCCTAATCACGCTCTTGATGCACTACGGCGGCCTTCGCATGTCCGAACCGTTTCACCTTTATGTGCACGACGTAGTGCCCGACCCGATACATAACGATCGCGCCTTGGTGCGTATCTTCCATCCGAGCGATGGGACGGCGCCGCCCGACTGGTTGGACGCCAAAGGCCAACCTATCAAATGCAATCGACTGACCTACCTGAACGGCAAGTACGGGTTGCGTCCTCGAAACAACTACGGTAACACGGATCAATTGTTCGCAGGCTGGAAGGGGAACGCCCTCGACTCGAGGAGTTACTTCATGTACGTGAACTGGTTTCCAGGTTGGGCGGCCGCTCTGTTCTGGAAACTATGGGTTTTCTATATGGTGCAGCGGGCACAACTAGCCTGTGACCACCCGTTCGCTTTCGTAACCCTCGCTGGAAAGCCATACAGCATTGACAGTTTCGAGCGTCAGCATCGGCGTGCCGTCGAGCGGATCGGCCTGACGGCCGCTAAAGCCCTGGGCACATCGCCACATGGCCACAGGCATTCCTACGGGCAGGCCTTATTCGATGCCAATGTCGATCCAATCCTCCGAAAGAAGGCGCTACATCACAAGTCATTGGAGTCCCAGTTGGTCTACACCGAGCCAGATCGCGCTCGCCTAATACGCGCACTAGAAGCCGCCGCCGAGCGCGAACGAACGGAAATCCAGTTCGCGCCTCCCGACTTCGGTGACTACGGTTTTAAGGATATCGACCCGCTGGCGTTGCTGAGCGGAACGAACCCGAAACTGCTGAGGAGGCCCTGACATGGCAAAGGGTAAGAAGATCGTCGCGAAAATTGATCCTGAGTTCCGTTTCTTGCTGGCGATCGATCCGGCCTTCGAGGCATGGCGATTGCTGGTGGTCGAGTGGTTGGCCACCCAGAAAAAACCTCAAAACAGATACGCCCCCCTCGCCGTCTTTTTTGTGCGCTATCTGCAGGCATCTCACCATGACAAGCGCCCTGCGGAGTTGTTTAAGCAGGATGCCTGCCTGCCTGACCTTTGGGGGACGCTGAGGTCAGATGGGTTAGCTGAATACAGCGCGGCCGCCCAGCATGATCACATCAGTGATTTCCTCGACTGGGTGCTCCGGGAGAAACTCACTGAGCCAGACGCGAACGGCCACAAAAGCGTACCGACGCACCTCGCAAACCCTTTCCCACGCCGCAGGGACAAGCGACAGTTTGTAAGAGTTGATTCCGAGTTCCTTTTCCTACTGGCTATCGATCCGGCCTTCGAGGCGTGGCGATTGCTGGCAGTCGAATGGTTGGCGCCCCAGGAAAACGCTGAAAACAGTTATCCCCCACTCAACGCCTTCTTTACCCGATATTTGCACGCATCTGACTTGGACAAGCGTCCTGTGGCGCTGTTCAAGCAGGATGCCCGCCTACCCGACCTGTGGGCCACACTGGGGTTGGATAGCCTAGTTAAGAACAGCGCCCTCACCCGGCATGATTGCATTAGCGATTTCCTCGACTGGGTGCTCCGGGAGAAACTCACCGAGGCGGACGCGAAAGGCCACAAAAGCGTGCCGACTCACCTCGCGAACCCTTTCCCGCGCAGAAGAAGAAAGCGGTGGGCTTTTAATATCGACTCCGAGTTTCGCTTCTTGTTGGAGATCGACCCGACTTTCGAGGCGTGGCGAGTTCTGGTAGTCGAGTGGTTGGCAACCCAAAAATCGCCTAGAAAGCAATACGGGGCACTACACGTCTTCCTTGTCCAGTACCTGCATGCACGCCAACTCGACAAGCGACCAATGACGCTCTTTCAGCAGGGTACCGACCTGCCCGACCTTTTCGCGACACTGGGATTGGATCGCCAAAATGACTGCAACGCGAAGGTCCAAAAAAATAAAATAAGTGACTTCCTCGAGTGGGTGCTCCGGGAGAAACTCGCTCAAGCCGATGCAAAAGGCCCCAAGGTCGTTCCAGCGCACCTCTCCAACCCGTTCCCACGCCGCAAGGAGAAGCGGCAGGTTGTAAAAATTGATCCCGAGTTCCGCTTCTTACTGGCGATCGATCCGGCCTTCGAGGCGTGGCGAGTGTTGGCTGTCGAGTGGTTCACGACCCATAACGCACATATAAGAAAATGCAGCGCACTCACGGCTTTCTTTGTCCGCTACCTGCAGGCATGTCAACTGCCGAAGCGCCCGGCGGATCTCTTTGAGAAAGATGCTCGCCTGCCTGATCTGTGGGCAACGCTGAGGTTAGATGGACTAATCCAACTAAACGCAGAGGCACTGCACGATGAAATCAGCGATTTCCTCGATTGGGTGCTCCAGAATAAATTCACTGAAACGGACCGAGAGGGCCGCAAGGTCGTGCCAACCCACCTCGCAAACCCCTTCCCTCGCCGCAAGGAGAAACGGCAAATTGCAAAGGTTGATGCCGGGTTCCGCTTCCTGCTGGCGATCGACCCGGAGTTCGAGGCATGGCGCGAACTGGTGGTCGAGTGGTTGGCAACCCAAAAATCACCTAAGAAAAAATACGGCGCACTCACCGCCTTCTTTGTCCGCTACCTGCAGGCATGTCAGCTGGACAAGCGTCCCGCGGAGCTGCTAAAGAAGGAGGCCCACCTGCCCGACCTGTGGGCGACGCTTAGATTGGATGATCTAACCGAAAGCAACGGAAAGGCCATGCATGATGAAATCAGTGACTTCCTCGGTTGGGTGCTACGCGAGAAATTCGCTGAAGCCGACGGAGAAGGCCACAACGTCGTGCCGCCCCACTTGGCCAACCCGTTCCCACGCATCCGTGACAGGGCATCCGGCAAGGGGTCTGACCTTTGCTTTACACATCTTGAGGATATTGACCCGCGAATGGAAAGTTGGCGCTCACTCGCCGCCGAATGGCTGAAGAGTCAGTTTGTCAATCTATCTAGTCGCCGCGCGGCCCTTGATACGTTCTTGGTAAAATACATCATCCGGCAAGATCTGCCTTGCAATCCGATTATTTTCCTTAAGAGGAGCACACCCAAGCCAGTTTTTAGCGAAATTCTGGCTGCCAGCAAGATCGAAGGTGCAATTAGCCCATTGGGTCGATGGGAAATAAGTCTTAACAATATCGTCGCTGACTTCCTCGACTGGCTACTTAAAGAAAAACTCTCCATCGAAGATGACAACGGCCAATTGTTAATTCCGTCCGAATTCCACAACCCGGTAACACGGCTATCCTTCTCTGGCATTGCGTCACCGACGGAAAGCGTCCGGCCTGTACTCTCCATCCGTTACATCAAGGAATTGCGTCAGCTGCTGGGCTCAGGGCCGAATTTCTGCGACTGGAAGTGGGCGCAGCGCGCAACGGACGGCCGCAGAGGCGGAGGCGACTGGTTCGCGGTTGATCCTAAAATCATTGACCGGACTGATCCAGACTGCGTGTGGCGGGAGCGTCCTGCGAGTGTGCGCGAAAAGGCGCTCAAGGACTACCCAGCCAAAGTTTTCGAGATCTGGTCGCCCGTTCGGGCTACGGCACTATTGCTCAAGTTGGAATTGCCGCTGCGCACATTCCAAGTGAGGATGCTGGACTCGGGCGAGGCGGACACTTGGCGCTACACTGCCCGATCAAATGGGGCTGCCTTTGAGTTGAACGACTCGCCACTCGCTACCGGTAACGCTAGCAGGCCCTACCAGCGAGGGATATTCCATAGATACAAGAACGAATCGGGCGTAGGGTTGTTCATCAACACTAATAAGACAGCCGACGTCAATAAAGCGGAGAGCGCCAAGGGCTATGTCATCCCCTGGGCGCACGAGAACGCCCTTTACTGGCTCGAGAAACTGAGAAACTGGCAGGAGAGATACAACCCAATTGATTCGCCTTCCGCTTGGGCCAACCTGAAGCGCAAGCACTTTGGTTTCACTCCACCACACCCGAAGATACTCGAGGAGCGGGGCAATGCCTGCTTCTTGTTCCGGGATGCTGCAGCAGTTAAGATCTCCGACCGCCGATTACCAATAGGCAGTAACGCCCTTGACAACCTATGGTATCGACTCCTCGCTGAATTGGAGCGGTTGTGCGCGGAAAGGGATGCAACGCTCAATGATGGGTCGGCCATTAAATTTGTATATCCAACTCCCGACAACACACACTTCTCCCTGCACAGCCTTCGAGTTTCCCTGATCACCTACCTCGTGCTTGACCAGCAACTGCCGCTAGCCGCAGTTTCGAAACTGATTGTCGGTCATAGTGGGTTGCTAATGACCATTTACTACACAAAATGCGGCCATGCTTACATGAAGGAAGTACTGGAAGCGGCAGAGCGCAACGCCTTTGCGGCCGATGAGGCCAATCATCGGCGCTTCCTGTTAGATGCGACCATAGAACAGGTTAGCCAGCGCTTTGCGAGCGTGAGCGTCGATGCAATGCGCGCTGCGGTCGGTCACAAGTCTGCAGCAACCTACGTCTTCGAGGACAAGGGTATCTGCCCGGTAGGGGGAGCAAAATGTGATGTAGGTGGGGATAGATTGAATGACCGTTTGGAGGACACAACTTACGCCCCCGTTCCCGGCTACCCTTCAGAGCGCAACTGTGTCCGCTGCCGCTTCTTTCTTTCGGGTCCTGCGTGGTTGCCGGGTCTACAGGCACATTTCAACACAATCAGTTACGAGACTCACGAACGTGCGGAGCGCCACAATAGTCTGCAGAAAGCAGTTACGGACTTGGAGAACCATCGGAACCACTGCCAACGTGAGGGCCTGTTTTTCACTGAAGCCCGCGAATTAGAACGACTATCTCAACGCTACGAAGAGGAGGCGGAGGCGATGGGGAAACTCATCAATGACCTTCAGGCGACCTACCATTTGATCGCTCGTTCGCTGGAAATCCTGAAGGAGAAGGACTCGGACGGAGTGCAGTTGGTGGCAGTGGGCGAGATGCAGGACATTCAGGTTGCGTTCACTGAAGCAAAGTCCGAGATGCACCAAATCGAAGTTCTCTGTGAGAACGCGACCATCAACTTAGGAATTGATGCGCGAAAACCTGCGATGCGGCGCGGTCAGTTACTCGACTGCATGCTCGAGTACAACAGGATCCCACCAATTTTCTTTCGACTCAATCCCCAGCAGCAATTGGATG
Organism: Thauera sp.; assembly: GCF_035444905.1. GTDB lineage: Bacteria > Pseudomonadota > Gammaproteobacteria > Burkholderiales > Rhodocyclaceae > Thauera. Next base: position 47,951 of record NZ_DAOMPS010000032.1, read on the forward strand.
TCGGCAACGCCGTAATGAAGCTAATTCAGGCCCGCACAGGGTCGCTCGGAGAGGCTCTCGAATTCGTGGAGGGAGGACGCCGCCTTTGTGACTTGGGGATCCTAGATGAAGCCTGGGACGTCCTTGCCGCGAGCGTCGCCAGTACGCCAGCCCGCGAGATTATCGAATCGGCGCGCGGCAAGCGCGTCCTGTCCGCGTTCAAGGAAGAAAGTGATGCATCCTGACGACCTGCTTGAGGAACTAAAGGCAAACGCAACTGCCCGAAAGGCCAAGAATCTCGACATCATCCATGCGGTGTGCCGAGAACAATATGAACGTGGTAGCCGAGATTTTTCTGTTGCGACCATTTCCAAGATTTCCACGGAGCGGGGCGGTCCTGTTAAATCTACTATTCACAACAGGACGGGTGACGATTTCAAGGGGCTGATCCAAGCCTGGGCAAATCATACCGGTGGAGTCACCCGCAAGGTGCGGAAGGCCCCCGAGAACCCACTCTTCGGAGTCCTCGATAAGATCCCCGATCCTGCCGTTCGTGCCGTTATGGGAGCGGTCCTTGCAGAGAACAAGAAACTCCGGGGCCAGGTCAATCTGCTCAAGGCCAATACACATGTGGTGATCGATAGAACGACGAAGCAAACCGACGTGCCACAAGGCAGCATTCAGACTCTCCCCGCCTCCTCCGGCCTCACGCGCGAGGAACAAGATGCCCTGCGACACGCAATAAGTGACAGACTAATTCAAGATGAGGGTTGGTCGCAGGACGACCATGGCCGAATCTTGAACGCCAGAGGGCGTGCAATTTATAGGATCGGTTACGTCAATGCCATCCGCAAGATGCTTGGCGACGACGTGTCGCAAGCGAAGTAAGGGAACTGTTAGTTGAGCACCGGGGTTCGACACTTCACCCCGATTTTCGCCCCTTTTCAGAAAGTGCCTTCAGCACCGGCGCGGGTTTGAAGGCGACGATCGCAAAAGTGCTGTGGCGGCACGTTTGTAACAGACGCCCCTAGGCTTGACGGGGGTTCGTAGGTGGTTAAAGTGGCGGCATCATGCACGTCAAGCTCACCACCTCCGGAGGCCGCCGCTACGTCCAACTCGTCGAGTCCTATCGCGACGAAGCCGGACGGGTGAAGAAGCGCACCGTCGCCACGCTTGGCCGCGCCGAGCAACTCGATGGTTCGCTCGACGCAGTGATCAACGGCCTGTTGAAGATCACCGGCCGCGAACCGATGGCCGCCAAACCGCCGGCACCGACGGTGTCGTTCGAGTCCGCGCGCGTGCTCGGTAACGTGTGGGCGCTGACCGCCGGGGTTCGACACTTCACCCCGATTTTCGACCCTTTTCGGAAAGTGCCTTCAGCACCGGCGCGGGTTTCAAGGCCATGATCGCAAAAGTGCTGTGGTGGCACGTTTGTAACAGCCACCTTCAAACTTGACGAGGCCTTGTGCCTGGGTAGAGTGGCGGCATGCACGTCAAGCTCACCACCTCCGGAGGCCGCCGCTACGTCCAACTCGTCGAGTCCTATCGCGACGAGGCGGGACGAGTGAAGAAGCGCACCGTCGCCACGCTCGGGCGCGCTGAGCAGGTCGATGGTTCGCTCGACGCGGTGATCAACGGCCTGCTCAAGGTCACCGGCCGCGAACCGATGGGCGCCAAGCCGCCGGCGCCGACGGTGTCGTTCGAGTCCGCGCGGGCACTCGGTAACGTGTGGGCGCTGACCGAGCTGTGGAAATCGCTGGGTTTCTCGGGCCTGCGTCGGGTGTTTCGCCGCACGCGCCGCACCACGGACGTGGAAGCGTTGATCCGGCTGATGGTGCTCAACCGCCTGTGCGACCCCGAATCCAAGCTCGGTGTGCTGCGCTGGGTACAGACGGTGGCGCTGCCCGACTTCGGGCCGAAGGCGGTGACGCACCAGCAGTTGCTGCGCAGCCTCGATGCACTCATGGATCATCAGGACGAGGTCGATGCGGTGGTCGCCGGGCTGCTGCGCCCGCTGATCGACCAGGATCTGTCGGTGGTGTTCTACGACCTCACCACGATCCGCAGCGAAGGACTCAGCCAGCAGGCCGGCGACGTGCGCCAGTACGGCATGGCCAAGGAAGGGCTGATCGCCCGCCAGTTCATGCTCGGCGTGGTGCAGACCGCCGAGGGGCTACCGATCTACCACGAGGTGTTCGACGGCAACACGGCCGAGACGCGTACCTTGCTGCCCACACTCTCCAAGGTGCTCGAGCGCTTCCCGTCGGTGCAGCGCCTGGTGCTGGTGGCTGACCGGGGGCTGCTCAGCCTGGACAATCTGGAGGCGCTGAAGGCCGTGCGCCTGGCCAGCGGCAAGCCGCTCGAATTCATCGTCGCGGTGCCGGGCCGCCGATACAACGAGTTCATCGAGCTGCTCGAACCCTTCCACGAACAGCAGTGCGCCACCGCCACCCAGGAGGTGATCTCGGAGCAGCCCTGGAACGGGCTGCGGCTGGTGGTCGCGCACGACCCGATGGCTGCGGCCACCAAGACAGAACAACGCAACGAACGCATCGACGCGCTGATCCGCCAGGCAGACGAATGGTCGGGCAAGCTCACCGAGCAGGACGAAGGCGTGAAGCACCGGGGCCGCAAGCTCTCGGACAGCGGCGCCAAGGCGCGCTTCTACCATGCGGTCAGCGAAGCGCACCTGTCGCGCATCCTCAAGGTGGATCTGGGCGAGGAGCTCTTCAGCTACCACATCGACGACAAGGCGAAGCGTCTCGCCGAAATGATGGACGGCAAGCTGCTGTTGGTCACAAATGCCGAGGGGCTCGCCGCGCAGAACGTGATTCAGCGCTACAAGTCGCTCGCCGACATCGAGCGCGGTTTCAAGGTGCTCAAGTCCGAGATCGAGATCGGCCCGGTGTATCACCGCCTGCCCGAGCGGATTCGCGCGCATGCGTCGATCTGCTTCATGGCGCTGATCCTGCACCGCGTGATGCGTAGCCGACTCAAGGCCGCCGACGCGGGCTACACGCCCGAGCGGGCGCTCGAGCAACTGCAGCGCATCCAGCATCACCGGGTGCGCCTGAACGGCGGCGAGCCGGTCGCGGGGGTGTCGACGCTCAGCACGGAGCAAAACGAGGTGCTTCATGCATTAGGAATCGAAAAGCCAGCGGCGCCGGAGCAGTTGGCGCTGCTGTAGTGGCATTTTTGAAAGTGCGCTCTAGCAAAAACAAGTACTTGCGAGCGTAACTGTCGAACTCGGGTGAGCAGACTCGGCGGACCTAAGGCCCTCAAGCGACGCTAAGCGCCGGAGGGCGATCGGTAAGAACGACGTCACGGGGCATCAGAAGGTGTGTGAGGCGTTTGCTGCAGGGCGTCCTGTAGGCGATTTTGCGAGTTCGAGTTCCTGCCCGCAGCGGCGGCGAGCCGTCCCTTCAACTCAATAACTGCCGCCTCGGCGCGTCGGGCGTCCTCCTTGGTCTGGGTGAGTTCCTTGCCCGTGCTGTCTAGTGCCCCCTGCAAGTTGCTTACCTGACTTCTCAGCTTTGCAACTTCCTGGCTTCCTTCTCGCACATCAGTCTCAGCCCGCGCAAGCCGTAACCTCAGATCATCGACCGAGGCTCTACTCTGCTCGAGGCGGACCTCAGCCACGGCTGCAACTTGATCGGCAGTCACGCGGGCTCGACGTTCCGCCTCGAGCGCCTCACACGTGCGTGAAAGTTGGGCCTCCAGTGGAGGGAGGCCTTCCAGCCTTAGCTGCAGCTTCGCCAACTCGGTCCGCGCCGATTCGGCTGCTTGGCGCTGGGTTTCAGTAACCCGGGTGACCTCGGCAAAATCCGCGAGCAGTTGCTCGTTGCGCCCCTCAATCTGGCTATGCCTCGCCTGTACTTCCTCCAAAGCGACCTGCAGCTCCTCGAGCTCACCTAGCAGGGATTCATTTTCTGAGAGTCTGTGAAAATTTCCGATAAATGCTTTTGGTATAATTCTTGCGTCCCG
>NZ_DAOMPS010000033.1:0-50421 GCF_035444905.1 Thauera sp.
AAAAAGCCGCGCCACCGGGGGCGAATCGTGAGGGTGTGAGAAATGCGGGCTAGGCCTGCACCTGCAGCGCAGCGCTTCGGCCTTCACCCGCCGTGTCGGCGCCGCCATCCTCGGCTTCGCGCCCTGGCTGATGAAGACGCTGTCGGTGGTCGGCACCGCGGCGATGTTCATGGTCGGCGGCGGCATCCTGCTGCACGGCTGGCCGAGCGCGGCACATGCGGTGGAACATTTCGCCGACGGATTTGGCGGCGTGGGCGGCGCGCTGATCAACATCGGCGCGGGCGCCGGCGTCGGCATCGTCGCCGGGGCGATCGTGCTCGCCGCGGTGATGAGCGTGCAGAAGCTGCGCGGCGCGAGCTGAGACGACAGGCCTCAGCCGCCCGGTTGCAGCAATCCCGCCTTGCGCCGGCGCGACTCCTCCGGCCCGCGGAACACCAGCGGCCGCTCCACCACCGCCGGCTCGCCACGCTCGGCGCGCTCGACCGCCTCGATCACCTTGTGATGTGCGGGCGACTTGTCGCACACCGGGTCGGCCGCCGCCGGATCGCCGGTGAGCATGAAGGCCTGGCAGCGGCAGCCGCCGAGGTCCTTCTCCTTCTCCGGGCAGCTACGGCAAGGCTCCTTCATCCAGCCGTCGCCGCGGTAGCGGTTGAAGCCTTCCGACTCGTACCAGATGCGGCGCACGTCCATGTCGCGCACATTGGGAAAGGCGAGCCCGGGCAGCATGCGCGCGGTGTGGCAGGGCAAGGCGGTGCCGTCGGGCGTGACGGTGAGGAAGACATTGCCCCAGCCGTTCATGCACCTCTTCGGGCGGGTCTCGTGGTAGTCGGGCACGACGAAGAAGATGCGGATGCGGTCGCCGTAGCGCTGGCGGCGCTCGTTGGTGACGCGCTCGGCGCGCTCGATCTGCGCGCGCGAGGGCAGCAGCTGGTCGCGGTTGAGCATCGCCCAAGAGTAGTACTGGCTGTTGGCGAGCTCGAGGTATTCGGCGCCCAGTTCCACCGCCATGTCGATGATGCGGTCGATGTAGTCGATGTTGAGGCGATGGATCACGCAGTTCATCACCATCGGCCAGCCGTTGTCGTTGATCGTGGCCGCCACCTTCTGCTTGAGCTCGAAGGTGCGGGTGTGCGACAGGAAGTCGTTGAGCTCCTTGGTGGAATCCTGGAAGGAGAGCTGGATGTGGGCGAGCCCGGCGTCCTTCAGCGCCCGCGCCCGCGTCTCGGTGAGGCCCACGCCCGAGGTCAGCAGGTTGGTGTAGAAGCCGAGCCGGTGGGCCTCGGCAACCAGCACCTCGAGGTCGTCGCGCAGCAGCGGCTCGCCACCAGAGAAGCCGCACTGCACGCTGCCCGCCGCGCGCGCCTCGCGCAGCACGCGCAGCCAGTCCTCGGTCGAGAGCTCGTCCGGGGTGTGGGCAAAATCGACCGGGTTGTAGCAGAACACGCAGTGCAGCGGGCAGCGGTAGGTGAGCTCTGCCAGAAGCCACAGCGGCGGGCCGGGCTGGACGGGAATGGGTGCAGTCATGATTGGCAGCCTCCGGCGAACGCCAGCGCGCGGGCAGCAAATGTACTGGCGGCGGGTCCGCCCTGTAGGCGCGGCAGACATTGGCGCGCCAGATTGATGCTCACCTCACACCTCCACCCACTGCTGCCGGCGCGCCAGCTCGAGGAAGGCGAGCACGTCGGCCTCGAGCCCGGTGGTGACGAAGGCCTGCTCGAGGTCGGCGACCACCTCGGCCACGCTGCGCGCGCCGTCGCAGCGGCGCAGGATCTCGCCCGCGCTCTGGTTGAGCTTGACCATGCCTTCCGGGTAGAGCAGCACCCAGGCCTGCTGCGCCTCCTCCCACTGCAGGCGGAAGCGCCTGGACACGCGCGGGGTGGCCTCGCGGCCGATCGTCGCCGTCTCGCTCATCGCGCCGCCCCCTTGCGCGGACCGACGATCGCGACCTCGCACTGGCTCAGCATGATCGCGTCGGCCATCGCCCACAGTACGTCGAGCTTGAACTGCAGGATGTCGAGCGCGCGCTGCTGCATCGCCCGGCTCTGGCTGAAGTACTCGAGCGTGAAGCGCAGGCCGTGCTCGACGTCGCGCCGCGCCTGGGTGAGGCGGTTGCGGAAGTACTGCAGGCCGGCGGTGTCCACCCAGGGGTAGTGCGTCGGCCAGGTGTCCAGGCGCTGCTGATGGATGTGCGGCGCGAAGAGCTCCGTGAGGCTGGAGGCCACCGCCTCCTGCCACGGGCGCTGGCGGGCGAAGTTGATGTAGGCGTCGACCGCGAAGCGCGTGGCCGGCGCGACGAAGCGCAGCGAAGTGACGTCGTCGCGGGAGAGGCCGGTCGCCTCGCCCAGCCGGATCCAGGCCTCGATGCCGCCGGGGTCCTTGACGTCGCCGATCTCGAAGCCGTCGTGGTCGAGGATGCGCTGGATCCACTCGCGGCGGATCGCGCGCTCGGGGCAGTTGGACAGGATGGCGGCGTCCTTCACCGGGATCGAGATCTGGTAGTAGAAGCGGTTCGCCACCCAGCCCTGGAGCTGCTCCCGGGTCAGCTTGCCCTCGGCCATCATCACGTGGAAGGGGTGGTAGATGTGGTAGCTCGTACCCTTCTCGCGCAGCAGGGCCTCGAACTCGGCCGCGCTCCACGGCGGCAGCGCGTCGGCGCGGGCGGCGAGCGCTGCGGTGTGCTCGATGCTGATCTGGTCTATGTAGCTCACAGCGCGATCTCCATGCCGTCGAAGGCGACCTCGATGCCGTGGTCGGCCAGCACGGCGCGCTCGCGGCTGTCCTCGTCGAGGATCGGGTTGGTGTTGTTGATGTGGATCAGCACCTTGCGTGTGGTCGCCGGCAGCTTGTCCAGCCACTCGAGCATGCCGCCGGCGCCGGACTGCGGCAGGTGGCCCATGGCGCGCGAGGTCTTCGCCGAGGCGCCGAGGCGGATCATCTCGTCGTCGGTCCACAAGGTGCCATCGACCAGCACGCAGTCGGCGGCCTGCATCGCCGCCCACACGTGGGGCTCTATCTCGCCCAGGCCGGGGGCGTAGAACAGGCGCTGGCCGCTGGCCGCATCGATGAGCGTGACGCCGATGTTGTCGCCCGGCTGCGGGCGGTCGCGGTGTGGCGAGTACGGCGGCGCGTTGCTGGTGAGCGCCAGCGCCTCGAAGCCGAGGCCGGGCGCGCCGTCGATGGCAAAGCGCGCCTGCAGCGGCAGCTCGCGCCAGGCGATGCCGCTGTAGTGGCCGAGCACGCCGAACACCGGGTTGCCCACCGACAGGTCCTCGCGCACGCAGGCGGTGCACCATACCAGCCACGGCTTGCGGTGCTCGCGCAGCATGTAGAGGCCGGTGGTGTGGTCGATCTGGGCGTCGATCAGCACGATCGCCGCGATGCCGGTGTCGCGCAACGCGCGCGCCGGTTGCAGCGCTGGAAAGCTGCGGATCTGTTGCAGCACGTCGGGCGAGGCGTTGAACAGCACCCAGTTCTCGTCGTCACCGCTGGCGGCGATCGACGACTGGGTGCGCGCCTGGGCGCGGATGCGTCCCTTGCGCAGACCGTCGCAGTTGGGGCAGTTGCAGTTCCACTGCGGAAAGCCGCCACCGGCGGCGGAACCGAGCACGCGGATCTTCATCGGTTCTCCTGAAGCATGCGCGGCAGTGACACGCACGCGAGGGGCACGCAAAAAGGGCGGCGTGGCGCGGGGACGCGCGCCGCGCCGCCCCGGATCACGCCTTAGCGGTTGGCGATGTACATCGTGATTTCAAAGCCGAAGCGCATGTCGCTGGCTGCGGGGGTTTCCCATTTCATGGTCGTCTCCTGTGTCGTCTCTGGGTGGGATCGGCGCCGCTCCTTGGCACCGCCGACCGGTTCGCCGGCCGTGTGTATAAGAGTGACTGGACGCGGAATAATTCGCATCACGAAAGTGCGGAACCGGGCCTCATGAAAATCTTGATGCCCGAGGGCTGGCGCCACCAGCGCGCCTTCAGGCCTCGCCTTCCACGATCTCGGTCACGCCGAGCGCTGACATATGCGAGGGTGATGACGGCGACCGTCCTCGTCGTGGTGGTCATCACCTATGTCTCGATCGTGGTCGGCGAGCTCGTCCCCAAGCGCATCGGCCTGATCAACCCGGAAGGCATTGCCGGCCTCGTGGCACGCCCGATGAACGTGCTCGCCATCGCCTCGGGCACCTACATCGTGTTCGTGATCGACGAGTATGGCGAGGTGCAAGGGATGGGGCCGCTGCACGACGTCATCGAGTCGGCGACCGGCGTCGGCCTGCTGCTGTGTGGCGCCTTGGTCGTGAGCTGGGTGGACAACCTCATTCGCCCGCTCGTCATCAGCGAGGCAGCACAGATCCCCTTCCTGCTGGTGATGTTCGGCGTCCTCGGTGGCTTGGCCGCATTCGGCCTGGTCGACCTTTTCCTGGGGCCGGTCGTGCTTGCCGTGCTGATGGCGGTGTGGCAGGAGTGGATCGAGGAGTCGGACCTGGCCAAGCGCAACCGTCCTTCATCGACGAGCCCGAACTGAAGCACGCGCGCCCGTTCGGGCAGGCGCGCCGGCCTGATCTTGATGGCCGGGCGGACACCGCCTGAGCCTAGGCGTCAGCGCCCGTTTGTGGCGCGCGGACGAGCAAGGCATCGCAGGGAATGTCTTCCAGCATGGCTTTCGCAACGCTGCCGATGAGCAGCTCGTGGAGCATGCTGCGTCCTTGGCTGCCGAGAACGATCAAGTCCACCTCCTGTGCACGCACGAGATCGCGCAGGAGCCTGACCGGCGGACCGTCCTCGATCAGCACTTGTGGTTCCTGCCAACCGGGCCGCCTGTCCAATGCTTTCCGAAAAGCCGCGTACCGACTCCTGATGGCCTCTTGATGCTCATGGCGGAACGCAGGTGAATCAGTCAGGTTGCCGTGCGCAGAAGGAACGTCGCCATGGAAAACCAGCAGCTTCTGCTCGGGAAAGAATCGCGCCGCCGCATCCAGGGCGTGACGCGAGGCGTCGGAGAAATCGGTGGCGACGACGATCTGACGGTAGGGACCCCGCGCCCGATTCTTGACGACCAGGACTGGAATCTGCACACGGCGAAGCAGTCGATCGACCGTCCGACCCAGCTTGAAACGTCCGAGCAATTCGTTTCGCGCTGTACCGACGACGATCAACTCACAGTGCTCGTCTTCCGCCACGCGTGCAATGGCGTCGAGGGGGTCGCCCTGTTCGATGCGTACCGTGACCTTGCCCACCGTGCTGCCCACGTCGGCACGCAGCTGCTTTCGCACCAGGCTGACCGGATCGGGAGGCCGTCGCCAGGATGGCAGGTTGGCCTCTGCCAGGCCGCTGCCCTCGAACGCTTCAAGCGCATGCAGCACGACCAGTTCCGACTCCCACTCGGCGGTAAGCACCAGCGCGCGGTCCAGCGCCCTGTCGCAGCGTGGGCTGAGATCCGTTGCGAGGAGGATCTTCTTGGGTGCTCCGCTCATGCCGATCGCCGAGTTCATGCAGTCCGCTCCAGTCGACTTCTTCACGCCGGGACTATACAAAGTGATCTCGACGACAGGAAGCCGTTGCCGCTGGGATGCTGCGGCAACGGCAATGCTGATCGCGCATGTCCGATCCGAAGACCTCGCCCCACGCTCCACCGATTTCATCGACGGCCTCTTTCCCTATGTTCTTGATCGACCAGATCCTCCTTCTCGCTGCCGTGCTGATCCTCGTCGGCGTCATTTCCAGCAAGGCCTCGGCCAGGCTGGGCCTGCCGGTACTGGTGCTCTTCCTGATCGTCGGCATGCTTGCCGGCGAGCGCGGCATCGGCGGCATCGCCTTCGACAGTCCGGGTGCCGCGCACGCGCTCGGCACCGTGGCCCTGGCCCTGATCCTGTACGACGGCGGCCTGCAGACGCCGTTGTCATCGATCAGGTCGGTGTGGAAGCCTGCCGCCCTGCTGGCGACGCTGGGGGTGCTGGTGACGGCACTCATCACCGGCGTAGCCGCCGCGTGGATTCTGGGTCTATCCCTGCTCGAGGGGCTTCTGATCGGTGCCATCGTCGGCTCGACCGATGCCGCCGCCGTGTTTGCCCAGCTGCGCAATGCGGGCATCCACATCCGCAAGCGCCTCAAGTCCACGCTGGAGGTCGAAAGCGCATCGAACGACCCGATGGCGATCTTCCTCACCGTCGGTCTGCTGGAAGTACTGGTGCACGATGTTCCGTTCGGCCTCGGGTTGCTGACGCTGTTCGTGCAACAGATGGGCATCGGGGCGGCGATTGGGCTCGGGGTGGGCTGGACGGCGGTCGCGATCATCAACCGCATCCACCTGCAGGCGTCGGGCATGTATCCGGTGCTGGTCACCGCATGCGGCCTGCTGGCCTTCGGCCTGGCGGCAAACCTGGGCGGAAGCGGTTTTCTCGCGATCTTCGTCGCAGGCGTCGTGGTGGGCAACAGCCGCTTCGTGTTTCAGCGCGGCGTCTTCCTGTTTCACGACGGTCTGGCCTGGCTCAGCCAGATCACGATGTTCGTCGTGCTGGGCCTGCTCATCGATCCCAAGGGCCTGCTCGAAGTATGGTTGGAGGGGCTGCTGATTGCCTTCGTCCTCATCTTTCTCGCGCGCCCGCTCGCGGTGTGGCCCATGATGCAGCCCTTCGGCTTCGAGCGGAAGGAGATCGCACTGGTGTCGTGGGTCGGCCTGCGTGGCTCGGTGCCCATCGTGCTGGCGATCTTCCCCTTGATCTTCGGGGTTCCGGCTGCGCCGCTGATCTTCAACGTGGTCTTCTTCGTCGTGCTCATTTCCGCCACCGTGCAGGGTGGCACCCTGGCCCACGTCGCGCGGCGGCTCGGCCTCGCCGAAGCGCCCCCGGCCAAGCCCGCGGCGACGCTGGAGATCACCTCGCTCGACACCGTCAACGCGGACATCGTCGAGTACACGCTGGCGGCCGACTCGCGTGCCGTGGGCAGGCGACTCTCTGAGCTGGCACTGCCAGAAAGCACGGTGATCGCCATGATCACGCGCGCCAAGGACGTCATTCCCCCGCGCGGCTCGACGGCGCTGCGCGCCAACGACCACCTGTTTGCGGTGCTTCGCCCGGACACCCGGCCCTTCGTCGATCGCACCTTCTCGCAGGCAGGGCAGGTCGCCACCGACCCCCTGCCCGACCTCGAGCTCCGACTCAAGGGCAGCACCAGGGTCGAAGACGTGCGCAACTCCTACGGCATTCATCTGCCGGCTGCCGACGGGGACAGCCTCGAGCGCGTCATCCGCGAGCGCCTCAAGCAGGATCCGGCCGTCGATGAAGGCCTTGTGCTCGATGGGACGAGGCTCAGGGTGTGCGAGATGATCGGACCGCGGATTGCAACGGTTGGCCTGCTCCTTCCCAGGGCCGAGGCAGCCGTCGGTGGCTGAGAACCTGTGAATCAGCCCCAGCCCGACCGTATCCCGGACCCGCTCTCACCCAAGCCGCCTCCCCACGCCATGCCGCCCGACGCCACCCCCTTCCCCCCCTCCCCCCTCTTCCCGCCCGCGCCGCCCCTCGCGCACGGCCTGCTCGACGTCGGTGACGGCCACCGCCTTTACTTCGAGCGCTGCGGCAACCCGGACGGCCTGCCGGTGCTGTTCCTGCACGGCGGGCCCGGCAGTGGCTGCAATGCCCGCCAGCGCCAGCTCTTCGATCCCGCGCGCTTTCACGTCGTGCTGTTCGACCAGCGCGGCTGCGGGCGCAGCACGCCGCGCGGCGCCTGCCACGCCAACACCACGCGCGAGCTGGTCGAGGACATCGAGCGCCTGCGCCGTCACCTGGGCATCGAGCGCTGGCTGGTGTTCGGCGGCTCATGGGGCGCGGCACTCGCAGTGGCCTACTGCAGCGCGTACCCGCAGGCCTGCCTGGGCGCCATCCTGCGCGGCAGCTTCCTCACCGGGCAGGCCGACCTCGACTGGTTCTTCGGCCCTGAGGGCGCGGGCGCGATCTGTGCCGAGGCCTGGGCCGCACTGTGCGCGGCCGTGCCGCAAGCCGCAGAGGGCCGCGCGCTCGCCGCGCTGTGCGCCGCGCTCGGCGGCACCGACGCGCGCGTTGCCGCCCAGGCGGCGCAAGCCTGGGCGGCGTGGGAAGACGCGGTGATCGCACCCGCGCGGCCGGCGCCGCCACCGCCCGCGCGCGACGCCGAGGCGCTGGCGGCGCTGATCGACAAGTACCGCGTGCAGGCGCAATACCTCGCCCACCGCTGCTTTGTCGACGAGGACGGCGTGCTCGAGGCGGCGCAGCGCATGGCCGGCCTTCCCACCGCCCTGCTCCACGGCCGGCTAGACCTGGTGTGCCGCGCGCGCAATGCGCTGCGCCTGCACGCGGCGCTGACCGGCAGCCGCTTGCTGCTGGTCGACAAGGCCGGCCACAGCCCTTTCGAGCCGGCGATGGCCCGCGCGCTGATCGGGGCCCTGGCGCACTTCGCCGAGCATGGCGATTTCGACACCTGGGCGGCAGGCTGAACCCTCGCCGCCGCGCCGAAGCGCGCTGAATGCGGCCCGCGCCGACGGTCTCATGATTTTCTGTAGGCGGCGCTCGGCCCTGCGTTGAGGCGGCGACAAGGGGCCATCGGCGACAATGCCCGGCCAGCCCTGCCCCGCCGAGGAGTCCGACCGTGAAACCCAAGCATTGCGCCGTCCCCGTCGCCCCCGCTCCCCGTACCGCCGGCCGCGCGCAGCCGCGCACGAAGACGCTCGCACAGCTGATCCGCCTCGGCGTTCCGGGCGCGCTGGCCGGCTTCGCCTGTCTTGCCGGCGCGCAGGATGGCGCCACGGCGAGCCCGAGTGCCGTGGTGCTCAACCCGGTGGTGGTGACCGGCAGCCCGGTCGCGACCGAGAGCTTCGACCTGCCCTACTCGGTCGATTCGGTGGACATGCGCGCCAACCAGGCGGGCAACCTCGGCGTCAATGCCTCCGAGGCGCTCGCCGGCGTGCCCGGCCTGGTGATCCAGAACCGCCAGAACTACGCCCAGGACCTGCAGATCTCGGTGCGAGGCTTCGGCGCCCGCGCCGCCTTCGGCGTGCGCGGCGTCAAGCTCATTGCCGACGGCATCCCCGCCACCAACCCCGACGGCCAGGGCCAGGCCGCCACCTTCAACCTCGACACCGCCGAGCGCATCGAGGTCATGCGCGGGCCCTTCTCCACCGTGTATGGCAACCACGCCGGCGGCGTGATCCAGCTCTTCTCGCGCAACGGCGAGGGCGCGCCGCGGCTGCGCGCCAACGCGCTGTTCGGCGCCTGGGGGACGAGCAAGTTTGGCGTCGGCCTCGAGGGCGAGCAGTCCGGCGTCGGCTTCGTCGTCGACGCCTCGCGCTTCGACACCGACGGCTACCGCGACCACAGCAAGACCCGCCGCGACCAGGGCTTCGCCAAGCTCACCTTCCGTCCGGACGAGGACAGCACGCTGACCCTGGTCGCCAACGGCCTGCGCCAGCCCGACACGCTGGATCCGCTGGGGGTGAGGTGGGAGACCTATCAACGCGATCCGCGCGCCGTCGAGGACGTCGCGAAGCAGTTCAACACGCGCAAGAGCATCCACCACCTGCAGGGCGGCGCGACCTACGAGCGCCGCCTGGGCGAGGACAGGCTGCAGGTGTCCGCCTACAGCGGGCGGCGCAGCGTCACCCAGTACCAGTCGATTCCCACCGGGCCGCAGGGCAACGCGCGTCACGCCGGCGGCGTGGTCGACTTCGACCGCGACTTCTACGGCCTGGGGGCGCGCTGGATCGCCCAGCGCAGCTTCGGCGACGGCGAGCTGACCGTGACCGTCGGCCTCGACTACGACCGCTCGGAAGACGATCGCCGCGGCTACGAGAACTTCGTCGGCACGACCCTGGGCGTCAAGGGCAATCTGCGCCGCAACGAGATCGACACCATCACCAGCACCGACCCCTACCTCCAGGCGCTGTGGAAGCAGGGGCCGTGGCAATGGTCAGCGGGCATCCGCCACTCCCGCGTGGCGTTCAAGGTCGATGATCGTTACATCGTCGCCACGAATGGCGACGACAGTGGCAGCGCGCGGTATACCGAAACCACGCCTGCGCTCGGCGTCGTGTATGCGATCAGCCCGGTGCTCAATGCCTATGCGAGCTACGGCGAAGGCTTCGAGACGCCGACGCTGAACGAACTCTCCTACGCAACGCCATCGACCGGCTTCAACTTCGGCCTGAAACCCTCCACCAGCAAACAGGCCGAACTGGGCCTGAAGGCCTTCGTCGGCGACACGACCCGCGTCAATGCGGCAGTTTTCCGCATCGAAACGAAGGACGAGATCGTCGTTGCCGAATCAAGCGGCGGGCGTACCAGCTACCAGAACGCGGGCCGCACGCTGCGCGAAGGCATCGAGCTCGCCGCAGAGTCCGAGTTCAGTGCCAGCCTGACCGGACGTGCCTCGCTGACCTGGCTGAAGGCCGAGTACGACGAGGCCTTCGTCAGCCGCGGCGCGACCGTGCCTGCGGGCAATCGCATCCCCGGCGTGCCGCAGTTCGCCGCGTATGCGGAACTCGCCTGGAAGCCGATCGCCGACCTCACGGTGGCGGGCGAGGCGCTGTATCGAAGCAAGGTGTACGTCAACGATCTCAACGACGACCGCCCGGCACCCGGCTACACGCTGTTCAACCTGCGCCTGTCCGCCGAGCAGAAGCATGGCCCATGGACGCTGGCGCAACTGCTGCGCGTCGACAACCTGTTCGACCGCAAGCACATCGGCTCGGTCATCGTGGGTGACGGCAATGGCCGCTACTACGAGCCCGGCCCCGAGCGCAGCTGGTTCGCCGGCGCGAGCGCAAGCTATCGTTTCTGAGCCTGCGCCCTTCCATGGCCCTGCCAGCGTGACCGCGCGCAGGCGTTCAGAAATCGCAGCCCATGCGCCGGTACAAGGTGTTGCGCGCCACGCCCAGGTGGCGCGCCGCGGCGGAGAGATTGCCGTCGAAGCGCTCGAGCACCTCGCGGATGGTGGCGTCGTCGATGTCCTTGGGGCGGCGGCCGCGCAGCGGTGCGCGGGATGCGGCCGGCGGCGTCGCCACTGAAGCAGGGGCCGCCGCCGCGCGCGTGAGGGGCGACGCGCACTGGAGCTCCTCGGGCAGGTGCTCGGGCAGGATGCGGTCCTCGTGCGCATCGAGCAGCGCGAGCGCCACCTCGAGGACGTTCTGCAGCTGACGGATATTGCCCGGCCAGGCATAGGATTCGAGCAGGCGCAGCGCCGTGGCGTCGACGGCGATGGCGCGCGCATCCGGACGGTTGCGGCTGTCGTCGATCAGGCGGCGCACGAGCTGGCGCAGGTCGGTGCGCTCGCGCAGCGGCGGCAGGGACGCCGTGAGGCCGTTGACGCGGTAGTAGAGATCCTCACGGAACAGCCCCGCCTTGACCAGGTCGCCCAGGTTGCGGTGGGTGGCGCACAGCAGCGCAATGTCGACCGCGACCGGCTCGCCCCCGCCCACCGGCTGCACGCAGCGCTCCTGCAGCACCCGCAGCAGCCGGGCCTGCATGGCCAGCGGCATGTCGCCGATCTCGTCGAGGAAGAGCGTGCCGCCGTCGGCCTGCTGGATTCGGCCGACGGCGCCCTCCTTGCGCGCGCCGGTAAAGGCGCCGCCGACGTAACCGAAGAGCTCGGATTCGATCAGGTGTTCGGGAATCGCCGCGCAGTTCACCGCGACGAAGGGGCCGTCCGCACGGGGCCCGCTGTTGTGGCAGGCGCGCGCGAGCAGTTCCTTGCCCGAGCCCGACTCGCCCTGGATCAGCACCGGGATCTTGCGCCCGATCACCTTGGCGCAGCGGTCGAGCGTGAATTGCAGGCCCGCATCGCCCGTGGCCAGGGTTTCGAGCGTGATGCGCTGGCGCGCCGAACGCGACGGATCCTGCCCCTGCGCCAGCCGCACGCGGCCGCTCGGCCCGGCCTGGGCGTTCGAATTCCAGGCCGGGCTGACACGGACCCGCGCGTACACACGCGCGCCGTCGCGCAGCTCGAGTTCCATCAGCGCGGCCGGATCACGCCCCGCCCTGCTGATGACGGTCCCGAAACCGCTGCGGAACAGGTTGCCGAAAGCCCCCAGGCGCCCGATGCGGCGACCCTCGATGCCGAGCAGCATGCACGCCTGGCAGTCCGCCGCCACGATCTCACCGTCGGCATCCACTGCAAGCAGCCCCTCCTGCAGGCCGCCGACGCCCTCGGGGCGGTCATGAAAGGAAAACAGGGCGTAACGCGCATGCTCGCTCTCGAACATGCGGCGCTCGACCAGCCGCACCCCCATGCGGGCGAGGCCCAGGGTATGGGGCTGGGGCTTGCGGTGGTCGCTGGAGATGTCGAGCGCGCCCAGCAAGACGCCCTTCGTATCGAAGATGGGCGCAGCACTGCAGGTGAGCACACCGTTGCATTCGAGGTAATGCTCGGCGCCGAAGATCTCGACCGGTGCGCGTTCGATCAGGGTGGCGCCGATGGCATTGGTGCCGCGCTGGCATTCGCTCCAGCTCGCGCCCGGCTGCAGGGCGACACGGCTCGCACGGTCAACGAAGGATGGATCGCCGACACCGTGCAGGATCAGCCCGCTCGCGTCGGCAAGCAGCACCATGCTGCCCGAGGCGCGGATCTGTTCGTACAGGTGCTCCATCACGCCGCCCGCGTGGTTGAGCAGGGTGGCGTTGCGCTCACGTGCGAGCATCAGGTCGGCACGCGTCGTGTTGGCGGGCCGGCCGCGTTCGCCAATCTCCAGGCCGAGGCGCTGGCAGCGCTCCCAGGAACGCAGCACCGGAGCCGAAAGCCCACCCTCGGGTACGTCGCCGCGCTCCAGGTATCGCCGCCGCAAGGACTCGAGCTCACCACCTTGCGTGGCACGCGCGTGAATCTGCCCCATCTTCCTGTCTCCCCATGCCGACGGGTACTCGCGGCGCGCGCATCACGCCCGCCGCCTGCCCCATCGATGATCCTCGGCGCCGAGTTGCGCCACCATGGCGCATCCGGCTTCAGGAGAGATTCAGAGCAAGAAAGGTGCCCGCATCCACTACCTATCCTGTTCGCCAAGCTGTCGTCACCGCCCGAGCCTGCGGTCCTCCGCTTCGATCTCGGCGAACTCGTCGTCGGTGAAGAGCCGAGACCGGGTATGGAAGGCCTTGCCGGTGTTGCCCTCGAGCGAAAAGGTGCCGCCGTGGCCGTCGACCACGTCGATGATCAGCTGCGTGTGCTTCCAGTATTCGTACTGCGAGGCGCTGATGTAGAAGGGCACGCCGCCAATGTCGCCGAGGTGCACATCGTAGGGGCCGATGGTCAGATCCGTGGGCAGGTAGCAGTTGGCGGCGCTGTTGTCGCAGCAGCCTCCGGACTGGTGGAACATCAGCGTCGGACCATACTCGGCCTTGAGTTGCGCGATCAGCGCCAGGGTGGCCGCCGTGGCGATCACGCGTTCGACCATGCTCGTCTCCTCTGTAGAGCAGAAAAAAACGGGGGCGGTCGCCCGCCCCCGGCAAGTTACCCAACTACGGGCAGAGGGAGAAACAGGGTGCCGATCAGAAGAAGCCGAGCTTGTTCTCGCTGTAGCTCACCAGCAGGTTCTTGGTCTGCTGGTAGTGGTCGAGCATGACCTTGTGCGTCTCGCGGCCAATGCCCGACTCCTTGTAGCCGCCAAAGGCCGCGTGCGCCGGGTAGGCGTGGTAGCAGTTGGTCCACACGCGACCGGCCTGGATGGCGCGGCCCATGCGGTAGGCGACGTTGCCGTTGCGGCTCCACACGCCGGCGCCCAGGCCGTACAGGGTGTCGTTGGCGATCGCCAGGGCCTCGGCCTCGTCCTTGAAGGTGGTCACCGCGAGCACCGGCCCGAAGATCTCCTCCTGGAAGATGCGCATCTTGTTGTGGCCCTTGAACAGCGTCGGCTGGATGTAGTAGCCGTCGGCCAGATCGCCGCCGAGCTGGGCGCGGTTGCCGCCGATCAGCACCTCGGCGCCTTCTTCGCGGCCGAGCGCGAGGTAGGACTGGATCTTGCTCATCTGCTCGGCCGAGGCCTGCGCGCCCATCATGGTGTCGGTGTCGAGCGGGCTGCCCTGCTTGATCGCGGCGACGCGCTTGAGCGCCCGCTCCATGAAGCGGTCGTAGATGGACTCCTGGATCAGCGCGCGGCTCGGGCAGGTGCACACCTCGCCCTGGTTGAAGGCGAACAGCACCAGGCCCTCGATCGCCTTGTCGAGGAAGGCGTCATCCTTGTCCATGACGTCGGCGAAGAAGATGTTGGGCGACTTGCCGCCCAGTTCCAGCGTGGCGGGAATCAGGTTGTTGGCAGCGGCCTGGGCGATCACGCGCCCGGTGGAGGTCGAGCCGGTAAAGGCGATCTTGGCGATGCGCTTGCTGGTCGCGAGCGGCATGCCGGCCTCGCGACCGTAGCCGTTGACGATGTTGAGCACGCCCGGTGGCAGCAGGTCGGCGATCAGCTCCATCAGCACCAGGATCGAGATCGGCGTCGACTCGGCCGGCTTGAGCACCACGCAGTTGCCCGCGCCCAGCGCCGGCGCCAGCTTCCACGCCGCCATCAGGATGGGGAAGTTCCACGGGATGATCTGGCCGACCACGCCCAGCGGCTCGTGGATGTGGTAGGCCATGGTGTTCTCGTCGATCTCCGAGATGCCGCCTTCCTGCGAGCGCAGGCAGCCGGCGAAGTAGCGGAAGTGGTCGACCGCGAGCGGGATGTCGGCGTTGAGTGTCTCGCGGATCGGCTTGCCGTTATCGACGGTCTCGGCGTAGGCGAGCAGCTCGAGGTTGGCCTCGAGGCGGTCGGCGATCTTGAGCAGGACATTGGAGCGGGTGGTGGCGTCGGCCTTGCCCCACTTGGGGAAGGCGGCATGCGCGGCGTCCAGCGCGAGCTCGATGTCCTCGGCGGTGGAGCGTGCGGCCTGGGTGTACTTGCAGCCGGTGATCGGCGTGATCACGTCGAAATACTGGCCCTTGAGCGGGGCCACCCACTGGCCGCCGATGAAGTTATCGTAGCGGGTCTTGAACTGGACCTTGGCATCGGCCTGGCCGGGCAGTGCATACAGCATGGTGTCGTCTCCTCGATCTTTACGGTGTGCGGGCAAGTTGCCACGGGATTCGTTCAGCAGGGCCCGTGCCAGCAACTCGATCTCTTGCAGTTCAGTCACTTGCGTGGCCCCTTGGGCTTGTGCTCGTTCAGAAAATCGGCTGGAGCATTGCCCGGGCTGCTCCACCTGCTCCATTTGTCCAGGGTTTATGGAGCACCCCGGGCGCGCCCTCAGAAGAACAGGATGCCGCCGACGGAAATCGTCCGCGTCTTCAGGTCGCCGGGGAACAGGTCGCTGCCCTCGCCTTTCTCCTGGTTGTACTCGCCGACCAGGGTGATGTACTTGTTCAGGCTGTGATAGACGCCGACGGTGGCCGAGCGGAAGGTGTTGGTATCGGTCAGCAGGCCGCCGCGGTCGCGGTTCTCGCCGAAGTTGAGGCCGAACTTGGTCTTCCCCACTGTGTAGGTGCCCTGCAGGAAGTAGCCCCGGCCATCGTTCTTGGCAAAGGGCGAGAAGAACAGCGCCCCCACCGTGGACAGGCCCAGGCCGCTGGCGTCGAAGCCGTAGGCCACCGCCTCGAAGGCGCCGATGCCGATCTTGGCGCCGAGCTCGAAACCACCGGCGTTGAAGCTGCCGGCGCCGCTGGTGCGCTGGTGGATCGCCCCCGCCCACAGCGAACCCTTGGCCGTGCCGGCCTCCCAGTCGTAGTTGGCCATCGCCTGGATGCCGGGATCCTTGGTCTCGTCGCCGGCGAACTTGTTCGGGTCGAAGATGCCGAATGAGGCCGACAGCCCGCCCATCGTCGGCGTGGTGTAGGTGATCTGCGGCTGGAAGCCGGTGTACATGTAGCCGTGGCCGATCATGCCGAAGGTGGTGTTGAAGGGGGTGGAGGCGTAGCTGTTGCCGCCGAGGCCGAGCAGCGTCATGTCGGACAGGATGATCTTCTGCCCGAACAGGCCGATGTCGCGGCCGAACTTGACCGTGCCCCACTCCTGGTTGCCGAACTGGAAGTACAGGTTGCGGGTGTCGATCTGGGTGAAGGGGCTGTCACAGCCGGTGGCGCCGCCGCAGCCCGGATCGCTGGGCAGGCCAACGACGTCGGACTTGTCGTTGATGCCGGGGGCGAAGCCGACATGGGCCTTGATGTCGAGGCCGTCCACCTTGGTGGTGAACACGAAGTTGATCCAGCCCGGCAGCAGGCCGTTGGTGAGCGCCGAGTTGTTCGTCTTGACCCCGCCCGATTCCGCGCTGCGGTGGGAGTAGAAGCCGTTGATGGTGCCGTTGATGTCGAGCGTGGCATCCCCCTGCGTGAAGCTCACCGCATGGGCCGGTCCCATGCCGAGCGCCAGCAGCGCCCCGGCCAGCAGGCCGAGCCGCCTGCCCTGCGCTGCCCGGGATCCCTTTCGCATCGTCGTGTTGTCCATTGTTTCCTCCTCGTGGATGGTCGTCTTGTCGTTTGCACTGCAGAGCCGGGGCGAAGCGCCGGCCTGGGGCGGCCTTGTGCAATCGCTGTGCCATCACGCTGCAGGGCGCGCCAGACATGGGGATGCGGGTCGGCGGCGGGCTGCGGCCCTGCTCCAGATGTTCCACCGGGGCGTTGCCCGCCCCTGATCCGAAACGAAACTTCGGAACAGCGCGGCCGCCGCGCGGCTAGAATCGCGCACGCGCCGACGCCAGGCCGCCATCGCGCAGGCGCCGCGGCCACCCACCGCCCTTCGAGCCCTCGATGACCCCGACTCCGCCCGCCCCTGCCCGCTATCCCATTGCCCTCATCGGTGCCGGCGCGCTCGGCCTCAGCTTCGCGGCGCGGCTGGCGCGCACCACGCGTGTCGCCCTGGTCGCGCGTGACGCCGCCGCCGCTGCGGTGCTGCGCGCCGGGGTACGTGTCGGCGACGAGCGCTTCATGCCCGAGGCATGGGCGCCCGAAGCGGCGCCGCAGGCGCAGTGGGTGATCGTGCTGGTCAAGGCGGGCGACACGGCGGAGGCGGCGCGCACCGCGGCGCGCATGCAGCCGCAGGGCGTGTTATCGCTGCAGAACGGGCTGACCGAGCCGGTGTTGCGGGCACAGTGCGCGCTGCCGCTGACGGCGCAGGGCATCACCACCGCGGGGGCGTTTCGTGACGACAGCGGGGTGACGCCCTCAGGCGACGGCGAGGTGCTGATGCCGCCCGGCTTCGAAGCGCTGGCGGCGCTGCTGGCGCAGGCCGGCTTCGATGCCCGCGTGGTCGACGACATCGTTCCGGCGCGGCTGGCGAAGCTGCTGGTCAATCTCGCCATCAACCCGCTCGCAGCGCTGTTCCGCGTGCGCAATGGCGAACTACTGGCGCCGCCTTACCGCATCTGGCTCGATGCGCTGGTGGCCGAGGCCTGGCCGGTGCTGCGCGCGCAGGGGCTGACGCTGGACGAAGCCGCCGCCCATGCGCGGGTCCATGCGGTGGCCGAGGCCACCGGCGCCAACCGCGCGAGCATGCTGCAGGACGTGCTGGCGGGCCGGCGCACCGAACTCGAGGCGATCACCGGCGTGCTGATCGCCTTTGCCCGGCGCGAGGGGATGGCGGTGCCGACGCACGAGGCCGTGCATCGGCTGCTCGGCCTGCTCGAGGCCCGCCGCCGCTGAAGGCGGCAGCGCTCAGTCGCGCCCGGCGGCCGCTGCGAAGGGCGCGGCGGCTTCGCCCGCGGCGGGCGCCGGCGACCACACCACGCGATTGCGACCGCCCCGCTTGGCCGCGTACAGCGCCGCGTCGGCGCGCGCAAAAAGCGCGTGATCGGGCTCGGCGCGCTGCGGCAGGCAGGTCGCGCCCCCCATGCTGACGGTGACCGGCAGCTGCATGCCACCGGGCGCGGGCACGCGCTGCGCCTCGACATCGCAGCGAGCGGACTCGGCCAGCGCGAGCGCGCCCTCCATCGGGATGCCGGGCAGCAGGATGACGAACTCCTCGCCGCCGTAGCGGCACACGAAGTCGGCCGGCCGCCGCAGCGCGCGCTGCAGCGTGCCGGCGATGCGGCGCAGCACCTCGTCGCCCTCGGTGTGGCCGAAGTCGTCGTTGAAGCGCTTGAAGTGGTCGATGTCGATGGCAACGAGCGACACCGCGTCGCGCTTGCGCAGGCAGCGCCGCCATTCGAGCTCGAACACCTCGTTGAAGCGGCGGCGGTTGGGAATGCCGGTGAGGCTGTCGAGCATCGCCAGCTGCTCGAGCAGGCGGCGCTGATGCACCGACTGCAGGTGGTTGCGCACCCGCACGCGCACGATGGGTGGATGGAAGGGCTTGGTGATGTAGTCCACCGCGCCGAGTTCGAGCCCCTTCTCCTCGTCGATGGTGGAGTCGAGTGCGGTGATGAAGATGACCGGGATGTCGCGCGTAGCGTCGTCGTGCTTGAGCTGGCGCAGCACCGCATAGCCGTCCATGCCCGGCATCAGCACGTCGAGCAGGATCAGGTCGGGGCGGTGCGCGCGCGCGCGCTCGAGGGCCTGCTCGCCGTTCTTGGCCAGAATCAGGCGGTAGTCCTCGCCCAGCAGTTCAGTCAGAAGGCTGCGGTTGTGTTTCTCGTCGTCGACGATGAGGACAGTGAAGGCGGGATTCATCAGTTCATCCGTTCCAGATCCTGGCGCAGCGCATCGAGCTGCACCA
This sequence comes from Thauera sp., assembly GCF_035444905.1. Lineage (GTDB taxonomy): Bacteria > Pseudomonadota > Gammaproteobacteria > Burkholderiales > Rhodocyclaceae > Thauera. The sequence goes on from NZ_DAOMPS010000033.1 coordinate 18,625, forward strand.
GCGCACGTTCGTACTCGATATCCTCGATGAGTTCGCGCAACACATCAATGCGGGCGCGCTGGGCCTCGTCATGCAGGCATTCGAGGAGTTCGCCGACCAGGCCCTCGGCGGCCGCGTCATGACGCTCGAGCAGCTCCCCCAGCCGCAGCAGCAGCCCCTGCGCGCGGGCGAGGTCGTCGGCCACGCCGGCGGGCCGCGGCGCGGCGGTGGACGCCAGCGGTGCCAGCGCGCCGAGGACGCGATCGAGCTCGGCGGCCAGCGCGGCGAGCTCGCCAGGCTCGGGCCGCTGCCCGGCCTGCAGCGCCGACTCGGCGCGCCGGGCCAGCACGGACAGCGCCGTCGCGCCGATGGTGGCCGCGGCCGACTTGAGGGAATGCGCGAGCCGCCGGGCGGCCGCCACCTCGCCCTGCGCGAGCGCGCGAGAGAGATCCGCCGAGGCATGCGCGAACTGCTCGCGAAAGCCGTTGAGGATGCGCCGGTACAGGCCGGGTCGCCCCATGTGGTTGGCCAGGCCGCGCTCGCTGTCGATGCCCTCGAGCGGCGGCAGCCGCGCAGGCTGCACACTGCCGGCCGCCGCGTGCACGGCGGCGGATGCGTAGTCGGCCGGGGGAATCCACTTCAGCAAGGCCGCGTACAGCAGCTGCGGGTCGATCGGCTTGGTCAGGTGATCGTTCATGCCGGCCGCCAGGCTCTGCTTGCGGCTGCCGCTCATCGCGTGGGCGGTCATGGCGAGGATGGGCAGGTCGCGGTGGCGCGCGTCGCCCCGGATCAGCCGCGTCGCCGCCAGGCCGTCGAGCACCGGCATCTGCACGTCCATCAGCACGAGGGCGATGTCGCCCGCCGCCAGCCGGTCGATGGCCTCGCGCCCATTGGCTGCCTCCACCACCTCGAGCCCGGCCAGGCTGACGAACTCGCGCACCACCTCGCGATTGAGCGGCAGGTCGTCGACAATCAGCACGCGCGCGCCACGGATCCGCGCCAGGCCCGCCGGATCGGGCGCGCCGCCTGCGCCCGCCCCGTGCGCATCAAGGGCGACGGCGGGATTGGCCGCCTCGGCAAGCGCCTCGAGCAGGGCCGCCTCGGTCACCGGCTTGACCAGGACCGAGTCGACGCCCGACCTGATCAGGCGCTCGGCCACCGCTTCGTAGGCCCCCACGGTGATCGCCAGCACCACCGCCGGGCGTGCGCCCGGCAGGCCGAGGGCATCGATGCGGGCGGCGAACTGCAGGCCGTCCATGGCGGGCATCTGCCAGTCCACGAGGACCAGATCGAAGGCCGCCTGGGCCGCCGCCTGCTGCAGCGCCTCCAGCCCCTCCTCGCCGCTTGCGCAGGCGCGCGCGGCAAGTCCCAGCCGCTCGAGCAGCTCGACCAGCAGCGCCGCGGCAGTGGCGTTGTCATCCACCACCAGTGCGCGCCGATAGCTCGCCGAGACGGCTCGGGCCGGCACCGCCGCTGCATCCTCCGCCAAAGCCAGGGGCAGCAGGACGCGAAACACCGTTCCCGCTCCCGGCTCGCTGTCGACTTCGATCGAGCCGTCCATCATGCGCACGAGCTGGGCACAGATCGACAAACCCAGACCGGTGCCGCCGAAGCGCCGCGTCACGGAGTCGTCCAGCTGGCTGAAGGCCTCGAACAACCGCCCGCGATAGAGCTCGTCAATACCGATGCCGGTGTCACGCACCGCAAAGCGCAGCATCGCCTCGCCGCGGGCGCCCTGGCAACGCTCGAGCGCGAGCATGACCTCGCCCTTGGGGGTGAACTTGATCGCGTTGCCGAGCAGATTGATCAGCACCTGGCCGAGCCGCAACGGGTCACCGATCAGGCGGCGCGGCACATCGGCCGCGCAGCGGAACAGCAGCTCGACGCCCTTCTCCTCGGCGCGCAGCGCGACCACGCCCAGCGCACGCTGGCACACCTCGCCCACCTCGAAGGGAATCGACTCGAGCGACAGCTTGCCGGCCTCGATGCGTGAGTAATCGAGCACATCATCGATGATGCCGAGCAGGCTCTCCGAGGACGCCAGCATCTTGTCGACCTGGTCGCGCTGCGGTCGCGACAGGCGGCTGCGCTGCAGCAGGCGACCGAGCCCGACGATGGCATTCATCGGCGTGCGGATCTCGTGGCTCATGCGCGCGAGAAAGCTCGACTTGGTGCGATTGGCCTCGCGTGCGTCGGCAATCGCACGCTCCAGCGCGCGCGTGCGTGCCTCGACCAGGCGCTCGAGGTTGCCGCGGTACTGCGCAAGCTCGGCATCCCGCGCCTGGATGGTGTCGATGAGCTGGTTGAAGCCGCGCCCCAGCGCGGCGATCTCCTCGCCGCCGCGCGGCCTGACCCGGTCGGGCAAGCCGGCGTCGGCCGCCAGGCGGTGCATCAGCGCGCCCAGCTCGCCCACCGGTGCGAGCAGCCGGCGCAGCAGCAGCCAGCCGAAGGCCAGCGAGACCAGCAGCACCCCCAGCAGGACCAGCAGCGAGTCGCGCAGCGCGCGATTCGACAGCGCCTGGATCTGCTCGAGCGAGGCGAGCAGCTCCACCCTCGCTACCGGCCGGCTGCCCTCGAACACCGGCGCCCACACCGTGATGCTGTGCTCATTGAAGACATGGCCGGCCAGCGTCGGCCGGATCGCCGGAATGAACTCGCGCCCGGGCCTTGGCTGCGCCTCGTCGGCATGGCGCGCGAAGACGCTGCCATCGGCCAGCACGATGCGCCCATCGAGGACGAAACGGCTGCTCGACAAGGCCGACAGCAGTCGGTGCGCCTCGGCGGCATCGCCAAAGGACACCGCCGCCATGCTGTTGGTGGCGATCAGCTCGGCCTGTGCCGACAGCGAGGCGGCCCACTCGCTGCGCAGCAGGCGCTGCTGCTGCAGGCTCATCAGCGCAAAGACCAGACTCGCCGCGGCCACCAGGGACAGCGAGCCGAGCAGCAGCAGTCGCCCGCCCAGCGTGGCCGGCAGCCTCAGCCGCCGCGCCCCGCGCGGCGTCGCCGGCCTAGTCATCGGACACCTCCGCGAGCCGCAGCAACTGCGCCATGAATTCGACACCCGCGATGCGTGCGGCACGGCGGTTGATGACGATGGCCAGGCCATCACGACGCCCCTTCACCCCCAGCTCGACCATCCCGCCCGCACGCGCGAAGCCGGGAATGTCGGACACCGTCACCAGGCCCGGCCGCGCCAGCTCGACGAGCAGCCGCTCGAGGCGATCGGCCTCGGAGCGACCGACGAAGATGAAGTCGCAGTCGCCGGCCTCGCCCGGGCTGCGCAGCGCCCGAAAGCGCCCGGGCAGGCCATCTGCCTGGGTGTCTACAAGGCTGCGCAGGGCCTCGTCGAGCTGCGTGCGACCGAGGGTGCACAACACGGGGGCATCACTGCCGTCTCGTTCGCGGTAGGTGAATAGCGCCAGCTTGTAGAACAGCACCGCCTTCAGCGCCTGCTCGGAGGCGGCCGGCGCCTGCGCGAAGGTGGGCGACGCCAGTGGCCCGCAGGCCACCAGCGTCGCCAGCACGGCGAGGCGCAGACGTTGCAGCATCGACGCGCGCGCCCCTAGAAGCGGTACTCGAGCGTGGCCATCCACGTCCTCGGCTGCTGCGGCATGTCGACGAAGGTGGTGCTGGCCGAACCGTGCGCGGCGTCGTAGCGGCGGTCGAACAGGTTGTCGATGTCCAGCCACAGGCTGGCCTTGCCGTCGAGCAGACGATGCCAGCCGATGTGCAGGCTAGCGACCACATGAGCGTCCGTGGAGAGGCGCTTGCCGTCCAGCACCCGGCTGTTGCGTCCGGTGGCGGTGTCGTCGATCCAGCGCAGGCGCGGCGTGATCGTCAGCCGGTCGAGGTAGCGGAAGGTGGCGCCGAGCTTGAGCTTGCGCCGGGCGACGTAGCTGAGCTCGCTGCGCGGGCCGTCGTCGAGCTCGCGGATATCGCCATCCACCCAGCTGAAGCTGCCCCACACATCGCCGTCCCAGCGCTCACCGAGGCCAAAGCGCCACTGCGCGATCCAGTCGAGACCGCGATGCACCTCCTCGCCCGCGTTGCCCTTGACCGTGGTGTCACGCAGCACCGCGCCGTCGATGAACTGGGTCGGCACGCTCTGGTTCTGGGTCACGACGAGGTTGCGGATGCGGCTGTGGTAGACGTTGGTGATGAAGTTCAGGTCGGACCGCGGACGCCAGTCCCAGGTCAGGCTGTAGGTGCGCGCGACCTCGGGTTCGAGACGGTCGTTGGGCACCCGGAAGCCCTGGCCGAGGTAGCGCCCCTGCGCATCGCGGTCGCCGGTGAACGAACCGAAGGTGCCGAGCGACTCCTCCGGCGAGGGCGCACGGAAGGCCTTGCCGGCCAGGGCCTTGAACACATGCTGCTCGCTCGCTCGCCACACGGCACCAAGACGCGGATTGAGGCTGCTGCCGTAGGCGGAGTGGTCGTCGTAGCGCAGCCCCAGCATCGTCGACCAGGCCTCGCCCCAGTCCGACTGGAGCTGGGCATAGCCATGCACGTTGTGATAACGGGCCTCGCCGATCTGGATCGGCAGCGTGGTGTTGGGATAGCTGAGGCCCTGGTCCGCCGGCCCGCGACCGCGGTCGTAAGGCCGAGGCAGATCGGGCGTCAGCAAGGAATCATAGTCGTTGTAGCCCAGACCGGCCTGGGCGCTGTGGTGGTCGGAGAAGCGCCAGTCGAGCGACTGCTCGATGCCCGTGCGGCGCGACCTGGCGTACAGATAGCCCTTGTCCTGGAAGCCGGTGAAGACATTGAGGTACTTGGAGCGCGGATCGACCTCCAGCTCGGAGTGATCGACCAGCAGCTCCCCCCTGAGGTCGGGCGAAAGCTCGAAACGCAGCCGTGCATAGGTCGTCTCGGTCAGCGTTTCCCAACGCGCATCGCGCAGATAGAGCGCGCTGTCCGGGCGGTCGCCCGTGCTGGTGAGCTGGCGGAAGAAGTTTCGGTAGTGGCCAAGGGAGAGCGCATCGCCCACATCCAGGCGCGCAAAGACGCTGTGACTGGCGATGTCGCCCGCATAGGCCTCGCGCGCCGCCGCCGGCACGACCACATTGCCGCCAAAGGTCTTCGCATCCACGCGCGGGAAGTCGGCCGGGTAGTACCGGTCGAGCGGCGCGCGGTCGCTCGCCTGGCGATGACCGCCCACGGTCAAGGCAAGCTGCTCACCCGCGCGGGCAGAGGCAAGAAAGCTGGCCTCGCGGCTGTCGAAGCGTCCTGCCCCCACCGAAACCCAGCTCTCGTTCGCCGCGGCCGGGCGGTCGGTGATGATGTTGATCACCCCGGCCACCGCGTCGGCCCCATACAGCGCCGCCGCCGGGCCGTACAAGACCTCGACCTGGCGCGCCTGGAAGAGCGCGAAGTTCTCCGCCACCGGAATCTTGCCGCCGGCCGGATGGTCGATGCGCACACCATCGAGCATGATCAGCAGCTTGTTGTTGCTGTTGTAGCCCTGCACGCTGAAGTTGTTGAAGGTCGAGGACTTGGTCCCGCGCATGAAGTCCACACCCGGCAGATCCTCGAGCAGATCGGCGAGGTTGCGGTAGCGGCGCTCGCGGATCTGCTCGCGCGTGATCACCATGATGTGCGCCGGCGTGTGGTCGCGCGCCTCGGATCGGCGCGAGGCCGTCACCACCGGCGTGTTGATGAGGTCTTCCAGCGACAGGGGCAGCAGGCGCACCAGATCGCCGGGCGCAGCCGCGAGGGAGGCACCGGTGCAGAGGCAGGCGGCGAGCGCCGGCACGACGCGCAGCGGCGCGAAGAGGCGAGGTAACGACATGGTCTGAGCCGTCGATGATGGCGACCCAGGCCGAGGCCCTCGCCGCGTCGGAAAAACGATGCGCGATGATACTGCGCAGGCCACCGGATCAGGCGCGCAATTACGCACGCATGACCCCAGTCGCGGAGTACAGACGAAAAAATGGCGCAGGACTCTTGAAAGTCTGCGCCACCTTGTTGCGGAATCGATCAGCGCTGAACTGCCGATTCCAGCCGAATTTTTGGTCGGGGAAAGAGGATTCGAACCTCCGGCCCCTGCGTCCCGAACGCAGTGCTCTACCAGGCTGAGCTATTCCCCGACACTTTCTTGCCTTGCTGCCAAGCCCGCTACTATATCAGTAAGTTCGCCTAACTGCAAAGTCCGATAATTGTAGCAGCGCGTCCTTGAAAATGGAAGGGGGAAGCGCGGAAAGTGCTTCGATCGCGCGCTCGGCCTCGGCCTGCGCGTGGCGTCGCGTCACCTCGAGCGCGCCGGTGGACTGAATCGCGGCGAGCACCGCAGCGAAATCGTCGCGACCGCCGTTCTCGATGGCGTTACGCACCGTCGCCGCCTGCTCGGGCGTGCCGTGCTGCATGACATGGATGAGCGGCAGCGTGGGCTTGCCCTCGGCAAGGTCGTCGCCCAGGTGCTTGCCGGTGTCGGCCTCGTCGGCCGAGTAGTCGAGCACGTCGTCGATGAGCTGGAATGCGGTGCCCAGATGCATGCCGAACTCGGCCAGCCGGCCTTCGAGCGCCTCGTCGGCGCCGCCCAGGATGCCGCCCAGTCGTGCGGCGGCCTCGAACAGCTTGGCCGTCTTGTAGCGGATCACGCGCAGGTAGTCGTCGATGACCACGTCCGCGTTGTGGCAGTTGAGCAACTGCAGCACCTCGCCCTCGGCGATGACGTTGGTGGCGTCGGCGAGCACGCGCATCACGCGCATGTTCTCGACCCCGACCATCATCTGGAAGGCGCGCGAGTAGAGGAAGTCGCCCACCAGCACCGAGGCCGCATTGCCGAACAGGGCATTGGCGGTCTTGTTGCCGCGGCGCAGGTCGGACTCATCGACCACGTCGTCGTGCAGCAAGGTGGCGGTGTGGATGAACTCGACCACGGCGGCGAGCTCGTGGTGCTCGGTGCCCTTGTAGCCCATCGCACCGGCGGAAAAGAGCACCAGCGCCGGGCGCAGGCGCTTGCCGCCGCTGTGGATGATGTATTCGGCCACCTGGCGGATGAGTACGACATCCGAATGGAGGCGGTCGCGGATGACGGCATCCACCGCCTGCATGTCGGCGGCGATCGGCGCGAAAAGCTGCTTGACGGACAAGGCGGACACGCTCGCGGAAAAAGGCGGATGGTAGGCGCCGCGCGCGCGCGGCGTCAAGCCGCGCCGGGCGCGGCGCCCGCGTCCCGGGCCGCGCTCAGTTGCCGCCCTGGGCGCGCGTCACGGCGTTGTCGAGCGCCTCCTTGGCGGCCTTCTCGTCCGCCCACACGCCGGCAAGCTCTTCGTCGAGGATGCGGCGCACCTTCTGCCGCTCGACCGCAGGCTGGGCGGAGGACTGCGGCGTCGCCGGCTTGTGCGTCAGTTGCTCGACCGCCACCCGCACGTTCTCGAGATCGTCGCCGAGCAGCTCGCTGCGCGACGCCAGCAGCCCGGCCCGGTTCAGCGGCAGGTAGCCGGTCTCGCGCTGCCAGGCGACCTGGTTCTCGGGTTGCAGCCAGAAGCTGATGAAGCGCGCAATGGCCTTGTACTCGGCAGGCTTCTTGCCCGCCGCCGCCCACAGCGCCGGGCCGTCGGCCACGGTGTTCTGCGGCGCGCCGGGAAAGTCCTCGTAGTAGGGCAGGCGCGATACGCCGACGTCCAGCGTGCCACTGCGGCGGAAATCCACCCAGCTCGCCGACGGTGCGGCAATCACCGCGCAGTCGCCACTGGCGAAGCGCTGCTCGGACTCGCCCTGCTCATTGAACACGTGCAGGTAGCGCGCGCGCGTCCAGCTCGCCATCATCGCCACGTGCTTGACCTGGAACATGCCGTTGAAGCTGGGCACGGTGCGCTTGTCGCGCACCGCCGCCACCGGCTCGTTGTGCCAGGCGCTGAGGTTCTCGACCATCACCCGTCCGGGCTCGGACACGGTGTAGGGGCAGGTGTGGCCGGCGTCGGCGAGGCGACCCAGGGTCTCCTGCAGTTCGAACCAGGTGTTGACCTGGGTCGTTTCCGGGTTCATGCCGGCACGGCGCAGGGCGTCGCGGTTCACGAACAGCACCGGCGTCGACAGGCCGATCGGCAGCGCCAGCAGGCGGCCTTGGGCGTCCACCGGGGTGCGCGTCATCATCGCCGGCGGACGCACGGTCTGCAGCGCCACTCCGCTCTCGCGCATCAGCGCGTGCAGCGGCTTGAAGCGCGGCTTGCCGGCGACGAACTCGTCCTCGTCGTCGCCCTCCAGGATGAGCAGATGGGGCGGCGCGGTGCGCGCGCGCCAGTCGGCGTCGCTCAGCACGACGCGGACGTCCTTCGACTGCGCATTGAAGCGCTCGACGAGGTCGTTGAGCGCGGCCGCCCGGCTCTCGGGCAGACGATGGAAGAGCTCGACCTGCTGGGACGCGGCGGCCGCCGTCGCCGACAAGGGCAGCCAGACCGCTGCGCACGCCACGACCACCCCGACCAAACCCTTGAAACGCTTTTTATTCATAGACTTGACACACATGACGAGAAGCCCGGACCGACGGCCCGGAGGCAGCGGAATTATAGTGTCGCCGCCTCACGAAACGAACGCCCCGGATGTAACTTGCGGGCCTGTCTTCAAGAATCCGTCACGGCCGCCGTTAATGGGATCAGAGCGCTTCAACGCCATCACCGAGCGGCGCCGCAGCGCACCCCTTCGACAACGACCCCGCGCCCCCTCCCGCCATGCGCCGTCCCGCCTCGCGTCCTTCGCTGCCCGCCCTCGTCCTGATCGCACTACTGCCGCTGGTGGCCGGTTGCGAACAGATCGCAGAGCTGCTCGAGCTGCCCAACCCAGCGCGCGACGCCGCACGCATGGAGGCCGAAGGGCGTGCCATCGGCAGCGCCTGCCGTCACGCCGGGCGCTCGCTGGAAGACTGCTACACGCTCAACGGCTCGGCGGACAAGGCCGCCGTGTTCGCCGGCTGGCGCGACATGAACGACTACATGATGGCGCACAAGCTCGAGGTCGTGCCGTCGCGCTTCACCCAGCTGCCAACCCCTGCCGTCACGCCGCTGCCGGCCGAGGCATCGACGCCAGGCGACGCCCCCTCGCCCGGCACCGTCCGATGAAGTTGACGCCGCGCTCGAGGGCGAGATCGAGCTGGCTGCGCGCCTCGGCCTCGCTGTTCTGCTGACCGAAGGTCATCGTACCGAGGCAGATCGCCGACACCGGCGGCCCTTATCGCCCAGCGGGCGATAGCCCATTTCACGCTTGCTGATCCACGCTCCTGTCCCATCTGCGCCCAGCCCCGGCGCCCGGCGCGGGCGCCGGGCTCGCCAGTGAGGCCGCGGCGGCTTATCATCGGGGGCCTCGGCCCCGCCCTGCAGATCCTGCACGTCCTGCAGACCCGGGCCCAATCATACTTCAGCGCCTGCGCGCCCTCGCCCAATGAATCAGCACACCCCCGCCGCCGGCCTGAACTGCGCTGGCCTGCTCGGCTATTGCCGCGCCGGTTTCGAGAAGGAACTCGCCGCCGAGGTCGACGACCTCGCTGCCGAGGCCGGACTGATCGGCTTCGTCCGCGCCGAGCCCGACACCGGCTACGTCGTGTACGAGACCTTCGAGCCGACGCCACTGGGCAGCTTCGGCAATGCCACCGACTGGCAGCGCGCCAGCTTCGCGCGCCAGTTGCTGCCCTGGTTCGCGCGGGTGGAGGCGCTGCCCGAACGCGACCGCGCCACCCCCCTCGTCGACGCGGTCAAGGCCAGCGGCCAGCGCTTTTCCGGCGTGCTGCTGGAGACGCCCGATACCGACGAGGCCAAGCAGCGCTCGGGTTTCTGCAAGCGCTTCACCGAGCCGCTGACCAAGGCCCTGGAAAAGGCCGGCTGCCTGCGCACCAGCCGCGCCGGCCTGCCGGTGCTGCACGTGCTGTTCACCGACGCCACCACCGCCTGGCTCGCCGCCGGCCAGCCCGGCCAGTGCTCGAGCTGGCCGATGGGCATCCCGCGCCTGCGCATGCCCTCGAGCGCGCCCAGCCGCTCGACCATGAAGCTGGCCGAAGCCTTCATGGTGCTGCTCGACGACCACGAACGCGAGACCATGCTGCGCGCCGGCCAGCGCGCGGTGGACCTCGGCGCCGCCCCGGGAGGCTGGACCTGGCAGCTCGTGCAGCGCGGACTGCGCGTCACCGCCATCGACAACGGCCCGCTGCGCGACACGGTGATGGCCACCGAGATGGTCGAGCACCTGCGCGCCGACGGCTTCACCTGGCGTCCCCATCGGCCGGTGGACTGGCTGGTGTGCGACATGGTCGAGCAGCCCAGCCGCATCGCCTCGCTGATGGCCGAATGGGTTGCCACCGGACGCTGCCGCTACGCCATCTTCAACCTCAAGCTGCCGATGAAGCGCCGCGTCGAGGCGGTCGAGCAGTGCCGCGAGCTGATCCGCAAGCGGCTCAACAGCGTCGGCCCCTTCGACCTGCGCATCAAGCACCTCTACCACGACCGCGAGGAAGTGACCGCCTTCCTGATGCTCAAGAAGTAGGCTGCGCCCACCGCCGCGCGCGGGGATGGGAAGCCCCTGTGCGGTAAACGATTTTTCGTGCCGTGTATAATCCGGGCTTTCCCACTCCGGCAGTCGCGCGCACCTTTGCAGCGGGGCTGCACTCAATGCAAAGGCGCCCATGAGTTTCGCCGATCTCGGCCTCATTCCCGAACTGCTGCAAGCCGTCGCCGACGCCGGCTACACCGAGCCGACGCCGATCCAGCGCCAGGCCATCCCCATCGTCATCGCCGGCAATGACGTCATGGGCGGCGCCCAGACCGGCACCGGCAAGACGGCCGGCTTCACCCTGCCGCTGCTGCACCGCATCGCCCGCCACGCCAACACCAGCACCTCGCCGGCCCGCCACCAGACGCGCGCGCTCATCCTCGCCCCCACCCGCGAGCTGGCGATGCAGGTGTTCGAGTCGGTCAAGACCTACAGCAAACACCTGCCGCTGCGCTCGATCTGCGTCTATGGCGGCGTGGACATCAAGCCGCAGCAGATGGAACTGCGCCGCGGCATCGAGGTCGTCATCGCCACCCCGGGGCGGCTGCTCGACCATGTCGAGCAGAAGTCGATCAACCTGTCCCAGGTCGAAGTGCTCGTGCTCGACGAAGCCGACCGCATGCTCGACATGGGCTTCATCCCCGACATCAAGCGCATCCTCGCCCTGCTGCCCAAGCAGCGCCAGAGCCTGCTGTTCTCGGCCACCTTCTCGGACGAGATCAAGAAGCTCGCCGACCAGATGCTGAAGAACCCGCAGCTGATCGAGGTGGCGCGCCGCAACATGGTGTCGGAGACCATCACCCACGTCGTGCACCCGGTGTCCTCGGGCATGAAGCGCAACCTGCTCGCCCACCTGCTGCGCCACAAGCCCGACACCCAGGCGCTGGTCTTCGTCGATACCAAGCTGATGTGCGGGCGCCTGGCCCACTACCTCGAGCGCGCCGGCATCTCGGCCGACGCCATCCACGGCGACAAGGGCCAGCAGCAGCGCACCGAGACACTTGAGGCCTTCAAGTCGGGCAAGCTGCGCGTGCTGGTCGCCACCGACGTCGCCGCGCGCGGTCTCGACATCGACGAGCTGCCCTTCGTCATCAACTTCGAGCTGCCGCACACGGCCGAGGACTACGTGCACCGCATCGGCCGTACCGGCCGCGCCGGCCACCACGGCAATGCCATCTCGCTCGTCAGCGCGGAGGAAAAGCACTGGCTGAACGAGATCGAGAAGCTGATCAAGTTCCAGATCCCGCAGGAGATCGTGCCCGGCTTCGACCCCGACCCGGACTTTCACGAGGCCGGCTCGCGCGCCCACCGCGGCCGCCGCTCCGCCCCCGCCGAGCAGGCCGAAGGCGCCGCCACGCGCGAACGCGCGCCGGACGGCCGGCGCCCCGGCGCACGCGAGGGCGGGCGCGACAGCAGTCGCGAAGGCGCGCGCGGCGCCAATCGGCGCGGGCGTTCGACGATCGCGGCCGACGGCTTCGACTTCAGCAAGCCCTACGAGCCGGTCAGCCCCGTCGCACCGCTGCTTGGCCCCGACACCGCAGCGACCGGCGTGGCCGCCTCCAAGCCCGACCCCCTGCGCCGCGGCCAGCGTCCGATCGCGGTGCTGCTCGGCGGCCTGGGCCGCAAGTAAGCCCACCCCTTCGGGAAACCCACCCATCCGGGGCGGAAATAGGCCCGCCCGCCCCGCCTATTCCGTCCTCGGCGGCAGCCGCGCATCAAGTATTCTGGGGTCGATGCCGTAAAGGCCTGATCCCACTGCCTGATCCCACCTCCACGCTGCCGCCAGTGAACCCCACAGGACGCCCACCGGGCCTGCCCTCCTCGCCAGAGCCCTCTTCGCCCGACCCCTTCGTGCCCGACCTTTCCGAGGGTGCGGAGACCGGCGTCTACCTGGCGCTGCTCGAACTCCTCGACGAAGGCCTGATCATCACCGGCGACGAGGTCATCCTCGACGCCAACAGCGCCGCCTGCCGGCTGCTGCAGCGTGACTACCGCCAGGTGGCGGGCCGGCCGCTGACCGAGCTGTTTCCCAGCGAGGAGGCCTTCCTCGCCGCGCGCGCCCGCGTCCTCATCCAGGGCGAGAAGCGCGGCACGCTCAGTTTCGCGCTGCCCGGCGGCGAGTTGTGCTCGCTCGACTTCGTCGCCGCGCCCCGTCTGCGCCCGGGCATCCACGCCATCATCCTCAGCGCCCCCGGCGCGCGCCCGGCTGCGCAGGCGGGCACCGCCCTCGCCGCGACCAGCCCCGCTGCGCCCACCGCACCGGCGCGCACCGGCCCCGCCGCGCCCGCCCGTGGCTCCGCGCGCGCGCGCCGCCTCCCCCGCCCCGAGGCCGAACCGGCGCAGGACGACAAGGCCGACATGCGGGCGATGTACCTGGCCTGTCACGATCTGCTCACCGGCCTGCCCAACCGCCGCCTGCTGGAAGCACGCTTTGACGACGGCGTCGCCCGCGCCCTGGCGCAGCGCACCAGCATGGGCGTGCTCCGCATCGACATCGACGGCTTCAAGGCCGTCAATCGCGCCCACGGCGACACCGTGGGAGACGCGGCGCTGCAGCACCTCGCCCACCGCCTGAACCAGGCCGGCGGCAGCCGCGCGCTGGTGGCGCGCGAGCGCAGCGACAGCTTCCTGGTCCTGCTGCCCGAGCTCGACCTGCCCGGCGACGCGGGCCGCGTCGCCGATGCGCTGCTGGCCGCCGTGGCGCAGCCGCTCGCGCTCGGCGCGCACAGCCTGCAGCTCACCGCCAGCGCCGGCATCGCCCTGTTCCCGCAGGACGGCCGCGAACTCGACACGCTGCTGCGCCACGCGCGCACGGCGCTCGGCCAAGCGCAGCGCCTGGGTGGCAACAATCACCAGTTCTTCAACGGCCTCGCCGACAGCCTCGGCTTCGACATGGCCTACCTCGAGAACGACCTGCGCCAGGCCCTCGAGGCGGACGAACTGCTGCTGCATTTCCAGCCCCTGATCGACGCCCGCAGCGGCCAGGTGTGCGCCGGCGAAGCCCTGCTGCGCTGGCAACACCCCGAACTCGGCCTGCTGCCCTTTCGCCGCTTCATCGGCGCGGTGAGCGACCCCACGCTGCTCGCCCGCGTCGGCGACTGGGTACTGGCCGCGGCCTGCCGCCTCGCCCGCCAATGGCCGGCCACGGCCAGCGGCAGCACGCCGCGACTGACGGTCAATGTCGGCATCGAGCAGCTGATCCATGGCGACTTTGCCGAGCGCGTCGCGGCCAGCTTGCGCAGCAGCGGCCTTCCTCCGCAGCGGCTCGAGCTCGACCTCGACGAAAAAGTGATGGCCGAGGACGGCAGCAACCTTGCCGAGACCCTGCGCAGGCTGGCCGAGATCGGCGTGCGCCTGGCGGTGGACGATTTCGGCCGTGGCCTGTCCTCGATCCCGCGCCTGCGGCGCTATCCGCTGAAGGCGATCAAGCTCGACCCCGCGCTGGTACGCGGCGTGGGCAGGAGCGAGGACAGCGAGGCGGTGGTCGAGGCCATCAGCGGCCTCGCCGCGACGCTGGGGCTGGAGGTATATGCGCGCGGCGTCGAGGAACCGGGCCAGCAGGCTTTCCTGTGCGCGCTCGACTGCCAGCTGCAGCAGGGCCCGCTGTTCGGCCGGCCGATGCCGGCGTGCGAGTTCGAGGCCTTCCTCGCCGCCAGCGCTCAGTAGTCGAGCAGCGTCTGGCAGTCTTCCTCGCGCCCGGTGAGGCGGCTGAAACGCTGCAGGCGCTCGCGCACGAACTCATCCGCCAGGCGCTGGTTCGCACAGTACTCGCGCAGCTGCATCGCCTGGGCGACATGCTGCATGCGCGCCACCGTGTCGGCCAGCGCCGGAAAGGGGTAGCCCGCGGTGCTGCGCCATGCCGGCGTCTCGCGCGCGGCGGCAGCATCCGCGGCGCCATCCTGAATGGACTGCAGCGGCGGCTGAGCCGGCGCTGGCGTGGGCGCCTCGCCCGGCCGGGCCTGCACCGGCGCCTGCGCAGCGGCGAGCCCGGCCCATGCGGCAAGGCAGATCAACAACAAAGAAGTCCTGAAACGCAACGGGCCGCTCCCGGAAACACGACATCCCCGGTAACGGCCCGCCACGCGCCAGACTTGAACCACCCCCGCCCACCTTCGGCTGGCGGGAGTTTCCATCAGGCCTCCAGCGTCTTCACGTGCTGGATCACTTCGCCGATCGCTTCCTGCGCGCTGCCGTACAGCATGCGGCAGTTGTCCTTGTAGAACAGCGCGTTCTCGATACCCGAGTAGCCCGCGCCCTTGCCGCGCTTGACGACGATGACGTTCTGCGCCATGTCGGCATTGAGGATGGGCATGCCGTAGATCGGGCTCGACTTGTCGGTGCGCGCGACCGGGTTCACCACGTCGTTGGCGCCGATCACCAGCGCCACGTCCGCCTGGGCGAAGTCGGCGTTGATCTCGTCGAGATCGAAGATCTTGTCGTAGGGCACGCCGGCCTCGGCCAGCAGCACGTTCATGTGGCCGGGCATGCGGCCCGCGACCGGGTGGATCGCGAACACCACCTCGACGCCGCCCTCCTCGAGCAGCTGCGCCATCTCCCACACCTTGTGCTGGGCACCGGCCACCGCCATGCCGTAGCCCGGCACGATGATGACCTTCTGGCCGTAGCGCATCAGCGCCGCCGCATCCATCGACGACAGCTCGCGCATCGTGCCTTCGACCGCCTCGCCGCCTTCGGCCGCCGCGCCGGTGAGCGGGGTGAAGATGATGTTCCTGATCGGGCGGTTCATCGCCTTGGCCATCAGCTGGGTGAGCAGCATGCCCGAGGCGCCGACCACGATGCCGGCCACGATCAGTGCCGGGTTGCCGATGACGAAGCCCTTGAAGCCCACCGCCAGGCCGGTGAAGGCGTTCAGCAGCGAGATCACCACCGGCATGTCGGCGCCGCCGATCGGCATCACCAGCACCACGCCGAGCGCCAGCGCGAGCACGAAGAACAGGAAGATCTCGAAGCCGCCGGGCGCATCGGAGTAGGCCACGGTCAGGCCCACGCCGAAGGTCAGCAGCGTCAGGAAGAAGTTCACGTTGTTCTGCTGCGGCAGGCGGATCGCCTTGTTCATCAGGCCCTGCAGCTTGGCAAAGGCCACGCACGAGCCGGAGAAGGCCACCGCGCCGATGATCGCGCCCAGCGCGAGCAGCGTCGAGGTGATGGCGTCGTGCTGCACGCCGCGCACCAGCTCGATCGCGGCGATGCCTGCGGCCGCGCCGCCGCCCATGCCGTTGTAGATGGCGACCATCTGTGGCATGTCGGTCATCTTGACGATCTTGCCGCTGTACCAGGCCACGCCGCCGCCGAGCACGATGGCCAGCACCATCAGGCCGACGTTGTTGAGGCCGGGCATGAAGAAGGTCACCACGGTCGCGCCGACCATGGCGAAGCCCGCCCACACGATGCCCTTGCGCGCGGTGACCGGCGAGGCCATCGCCTTGAGGCCGAGGATGAAGACCACGGCGACGATGAAGTACGCCATGCTCACGAACCAGTTAGACGTCATTTGACACCCCCTTCCTTGCGGCCGCCGGCCTTGAACATGCCGAGCATGCGTTCGGTGACGATGTAGCCACCGGCGGCGTTGGCCGCGCCGAGGAACACGGCGAGGAAGCCGATCACCAGTTGCACCGGGTCTTCCGGATCGGCATGGCCGAGTGCGACCATGGCGCCGATCAGCACGACACCGTGCACGAAGTTCGACCCCGACATCAGCGGGGTATGCAGGATCACCGGCACGCGCGAGATCACCTCGTAACCGGTGAACGCGGCGAGCGCGAAGATGTACAACGCGGTAAAGCCATCCATGGCGTGTCCTCCCTTACAGGCCGAGCACCTGCTTGACGCCGGCGTGGCGAACTTCGCCCGCATGCGTCAGGCAACTGCCGGACAGGACCTCGTCTTCCCAGTCGAGCGCGAGCGCGCCGTCGCGGATGAAGGGCGAGATGAAATTGAACAGGTTCTTGGCCACCATCTCGGACGCATGCACCGGCATGCGGCTGGCGATGTTGGTCGGGCCGATCACGAGCACGTCATTGATCCACACCTTCTCGCCAGCGACCGTGCCCTCAACGTTGCCGCCGGTCTCGGCAGCCATGTCGACGACCACCGCGCCCGGCTTCATGCGCGCGATCATGTCGGCGGTGATGATCTTCGGCGCCGCCTTGCCCGGAATGGCCGCGGTGGTGATCAGCGCATCGCACTGCGCCACCGCCTTCGCGAGGCGCTCGGCCTGCTTGGCCTTTTCCTCGTCGGTGAGCTCGCGCGCATAGCCACCGGTGCCCGCGGCCGACACGCCGGTGTCGACGAACTTGGCGCCGAGCGACTCGATCTGCTCGCGCGTTTCGGGACGCACGTCATAGGCCTCGACCATGGCGCCGATGCGGCGCGCGGTGGCGATCGCCTGCAGGCCGGCGACGCCGGCACCGATCACCAGCACCTTGGCCGGACGGATGGAGCCGGCGGCGTAGGTGAGCATGGGGAAGAACTTGGGCGAATGGTCGGCGGCGATCAGCGCACACTCGTAGCCGGCGACCGCGCCCTGGCTGGACAGGATGTCCATGCTCTGGGCGCGCGAGATGCGCGGCAGCAGCTCGAGCGCAAACGCCGTCAGCTGGCCGTCAACCAGCTGGCTCGCGCGCTCGGCACTGGACCAAGGCTGCAGCATGCCGCACAGCACGCTGCCCGGCTTCATGGCGGCGATCGTCTCGGCCGGCGGGGCCTGCACGCAGAACACCACGTCGGCGGCCGCACACACTTCGGCGGCGCTATCGACGAAGCTGACGTCGGCAAAATCGGTGTCCCGGAAGTGCGCGGCCTTGCCGGCGCCCTTCTGCATCACCACCTGGGCACCAAGGCCCTGATATTTCTTGACCACATCCGGCACGACGGACAGGCGTCGCTCGCCGGGATGGGTCTCCGCTAGCACTCCGATGATCAGAGGCATGGGCGTATTCCTCCCTGTAGAACGGTATCAACACAGAATCGAAAGAAGCGCCGGCCGCCCTCTTTGTTAGTTCTCCCTGCCCCGCGCTTGCAGCGCCAGGAGCCGACGCGAAGGCCATATTACCGGCAATCCGGGCAGGCGTAATCATCCAAATGCACCATCCGCGCGCGCGCACAGCCGCGCCCGCGTGCCTGCCATGCACGAGGTCGGCGTCGATGCGGGCGCTCAGCGCGCGCCGGGACGGAAGGGCTGGGGGGGTGCCGGTACGAGCTTGACGATGGCCAGCGCGATGTTGTCGCCGCCGCCGCAGGCGCGCTGGCGGGCCTGCGAGATCAGGCGCTCGGCGGCGGCGCGCGGGGGCAGCTCCTGCAAGGTCGAGGCCAGCTCGGAATCGCTGAAGTAGGCCCACAGGCCGTCCGAGCACAGCAGGAAGCAGTCGCCGGCGTGTGGCGCCTCCTCGCGGCCGTGCTCGATGCGCGGTTCGCGCTCGCTGCCCAGGCAGGCGAGCAGCACGTTGCGCTGCGGATGATTGAGCGCCCCCGCTTCGTCCAGCCGACCCTTGCGCTGCAGCTCGCCCACGAGCGAATGATCGGCGGTGCGCGACACCGTCGTGGTGCCGCGGAAGTGATACATGCGCGAGTCGCCGCAATGGGCCCAGTAGGCCCTGCCGTTCTGCAGCAGGAAGACCACCGCCGTGCTGTGCGGGTCCTGCTCGCTGGTGAAGCGGGTGAGCTTGATCACCGTGTGCGCCTCGTCGATGACGCTGCCGAGCAGGTGCTCGGGCGTCTCGTGCAGCGGCGCATAGACCTCGAAGTTCTGGCGCGCACGGATCAGCACCTGCTCGGCCGCCATCGCACCGCCACTGTGTCCGCCCATGCCATCGGCAAGCACGGCCATCATCATGCCCGGCTTCTTCGGGTGGCCGAACAGTGCGACGCGATCCTGCTGTTCCTTGCGGTCGCCAGCATGCATGGCAACACAGGTTTCGGCGGTGAAGGACATGGGAGACGAAACTGGAGAGAATGGTTTTCGTTATTGGAGGCTGCAGCGGATCATAGCAACCCGCCCGCCTTGCCGGCGTGCCGATCGCCACGGTCAGCCGCCTGCAAACACACGGAACGTGAAATTTCGCACGACGCGCGGATCAGAATGGGCAAACCGTGCCCCGCGCCGGTTTTGTCTTTAACATCGCCGCCATCGCCTTCGACACGCCGGCGCCGCTCAGCGGCCCGCCCCCGCGCCTCCGATGCCTCCCACCCCGCGCCTGCACCGCCTGCTGCCGTTTCTCGCCTGGCCCGCGCAGTGGCGTGCTGGCGGCGTCCGCGGCGATCTGCTGGCAGGCCTCACGGTGGCCCTGGTGATGGTCCCGCAGGCCCTGGCCTACGCCAAGCTCGCCGGCCTGCCGCCACATGTCGGCCTGTATGCGGCGCTGATCCCGGCAGTGGTCGCGGCGCTGTTCGGCTCCTGCGGCCAGCTCTCGACCGGCCCGGTGGCGCTCACCGGCCTGCTGGTGGGCGCGAGCATCCTGCCGCTGGCGGGCCAGGCGGGGGGCGATCTGGTCGGCCTGGCGCTGCTGCTGGCCTTGCTGTCGGGCCTGATCCAGCTCGGGCTCGGCGTGCTGCGCCTGGGCTGGCTGCTCAACCTGTTGTCGGTGCCGGTGCTGATGGGCTTCGTCAATGCCGCCGCCCTGATCATCTGCCTAACCCAGATTCCGCCCCTGCTCGGCCTCGACATGAGGAGTTCGCAACACCTGATGCTGGATTTCGCCAATGCGCTGGGCGGCATGGCGGCGCTGCACCTGCCCTCGGTCGCCTTCGGTCTCGGCAGCCTCGCCGCCCTGCTGCTGTCGAAGCGCCTGTGGCCGCGCCTGCCCGGCGTACCGCTGGTGGTCGCCGGCGCCACCGCGCTGTCGGCGTGGACCGGGTTCGAAGCGGGCGGCGGCGCGGTGGTGGGCGCGGTGCCGGGCGGGCTGCCGGCATTGAGCCTGCCGCCGCTGCGCCCCGAGCTCATCGCCGCCGTGCTGCCGGCGGCCTTCGTCATCGCCATGGTCAGCTTCATGGAGGCCACCTCCAGTGCCAAGCTCATCTGCGGGCGCACGCGCCAGGCCTGGAGCCAGGACCAGGAGCTGATCGGCCAGGGCCTGGCCAAGATCTCCGCCGCCTTCAGCAGTGGCATGCCGGTGAGCGCCTCGTTCTCGCGCTCGGCGCTCAACTACGTCAATGAGGCCCGCAGCGGCCTGTCGTCCCTCGTCACCGCTGCGGTGGTGCTGCTCACCCTGCTCTACCTGACGCCGCTGCTGTGGCACCTGCCCAAGCCGGTGCTGGCAGCGGTGATCCTGCAGGCGGTGGTCAGCCTGATCGACCTCAAGGTGCTCGCGCGCGCCTGGCGCAGCAGCCGCGACGACGGCGCCGGCGCCGCCGTCACCTTCGTCGCCACCCTCGCCTTTGCGCCCAACATCCAGAACGGCATCCTCACCGGGCTGATGCTGTCGCTGGCGCTGCTGGTGTACCGCAGCATGCGCCCGCGCGTCGCCCTGCTCGGCCTGCACGCCGACGGCACCTACCGCGACCGCGAGCGCTTCGAGCTGCCCCACCCGCACCCCGCACTGGTGATCCTGCGCTTCGACAGCCCGCTCAGCTTCGTCACCGCCGCCACCTTCGAGGACGCCATGCTCGGCGCGGCGCGCGCGCAGCCAGGCGTGAAGATCGTGCTGGTGTCGGCCGCCGGCATCAACGACATCGACGCCACCGGGCTGCACACGCTCGCCGGCCTGTTCGAGCGCTTTCACGCGCAAGGCCAGTCGATCGCCTTCTGCGGCCTCAAGAAGCAGGTCATCGACGCCATGGAGCGCGACGGCCTGTGGGCGCGCATCGGCGAGCGGGCGAACTACCGCACCGAGCACCAGGCGCTGGACGCGCTGCTGCCGGCGCTGGCCGAGGCCTGATCCGCAGCCGCCCGGGCGCAGCGGGAGGGTGTCGGATTTCTTTACACTCTGCTCAGGAGGCTGAAACAAGCGCCCGGGGCATTGTTTTCATTGACTTTCGCGCGGCGCATTCGTATAGTGCGCGATTCTTTGCAGACTCATCAACTGGAGTAACACCATGTACGCGGTGATAAAAACCGGTGGCAAGCAGTATCGCGTTGCTGCTGGCGAAAAGATCAAGGTAGAACAGATACCGGCCGACGTGGGTTCCGAAATCACTCTCGACCAGGTCTTCATGGTCGGCGAAGGCGATGCCGTCAAGATCGGCACGCCCGTTGTGGCCGGAGCTTCCGTCACGGCGACCGTGGTTTCCCACGGCCGTCACGACAAGATCAAGATTTTCAAGATGCGCCGCCGCAAGCACTACCAGAAGCACCAGGGGCATCGTCAGAACTACACCGAGCTTCGCATCGAAGCGATCTCGGCCTAAGGCGAAGGGGGTAATCCGACATGGCACACAAAAAAGCTGGCGGTAGTTCGCGTAACGGCCGCGACTCGGAATCGAAACGCCTCGGCGTCAAGCGCTACGGTGGTCAGTTCGTGCTCGCCGGCAACATCATCGTTCGCCAGCGCGGCACCGAATACCACCCGGGCGACAACGTCGGCATCGGCAAGGACCACACCCTGTTCGCGCTCAAGGACGGCACCGTCCAGTTCGCGATCAAGGGCCCGTCGCGTCGCCGCACCGTGATCATCGTGCCGGAAGCGGCCTGATCGCACGCGTTCGATCGCATTGCAGTACAAAAGCCCTATCCTTGCGGTAGGGCTTTTTTGTTTCCGGGGCGCGCCGTGCGGCGTGCTCCACGAAGAGGTTGATCAGGCATGAAGTTTTTTGACGAAGCCCGCATCGAGGTCTACGCCGGCGACGGCGGTAACGGCGCGGCCACCTTCCGCCGCGAGAAGTTCATCCCCAAGGGCGGCCCCAGCGGCGGCGACGGCGGGCGCGGCGGCAGCGTGTATGCGGTCGCCGACCGCAACCTCAACACCCTGATCGACTACCGCTACACCCGCAGCTTCCGCGCCGAACGCGGCGAAAACGGCGGCAGCCGCGACTGCTACGGCAAGGGCGGCAAGGACATCACGCTGCGCTTTCCGGTCGGCACGGTGCTCAAGGACCTCGAGAGCGGCGAGCTCGTCGCCGACCTCGACGAGGACGGCAAGACCGTGCTGATCGCGCGCGGCGGGCGCGGCGGCCTGGGCAACATCCACTTCAAGTCCAGCACCAACCGCGCGCCGCGCAAGAAAACCATGGGCCAGGAAGGCGAATTCCGCAACCTGCACCTGGAGTTGAAGGTGCTGGCCGACGTCGGCCTGCTCGGCCTGCCCAACGCCGGCAAGTCGACCTTCATCCGCAGCGTCTCCGCCGCCAAGCCCAAGGTCGCCGACTACCCCTTCACCACCCTCGCGCCCAACCTCGGCGTGGTGCGCACCAGCGAGGCGCGCAGCTTCGTCATCGCCGACATCCCCGGCCTGATCGAAGGCGCAGCCGAGGGCGCCGGCCTCGGCCACCAGTTCCTGCGCCACCTGCAGCGCACCCATGTGTTGCTGCACCTGGTCGACCTCGCGCCCTTCGACCCCGAGGCCGACCCCGTGGCCGACGCCAAGGCAATCGTCGAAGAGCTGCGCAAGTACGACGAGGCGCTCTACAACAAGCCGCGCTGGCTGGCGCTGAACAAGCTCGACCTCATCCCCGAGGAAGAGCGCGCCGAACGCGTGCAGGCCTTCCTCGACGCCTACGGCCCGGTCGAGCGCCACTTCGAGATCTCGGCGCTGAAGGGCGACGGCACCAAGGCGCTGATCTTCGCCATCCAGGACTTCCTCGACGCCGAGCGCGAGCGCATCGAGGCCGAGCGCGCCGAGCGCCACGCCGCCGAAGCCGCGCGCCTGGCCGCGATCGAAGCCGCCCGCGCCGCCGCCGACGCCGCCTATGAAAGTGAAGCCCTGCGCGACGAGGACGACGACGCCCTGCCCGAGGACGCGGCGGACGACGATGCCGACGCCCGCGACGACGCCGGGCCGGATGGCGCGCGCGCCTCCTGATCGAACCCTGACCCGGCACTGGCCGCGACCGACCGGCGCCTGCCCCCCTTTCCCGACCCTTCGACCTCGCACGCATCGAGATGAGAACCAAGATCCGCAACGCCCGCCGCCTCGTGGTCAAGGTCGGCAGCGCCCTCGTCACCAACAACGGCGCCGGCCTCGACAAGGACGCGCTCGACGCCTGGGCGCGCCAGATCGCCGCGCTGCGCGCCGAAGGCCGCGAAGTGGCGCTGGTGTCCTCCGGCGCCATCGCCGCCGGCATGCAGCGCCTGGGCTGGACCCGGCGCCCGCACGAGATGAACAAGCTGCAGGCCGCCGCCGCCGTCGGCCAGATGGGCCTGGTCGAAGCCTACGAGAAGGCCTTCTCGCGCCACGGCCTGCACACCGCACAGATCCTGCTCACCCACGAGGACCTGTCCGACCGCACCCGCTACCTCAACGCCCGCAGCACGCTCACCACCTTGCTGCAGCTCGGCGTGGTGCCGATCATCAACGAGAACGACACCGTGGTCACCGACGAGATCAAGTTCGGCGACAACGACACCCTGGGTGCGCTGGTCGCCAACCTGATCGAGGCCGACGCGCTGATCATCCTCACGGACCAGCAGGGGCTCTACACCGCCGACCCGCGCAAGGACCCGACGGCCACGCTGATCGCCGAGGGCCGCGCCGAGGACCGCCAGTACGAGACCATGGCCGGCGGCTCGGGCAGCGCGATCAGCAAGGGCGGCATGATCACCAAGATCCGCGCCGCCCAGCGCGCCGCCCGCAGCGGCGCCCACACCTGCATCGCCAGCGGCCGCGAGGCCGACCCGCTGCTGCGCCTGGCCGCGGGCGAGGCCCTCGGCACCCTGCTCTACGCCAGCAGCACGCCGCTGCAGGCGCGCAAGCAGTGGATCGCCGACCACCTGCAGCTCGCCGGGGACCTGATCATCGACGACGGCGCGGTGGCCGCGCTCAAGAGCGGCAAGAGCCTGCTGCCGGTGGGCGTGGTCGAGGTGCGCGGCGACTTCAAGCGCGGCGCGGCGGTGGCCTGTCGCACGCTCGCGGGCGTGGAGGTGGCGCGCGGGCTGGTGAATTATTCGGCGTCGGAGTGCCGGCGCATCGCGCGCAGGCCGACGGCGGAGATCGAGCGGCTGCTGGGTTACATCGACGAGCCTGAGATGATTCATCGCGACAACATGGTCGGACGCTAGGTCAGAACGCCGGATCCGCGTCGGCTTTTCTTACACTCCCTGTGACCTGAACTGCATTCCATTCGCGACCCACTTTGGGCAGAAATTGTTGACGCATCCGAATTCTCATTTGCCGTCAGCGCATTGAGCACCTCATTCAGCATGAAGCCATATTCCAGATAGCTTCCTATTTTCTTGGCACAGATCATGCTTCATCTAAAGCGTAGGAACGGAATCGCAACCGTCACGCGTGAGGAGAAGCAAAATGAAAGCCAGGATGCAGATCTTGAAGGCGGTCAAGCCGCTCACCGTCGCCGCACTGATCGCGGCGGGCTTCGCGGCCAGCAGCGCCAACGCACTACCGCTGGTAACGAACTGGAATTATTCGACCAACGCGACCTTTATCGCCGCAACCTATGAAACAGGCGGCACGGGAACGACGACGACCTCCCCTTATGAACTGTCATGGGGCGCGACGGGGGCAGACTTCCAGAGTCCGACTTCTGACAGGAGCGCATTGACCGTCGGCTCGGGCGACACCGGTAACGCCCGCATTGGCGGTGGCCCGGTGAGCGGCAGCATCGCCACCACGATTGGCCCCGTCCCCTTGGTGACAGCGAACGGCATCTCGCTGACGCACTGGAACAACCCGATCAGCGCCAGCTACAACACGCTGCTCACCGGGAGCCTGCTCGATACGCTGACGCTCACCCCCACCGCATGGGATCCCGCCGGCGATCCGAATCCGGGCGCAGTCAATGCCCCGACCATCACCTTCAATTTCGACTTTCGCGAAACGTCCAATGCGGGCCCGTGTGCCGGTGGCACCACCACCCCCTGCGGTGACCTGTTCGGCTTCGCGGGTCTTCCCAACCTGAACCAGGCTTTCGTGCTGGCCGGAATCACCTACTACGCTCAGGTCTTCGTGCTCGGCCCAGGCGGCGCGGCAAGCCCGATCGCCTTCCTCAACGACGGTCAGTGCGCCGCCCTCGGCTTCGGCAGCGCGCCCCTGAACAGCACCACAACGAGCAACATCTGCCAGGGCTTCCTGACCGCAGAGGGTCAGGCGACCACCGCGCAGTTCGCATTCGCGGTGACCACCGAGCCCATCTCGGTGAGCGTCCCCGAACCTGGCACGCTGGCATTGCTCGGACTGGGTCTGCTGGGTGCCGGCGCCAGCCTGCGTCGCCGCAAGGCCGCCTGAGACGTCGCCGGGTCGCACCAACCCGAGCCGCCCGGCCAAAGAAGCCGCTCCCTGGAGCGGCTTCTTCTTTGCGCCTCACTTCATGTGCAGACGTGGCCGGATGAAAGCCAGCAGCAGCTTCTGAAGCGGGTTGCGGTTGCCAAGGGGCCGCCAGGTGAAGCGCAGCTTCTGCCGGTAGGCATCGAAATGCATGCCCCATGGCGCCGCACGCAGCCCGCCCCTGCCAAGCAACACCTTCAGCACCGCCGTCCCCATCACGCCGGCGCACAGCTCACAGGCCATGGCCGTCGACGGGCCACGCTGTTCGCCAAAGTTCACCGCCTCGGGCACGGCCAGGTAGGTGCGCTGCAGCATCGCCGGCGACAAACCGGCGATGAAGCGCGCGAACTGTTCGTTGCGCGCCTGCCCCTCGACGCCAAAGTACTCTTCGAAGCTCATGCCGCCCGGCCTGAAGTACAGGAACGCCACCCCCATGCCCAGCGGTGCGGCCGTCAATGCCGGGATGCCGCGATCCGCACAGGCCTTGAACACCATCCGGCGCGCATCCATCGCAAAGAAGTCGAGCGCATCGACGTAGACGTCCACACCGTCGAGGAAGGCCTCCAGGTTGTCTGCCGTCACCCCTGCCGGGAAGCGGTCGACTTCGGCTTCCGGATTGACCTCCAGCGCCATGCTCGCCATCACGTCGAGCTTGTTCTCACCCACCGTCGACATGAACGCACCGGCCTGACGATTGAAATTATGCACATCAAACTGGTCGAAGTCGGCAAGGTGAAACCGGCCAATCCCGAGGCGAGTCAGGGTCAGCAGATGCCCCCCACCCACCCCACCGAGCCCGGCGATGGCGACACGCGCGCGGCGCAGACGCGCCTGCTCATCCGCCGAGACCCAGCCGATGTTGCGGGAAAAGGCGCGCTGGTAGTCGAATACGGTAGTCATCACGAAGAGCCCAGTTCTCTGTTCCGGCCGCAATTATGTACCGATCCGGTCAGATGTACCGATCCGGTCAGATGTACCGATCCGGTCAGTGCAGACCGTGCGATGAGCTTGCAGGGCGCGGCAAGGCACGCCTGCGATGCCTGCTACCGAACCAAGGACACGGACGCACCAGCAGCACAAGCATTCAGCACGCTTCCAGCAGTGTCGGTTTTTTTTACACTCCTTGATCCAGAGCGCGCCCGCAGCCTGCGAGAAATGCTGCCATCAAATTTTTTTCCTATTTATTTTCAAGCCTTTCGGAAATCTCACGTTAACCTGGAACGCGATTTGCTATGCACTCCGTGGGGTCGTACCCTAGGCGGCCTACGATATTCAAGAACTCCACAAGGAGATGGTCATGAAAGTTAAAATCCTGAGCGGACTCGTTGCTGCGACCCTGTCCCTCGGCATGAGTGCGGCACAGGCGGCACCGTTCTACTTCGACGTTGGCAACGATCGCGGCACCCTCGACGGCGACAGTGTCACGGCAGACATCAACGAGTTGGGATTTACCGGCACGCTGGCGACGTCGATCTATATCCCGGCGGCGGGGGCGCTGCCCACTGACGCAGGCACGCAGGTCATCGACACCAATCGCGCGAGCGTCATGAACGCCTACGGTTTCAGCGCCGGCGCAAAGACGAACATCATCGGCGGAGTAGCCGATACGGGCAACCTGACTCCGGTTGGCACCTTCGCCTACCCGGTTTCGCCCGGCCAGGTCAACATTGATTCGCTCAATGCATCGGGCGGCTCGGCCGACACGGAAGGCTTCGTCAGTGGCATTGGCATCCCGCCGTATGGAACGGATTTGTCGCTCCTCGGGGTTGGCTACGGTGGAACGGCGTGGGGTCTGACATATGACTACTCAATCGGCGGCGTGCTGACGCCGACCGGCGTCAACTTCAACACCGGCGATTTCGCGCTCTACTACGAAGACGGAACCGGACCGCTTCAGGTCTTGCGCATCAACATCACCGCTTCCGCGATTTCCGGGGTCAGCCTTCTGCTGACCGGCTTTGTCTCCTTCGACTTCGACAACAACGGAACGGATGATACGGGCGGCAACACCTTCATCCAGAACCTGTTCAACGATTCGGCGAGCGGTCAGAGCTTCTACGACATCTGGCTGGCGGACCCGACGGCGAATTCGATCACGTTCCGTCTTGACACCGACGTTGATCCTCCCATTCCGACCAATAGCCAACTGTGGTGCGCAGGATCCGGTGCCGGCGTCTCCCTGGCAGCTTGCCAGGCCGCGAGCGACACCTACATGTGGCAGACGGCGCTAGACGGAAGCGCCACCTTCGCCACCGTACCCGAACCGAGCGTGCTCGCTCTCCTCGGGCTGGGGCTTCTGGGTATTGGCTTGGGCCGCCGGGCAAACCGCAAGGCTTGACGCGCTGAGTTCAGGCCCTATGAAACCGCGGACCACGTCGGTCCGCGGTTTTTTCTTTTTGCCTTCCATTCATCGCAGAGTGACGAGGGAATAATGGTGTCGAGGTGGCTGGGGCTGCTAGACTCCGTCCGTCCTGGATCAGTCCGCGCCCATGCCCCGCTCTAGCGTTCTCACGTCCGCCATACGCAACGTCCTCCGACAGATCAACCGCAGCCGTGCAGCGCTCGTGGCAGTGGTTTTCGGCGTGGTCGCCATGATCCTCGCCGCCGGCTTCATCGACTGGAACCTGCGCTTCGGTCGCGACAACACCATCCAGACCCAGCTCGGCCACCTGCAGTTGATGAAGCCGGGCTTCCTCGAGAACGGTCGGGCCGACCCCTACGCCTATCTGCTGGCGCCCCCTGACGCGACCGAGCAGTCCGCGCTCGCCGCCCTGCCCGGCTATCGACTGACCGCGCCGCGGCTTCTGCTGGCCGGCCTGGCGAGTTCGGGCGAGATCACCCTGTCCTTCATCGGCGAGGGCGTCGATCCGCTGGCCGAGCAGGCGATGGCGTCCGGCCTGCGCTTTCCCGAGGGCCGGAACCTGGCACCGGGCGAACCGAAGAGCGCGATCGTCGGGCGCGGGCTCGCACAGAACCTCGGCCTCAGCATCGGCGCCCCCCTGGTCCTGATCGCCAACACCGAAGGCGGCGGCATCAGCGCCGTCGAGGCGACCGTCGTCGGCTTCTTCGAGTCCATCGCCCAGGCCTACGACGACGCCGCGCTGCGCATCCCGATCGAACTGGCGCGCGAGCTGATGCGGACCGACGGTGAACACCTGCGCCTGGTCTTCCTCGACGACACCGACGCCGTGCCTGTGGCGCTCGAACGCCTGCGCCAGGCGCTGCCGGCGGACACTTACCAGGTGGTGCCCTGGGTCGAGCTGGCGGACTTCTACAACAAGACCTCGGCGCTGTTCGCCAAGCAGGTCGGCGTGATCTACCTGATCATCGCGGTGATCATCGTGCTCGCCATCTCCAACACGATGACGATGGCGGTGATGGAGCGCGTGGGCGAGATCGGCACGATGATGGCGCTCGGCACGCGACGCAGCGGCATCCGCAGCATGTTCCTGCTCGAAGGCCTGATCCTGGGCGTGGTGGGCGCAGCGGCCGGACTGGTGCTTGGCTGTGTGCTGGCCCTGATCATCAGCGCGGTCGGCATTCCGATGCCACCGGGACCCGGCATGAGCTGGGGCTACGAGGCGGGCATCCTGCTGTCGCCGGCTAACCTGATGACCGCGGCGGGCATCGCGCTGGCGACCACGCTGCTCGCCAGCGTCTACCCTGCATGGCGAGCCTCCCGGCTGGAGATCGTCGACGCACTTCGTACCCGCCAATAGGACGCCGCCATGCAGAACCTGACCCGGCTTGCAGCCCGCAACCTGTGGCGCAATCGTGTGCGTACGCTGGTCACGCTGGGCGCGATCATCTTCGGCGTGTGCGGACTGATCCTCTCCGGCGGATTCGTGCGCGACATCTTCGTGCAGCTGGGCGAAGCGCTGATCCATTCCCAGAGCGGGCACGTGCAGGTCGGGCGCGAGGCCGTGTTCACGTATGGCTCGCGCACGCCGGAGCGCTACCTGATCGAGAACCATCAGGCGGTGCGCGAACGCATCGCGAGCCTGCCCGAGGTGAAGGATGTGATGGGCCGGGTGGCGTTTTCCGGCCTGCTCAACAATGGCAAGACGGACTATCCGATCATCGCCGAAGGCGTGGAGCCCGCGCGGGAGAATGCGCTGGGCACGCACCTGCACCTGGTTGCGGGCAGGATGCTGGCAGACGACGACCGCTTTGGCGCGATGCTCGGCGAGGGCGTTGCGCGCGCGCTTCGGCTCGGGCCGGGCGATCAGGCAACGCTGCTCGTCAGCACCCTGGACGGAGCGATGAACACGCTCGACGTCGAGGTCATCGGCGTGTTCCAGAGCTTTTCCAAGGACTTCGATGCGCGCGCCGTCCGCATTGCGCTGCCAGACGCGCAGGACCTGCTCGCAACGACGGGCGTCAGCCGCCTCGTCGTCTCGCTGCACGACACGGCAAGCACGCGCGCCGTGGTCGACAGCCTCCGCCCCAGTCTCGCGGCGCAGGAGCTTGCCGCACGCGACTGGCAGCAACTCAATGACTTCTACGGCAAGACGGTGGCGCTCTACGAGCAGCAGTTCGGCTTCCTCAAGGCGATGGTGCTGCTCATGGTCTGCCTGAGCGTGATCAACACGATCAACATGAGTCTGGCGGAGCGATCGTGGGAATTTGGCACGATGCGTGCATTAGGTAACAGATCGCGCGTCGTCGCATCGCTGATCATGAGCGAGTCGGTGACGCTGGGCGTTCTGGGCGCGACGATCGGCGTGGTGCTCGGCGTCGGGCTCGCGCTCATGATCTCGGGCGTGGGCATTCCGATGCCGCCGCCACCGAATGCCGACCTGGGCTACGATGCATTCATACGGGTGGTCCCCGCGGTGGTCATCGAGTCGTGGCTGATCGGTCTTGCTGCCACCGCGGTCGCGGCAATCTACCCCGCATGGCGGCTGTCGCGACAGAGCATCATCGATGCGCTGCGGACGCGCGAATGAAGAACTCGTCGGTGCGATGCACCGACCGTGGAGGCAGTGGTGTCACTTCTCGATCATTTGAACCTCGGTCACGGCTTTCGCCGCTATTTCCGTATCGACGCCGCCGTTGACGAAGGGCTGCAGGATGAGGTCTTCCGCATCCGGCATGAGGTTTACTGCAAGGACCTCGGCTTCGAGCCGATCCGCGCGGACGGGCGCGAGACGGACGCGTATGACGGGCGCAGCATCCATTGCCTGTTGCGTACGGTTGACGCGCCGCACCAGCCGGTCGGCTGCGCACGTGTCGTCCTTACGGATCCGCTGGACCGAAGTGCCCTGCTGCCTTTCGAGCGCGCCTGCGCCGAGACGCTGGATCGCACGATCATCGACCCGGCCGCATTGCCGCGCCACCGCATCGGCGAAGTGTCCCGCCTGGCGGTACACCGTACCTACCGCAGGCGTAAGGGCGAAGAGCGGTCGAGCGTGAATAACATCGACGACGGCGACTTCGGTACGAAGGAACAGCCCCGCTTTCCTTACATCCCGGTCGGCCTCTACATGGGCACCATCGCGGTTGCTGCGCGCCAGGGCATCGACACCCTCTTCGTGCTGACGGAGCCGCGCCTGGCCAGCCACTTCGCAAAGCTCGGGGTGAGGATCACCCGCATCGGCGGA
Source organism: Thauera sp. (assembly GCF_035444905.1). GTDB lineage: Bacteria > Pseudomonadota > Gammaproteobacteria > Burkholderiales > Rhodocyclaceae > Thauera. Next base: position 49,076 of record NZ_DAOMPS010000033.1, read on the forward strand.
CCAATCGAGCACCGCGGTACGCGCATCCCGTCGATGATCGACGTCCATGACGTGATCGACAACATGCGCACGCTGATGAAACCGCTGTGGCGCGAGGTGGTCGCGGAGATCGAACGCAGCTTTGAAATGGCGGAACGCTGACGCGGCCACACGTGCCGCCTGAATGAGCGAAGGCCCGCTTGCGCGGGCCTTCGCTCATCTGGGCTGGCTCACGCCTCAGCCCTTCAGCGCCTCCCTGATCTGCTCCAGCGTACTCGGATCGTCGATCGTGGTCAGATCCCCCGCATCACGCCCTTCGGCCAGGGCCTGGATCGAGCGCCGCAGCATCTTGCCCGAGCGCGTCTTGGGCAGGCCGCCGATGAAGTGCACCCGGGCCGGACGGGCGATGGCGCCCAGGCTCTCGTCCACCTTCTTCATCACTTCCTTCTCGAGCGCGGCGCGCTTGTCGGCGGTGTCGACCGTGCTGGCGTCCTTCACCACCGCAAAGGCCATCGGCATCTGTCCCTTGAGCTGATCGGCCACACCCACCACCGCCACTTCGGCAATCGCCGGGTGGGTCTGCACCGCTTCCTCGATCTCGCGCGTGCCGAGACGGTGGCCGGCGACGTTGATGACGTCGTCCATGCGGCCGAGGATGGTGTGGTAGCCCTTGTCGTCCTTGATGCCCCAGTCGGACGAGGAATACACCACCGGGTCCTTGAACAGGCTGAAGTAGGTGCTGACGAAGCGCTCGTCCTGACCCCACACGGTCGACAGGCAGCCCGGCGGCAGCGGCGGCAAGATGCCGACGATGCCCTTCTCATTGGCGCCGCACTCGGTGCCGTCCTCGCGGAAGATGCGCAAGTCGTAGCCGTAGACCGGGAAGGCAGGCGAGCCGAGCTTGATCGGGCTGTCCTCGACGCCGCGGCAGATGGCGAGCATCGGCCAGCCGGTCTCGGTCTGCCAGTAGTTGTCGATGACCGGGATGCCGAGCTCACTCATGATCCACTCGTGGCTGGTCTCGTCCAGCGGCTCGCCGGCCAGGAACAGGTGCTTGAGCGAGGACAGGTCGTACTTCTTGAGGAAGGCCGGGTCCTGCTTCTTGAGCACGCGCACCGCGGTGGGCGCCGAGAACATCACGCTGACCTTGTACTTCTCGACGATCTGCCACCAGATGCCGGCGTCGGGGCGCAGCGGCGTGCCCTCGTACATGATGGTGGCCATGCCGGCGATGAGCGGGCCGTAGATGATGTAGCTGTGACCGACCACCCAGCCGATGTCCGAGGTCGAGAACATGGTCTCGCCGGCCGCACCGGTGAAGATGTGCTTCATCGACGCGGCCAGCGCCACGGTGTAGCCGCCGGTGT
>NZ_DAOMPS010000034.1:0-48007 GCF_035444905.1 Thauera sp.
GCCGATGATAGTGAGGTCCGCCCTCGTGAAAGTAGGTCATCGTCAGACTAAACCATTCAGCACAAGCCCGAGTCGCGTCCAGCGTGATTCGGGCTTTTGTGCTTTGAGCGCGGGGCGCTGCCCGTACGTGACGCCCATTCGCAGCTCGGGCAGAATCAACTGCTCTTGTTGCTCGGCGGGAACCAGATGAAATTCGATGTGGTCGTCGTTGGTGGCGGTTTGGCCGGTGCCGCACTAGCAGTCGCGTTGCGCCGCAGCAGACTCAGCATTGCCGTGGTGGAGCATGCGCCGCCAGTGCGCCGCACTGACTGGGATCAGCGTATTTACGCCTACAGTCCCGCAAGCGCGACCTTCCTCGCCGAACTCGGCGTGTGGTCGCACCTCGATCGGGCACGGCTGATGCCCGTGGGCGAGATGCAGATCTTCGGTGATGCGGGCGGCGAGCTCAGGTTTTCCGCTTACGACAGCGGTCTCGCGGAGCTCGCATGGATCGGCGAATCGAGCCTGGTGCATCTGGAACTGTGGGAAAGTCTCAAGCGCCAGCACAATGTCACGCTGTTCTGTCCGGGCGTGCCCGCCGACCTCGTCGTGGAAGACGGCGGGGTGACGCTCCGCCTCGCGGATGGGCGCAACATCGCCGCGGGACTGGTGGTCGGCGCGGACGGTCGCGATTCCTGGGTCAGGGAAACGCTCGGCATCGAGGCGAGGCAGACGCCCTATGGTGAGCGGGCGGTTGTGGCCAACTTCCGCTGCGAACACCCGCATCGCGGTACGGCGTTCCAATGGTTTCGCGAGGACGGTGTGCTGGCCTGGCTACCGCTGGCTGACGGCTTGATGTCCATGGTATGGTCGGCGCCGGATGTGGTCGCGGACGAGCTGATGAGCATGGACGAGGCGGGTTTTTGCCGCCGGGTGGCGGAGGCCGGTGGAGGGCGTCTCGGCGCCCTCGAGCTGATTACGCCCCGGGCTGCGTTCCCGTTGCGGCTGATGCGGGTTGAAGAGATCGTGCGCCCTCGCGTCGCCCTGATCGGCGATGCGGCGCATGCGATCCATCCGCTGTCGGGGCACGGGATCAACCTCGGTTTTCAGGATGCCAAGGTGCTGGCGCAGGAGCTCGCGGCCGTGCCCTCATGGCGGGATGTCGGGGACCATGCGGTGCTGCGCCGGTATGCCCGCCAGCGCGCCGAAGAGCCCTTCCTGCTTCAATACCTGACGCACGGACTCAATCGCCTGTTCGGAGCACGCAACCCCGTGGCGGGCCTGTTGCGCAACACCGGAATGAACCTCACCGACCGGCTTCCGGTCGTAACGGATGCGCTCATTCGCTATGCCGTCAATGGCCGCTTCTGACCCCTCGGAGAAACTGATGCAATCCCTGTTCATGCGTTCTGCCCTCAAACCCCTCTCACTTGCACTTGCACTCGTGATCAGCGCGGCCGCTCAGGCGAGCGAGGCTGACGTGAAGAAGGGCATGGAGGCGTTCATCGGCGCGCCCGCGGTCGAGTCGGTCACCCGCACCGAGTACGGCGGCCTGTATGAGGTGGTGCTGAAGAATGGCCAGCTCGTCTACACCGATGCGAAGACCAGCTTCATCATCGACGGCAATGTGATCGATACCGCGACGCGGCGCGACGTCACCCAGGCGCGCCTGACCCAGCTCGCCGCGATCGATTTTTCCACGCTGCCGCTCGAGCAGGCGGTGAAGGTGGTGAAGGGCAAGGGCACGCGCGTGATCGCGACCTTCGAGGACCCGAATTGCGGCTACTGCAAGCGCCTCGGCAAGGAGCTGGCGCAGATGGACGACATCACCATCTACACCTTCCTGTACCCCATCCTGAGCGAGGACTCGGCGATCAAGTCGAACAACATCTGGTGCGCGAAGGACCAGGGTGACGCCTGGACCTCATGGGTGGTCGACGGCAAGGAGCCTGCCAAGGCCGACTGCGATGCCGCGGTGGTGGCCCGCAACGTGGAGCTCGGGCAGAGTCTGCGCATCAGTGGCACGCCGACCATCTTCCTGGCCGACGGCACCCGGATCGGTGGCTATGTTCCGGCAGCCGAGCTGGAGAAAGCGCTCGCCAAGGTCAAGCGCTGATCGCTCACCGACTCGCATTCGCGTCCCCAGCCGCCGACCCAGGTGAGCATCGGCGGCAGGGCGTCCCGCAGTCAGCGCGCCACGGGGGGTGACATGCCGCGCGGCAGCAAGACCCACATGCTGCCCTGCTGACGCATGCGGCCGGCTTCCCGCCCGGCCTCGGCCCCGAAGCCCCAGAAAAAGTCCGCGCGCACCACGCCCTTGATCGCACCACCGGTGTCCTGCGCGAGCACGAGGCGGTTCAGCGGCCGGGTGCTCAAGGGGTAGGTGGTAGACAGGAAGACCGGTGCGCCCAGCGGGACGTAGCGTGGATCGACAGCGATACTGCGGCCTTCGGTCAGCGGGACGCCGAGTGCGCCGATTGGCCCACCGTCGGAGGCGGGCAGTTCGCGGAAGAACACATAGCTCGGGTTGGCATTGAGCAGCTCGGCCAGGCGCTTCGGGTTGTCCTGTGCCCAGCGCTTGATGCCGTCCATCGACGCCTTGTCCAGCGTCAGCTCCCCCTTTGCCACCAGCCAGCGGCCGATCGACTGATACGGGTGTCCGTTCTGGTCCGCATAGCCGACGCGGACCATGCTGCCGTCCGCCAGTCGCACGCGCCCCGAGCCTTGCACCTGCAGGAAGAACAGGTCGATCGGATCGTCGGCCCACAGCAGCACCGGCGCAGGGACATCGGCCCCCCGTTCGGCGATCTCCTCGCGCGTCCAGTAGGGCAGCACCTTGTTTCCCACCACCCGGCCGCGCAGGCGCAGGTGCTTGAGATCGGGATAGACGTCACCCAGTTCGATGGTCAGCATGTCCTTCGGTGCGCCGTGCACCGGCCAGCGGCTGCGATTGTTGCGCGTGCGGCTGCCGTGGATGAGGGGCTCGTAGTAACCGGTGACCAGACCCTCGGTGCTGCCGTCGGCGTTGACCAGGCGCCATGGGACGAAGTGCGTCTCGAAGAAGCGGCGCGCATCGGCCGACGTGGGCGCGCGACCGAGGAGCCCTGCTGCTTCGCACACGTCCTTCCAGGCCGCCTGACGTACCAGGGTCGAGCATGAGGTGCGCAGTGCAGGCCAGGCGGCAGCCGGGTCGTCCTCCGCCCATGCGCCCAGTTGCTCCCAGGTGGCAGGCTGCAGCGGCGGGGCGGCTTCGGCCGGTGCTGCGGTGGGAGCGGCACCGGGGCAGACCGGACAGGCCGGGCAGGCAGGCGGTGGCGGGCAGGTCGCAGCGGCCGCGTGAACGGGCGCGGGGGGCTGATGAGCGCAGCCAGCCGCGAGAAGGCCGAGGAAGATGGGAAGCGCAAGGCGCCTGGCGAAGGCCGGAATCATCGGATGCATCGGTTAAACTCGAAAGCAGGAACCGCGCAGTATACCGGCCGCGGCGAGTCACGGGCCGGCTGGCCGGGCCCCGCTGCGTGGCTGCCGAGTGACCCCTATGAATGGATGCCCCTGACGCAAAGATGACTGAGTTTGCAGACCTGCTGAGCCGTGCCGAGCGCGTGCTCGAACGCCTCGAAACCCTTCTTCCTGGTTCGGCCGAGGCCCCCGATTGGGGGGGCGCCGTCGCCTTTCGCTGGCAGCGCCGCCATGGCCGCGCAGCCTTGAAGCCCGTCCGCCTGCCGCACCGCATCGCGCTTGCCGATCTGCAGGACGTCGATGAGCAGAAAGCGCGGATCGACCGTAATACGCGTCAGTTCCTCGCTGGGCACCATGCCAACAACGTCCTGCTCACCGGGGCACGGGGCACGGGCAAATCCTCGCTGGTCAAGGCCTTGCTCAACGAGTACGCCGCGCAGGGGCTGCGACTGATCGAGGTCGACAAGAGCGACCTGGTGGACCTGCCCGAGATCGTCGAGCTCGTCGATGGGCGGCCCGAACGCTTCATCCTGTTCTGCGACGACCTCTCCTTCGAGGAGGGCGAGGACGCCTACAAGGCGCTCAAGAGCGTGCTCGACGGCTCGGTTTCGGCGATGTCGGACAACGTGCTGGTGTATGCGACCTCGAACCGTCGCCACCTGATGCCCGAGTATCACGACGAGAACTTGCAGGCTCGTCATGTCGACGGCGAGCTGCACCCCGGTGAGGCAGTCGAGGAGAAAATCTCGCTGTCCGAACGCTTCGGCTTGTGGATTTCCTTCTACCCCTTCAGCCAGGATGACTACCTGGACATCGTTGCGCACTGGCTGCGCAGCTTCGGCGTGTCGCGCAAGGCCATCCTCGCTGCGCGCCAGGATGCGCTGCAATGGGCCTTGATGCGCGGCTCGCGCTCCGGGCGAGTGGCCTGGCAGTTCGCCCGCGACCATGCCGGCCAGCTGCAGGACAAGGGGCGCGGACGATGACGCGCAAGCTCGTCGATGTGGCCGCCGGAGTGCTGCTGCGCGCGGACGGCAGCTACCTGCTGGGGCAGCGGGCGGCAGACACGGTGTACGCCGGCTACTGGGAGTTTCCCGGTGGCAAGGTCGAGCCGGGCGAGACGCCGGCGCAGGCCTTGTGCCGCGAGCTCGAAGAGGAACTCGGCATACGCGTCACGCGGCTGCGACCCTGGCTGCGTCGCGAGCACCTCTACGAGCATGCGCACGTCAGGCTTCATTTCTTCGAGGTGGCGGCCTGGGAGGGCGAGCTCGATGACCGTGTGCACAGCGCGCTGGCCTGGGTCCGTCCGGTTGATCCCGCACCTGCGCCAATGTTGCCTGCCAATGGTCCGATCCTGAAGGCGCTGCGGCTGCCTCGCCTGATGGGCATCACGCAGGCCGCAAGGCTCGGCGTCGACGCGCAACTGGCCGCCGCCGAGCGCGAGATCGGCCATGGCCTGCGCCTGGTGCAGTTGCGGGAGTCCGGCCTCGACGAGGGCGCACGTGAGGTGCTGGCGCGGGAACTGGCCGCAAGGCTGCATGCCTGCGACGGGTTGCTGGTGGTGAATGGAGACGTTGCGCTCGCCGCCCGTGTCGGCGCCGACGGCGTCCACCTGCCGGCGCGCCTGCTGATGACGACGCAGCTGCGCCCAGCCTTCGAGTGGGTGGGCGCGTCCTGCCACACGCGTGCAGAGCTGGAGCATGCGGCCGCCCTGGGGCTGGATTACGCCCTGCTCGGCCCCGTCCAGCCGACCGCGACACATCCCGACCAAGCGGCACTGGGCTGGAGCGACTTTGCCGCGCTGTGCGCGGGCTTGCCGTTGCCGGTATTCGCGCTCGGCGGCCTGGGCAGCGCAGACATGGACAGGGCGCGCGATGCCGGCGCGCATGGTATCGCCGCGATCCGCGGCGTATGGGGCGTTGCGGGCTAGGCTTGCGTCGGTCGCGGCTGAGGGCCGTGCCGCTCAGCGCGGCCGGCCTTCACCGATGCCGGGCGGGGCGAAGGTTTCGCCGCTGTCTTCGCCGTCCGGCGGCGAGCTTGGCACGCGATAGCTTTCCGAGGCCCAGGCGCCGAGATCAATCTGCCGGCAGCGCGCCGAGCAGAACGGCCTATAGCGGCTCTCTGGCTGCCAGACCACGGGCTTGCCGCAGCTGGGACAGCTCACGGTGCGCGGTGTGGTGCTGCGCGGCGCGTCGTTCATCGCGGACTCACAGGCTGCAGAAGGTGAGCTCGAAGGCGACGTCGCGCTCGGCCAGGCGAGGGCGGGCGACGGTCTCAGGCAGCATGAAGCGAACGTTCAGCGCGTACTTGTTGGCACTGATTTCCGGCACCACGGCTTCGGCGCGGGCGAGGCGTACGCGCACCATCTGCGCACTGCGGCCGGCCATCGTGAGCTGGAAGGCGCCGCTGCGTGCAAGCTGCGCCTCGGCGCGTCCGCTCGCGCGCAACAGGCGCAACACGATCTCGATGCCGTCGCGGATCGGCGCCATCGGCTGGATCCAGGTGTCGAGGTCGCCGCGGCGGACCTCCGGTTCGCGATTGAGCCAGTAGTGGTAGGAGGGCAGGTCGAACTGGCATACGCCACCCGGGATCGCGGCGCGGCTGCGGATGCTCATCAGCCACTCGTTCTCGCGCAGGTATTGGCCGATCTTGCCCGCCATCGCGAGCAGGCCGGTTGACGCCTGTTCGATCTCGTAGAGCGCGCCGGCGAGCGCCTCTTCGGAGATCTCGGGATTGTTGCGGAAGGACATCAGGATCTGACGCTGGCGCTCGAGCTCCTGCACCAGATCGACCTTGAGATCGGCGCGGCTGGCGACCTCGAGTGTCTCGAAGATGGTCTGCAGCGCGACGTGGTGATCCTGCGGCGCGCCTGCGGCGGTGAAGTGTGCGATCTTGAGGAACAGATCCTCAAGACGCAGCAGGGTGCGGATGCGCTCGTTGAGAGGATATTCGTAACTAATCACCGCACACAGTCCGCAAGTATTGCGCCCCTTGAATTCGGGCCGATGATAGCACAGCCCCCCTTTGGCACAGGCGGCATGGCCCCTGGCGCCTCATCGCGCGCGGGCGGCGGCGAGATAGGCGGCATGCAGCCGGTCGACCTGCGTCTGCAGTGCGGCGAGCGAGCCGCCGTTGTCGATGACGTCGTCCGCGACGGCAAGGCGTTGCTGCCGGCTCGCCTGCGTCGCCATGATCGCGCGGATCTGTGCCTCGTCGAGTCCGCTGCGCCGGCTGACGCGTTCGATCTGCAGCGCCTCGGGGCAGTCCACCACGCAGATGCGATCGCAGCGCCCGCGATAGCTGCCCGACTCGACCAGCAGGGGCACGGCCAGAATCACGTAGGGTCCGACCGCCGCCCGGCACTGGCGCGCGCTCTCGTCGCGGATCATGGGGTGGAGGATGGCCTCGAGCTGGCGACGGGCATCGGGCTGGCTGAAGGCGCGGGCTCGCATCGCCGCGCGGTCGAGGCTGCCGTCGGCCGCGATCATGGCGTCGCCAAAGCTGTTGCGGATGGCGTCGATGGCTGCCCCGCCCGGCGCGGTCAGCGCATGGGCGATGTGGTCGGTGTCCACCACGCTGGCGCCGAGTGCGGCGAAGCGCTCGGTCGCGGCGCTCTTGCCGCTGCCGATGCCGCCGGTGAGGCCGACGATGTAGGGGCGCTGGGCGAGGTCGTTCATGCGGTCGTGGCGGATGGGCGAGGGGGTCAGCGCGCGGCGCAGGACTGGCGTTTCGAAGCAACGCGCGCGATGCCCTGTTCGACGCTGCGCAACTGCGCCGCGGGCAGGGTGGCCTGCATGCGATAGCTCGTCGTCATGCGCGGCTCGACACCGGCATTGCTGACGCCGCGTGCGCGAAGCTGGCTGAGCAGCACGCGGGCGCGGTTCTCGGTCTTGAACACGCCGAGCGACACGGCGTACTGGGTCGGCCCCCGCTCCTGCACGATGAAGGTGTCGCTGACGCCGAGCAGGCGCAGCTCCGCGACCCGGGTGTCGGCCTCGGCGCGGCTGGGCTGGGGCGGGATCCGCACCCACCAGGAGTCGGGCGTCTCGTTGCGGCTGCGGACCGCCGTCACGCCGATCCGGCGCAGGCCTTGGCCGAGACGGTCGGCTTCGGCGGCGGTGAGGCCGGCCCAGGCCTGGCAAATGGTGGCGGGGGCGGGTGCAGTGGGCTCCGCGGGCGCGACCGGCTCGGGCGGCAAGGGCGCGACAGGCACCGGCGCCTCGGCGACCGGGGCGGGATCGACGGCCGGGCTGTCGCGGTTGATCGCGTCCTCGGCGTCGATGACGAGGGCGTGCGCGTCGCCTTCATCCTCTGCCGCCTGCGCGGGCGCCGCTTCGGGCTCGACCACCAGGTCCGCTGTCGGTGTCGCTGCGGGCGTCATTGCGAGGGCGGGCGGGGCCTCGGGTGCCGTCTCGGCGAGTTCGAGCGGCCGCGCGTCGGCCTCGTCGGCGGACGGGCGCGCCTCGTGCGCCAGGCGGATATGCTCGGGGTTGAGCTGGTTGGCGATGCGCTCCGGTTCGCCGGTCGGCACGCCGCCGCCCAACCAGCCCTGGATGGCGGCGAAGGCGAGGGCATTGAGCACCAGGAACAGGATGAGCAGGAGGCGCAGGGTCGTCATGCCTTCAGCGTTGTCGATGGCGGCGCGCGCCGTTGGGGGGTGGTCGTCGCAGCGCGCGAAGCGCGCGCGGCGACCGTTCGTCGTCGCTGCTCAGCCCAGCTTCGGCAGGTGGGCAAGCGAGGCGGCGACCGCGTCGGCAGGGTAGTCGTAGTTCTCCAGCTTGCCCGAGAAGAAGCGTTCGTAGGAGCTCATGTCGAAGTGGCCATGGCCGGTGAGGTTGAAGAGGATGGTCTTCGTCTCGCCGCTCTCCCTGCACTTGAGCGCCTCGTCGATCGCGGCGCGGATGGCGTGGCAGGACTCAGGCGCCGGGATGATGCCCTCGGCGCGCGCGAACTGCACGCCGGCCTCGAAGGTGGCGAGCTGGGGCACGGCGACGGCTTCGATCAGGCCCTCGTGGAAGAGCTGCGACACCAGCGGCGAGTCGCCGTGGTAGCGCAGCCCGCCGGCGTGGATGCCTGGCGGCATGAAGTCGTGGCCGAGGGTGTACATCTTCATCAATGGTGTGAAGCCGGAGGCGTCGCCGTAGTCGTAGGCGTACTGGCCCTTCGTCAGCGTCGGGCAGGAGCTGGGCTCCACCGCGACGCAGCGCAGGCCCTCGGCGCGCTTGTCGCCGGCGGCCTTGTCGGCGAGGAAGGGGAAGGCGATGCCGGCAAAGCTCGAGCCGCCGCCGCAGGGGCCGATGACGACGTCGGGGTAGAGACCGACCTTGTCGAACTGCTTCTTGGCCTCGAGGCCGATGATGCTCTGGTGCAGCACGACGTGGTTCAGCACCGAGCCCAGCGTGTAGTTGGTGTCGGCGCGGCCGGCGGCTTCCTCGACTGCCTCGGAGATGGCGATGCCGAGCGAGCCCTGGTTGTCCGGGTCCTCGGCAAGCAGGCGGCGACCGGTCTCGGTCAGCTCGGAGGGGCTGGCGAACACCTCCGCCCCCCAGGTCTGCATCATCAGGCGGCGGTAGGGTTTCTGGCCGTAGCTGACCTTGACCATGTACACGCGCACCTCGAGGCCGAACATCTGCCCGGCGAAGGCGATCGACGAGCCCCACTGGCCGGCGCCGGTCTCGGTGGTCAGGCGCTTGATGCCGGCCTGCTTGTTGTAGAAGGCCTGCGGCACCGCGGAGTTGGGCTTGTGCGAGCCGGCGGGCGACACGCCCTCGTACTTGAAGAAGATCTTCGCCGGCGTGCCCAGCACTTGCTCCAGGCGCACCGCGCGCACCAGCGGGCTCGGCCGCCACAGCCGGTAGATCTCGCGCACTTCCTCGGGGATCGCGATCCAGCGCTGGGCGCTCATCTCCTGCTCGAGGATGGCGCCCGGGAAGATCGCCCCCATCTGCTCGGGCGTCGCGGGCTTGCCATCGGGCCCGAGCGGCGGCGCGAGCGGGCTGGGCAGATCGGCGACGACGTTGTACCAGTGGGTCGGAATGTCGGCGGCGTCGAGCTGGATACGGGTGGCTTCCATCGTGTCTTCTCCCTCTTGTGTGTGTCAGTGTCGAGTTAGGGCAGCGGCGCCGGCAATCGCGCCCAGGCCGAGCAGGACCAGATTGTCGATGCGCCGCAGCGGAATGCCGAGCAGGTCGGCGAAGCTGGCGGCGGCGCCGCCCCCGAGCAGGCAGGTCGCCCCGGGGGCGTCGGCTATCTGGCAGAACATGCGCTCGACCGCACCGGCCTGGGCCTGCAGGCAACCCGAGCGGATCGCATCGATCGTGCGCCGCGGCTGCAAGGCGAAGTGGCCGTCGGCCAGGGGCAGTTGCGCCGTGCCGCGAGCCAGCGACTGCTGCATCAGGTCGACGCCGGGCAGGATCAGGCCGCCGAGAAAGTCCCCTGCCGCCGACAGCAGGTCGACCGTGGTCGCGGTGCCGGCGGTGACTACCAGGCAGGCGTGCGCATGCGTCTGGCGGGCGCCGATCAGCGCGGCCCAGCGATCGGCACCCAGCTGCGCGGGCTGTTCGTAGAGGTTGCGTACGCCGCAGCACGAGGCACCGGGGTGCAGCCAATCGACCGCCAGTGGGCCACAGGCGGCGGCGATCGCGTTGGCCACGCCGATGCCGGCGACGTTGCAGCCGAAGACCCGGCCGAGTCCGGCGTGGCGCCGACAGATGGCGGCGAGCTCGCCGATCGCCTCATGCGCGAGTGCGCCCTCGTCGACCGCGCGCAGCGGCTCGCCCGGCGAGATGACCCGCCACTTGATGCGCGTGTTGCCGGCGTCGACGAGCAGGATCACGCCTTCGCTCCAGGCAGGGGGCGCAGCGAGACGTCGCCTACCAGCACGCGGCGTGTGCCCGCCTCGGTGCGCAGCAGCAGGGCGCCGTCGTCATCGACGCCACTGCAGATGCCCTCCAGCGTGTCCGTGTCGCTGCAGATGCGCACCGGCAGGTCGGCAAACGCATTGCGCTGCTGCCAGGCGCCGCGCAGCGCGGCGAAGCCCGCCGCGGCGTAGGTCTCGAGCAGGCGCTGCAGTTCGACCAGGACGCTGGCGAGCACGAGGCTGCGCGCGGGCGGGGGCGCCTGCAGTGCGCGCGCGAGATCGGTGACGCCCTCCTGGTCCGGGACTTCGGCGTGTGCGGGAAGGTCGACATTGATGCCGATGCCGATCACCGCCGCCGGGGTGCGGCCGCGCCCCGGAAGCAGCTCGACCAGGATGCCGGCCAGCTTGTCGCCATGGACCAGCACGTCGTTGGGCCATTTCAGCTGCACGCCCTGCACGCCGAGCTGCTCCAGCGCCCGTGCCACGGCAATGCCCGCCACCAGCGACAATCCAGCCGGTACCGGCGCGCCCGGGGCGAAGCGCCACAGGGTCGAGAAGGTCAGGCTGGCGCCGTCCCAGGACAGCCACTGCCGGCCGCGGCGTCCGCGTCCGGCAGTCTGACGCTCGGCCACCACCACATGCACGCGGCCGTCATCGGCCGGCGTGGCATCCGTCAGCACGCTGTTGGTCGAGGCGCACTCGACGCGCCAGTCGATCACGAAGCTGTCGGCGAGGGCGCCGATGGCGCGTTCGAGCTCGCGCCGCGCTTCCGTGTGCGACCGCACTGCGACCTCGGCAGGGTCTTGCGGCAGCGGGGTAGATTCCGTCGCTGCATCTGCAGCAGGGCCGGCATCAGAGCCGGCAGGACAGCCCGCGGCGGGGGCGGCTGGGGAGGGGGCGGCAGGCGGCAAGGCGGCAATCCGGCGAAGGGGAACGATGCCGCATTATCCGCCATCCTGATTTGATGCACGAGCCCGGTGCACGTCCCGATCGGCCCGGGGACTGTCGAGCCCTGTGCCGGGTACCTCGCCGGAGCGCGCTCAGTGCTCCGGCTCGTCCCCGTTGCGCGCCTCTTCCATGCCGAGCTCCTGGATCTTGCGGCTGATCGTGTTGCGGCCGATGCCGAGCAACTGCGCGGCCTCGATGCGGCGCCCGCCGGTGGCGGTCAGCGCGCGTCGGATCAGGGCGCGCTCGAATTCGCGCGTCAGGCGATCGAAGACCTCGCCCGGAGTCGTCGCGATCAGGCGGTCGGCTTCGGCTCCCAGGCCCTCGATCCAGCTCGTGGGCGCCTCGCGCCCCGGCTGTTCGCGCATCTCGGGCGGCAGGTCGGCGACCTCCACGGTCTGCGCCGGCGCCATCACGGTGAGCCAGTGGCACAGGTTCTCGAGCTGGCGCACGTTGCCCGGAAAGGGCTGGCCCTGCAGGTATTCGAGCGCGGCGTCGGAGATGCGCTTGCGCTCGACACCAAGCTCCTGTGCGCTCTTCTGCAGGAAGTGGCGGATCAGCAGCGGGATGTCCTCGCGCCGTTCGCGCAGCGGGGGCAGGCGCAGGCGGATGACGTTGAGGCGATGGAACAGATCCTCGCGGAACAGGCCCTGGCGCACGCGCTCCTCCAGGTCCTGGTGGGTGGCGGCGATCACGCGCACGTTGGCGCGGATCGGCTGCTGGCCGCCGACGCGGTAGAAATGGCCGTCGGACAGCACGCGCAGCAGGCGCGTCTGCAGCTCGGCCGGCATGTCGCCGATCTCGTCGAGGAACAGCGTGCCGCCGTCGGCCTGCTCGAAGCGGCCGCGGCGCTGGGTGGCAGCGCCGGTGAAGGCGCCGCGCTCGTGGCCGAAAAGTTCGGATTCGAGCAGGTCGCGCGGGATCGCCGCGGTGTTGATGGCGATGAAGGGCGCGTCGCGGCGCGGGCTGTGGCGGTGCAGGGCGCGCGCGACCAGCTCCTTGCCGCTGCCGGATTCGCCGTTGATCAGCACCGTGGCGTGCGAGTGCGCGAGGCGGCCGATGGCGCGGAACACCTCCTGCATGGCCGGCGCCTGGCCGAGGATCTCAGGCGCGAGCGAGGTCTCCTCCGCTGCACCATGCTGGTGCGCACCCTGCTCGAGCGCACGGCGAACGAGCGCCACCGCCTGGTCGACGTCGAAGGGCTTGGGCAGGTATTCGAAGGCCCCGCCCTGGAAGGCGGACACCGCGCTGTCGAGGTCGGAGTAGGCGGTCATGATGATGACCGGCAGTTGCGGATGGCGGGCCTTCACCTTCTGCAGCAGATCGAGGCCGGACTCGCCCGGCATGCGGATGTCGGACAGCAGCACCGCTGGCGGCTGGGGCGTGCGGGCGAGCTCGGCGAGGGCGTCGTTGGCCGAGCTGAAGCTGGTGTGGGTGATGCCTTCGCGGCTCAGGGCTTTCTCGAGTACCCAGCGGATGGAACGGTCATCGTCAATGATCCAGACGTTATTCATTTTGTATGCACTATTCTGGTGCGTCCGGTGTTCAGACGCGGTCGGAGATCGGCAGCAGGATCGTGAAACAGGTCCGCCCTGGGCGGCTGTCCACGTCGATCATGCCCTGGTGTTGTTCGATGAAGCTCTGGGCGAGGGACAGGCCCAGCCCGCTGCCACCGTCCCGCCCCGATACCAGCGGATAGAAGATCTTGTCGCGGATCTCCGCCGGGATGCCGGGGCCGTTGTCGATCACTTGCAATTCCAGTGCCAGCCTGAAGCGGCGCTTGGCGAGGGTGACCTGGCGCGCGATGCGGGTGCGCAGCAGGATCTCGCCCGCGCCCTCGAGCGCCTGTGCGGCGTTGCGCACGATGTTGAGCACGGCCTGGATGAGCTGCTCGCGGTCGGCAGTGAGCTCGGGCAGGCTGAGATCGTAGTCGCGACGCACCGTAAGCTGCGGGAACTCCGCCAGGATCAGCCGGCGCACGCGCTCGAGCACGTCGTGGATGTTGAGCTGGGTCGGCCGCATCATGCAGTGCGAGCTCAGCAGGCGGTTCATCAGGTCCTGCAGGCGATCGGCCTCGGCAATGATGACGTCGGTGAATTCACGCAGTTGCGGGTCGTCCAGCTCGTGCTGCAGTAGTTGCGCCGAGCCGCGGATGCCGCCGAGCGGGTTCTTGATCTCGTGCGCGAGGTTGCGGATCAGCTCGCGGTTGGCCTGCTGCTGGTGCAGCAGCTGTTCCTCGCGGGCGACCCGCAGCTGCGCATCGATCGGGCGGAACTCCAGCAGCAGGCGCACACCCGAGGTTTCCACCGGCGTCACCGTGCAGTCGAGCCGAACCGGTTCCGAGCTGTTGCGGCTGATGGTGAGATCCTGGCCGGTATAGCTCCAGTTGGTGCGCAGCGCATTGTCCAGTGCCGCCGCCAGCCCGGGGGGGCTGCCGAGCAGGCGTGCCAGAGGCTGGCCGACGAGCTTGCGCTGGCTGATCGCGAACAGGTTTTCCGCCCCCGGGTTGAGGTAGCGGATCACCAGCCTGCCGTCGACGAGAACGACCGCCGACGACAGCAGCTCGAGTCCGGCAAAGGGGCCGGTGGCAGAGTGGAGTGGGGGCGATGGCATGGGCGCGTCCTGAAGGTCCATCGTTCAAAAGCAAGATGCGCGCCAGGCTTCGGGGGCTACCTCAGGCCGGAGATCTCCCGCCGCAGCGCCTCGATGTTGCGCTTGTGCAGCTCGACCTTGTCCTTGAAGGGTTGCAGGCGGTCGAGCACCCGCTGGTAGTTGCGCTCGTCGCCGTGGCGGATCGACTCCTGCTCGGCCAGTGCCTTTTCCGCCTCGGCCAGCGCCGTCTCTTCGGTCGCGAGCTCGGACTGCAGCACCTGCCGGCGCGCATCGTCGCGGCTGCGCTGGTCGTTGGGGCTCACGCGCGGAAAGGCGCCCGGGCTTGTCGCAGCCGGCGCGGCGGGCGCCGCTGCGGGCCGGCGCACCGGTACCGGCACCGACGACACCGGCAGATCCGACTCCAGGCGCACGCAGCCGCGGCCGAGGGTGCGATCGTTGGTATAGGTCACCCGACCATCGGCGTCAGTGCATTTGTAGATGTCGGCCCAGGCAGGTGCGCTCAGGGTCGCGAGCAGAAGCAGCAGGAAGAGTCGGGGCGAACGCATGCGCTTGTGCGGGCCGGCGCGTCCGGGGAGATCCCGGCAGCGTGGTCCTTATCCTTTCGGAATGAAGCCTGATTAGACCCCAGAAAAAAGGGACGGGCAATGCCCGTCCCCCTCGTTGTGCGCAGTGGTTCGCTGATTAAAGGCTGTAGTACATGTCGAACTCCACCGGGTGGGTGGTGATGCGCATGCGGTCAACTTCTTCCTGCTTCAGCGCGATGTAGGCATCGATGAAGTCATTGGAGAACACGCCGCCGCGGGTCAGGAAGTCGCGATCCTTGTCCAGGTACTCCAGCGCCTGCTCGAGGCTGGTGCACACGGTCGGAATCAGCGCGTCCTCTTCCGGCGGCAGGTCGTACAGGTTCTTGTCGGCCGGGTCGCCCGGGTGGATCTTGTTCTGGATGCCGTCCAGGCCCGCCATCATCAGCGCGGCGAAGCACAGGTAGGGGTTGGCCAGGGGGTCCGGGAAACGCGCCTCGATGCGGCGGCCCTTGGGGTTGGCGACGTAGGGGATGCGGATCGAGGCCGAACGGTTGCGGGCCGAGTAGGCCAGCTTGGTCGGGGCCTCGTAGTGCGGCACCAGGCGCTTGTAGGAGTTGGTGCCCGGGTTGGTGATCGCGTTGAGCGCGCGGGCATGCTTGATGATGCCGCCGATGTAGTACAGCGCCATCTCCGACAGGCCGGCGTAGCCGTTGCCCGCGAACAGGTTCTGGCCGTCCTTCCAGATCGACTGGTGGACGTGCATGCCGGAGCCGTTGTCGCCGACGATGGGCTTGGGCATGAAGGTGGCGGTCTTGCCGTACTGGTGCGACACGTTGTGCACGATGTACTTGAGCACCTGGGTCCAGTCGGCGCGCTTGGTCAGCGTGCTGAACTTGGTGCCGATCTCGCACTGGCCGGCATTGGCCACTTCGTGGTGGTGCACTTCGACCGGCACGCCGGCCGCTTCCAGCGCCAGGCACATGGCGGCGCGGATGTCGTTCAGGCTGTCGACCGGCGGTACCGGGAAGTAGCCGCCCTTGACACGCGGACGGTGGCCGGTGTTGCCGCCTTCGAACTTGTCGGCGGTGGACCAGGCCGCTTCTTCCGAGATGATCTTGCTGTAGACGCCGGACATGTCGACCGACCATTCGACGGCGTCGAAGATGAAGAACTCGGGTTCCGGGCCGAAGAAGGCGGTGTCGCCGATGCCGGTGCTCTTCAGGTAGGCCTCGGCGCGCTTGGCGATCGAGCGCGGATCGCGATCATAGCCCTTGCCGTCGGACGGTTCGATGACGTCGCAGGTCAGTACCAGCGTCGTTTCATCGAAGAAGGGGTCGATGTAGGCCGACGAGGGCTCGGGCATCAGGATCATGTCCGAGGCCTGGATGCCTTTCCAGCCCGCGATCGACGAGCCGTCGAAGGGGTGGCCGTGCTCGAAGTGCTCTTCCTCGAAGGCGGACACGGGCAGGCCGACGTGCTGCTCCTTGCCGCGGGTATCGGTAAAGCGCAGGTCCACGAAGCGCACTTCGTTTTCCTGGATCAGCTTCATGACGTCTTGTGCGTTCATTTTCACTCCTGGTGAGATGGCGGTGTTTGCGTTGAGCGGGTGGAGCAGCGGTTGTTGGTCGGTGCGCCGGATTTCTGAAGAGCCATGAAGCACTAAGCGTGCCAGGTAGTAAAGAATCCGTGACTCATTGTGCCACAAGGGCAGATGCCCGAAAGCGGTGCCTGCATGGGAGGTGGTATGCACCGAATTGGGGCAAAAGCTTCTGATAGCGCACCATTACGGTGCTCCATTGTAAAAAAGGCGGATTGCGCGGTAGTGCGGATGAGCTTTGAGCCAGGCCTGGCGGCGCTGCCCGAAGGCATCCAGCTGCTCAGTGTCGAGGCTGGCGGGGATCATGATCTCGACCTCCAGCCGCTCGCCGAGATAGTGGATCTGAACCCGCTGCGGCCGTGGCGCGGCCGGCCCTAGCAGCGCGCGCACGACCTCGAGGACTTCGCTGCGTTCGGGAATCGGGCCGGGTGGCACGACCTGCAGGTCGGCATCGTCTTCCGGGTCGATGTGCACCAGGACGTCCTGCACCTCGGGGTGTGCGTCGCGCACGCGCAGATAGACGGCGTCCGAGATGCGATGACCTTCCGACACCGTGAGCCGCGGGTCGACCTGTACATGAGCGTCGCACAGCACGCGGTCGGCCATGCGGCGGGTACGCATGTCGTGCAGGCCGATCACGCCCGGCGTGTCCTCGATCGTGCGCCGCAGGCGCTGGAGTTCCTCGGCCGGCAGGCCGGTGTCGATCAGCTCGCGCACCGACTTCAGCGCCAACTTCACGCCCATGTGCAGGATCAGGAAACCCACCACCGCCGCGGCCAGCGGCTCGAGAAAGGGGTAGCCCGCCAGGCTGCCGCCGATGCCGGCCGCGACGACCAGCGACGAGGCCGCGTCCGAGCGCGCATGCCAGGCATTGGCCTCCAGCATCGGCGCCTTCAGCCGGCGTCCGGCGGCAAGCGTGTAACGGAACAGGCCCTCCTTGGCGAGGATGGTCAGCAGCGCCATCACCAGTGCCGCCGGGTGCAGTTCGGGCAGTTCGTCGATTGCCTGCAGGCGCAGGCCCGAACTCCACAGGAATCCGATGCCGACCGCGGCCAGCACTACCCCCAGCACCATCGTCGTCACCGTCTCGATGCGGCCATGGCCGTACGGATGATTGAGATCGGCCGGGTGCGCGCTGCGCTGGCCGGCGATCAGCACCATGAGGTCGGTGACAAGGTCAGAGAGCGTGTGCGCGGCATCGGCGACGAGGCTGAAGGCATTGGCGAACAGACCGACGATGACCTGGCACACGGTGAGGGTGGCGTTGGTGCAGATGGCGACCAGCGTGGCGCGGCGGATGCCGCGACTGCGTGCCTGCTGGGGGCTGGCGGCATGACGGGAGGGGGCGTTCTGGATCTGCATGGAGAGCGCGGCGGACGCGTTATACTTCGGCAAATTCTGATTCTAGACGGATGTGCGCATGGGAACCCTGTCGGACTTGTTGACGCTGGCGCGTGAGCGCGCCGAGAACCTCGGCCTGCCCTACCAGGGCGCGCTCACTCCGGCCGAAGCCTGGCAGGTGATGCAGCTGGCACCGGGGGCGAAGCTGGTCGATGTGCGTACGCGCGCCGAACTCGACTGGGTGGGCCGCATCCCCGGAACGGTCGAGATCGAATGGAAGTCTTACCCTTCGATGCAGGACAATCCGCACTTCATGACGCAATTGACGCATCAGGTCGATCCCGAGGCCTTGGTCATGTTCCTGTGCCGTTCCGGCGCGCGCTCCGACTCCGCGGCAAAGGCGGCCTCGGCCGCCGGCTACGCCAACTGCTACAACGTTCTCGAGGGCTTCGAGGGTGACCGCGACGCCACCGGCCAGCGCAACCGCATCGGCGGCTGGCGCCATGCCGGCCTGCCCTGGCAGCAGGGCTGAGGGCGCCGCGCCCAGGCGCTGTTTTTGAACCCATTGCAAGGACCGGGATTCGCACCATGCAAGTCGCCACCATCAGCTTCGACCGCTTCAATGTGCTCGCCGACAACGAGGCGCAGGAGCGCATCCGTGCCGCCCGCGCCCGCCTCGGCGAGCGTGCGGTGCTGCTGTGCCACCACTACCAGCGAGCCGACGTCTACCAGCACGCCGACCTGACCGGCGATTCGCTCAAGCTCGCCCGCCTGGCCTCGCAGACCGACGCCGAATACATCGTGTTCTGCGGCGTGCATTTCATGGCCGAGGTCGCGGACATCCTGTCCAAGCCGAGCCAGGTCGCCATCCTTCCCGACCTCGCCGCCGGCTGTTCGATGGCCGACATGGCCAGCCTGGCCAAGGTCGAGCGCTGCTGGCGCGAGCTGGCCGAGGTGCTCGACAAGCCCGACGAGATCATCACCCCGGTCACCTACATCAACTCGGCAGCCGATCTCAAGGCCTTCTGCGGCGAGCACGGCGGCATCGTGTGCACCTCGACCAACGCCCCGACCATCCTCGACTGGGCCTTCGCCAAGCGCGAGAAGGTGCTGTTCTTCCCCGACCAGCACCTTGGGCGCTGGACCGGCTACAAGAAGGGCATCCCGCTCGACGAGATGGTCGTGTGGGACCCCGACCTCGAGTACGGCGGCCTCACCCCCGAGCAGATCCGCAAGGCCAGGATCCTGCTGTGGAAGGGGCACTGCTCGGTGCACCAGATGTTCCAGCCGGTGCATATCGACCGCTGGCGCGAGAAGCACCCCGATGGCTTCGTCATCTCCCACCCCGAGAGCATGCTCGAGGTGTGCCAGAAGTCCGATTACGTCGGCTCGACCGAATTCATCCTCAACACCATCACCCAGGCGCCGCCCAACACCCACTGGCTGGTGGGTACCGAGCTCAACCTGGTGAGCCGGCTGGCCGAGGAGATGAAGCCGCAGGGCAAGGTGGTGCAGTTCATGGCGCCCACCGTGTGCATGTGCTCGACCATGCAGCGCATCGATCCGCAGCATCTCGCGTGGACGCTGGAGAACCTTGCCGAAGGCAAGGTGGTGAACCAGATCAAGGTGCCCGAGCACGAGGCCGAGCTCGCCCGCATCGCGCTCGATCGCATGCTCGCCGTGTCCTGAGCCCGCGCCTGCCAGCACGGGGGGGCAATCAGCGCGCGTACCTCGCCTGCTGCCGTGTCACCGTCTGGGAAGGGGTTTCGCCGAACAGCTTCCGATAATCGGCGGAGAAGCGGCCGAGGTGGGTGAAGCCCCAGTCCATGGCGATCGAGGACACGTTGCCATGGTTGCGGTCGTCGAGCAGATTCCGGCGCACCTGTTCCAGACGGTATTGCTTCAGGTAGGCCATCGGCGACAGCCCGAAATATTGCCTGAAGCCCTCGAACAGCTTGTGCCGCGACACCCCGGCCGCGGCCTCGACATCCTCGAGCGCGAGGCTCTCGTGCGCCCGGGCGTGCATGAACTCCTTCGCACGCAGCAGGTAGTGGGGATGCCGGGTGCCCGCAGCCTGCGCCAGGGCAGCCGAATAGTTGTTCGGTTGTGACAGGATCAGGCCCTTGATGAGGGCCTTCTCGAGGTCGGCCGAAAAGTAGCTGTCGCCATACAGTTCGGCCGCGCCCTCCAGCTCGCTCAGCAGGTGCCTGACCATGCGCCACCAGGCGGCCTGGCGGCCACTTGCGGCATCCATGCCGGCATCGAAGATCAGCGGCTGCTCGGCCGGGCGCTGCAGCAGTTCCTGCAGCACCTGGCGCATTGCCGTGCGCGTGATCGCAACCTGAAGCTTGCGGCAGTTGCCGGCGATGGTGAGTTCCTGCGTGTCCTCAGGCGACACGATCACGCCGGTGTCACGGTCCGACACCAGCCGTCCGCTGGGGGTGACGAGTTCCTGCTCGCCGGTGACCGGCAGACTCAGGCTGTAGCAGTTCAGCGGCGTCTCGTTGCGGATCCCGATCGTGACGTCGGTGCCGTACTCGATGATCCCCATCGTGGTGGACATCGACTTCAGCACATTGCCCGAATGCTGGAACTGAAGCCGGTTCGGTGCCCCGACCTTGAGCAGGTGGGGGCCGCAGATCGCGGCCATCCACGAGCGCGCGCCTTCGGGGTCGCGGCGGACGGTACGGAGATCCGGCGGCGATGTGTCTCTGCATCGGGGGTGTCCATGCTGGGTCCGGGGGTGGGGCTCTCGCCCGCCGAGTCTGTCGCTCAGTCACCTGTAAATCATAGTCTTTCCCGGCACTTGTGCAACTGCGGCGGCCGCCTCGAGGGTGGCCGCCTGGGCCTCAGGCCGAGGCCGGATTTTGTGGACAGAGATCCCCGACTTCCCGGATAGCTCGCACAGCGCGGCGAACGTCTAATGGCTCCCGTAGCAAGCCCACCGCGAGGAGACCCCATGAACACCACCCGAACCCATACCGAATGGCGTGAATTCGTCACGAACTGCCTGGATTTCCGCCCCGGCGATGGCGTGTACCGGATTGCACGCGACATGTTCACCGAGCCCGAGCTGTTCGATCTCGAGATGGAGATGATCTTCGAGAAGAACTGGATCTACGCCTGCCACGAGAGCGAGATCGCCAACCCGAACGATTTCGTCACCATGCGCGCCGGCCGCCAGCCGATGATCATCACCCGCGACAGCAACGGCAACCTCAATGCGCTGGTCAATGCCTGCCAGCATCGCGGCGCGACCCTCACCCGTGTGTGCAAGGGCAAGCAGGCGGCCTTCACCTGCCCGTTTCACGCCTGGACCTACAAGAGCGATGGCCGCCTGCTGAAGGTCAAGGCGCCGTCCGAGTATCCGCAGGACTTCGATCTCGCCGCGCACAACCTGAAGAAGGCGCGCATCGAGAGCTACAAGGGCTTCGTGTTCATCAGCCTGGATGTGGACGGTACCGACAGCCTGGAGGACTTCCTGGGCGACGCCAAGGTGTTCTTCGACATGATGGTGGCGCAGTCGCCGACCGGCGAACTCGAGGTCCTGCCCGGGCGCTCGCAATACACCTTCGATGGCAACTGGAAGCTGCAGTGCGAGAACGGCCTCGACGGCTATCACGTCAGCACCGTGCACTACAACTACGTCGCCACCGTCAAGCGGCGCCAGGAGGTCAATGCCGAGAAGGGTAGCGCCGCGGCGGGCACGCTGGACTACAGCAAGCTGGGCGCCGGGGATGCCGAGACCGACGATGGCTGGTTCTCGTTCCGCAACGGCCACAGCCTGCTGTTCAGCGACATGCCGAACCCGAGCGTGCGCCCCGGCTACGCCACGGCGATGCCGCGCCTGGTCGAGCAGCATGGCCAGCCGCGCGCCGAGTGGATGATGCACCGCCTGCGCAACCTCAACATCTACCCGAGCCTGTTCTTCATGGATCAGATCAGCTCGCAGCTGCGCATCATCCGGCCGCTGGCGTGGAACAAGACCGAGATCATCAGCCAGTGCATCGGCGTCAAGGGCGAGTCGGACCAGGACAGGGAAAGCCGGATCCGCCAGTTCGAGGACTTCTTCAACGTCTCCGGCATGGGCACGCCGGACGATCTGGTCGAGTTCCGCGAGGCCCAGCGCGGCTTCCAGGCGCGGCTGGAGCGCTGGAGCGACATCTCGCGCGGCAAGGACAACTGGGTGGAGGGAGAGACCGCCAACAGCCGCACGATCGGCATTGCCCCGGTGCTGACGGGCACCGAGTTCACGCAGGAGGGCTTGTACGTGAATCAGCATGGCGCCTGGCAGCAGTTCCTGCTCAAGGGCCTGGACAAGAAGCTGCAGCAGTCGAACAAGGAGTGAGCAGATGAACCCCAACCAGCAATACGCCGTCGAGCAGTTCCTGTATCGCAAGGCCGAGTTGTGCGACCAGCGCGCCTGGGACGAGTACCTCGAGCTGTTCGACGAGCACAGCGAGTTCCATGTGCCGCAGTGGGACTCCGAGCACGAGTACACCACCGACCCCAAGCGCGGCATGTCGCTCATCTACTACGCCAACCGCTCGGGCCTCGAGGATCGCGTCTATCGCATCCGCACCGGCAAGTCCGCCGCGTCGACGCCGATGCCGCGCACCCAGCACCAGATCAGCAATGTGCGCATTGCCGAGCGTGAGGCTGGCGAGCTCGAGGTCAAGGCCAACTGGACGACCTTCCACTATCGCTTCGGCGTGTCGGAGCACTTCTACGGCTACGTCACCTATCACCTGAAGCCCGCCGGCGACAGCTGGAAGATCACGCGCAAGCACGTGGTCCTGCTCAACGACACGATCAACGCCGTGCTCGATTTCTACCACCTCTGATCCGGACGCAGATTCGCGCAGAGTCAACCACCCTGGATCCGTCCGACCCTTTGGCGGCGGGCGGGTCCGACACGAGGAGACAAGACCATGAACACCTTCAACACCAAGGATCTGACGCGTGGGCTGTGCATCACCGGCCTGCTGTCGATGCTCAGCCTGGGGGCGCCGATCGCGCTCGCTCAGGATGCGCCGGTGCGCATCGGCCTGATGCTGCCCTCGACCGGCACCTATGCGGCGCTTGGCGCGGCCATCACGAACGGCTTCAAGCAATACGTCGATGAGCAGGGCGGGATGCTCGCCGGGCGCAAGGTCGAGTACTTCGCCGTCGATGACGAATCCGACCCGGCCAAGGCCACCGAGAAGGCCACGCGGCTGATCAAGCGCGAGCGCGTCGACCTGCTGGTGGGCACGGTGCATTCGGGTGTCGCGCTGGCGATGGCCAGGGTGGCGCAGAACAACAAGACCCTCATGATCGTGCCCAATGCCGGCGCCGACGAGCTCACCGGGCCGCTGTGCGCCCCGACCCTGTTCCGCACCTCGTTCTCCAACTGGCAGCCTGCCTATGCGATGGGCAAGGTCGCCGCCGAGCGCGGGCACAAGACCGTGGTCACGCTGACCTGGAAGTACGCCGCGGGGCAGCAGGCCATCGACGGCTTCAAGGAGGCGTTCGAGCAGGCCGGTGGCAAGGTGGCCAAGGAGATGACGCTGCCGTTCCCGAACGTCGAGTTCCAGCCCTTCCTGACCGAGATCGCCGCCCTCAAGCCCGATGCGGTGTTCGTGTTCTTCGCCGGCGGCGGCGCGGCCAAGTTCGTCAGGGACTATGCGGCGGCCGGCCTGAACAAGTCGATCCCCTTGTACGCACCGGGCTTCCTCACCGACGGTACGCTGGAGGCGATGGGCGAGGCGGGCGAGGGCTTGCTCACCACCCTGCATTACGCCGACGGACTCGACAACGACAAGGATGTCGCCTTCCGCCGAACCTATGCGCAGACCTACAAGCTCAAGCCCGACGTCTATGCGGTGCAGGGCTATGACGCCGCCCAGCTCTATCACGCCGGCCTGAGCGCGGCGGGCGGCGACGTGCGCAAGCAGGACGTGATCATCAAGGCCATGGAGAACGCCACCGTCGACAGCCCGCGTGGTCCTTTCACCCTGTCGAAGGCGCACAACCCGGTGCAGAACATCTATCTGCGCGAGGCGCGCGGGGTCGACAACAAGGTCATCGCCACCCCCATCGAGGCCCTCGCCGACCCGGCGCGCGGCTGCAACATGTAAGCACTTGCCGTGCGGCACGCGTGAGGATTGCTCACGCGTGCCGCCGGGCGCGGTAAACTCGCAGGCGCAAGCCAGCCCTGCTGGCCGGTATCGACGATCCCGTCCTGAAGGGGAGGAGGCTCACGCCGTGCTGCGCATCTGCACCTACAACATCCACAAGGGTTTTTCGCAGTTCAACCGCCGCATGGTGGTGCATGAACTGCGCGAGCGCCTGCGCAGCCTGGACGTCGACCTGGTCTTCCTGCAGGAAGTGCAGGGCCTGCATCTGGGCCACCCGGCGCGCCACCCGGACTGGCCGCTGCAGCCGCAGCACGAGTTCCTGGCCGAGGACGCCTGGCAGCAGGCGGCGTACGGCGGTAACGCGGTGTACGACCATGGCCATCATGGCAACGCCATCCTCAGCCGCCATCTCATCCTCAGCACCGCCAACCAGGACGTCTCGGACCACCGCTTCGAGCGCCGCGGCCTGCTGCACTGCGAGGTGCAGTTGCCCGCCTTCGACACGCCGGTGCATTGCGTGTGCGTGCACCTGGGACTGATGGCCGGCAGCCGGCGGCGCCAGATGACGGCGTTGGCCGAGCGTATGGAGCAACTCGCGCCGGGCGACACGCCGCTCATCATTGCCGGCGACTTCAACGACTGGCGCAACCACGCCGATGACCTGCTCGGTGCCCGGCTCGGCCTCACCGAAGCCTTCGGCAGCGGCCGTGGACGGCCCGCGCGCAGCTTCCCCAGCGCCTTGCCCTTCTTTCGGCTCGACCGCATCTACGTGCGCGGCTTTCGGGTCCGCCAGGCGAAGGTGCACTACGGTGCGCCCTGGGCGCAGATCTCCGATCATGCGGCGCTCACCGCCGACCTCGAGCCAGCGCCCTGATGCAGTTCGTCGCCGGTAACGCGGTGGCGCTGCTCGAGAACGGGCAGCAGTACTTTCCCGCGCTCGAAGCCGCGATCGATGGCGCCGGCTCGGAGATCTTCCTGCAGAGCTACATCTTCGAGAACGATCGCACCGGGCGGCGCATCGCGGCGGCGCTGGGGCGGGCGGCGGCGCGCGGCGTGGCGGTGCGGGTGATGGTCGACGGCTTCGGCGGGCGCAGCTTCGTCTCGACCCTGATGCCCGAACTCGTCGACGCCGGCGTGCAGGTGCTGATCTACCGCCGCGAGGTGCGCCTGCTGTCCCTGCAGCGCCACCGCCTGCGCCGGCTGCATCGCAAGCTGGTGGTGATCGATGGTCGCCAGGCCTTCGTCGGCGGCATCAACATCATTGACGACTACACCGCGCACGGGACGCCGCATCCGCGCTACGACTATGCGGTGCGCATCGAGGGGCCATTGCTGGCGCCCATTCTTGCCTCCGTCCACCGCCTGTGGTGGCTGGTGGCGTGGGCGAGCTTTCGGCGCCGCGAATATCACCCGCTGCGTGCCGAAGCCCACGTCGCACCGGCGGGGCGGATTCGCGCCGCCTTCGTGCTGCGCGACAACCTGCGTTACCGGCGGGCGATCGAGGAGGCCTACCTGCTGGCGATCGCGCGCGCCGAGCGCGAGATCCTCATCGCCAACGCCTACTTCTTCCCCGGTCGCCGCTTCCGCCAGGCGCTGGCCGAGGCGGCAGCGCGCGGCGTGCGCGTCACCCTGCTGCTGCAGGGGCTGGCCGATCATCCGATGCAGGCCTACGCCACGCGCGCCCTGTATCCCTACTTCCTTGGCTGCGGCATGCGGCTGTACGAGTACCACCGTAGCCATCTGCATGCAAAGGTGGCGGTGATCGACGAGTGCTGGGCGACGGTGGGCTCCAGCAACATCGACGCCTTCAGCCTGCTGCTGGCACGTGAGGCCAATGTGGTGATCGACGACAGGGGCTTCGCCACCCAATTGCGCGCCAGCCTGGCGCGCGCCATCGAGGTCGGCGCGCGCGAACTCCGGACTTCGGACTGGCAGCGCCTGCCGGCGATGCGGCGCGCGCTGAGCTGGGTCGCCTATCAGCTGGTGCGCCTGGCGATCGGGATTGCCGGCCTAGGCCGCCGCCACTGAGCGGGCGCGGCCGGCAGGCGCTCGGTGCCCGATCCGGCGAGCCTTTTCGAGCTTGATGCAGCGCCCGCTCACCACTGTCCGACCCGCCGCTGCAGGGCGAACGGTCTCGCCTCGAGGGCTGATGATCCTGGCGCGGATCCCGGACTGTCAGAAGAAGCCGTGCGCAACCGCCTGGCGGCAGTGCGGCACGGTGTCGATCGACCAGTGGGCGCTTGCCCACTGCCACAACTCGGCGAGCGTGGCGCGGGACAGGGCGTCCGGCGGCTGCTGGCCGAGAAAGTGCAGCGCGGCCAGCAGCGCGGGGATCGGCGCCTGCGCATCCACGGCGCGCGCCAGCGTCTGCTTGGACAGCTTCTCGCCTGCCGCATTGGTCGCCAGCGGCAGGTGGGCATAGGTCGGCGTGGGGGCGCCGAGCAGGCGCTGCAGGTGGATCTGGCGCGCGGTCGAGTCGAGCAGGTCGGCACCCCGCACGACGTGGGTCACGCCCGCCTCGGCGTCGTCGACCACCACCGCGAGCTGATAGGCGAACAGGCCGTCGGCGCGCCGCACCACGTAGTCGCCGCTGTCGCTCGCCAGCTCGACCTGCTGCGGCCCCTGGATGACGTCGTCGAAGCGGATCACGCCGTCGGCAAGCACTCGCCACGCCCGCGCGTGCCGCCCGGGCGGCAGGCCCTTGCGGCAGGTGCCCGGATAGCGCCGTGAGCCGTCGCGCGCCAGCGGCGCGTCGGCCAGTTCGCGCCGGCTGCAGGCGCAGGGATAGGCCAGGCCGTCGGCGACCAGGCGATCGAGCGCGTGCTGGTAGGCCTCGGTGCGGCGCGACTGCCACACGATGTCGCCATCCCACTCGAAGCCGAAACGCGCCAGCGTGGCGATGATGCCGTCGGCCGCGCCGGGCACGCTGCGCGGCACATCGACGTCCTCGATGCGCAATAGCCAGCGTCCGCAGCGGGCGCGTGCGTCGAGGTAGCTGCCGACCGCGGCAACCAGCGAGCCGAAGTGCAGCGCACCGGTGGGAGAGGGGGCGAAGCGGCCGATGTAGGGTGGGGTGTGGGGGCTCATGCACCTGAGCGGCGCGTGCGCAAGGAGCGCGTCACGGACGGCGTGGGATCGAGGCTGCGCGCGATCATAGCACTGCATCGCAGGCGGCAGCGCGCACGGGTTGCCGGGGGCTGGCGTGCGCAGGGCGAGGACAGGCAGGGCGTGCGTCTTGCGCAATTTGATGGCCATCAATCCAATGCGCCGCCTTTGTCGCTAGTGTGCCCATCATTCGCAGCCTGCCTGCTGCGACTGATCACGACGAAACGGAGAAAACCCATGAGCAAGTTCCCCTTCATTCTTGCAGCTGCCGCATCCGTCCTGCTCGCCGCCTGTGGCGGTTCCGACTCGGGGACCCCGGCAGCGCCGGCCGCCGCACCCGCGCCGGCCCCGGTCGCCGCCGCTCCGGCCCCTGCGCCGGCCGCGCCCGCGGCGCCGGCCAATGCCGTCGGCGAGAGCATCTACAAGAAGACCTGCGCGCTGTGCCACGCGGCCGGCGTGGCCGGCGCACCGAAGCCGGGCGACAAGGAGGACTGGGCCCCGCGCATCGCCCAGGGCGAGGAGATCCTGTACAAGCACGCCATCGAGGGCTACACCGGCGCCAAGGGCATGATGCCGGCGCGCGGCGGCGGCGCTTCGCTGACCGATGACGAGGTGAAGGCCGCGGTCGACCACATGGTCGCGCTGTCGAAGTAAGGCTGATCGCGAGCGCGGCGGGCGGGACACCGCCTGCCTGGCAGATGGGGCCCGCGCGGGCCCCATCTGCGTTCACGTGGCCAGGGCGAGCCCAACGGGCAAGCACAGGGGCACGCCCGCAGGCTCAGTGGGTGTGGTGGCGGTGGTTCGCGTCGCGCAGGCCGGCAACGGTGGCAGGCTCGATGTCGCCGAAGCGCAGCCTGCGGCCACCCTGTTCGGCGATGAAGGCCTCGGCTGCGGCGATGTCGGCGAAGGCGGGCAGGTCGGGGCCGCGCATCGGGCCACGGATGCCGGCGTCGATGACGAACACCGCCTCGCGGGCGTCGAGCCAGCGCCCGCTGCGGAAGTCGGCGACATACAGCGCGGCGGCGTCGTCGGCGCGGTGGGTGGCGTCGAAGCGCGCGGGCTCGGCAAGGAACAGGAAGAGGTCGACCGGTGAATCGAAGAAGTGCGCCGCGCCATCGTCGAAGATGATCTGCGCCGCCCACCGCGGGAAGCGCGCCGGGTACATGCCGCACACCGCACAGCGCGCATCGGCGGGAACCGGACGGGCGTCGTGCATCGCCAGCCCGGAGGCCGGGTCATAGGGGTGGGGCGCAGCCACGCGCGCCGGCGGCACGATGCAGATGTCCTCGTGGGGGGGCTCGAAGGCGACGGTCGGGCGCGCGCCGTGCTGCCACAACAGCACGCCGGCGAGGCCGGCGGCGAGCATGGCACCACCGGCCAGCAGCGCGCGTCGCCGACCGTCGACCATGATCATGCGGCGCGGCCCGACAGCAGCGGATCCAGCATCAGCGCATCGACCAGACGCAGCAGATTGTTCTCCGGGGTGTCGTCGATACGGGTGAGCGGGTCGGCCACGACCGTGCCGTCGGCCCGATGCAGGTGATTCGGTGCGCTCGCCAGCCCGGCGTGGAGCGGGGCGGTGTCGATGCCGAGCTCCGTCCCATCCGCGCAGCGCCAGCGCAGGGAATAGGCGTCCTCGGCCGCGTAACGGATGGTCAGCTCGGTGCCGTTGGTGAGCGTGAACGTCAGCGCGTCCTGCGTCAGGCACGGCGCGGCGGCGAGGCTGGCGGCACGTTCCGCGGCCAGGGTGGCGGCCAGTTGCGGGTGCAGGCTCATCGTGCGTTGACCTCCTGCAGGATGCGGGCGACCTCGGTGCGGGCGATCTCGTGCGTGTCACCCAGGATGCGCGCGGCCAGGTAGTGCTCGTAGGCGGGGTGCTCGGCCACTTCGGCGGCCTTGATGCGCGCAAGAAGCGCTTCAGGGCTGTTGGCGCCGAAGGCCTCGAGCACGGTGCGACGATGCTCGCGGCTTTCGTACATCAGCCGGCTGAATCGTTGCACCTGTTCGGCATCGTCCGGGGGCAGGGCGTCGTAGAGCGGGTCCATGTCGTCGTCTCGATTACATGCGTTGGTCGTGGAGGGCGCCACCGTCGAGCACCACCATGTCTGCGGTGACCTCGTTGAAGCGCAGCACCCGGCCGCCGTACTGCTCGGCAAAGGCGCGCGCGTCGGCTTCGCTGGAGAAGGAGGCGGCCGTCGGGCCCATGCCCCCCAGCCGGCTCGAGCCGAAGACGTAGAAGGCGGTCCTGGCGTCGATCCAGTGGCCTTGCGGGTTGTCCCAGTCGGCCTTGCCCATGTCCTGCACGTAGATTGCGCGCACCACGCGCGCCTGCTCGGGGTTCAGGTGGATGCTGAACATCTCGATGGTGTCGCAGAACCAGTCCGGCTCGGTGCGCCCGGCGTAATGCATCTGCACCTTGGGGCCGGGGTAGTCGGCGAGGATCATGCCGTCGAGCGCGCAGCTCGTGCTGCGATCGATCTCGAGCGGGACGAGGGCGCCGCCGCCCTCGCTGCCGCTGCCGCAGGCGGCGAGCAGGCCGGCGGCCGCGGCGCCGATCAGGAAGCGGCGCCGGCTGTGGCAGGCATGGTGTGTGCACATGGGAAATCGCTCCATTCGTTCATTGCATGATGCGCGGCTTCAGCGCCGGAAACGCCACGCCGCGATCGCCAGCGGGACCGCAATCCAGGCCGCCATCACCAGGCCCAGCAGCCAGGGCTGGGCCAGGACGGGCGGGAACACGGTGGCCAGGCCGTACAGCGTGCGGACCTCCTCCAGCGTGAAGATGTTGAGGATGCGGAACACGTCGGCCGGGTTGAGCAGCAGCACGTAGGGCAGCGCCTCGCCCCCCCACTGGCCGCCGGTCACCACCAGCACGCCCAGCACCAGCAGGTCGAAGATCAGCACGAAGAAGAACCACATCGCGATCGCCAGCCCGGAGGCGCGGGTGCGGTCGCCGGCGAGCACCGACAGCATCACCGCCAGGCTGAGGAAGGCGCAGCCCAGCAGCACCGAGCTGAGCATGAAGCCGAAGTAATGGAACAGCGCGCTGACGTCGAGCTGGGCCGACAGCACGACGCCGACCAGGCCGAAACCGGCGATGGTGGAAAAGGTGAGCGCCCCCGCCAGGCCAAGGTACTTGCCGAGCAGCAGCTCGAGGCGGGTGATGGGCATCGACAGCAGCAGGTCGAGCGAACCGCGCTCGCGCTCGCCGACGATGGCATCGAAACCGAGCACCAGCGCGATCAGCGGGATGAGGTAGATGACCAGGCTCACCAGGCTGGCGATGGTGACCTCGATCGAGCGAAAGCCCACTGCGCCCTGCTGGGCCGAGCCGAAGTAGGCGATCGACAGCGCGAACACGGTGAATACCAGCGCCACCGCCAGCACCCAGCGGTTGCGGATGCGGTCCCAGAACTCCTTGCCGGCGATGGTGGCGATCTGCGAGAACTCCATGGCCTGCCTCTCAGTCGGAAAAGCCGAAGAACACGTCTTCGAGCGAGGGTTCGCGCACGGTGAGGTCGAGCACCTTGCCGTTCAGGCTGGCGAGCGCGGCAATGACGGCCATCTTGGAGTCGCGGGCGCACTGCACGGCGACGTGGCCGTCGCGCGCCTCAATGGCACCCACCGGTAGGTGGCCGAGCACGTTACGCACGGCCTCGAAGTCGGCCGGGGCGACGCGCACGTCGAACCACAGCGGCAGATTCATCTGCTCGCGCAGGCCGGCGACCGTGCCGAGCGCCTGCACCTTGCCGGCGGCCATGATCGCCAGCCGGTCCACGCGTTCCTGGATCTCGGCCAGGATGTGCGAGGTGATGACGGTGGTCACGCCTTCGCTGCGCAGCTGGCGCAGGATGGCGTAGAAGCCGCGGATCGCTTCGGGGTCGAGGCCGTTGGTCGGTTCGTCGAGGAACAGGATGCGCGGCTTGCCCAGCAGCGCCTGTGCAAAGCCCAGGCGCTGGCGCATGCCCTTGGAGTATTCGCGGACACGCCGGCGGGCAGCGTGAGTGAGGCCGACGCGCTCGAGCACGCGCGGGTTGTCGGCCGGCGCCACGCCCTTCAGGCGGGCGAAGAAGTCCAGCGTCTCGAGCCCGGTGAGGTTGTCGTAGAGCACGACGTTCTCCGGCAGGTAGCCGATCTTGCGCCGCACGGCGCGAAAGCTGCCGCCGCCGGTGCCGACCGGCGCGCCATCGATGCGGATCTCGCCGGCACTGATCGGGATCAGGCCGAGCATCATCTTGAACAGCGTGCTCTTGCCGGCGCCGTTGTGGCCGATCAGGCCGAACAGCTCGCCGCCCCGGATGTCGAGGTCGACGCCGTCGACCGCGTGAATCGCGCCGAAGTGCTTGCGCACGCCGCGGGCGACGATCACCGCGGCGCCGGCCTCATTGTGCGCGCGGGAAGTGTCTGCCACGCCATTGGCTCCAGTCAGGGTTGTTCGGCGCCATCCGCGGATTCGGATCGACGATGCTCTGCGCCCGCAGCAGCGGGAACTGCTGGGCGACCACGCGCAGGGTCTGGATCGCCGGGCTGCCGAGCAGCAGCTTCATCATCGGATGGCGCCAGGTCAGGCGGTCGACGAGGTCGTTGGCCTCGTAGGGCACGTCGCCGATGCCGTCGCCGTCGCGGTCCCAGCCCAGGTAGTTGCCCCAGTGATTGCCTTCTTTCTCGCCCCAGACCAAGTCGCGGGCGCCGACATAGCGCACCTGCTCGCGGTTGAAGATGAAGTCGTTGCGCTCGACGACGTTGTTCTTGGAGCCCGCCCACAGGTGCACCCCGACCACGTTGTCGACCACGGTGTTGCCGCGCAGGGTGTTGTATTCAGCGTCGTAGATGAAGAAGCCGCGCTGGTTGCCGGCGACCACGTTGTTCTCGATCAGCGAGTCCTGGATGGTGCGCAGCATGATGCCGTGGTCGGAGTTGGCCCAGGCGCGGTTGTTGCGCACGGTGAGCCGCCGGACTTCCATCAGCGCCAGGCCGCCGCGATTCATCCAGGTGTCGTTGTTCTCCCACAGGTTGTCGTAGGCATTCATGTAGTGCGTGCCGTAGCGGCTGTGGTGCAGCTTGTTGTCGCGGAACACGGCGTCATGCGAGACGTCGACATAGAGCGCGTCACGCACGAAGCTGATGTTGTTGCCGATGATCTGCGCGCGGTGGGTGTTGTAGAGCTGGATGCCGTTGCCGCGCTGCGACGAGGCGTATTCGCGCTTGCCGGTGATCAGGTTGCCCTCGATGAGGACGTCGTTGGCCTTCTCGATCCACAGCCCGAACAGGCTGTAGGTGATGTCGCAGTTGCGCACCACCGCGCGGTCCGAGCCGGGAACGAGGTAGATGCCGGCGTTCTGCTCGCGCAGGCTGTCGCCCGAGTCCGACACGATCAGGCCCTCGATCGTGACGTCGGTGGCGCTGACGCGGATGGTGTCGCCGCGCAGTCCGCCCGAAATCGTGGGGCGCTCGATGCCACGCAGCGTCAGCGGCTTGTCGATGCGCAGGTTCTCGACGTAGCGTGCGCGCTCGACCTCGATGACATCGCCGGGGGCGGCGCGCTCGATCGCGGCCTGGATCGATTCGCCGGCCTGGACCCGCCAGGTCGCCGCGCTCACCGGCAGCGTGCAGGCGGCCAGCACGGCGAGGGCGGCGGCAAGACGGGGCAGACGGCGGCGGAGTGCAGGCAGGAGCATCGATCGGTTCGGGTGGGGTACGGACAGCAGTGTGCGGCGAAGTGTCGCACGCTGCCTTGATCTGGGTGAAGCCGCGCCCGCCCCCGTCGATGACGCCCGAATCAGAGGACGAGCAGACCCAGGCTCTTCAGGGCAATGAACAAGGTGGCGCCGATCAGCAGGTTCTTGAAGCCGACATAGCACACCATGTCCATCAGGCTCGCCTTGCGGTAGCAGCGCCCCCACCACGGCCCGTCCTTCACGTAGGGTTTGGAACCCAGTCGCACGATGACCTCGAACACGCTCCAGCCGAACCACCAGCCGATGATGGCGCCTGGCGTCAGGCTGCCCAGCGCCGCCAGCACCCAGGCCAGGCTGGCGGCGATCGCCAGTGCCAGGCCGGCGGCCTGGATCAGGCGCTGGCGCTCGAAGCCACGCCGGCTCCAGGGCCACAGATGGTCCCAGAGCTCGGCCACCAGGCGCACGGCGCCCTTGTCCGCGTAGGGGGGGGTGACCGCTTCGGTCAGGATGCGTGGATCGACCATGGTCTTGTCCTCCTGCTCTCAGGCTTTGCGGGTGGCGCCGGCCACCGGCTTGATCGGGATGAAGTAACCGTCGGCGCCGATCGGCGTCAGGGTCAGCCCGGCCTTGGTGCGCCGCTTGCGCTCCTGCGCCAGCGGCGGGCAGGCGTGGTCGTCGGTGTACATGACCATGCAGTCCAGGCACAGCATGCATTCACGATGGTCGATGCGGCCCTTGTCGTCGATCGCCAGCGAGCCGCAGCCTACCGCGCAGGCCTTGCACGAGTCGCATTCCTGCTTGCGCTTGAGGCCGAACCAGCGGAAGGTCGTCGGCATCGCCAGCGCGGCGCCGAGCGGGCACAGGTACTTGCAGAACGGGCGCTCGGTGAAGATCGACAGGCCGAGCAGGCCGGCGGCGAACAGGGTGTAGGGCCAGCTGCGATTGAACAGGCCGACGAGGAAGGTGGTCTTGAAGGGCTCGACCTCGGCCAGCTTCTCGGCCAGCCCCATCGACAGCACCGACACCGCCAGCAGGCCGAAGAAGACCCAGTACTTCACCCACTTCAGGCGGTTGTGCCACTTCATCGGCAGCATGAACTGGAAGCGCTTGAGGCCCAGCTTGCCGCCGATCTTGTAGAGCAGCTCGGACAGCGAGCCGAAGGGGCACAGCCAGCCGCAGAACAGGCCGCGCCCCCACAGGAACACGGTGACGATGATGAAGATCCAGAACAGGAAGATGAAGGGGTCGGTCAGGAACAGCTCCCACTTCCACTGGAACAGCAGCGCATGGAACCAGGTCAGCACCTGGGTGATCGAGGGCTGTGCGAGCAGGTAGAAGCCGACGAAGAAGATGCTCACCAGCCAGGCGGCGTACTTGAAGGCGTCGATCGGCCACTTGTTCTTGCGCGAGGCCATGCGCGTCAGGCGGTCGCGCATCGCATACACGGTGGCGACCCCCACCAGCAGCACCGAGAACAGCACGATCTCGACCGCGCGCATCTTCCACACCCGCACCCAGGGCGCGTCCGGCTTGACCACCTTGGGGCGGCCGCCTTCCATGTACTTGGCCGGCACCCAGTACTCGCTGTCGAAGCTGACGAAGTCGCGGTGGCCGGTGTTGCGGTCGAGCTTGTTGCCGAGGAAGACCAGGTTCCATGGATAGGCCGCGGCAAAGCCCGGGTCGCGGATGATGAAGATCGCCGATTCCTTGTAGGCCGGCGCGCCCTCCGCCTGGACGCCCCACAGGTTCAGGTAGTCGAGGTCGCGGAAGGTGTAGGCGTCCATCTCCTGCGCGACCTGTATGCGGTCGTAGATGCCGCCGCGCACGAAGCCCGAGCCCTTGAACGAGTCGCTGCCGTTGGAAATGATGAAGATCGCGTGTTCGTTGTCCTTGAGGCGCGACATCAGGCTGTTGTAGCCACCTTCGCCGAGCACGCTTTTGCCCACCGAGGGAGTGTTGAGGTAGCCGAAGAACATGTCGACATAGGCTTCGGCAGCGCGCGGCATGCCCAGCTGCTCGGGCTTCACGGTGAGCCGGCGTACGCTGCCGTTCTTGACGAGCTGGTCCCAGCTCGGGCGCTCATCGACCGCGGCGAAGCGGATCGCGGGCCGCGGCTCGACCTTGAGGATGCCGACCTGGCGCGCGATCGCCACGCCCGAGCGCATCACCACCTGGTTCTGCGCAATCACCGTGACCGTGGCGCCGGTGATCGCATCGAGGCCGATGTAGCCTTCCTCGTTGCGTGCCTTGCCGATCTCGATCTTGTCGCCGACGAACTTGCCCAGGTACTGGTTGACGAACTTCGTCAGCACGCTCTCGGGGATGCCGAGCAGCAGGATTGGTTCGCTATGGCGCAGGATCTTGGTGCCGGTGATGATGCCGGCGGTATCCATGCCGATCAGGGTGATCACCGGCTTGCCGGAGTAGGCGGGGATGTCGACGATGTCGGTGGACAGGAAGACGTAGCCCACCAGCTTGCGTTCGCCGCCCTCGTCGCGGTAGCCCTCGACATAGGTCGGTTTTCCCATCCGGTGCGAGAAACGGGTCGCGCCCGGCAGCACCTCGGTACAGGCGACGTGGGCGCACAGGTCCGGGTCGGTGTTGATCTGGGCGGGCAGCGGGGCTTCGTACGCGGTCTGCGCGACCGCTGGCACGGCGCCCAGCAGGGTGAGGGCTGCGAGCAGGGCGCCGATGGCGACGCTGCGCAGGGCGGAGAACGGCTTCATGGTGCGCTCCGGTTGAATGCTGGCAGGCAGTCTAGTCAGTGCCCCTGCGTGTCGCCTTGTTTATCATCAATTTCTGATTCAGCGGGACCTGATATCGCTCGACCAAAAGACGACAAGGGGCTTGCGCCCCTTGTCCGGTCCAGCCTGGCAACGTTTCCTGCTTAGGCTTCGACGATCATGCGCGAGCGCATCTCGAGGTGCAGCGCGTGGCAGAAGTGGGTGCAGTAGCACCAGAACACGCCCGGCTTGTCGGCGGTGAAGGTCACCGAGGCGGTTTCCTGCGGGTTGACGATGAAGTTGACGTTGTACTTCGGAATCGCGAAGCCGTGCGTCAGGTCTTCGATCTTGTCGAGGTTGGTGAGGATGATCGTCACCTCGTCGCCCACGCGCAGTCTGAACTCGCGCGGCTCGAAGGCCGGCGCCAGCGAGGTGATCTTGACCGTGACCTTGTTGCCGTCGCGGAACACGCCCGCTTCCTTCGGATCCTTGACCGCGAGCGGGAACTCGTTGAGGTCATAGACCTGCTTGGGCTGCAGCAGCTCGCGCTTGAAGATGATGAAGTCGTGCGGCTCGGGACGCACCGGGTGGTCGGCGACCAGCACCATCTTCTCGCCCGAGATGTCGACCAGCTGCTCGGTCTCGGCGTGCAGCGGGCCGACCGGCAGGAAGCGGTCCTTCGAGAACTTGCAGCCCACGCACAGCCACTTGCCGTCGGCGAACATGGTCTCGGATTGCGAGGCGTTGATGTGGCCGGGCTGGTAATGCACGTCCAGGCGGTCGACCACGTACTGCGCGCTCTGATCGCCGCCGTGGAACTTGATCGCCGCATCCACGTTCCACTTCACGATCTGGCTGTCGAGAAAGAGCGTGGTGTAGGCGTTGCCGCGGCCGTCGAAGGCGGTGTGCAGGGGGCCGAGGCCGAGTTCGACTTCGGCCACGATGGTCTTGTCTGCATCGTCGAGCTTGCCGTCGAACCATTCGAGCACCTTGCTGAGCTCGATGACGGTGGCGGTCGGCGACAGCTTGCCGGCGCAGATGAAGTACTTGCCGTCCGGGCTGGCGTTCACGCCGTGCGGGTTCTTCGGCACGGTCACGTAGCACACCAGCGAGGTCGTCGGGTCGGTGTTGGCGGCCTTGGTGCCATCGACCACCGGCACGCGGGAATTGCCATAGGTGGTGTACTTGCCGTCCTTCACCGCCTGCTCGATGCGGGCGATGTTGAAGAACAGGCAGGCGTCGCGCTCGGCCGACATCATGTCCTCGAAGCGCGCACCGCCCTCGGTGTTGTACTGGTTGACCGCGGCGAGCTTGCCGTCGTAGGAGGTCGCGCACAGGTCGCAGTTACCGTCGATGACCACCTGCCAGCGCACGTCCATGGTCTCGGCGTCGACGCAGGAGAACAGCGTGCGGTAGTTCTCCGGGCTGTCGAGGTCGCGGCCGTCATTGGGCAGCGGGATGTGGAACTCGGCGCCGCAGAACACGCGGGTGGTGTAGTTGATCGCCGGGTCGACCGGGTCGCGCTTGTCCGGGAAGATGCCGTGGAAGCCCTGCACGTTGGGCAATTCGGTGATCTTGTCGCAGACGAAGTAGTCGAGGCGGATACGCGCGATGCGGCTGTTGATCTTGTCGTTGATCCAGGCGTAGCGACCGTCGTAGTTGCCGTCCTTGTAGGACGCATGGGTGTGGTGGGTGTCGCCGACGGTGTACCTCAGGCTGCCATCGGCCTTGGTGCCCATGACTTTCTTGGACTCGTTGGTGTGCCCCCAGCCCACCAGCGCATCGGGCACGAAGCAGGGCACACGGTGCAGTTCGCGACCGGAGGGCAGGCCGAGCACGCGGAAATCGCCGGTGTGGCCGCCGGACCAGAAGCCATAGTAGGTATCGAGCTCGCCCGGCTTCAGGTGCGGGTCGTTGTAGGCCGCCTTGGCGGCGACGGCCGGCGCCGCCGGGGCCGCGGCGGGTGCGGCCGCGGTAGGTGCGGATTCCTTGTTGCAGGCCGACAGGCCGACCGACAGGCCGGCACCGGCGAGGCCGGCGAAGGCAGCGGTGTTGAGGAATTTGCGGCGGCTGGGGTCGGGCATCGCCTCGACCGCGTTCATCTTGCTTTCGTCCATGATTTCTCGCTCCCGTGTTCAGGTGTGATCGCCGGCGTCCATCAGTCAGTCGGCCCCGCGCGCCCCTCGCGCCGGGATTGGCTGTACCGCCTGCCTGTGACAAGTTGTCCTGTGACGTTTTGTCGCAGCTGCATTCTATGAAGTTGAAATTCAGCGAACCTTGATGTATCGCAAAGACGGCAATACATCGCATGCACAAGAAAGGGCCCTTTCGATGACCGGGATGTGGCGTAGGAACGGGGAGGGCACCGGGCTCGAGTCGGCATCGCACACGCTGAGTGCGGTGCGCACCGAGCGCGGTCGCTTGCTCAAGCTGCGCTGGCTGTCGCTGGGGGCGATGGCCGTGCTCGCCTTCGTGGTGTTCCCATGGCTGGCTCCGGCACAGGCGATGGCGCCGCTGGCGGCGGTGACGCTCGGCCTGCTCGCGGTCAACCTGGGGCTTGCCGCCGGTGCGGCGCGCTGGCTGGTCGGGCCCACCGGGGCGATGCTGCAGCTGGCGATCGACCTGCTCGCCTGGGGCGCCTTCCTGTACTACGCCGGCGGCGTGACCAACCCCGCCATCTCGTTGCTGCTGCCGGTGGTGGCGATCGGCGCCTCGATCCTGCCGGCGCTGCAGGCCTGGCTGCTGGCCGGGCTGGCGATCGGCCTGTACTCGCTGCTGTGGCAGTACCACGAGCCCATCCGCCTGGCCAATGCGGAGCAGGCCATGCATTGGCACCTGGCCGGCATGTGGCTCAGCTTCGCGTTATCGGCGGTGACCGTGGTGTGGTTCGTCGCCCGCCTCAATGCCGAGCTCGCCCGGCGCGAGGACGAGCTCGCCGAGGCCAAGGCCGCCCGGGCGCGCGATGCCCATGTCGTCGGCCTGGGCAAGCTTGCGGCCGGCGCCGCGCATCGGCTGGGCACGCCGCTGGGCACGCTACGCATCCTGGCCGACGAGCTCGCGCGCCGGGGCGACGTGGCCGTCGAGGCGCGCGAGGACATCGAGCTGATGCGCGCGCAGATCGACCATTGTCGCGACATCCTCAACAGCCTCACGCGCGAGGCGGGGCAGCCGCGCGCGGAAGGCGGCGGCGCTATCGACGCCCGCCGCTGGGTCGAGCAGGTGGCGGCGCGCTGGCAGCAACTGCGTCCGGGTGTGGCGCTGCGGATCGACGGCGAGGGCGCGCCGATCGTTGCCGACGCCTCGTTGGGCGAGGCCTTGCACAACCTCATCGACAATGCCGCCAACGCCAACGCCAACGCCAACGCCAACGCAGATGCCGATGCCGATGCCGATGCCGATGGCGGCGCGATGGCGGCCGCCGTGCCGCCCGTGGCCGCGGTGGAATTGAGGCTGAGCGCCGCTGCCGGCATGGTGACGGTCGAGGTCGCCGATCGCGGCCCCGGACTGCCCGCGGCACGCATCGATGCGGCGCGCCGGGCGCCGCTCGGCGCCCATGCGCAGGGCATGGGCGTGGGGCTGATGCTGGCGCATGCGGCGGTCGAGCATCACGGCGGGCGGCTGGCGTTCCGTCCGCGCCCCGGCGGTGGCACCATTGCGTGCTTGATGATCCCGTCCCAGGCTGCACCCGAATGATTGCCGACAACGCTCCCACGCTGCTCGTCGTCGATGACGACCCTGCGTTCAACCGCGTGCTGGTGCGCGCGCTCGCCCAGCGCGGCTTCGACACCTATGGCGCCACCGACAGCGAGGGGGCGCTGGAGCTGGCCCAGGACCATGCGCCCGAGTTCATCGTGCTCGACCTCAACATCGGCGGCGAATCCGGCCTCAAGCTGATCCGTCCGCTGCTCGAGGCCAGCCCCGGCGCCCGCATCCTTGTGCTCACCGGCTACGCCAGCATCGCCACCGCGGTCGATGCGGTGAAACTGGGCGCCATCCAGTACCTGGCCAAGCCCGCCGAGCTCGACGCCATCATCAAGGCGCTGCGCGCCGAGGACGTGGTCATCGATGCCCATGTGCCCGACGCGCCGATGTCGGTCGACCGCCTGGAGTGGGAGCACATCCAGCGCGTGCTCGCCGAACATGAGGGCAACATCTCCGCCACCGCGCGTGCGCTGCAGATGCACCGCCGCACGCTGCAGCGCAAGCTCGCGCGTCCGCCGGGCGGCGCGTGAGCGCGGTGACGCCCCCCGCCCACACCCTGAAGGCCGACCTGTGGCTGCTGGCGACCACGCTGCTCGCTGCCGCCGGCTGGATCTTCTCCAAGGAAGCGCTCGCCGGGCTGGCGCCGCTGCAGTTCGTCAGCCTGCGTTTCCTGCTTGCCGGCGTCGTGCTGCTCGCCTTCGCCTGGCCGCAGCTGCGCCGGCTCACGGCCGCGGGCCTCAGGGGCGCCCTGATCGTCGGCGCGCTGTTCGCCGCGGCGATGGCGCTGTGGATCACCGGCCTGGAGCACGCCACCCACATCGGCGAAGGCGCCTTCATCTCCAGCCTCGGCATCGTCATGGTGCCGCTGATCGGCTGGCTGCTGTTCGGCGAGCGCCCGCCGCGCATCACCTGGGTGGCGATGCCGCTCGCGCTGCTGGGCTTTGCCTGCCTGTCGCTCGAGCAGGGCTTCCGCTTCGAGCCCGGGCAGTGGTTCTTCCTCGGCGCCGCGCTGATGTTCGCTGTGTTGTTCACGCTCAACAGCCGTATCGTGCGCAACGTGCCGCCGCTGGCGCTGAGCGCGGTGCAGGTGCTGATGGTCGCGGTGCTGATGCTGCCGCTGTCGCTGCTGCTGGAGCGCTGGCCGGAAACGGTCGCCGCGCCGGTCGTGGGCTGGCTGCTCGCCAGCGCCATCCTCGCCACCACGCTGCGCTTCTTCGTCCAGCTCCACGGCCAGAGCCTGACCAGCGCCAGCCACGCGGCGGTGATCCTGATGCTCGAGCCGATGTGGACCGCGCTGGTGGCGGCCTGGTGGTTCGGCGAGACGATGAGCGCGCAGCAGTTCGTCGGCTGCGCGCTGATCTTCTCGGCGCTGGTGCTGAGCCGCTGGCGCTGGGTCAGGGACTTGCTGCGCAGCCCGGGCTGAAGGGGCGGCACGCGCCCGCGGCCGGATCGCGCCTCACAGCGTCTCGTCCCGCATCGTGCCGCGCAGTGCGCACGGCGCCGCCGCCGGCGCACGCTCGAAGCTCACGCCCCGTTCCCGGAGGGCGAGGTCGATCAGGCTGAATACCTCGTCGCGGCACATGGGCTCGCGGTCGTGCTGGGGTACCCAGTACTTCACCCGGTAGCTGATGCCCTGGGGGCCGTACTGCACCACCTGCACCTCGGGCGGCCTGCCGTCCACCAGGCTCTGCGCGCCGGCCAGCGCCACGCGGATCAGCTCCCTGGCCTCGGCCACCGGCAGGTCCACCGGCAGCGTGAGCTCGACATGGTCCCGGTACTCCTTGCGCGGCGCACTGAAGTTGGTGATGCGCTGGCGCGAGATCTGGCTGTTGGGCAGGATCACGTAGGTGCTGTCGCGCGTGACCAGGCGTGTGGTGCGCCAGCCGATCTCCTGCACCCGCCCCTGCGCCAGGGTCTCGATCCTCACCCAGTCGCCCATGCGAAACGGCGCCTCGATGCCGAGCGCGATGCCCGACAAGGTGTCCGCGACGACGTTGCGGATGGCGAAGCCCAGCACCGCCAGCACCAGGCCCGAGCCGGTCAGCAGGCCCGACAGGCCCTGGCGCAGCAGCAGCGACAGGGCGAGCAGGGTGGCCACGGCGAAGAGGACGACCCGGAACAGGTCGAGCAGGACCTTGGGCACCGGCCGCTGCCCCTTGCGGCGCTGCGACAGCCGGCTGCTCGCCAGCGCATGCAGCAGGTGGGCGCCGACCAGCAGGGCGAGGGCGAGGGCCGCATTGCGCACGGGAGCGCGCCAGTCCTGCAGCGGATGGGCGGCGGGCAGGCGCTGGAACAGGGGCTCGGCCAGGCCTGCGACCAGCAGCAGCAGGGCAAGTGCAGCCGCGGCGCGCAGCCACGAGGGAACGGGGCTCGGTGCGTCGGGGGTCGTCTTCATCTCAGCGGCTCCCCGGTGTGGCCACAGCGGCGGCCGGGTGCAGCAGTTGGCGCGCGTGCAGCTGGGGCAGGCTCCAGCCCTCGCCCAGCAGCAGCATGCGGGTGTCGAGCGCGGCGGCACGGGCGGCCGGCGCCTCGCTGCCAAGGTCGTGCATCCGTTTGGCTTGCAGGCTGACCCAGCGCAGCGGATGGCGGCGCGCCAGCGCGCGCCACAGGGCATGCGCGCCCTCGGATTGGCGCGCGCCGCTGACCAGGCACAGGCCGCGGCCGAGTGCCCAGGCGTAAACGGTGCTGGCGATGCCCCGACCCTGGTAGGCGGGCGCGTACTTGGAATGCGGCGAGCGCACGTGGCGATCGGTGCGGCGGTCGACCTCGATCAGACGGTTGAACACGGTGTAGCCGGCCAGGCAGCCGCGGCTAGGGTCTTCGACGTACACGTAGTGTTCACCGTCGGCCTCGCGGTGGTGGAAGATCAGGCCGGCTCGCAGCGCGGGCAGGCGCGCGCAGGCGTTCATGGCGTCGCCCGGCGTGTGCAGGCGGCGGTGCAGGGCGGCGAGTTCGGCTTCGATGTCTTCGTCGGGCTGGTTGACGTCGATGCGCAGCTCGAGGCGCGGTGGGTGGGTGTGCGCCTGAAGCAGGCGGCGGAGCGGGTGCAGGCGCCGCGCCAGGGACAGCACGGCGCCCAAGGCTGCGCGCGCGGGCGGCGGCTGCGGAAAGGCCAGCGCCGAGCGCGGCGAAAAGCTGCTGCGGTGCGAGGGCGGGGTGTGCAGGTAGCCGAGCGAGCGGCGGGCAAGGGCGGTTGCGTTCATCGGTCGTCCTCCCTCAGCACGCCGCCGTACCGGCCCACCAGCCGCTCATCAGGCCTTCGGGGCGCTGCGGGGCGCTCACCCGCGCGCTGCTCTCCCAGGCCTCCATCTGCACGTCGAGACCGGCGAACACGCCATAACCGGCGCCGGCGCGGATGGCCTCGCCCGCGTTCAGGCTCTCGCCGGCACGGATCGCCCCGGCGGCCCCGATCACCCTGCCGGCCTTGATGCCCCAGCCGGCTTCCAGGTGCATGCCGACCTCGATCGAGCCGCCCGCGGCGATGCCCTGGCCGGCGCGCAGGGTGTGCGCCACGCGGATGTCGCCACCCACCTGCAGGCCCTTGGCGCAGCGCACGCCTTCCTCGCCCTCGAGATCGAGCCCGATGAAGGCGTTGCCGGCGATGCGCACGCGGCCGCTGCAGCGCAGGTCCCAGCCGGTGCGCACCTCACCGTCGCAGCGCAGCTCGCCGGCGCAATCCACGCCCCAGCCGGCGCGTAGATCGCCCCCGACACGCAGCCCGGCCTCGGCGCGGATGCTGCCCTCGACCCGCAGGTCGGCACCGATGCGCAGCTCGCCGCCGGCGCGCACGCCGGCACCGGCATGCAGTGAGCGCCCGACGCGCACGATGCCATCTACCTCGACGCTGCCGCGCACCTCCAGCGTGCCGGCAAACACGATCGCCTCGGCCTCGATCGCGTCGAGCACCCGTACCTCGTCGGTGGCGCCGAACTGTTCCAGCAGCCAGCAGGCGTCGCCGACGCGGCCGGCCGCGACCATCTCGTCGAGCATGGCCTGATAGTTGCCGCCGTCGCCGAACTGGCGGACGAACCAGCGGAATCCGTCGGTGCAGGGCCGCTTCGCCCTGACGAAACTGCGTGTGAGAACCATTGCATCACCCTCGTGCATCGCATGGCCGCGCCATGGCG
The DNA here is from genome assembly GCF_035444905.1 of Thauera sp. GTDB lineage: Bacteria > Pseudomonadota > Gammaproteobacteria > Burkholderiales > Rhodocyclaceae > Thauera. Next base: position 42,766 of record NZ_DAOMPS010000034.1, read on the forward strand.
CGGCATCCTGGGGGGCAGCCGACGGGGTGTCGATGACCGGGGTGGCCCGGATGGACCGGGGCCTGACCGCCTGGGCGGTCTGGGAGCGGGGGACTGGACAGGGGCCCGCAGCGGCTGCACGTTGATCGGGAGGCGCGTCATGCGCGTCCCGGGCAAGGTGCCGTGCGGGGGTGGGGCTTAGCCCCGGTACTGGCCCCGCACGGCCTGGGAAAGCACGGCGGGAGACCCTGTGACCTTGAACGCGAGCTGGGTCGCGAGATCGCGCAGCGGCGACATCATGCTGCGCGCGCGAACGCGGCCGCCTGCGCGCAGTGGAGCGCGGCAGCGGGCGAAGCGGTGATGGGCAGGCATGGTCATCGGGCAGGCAATCGGTGTGACTGTTTTGAGCGCGTATTGTAGGCCAGGACGCGCGGCGTGTCCCGTGCCGCGTGGGCGGCCGAATGACCGACACCACGGCCTGGCTTGATGCGACGTGCGTCAGACGTTGAACAGGAAGTTCAGCACGTCGCCGTCCTTGACCACGTACTCCTTGCCTTCGGCGCGCATCTTGCCCGCTTCCTTGGCGCCGGCCTCACCCTTGAACTGGATGAAGTCGTCGAAGGCGATGGTCTGGGCGCGGATGAAGCCGCGCTCGAAGTCGGTGTGGATCACGCCGGCCGCCTGCGGTGCGGTGTCGCCGACGTGGATGGTCCACGCGCGCACCTCCTTGACGCCGGCGGTGAAGTAGGTCTGCAGCCCGAGCAGCTTGTAGCCGGCGCGGATCAGGCGGTCGAGGCCGGGCTCTTCCAGGCCCATGGTCTCGAGGAACTCCTTCTTGTCGGCGTCCTCGAGATCGGCGATCTCGGCCTCGATCGCGGCGCACAGCGCGACCACCTCGGCCCCTTCGGCGGCGGCGTGGGCGCGTACGGCGTCCAGATGAGGGTTGTCGGTGAAGCCGTCCTCGGCGACGTTGGCGGCGTACAGCACCGGCTTGGCGGTGATCAGGCAGAAGGGTTTCAGTGCGGCCCATTCTTCCTTGGCGAGCTCGAGCGCGCGCACCGGCTTGCCCTGGTCGAGCTGGGCGAAGCACTTCTCGAGGACGGCGACCAGGATCTTGGCCTCCTTGTCACCCGAGGCGGCGGGGCGCTTGTAGCGGTTGATCGCCTTCTCGACGGTGGCCATGTCGGCGAGCGCGAGTTCGGTGTCGATGACCTCGATGTCGCGGATCGGATCGACGCTGCCGGAGACGTGGATCACGTTGTCGTCGGCGAAGCAGCGCACCACGTGCACGATGGCGTCGGTCTCGCGGATGTTGGCGAGGAACTGGTTGCCCAGGCCTTCGCCCTTGGAGGCGCCCGCGACCAGGCCGGCGATGTCGACGAACTCGACGATGGCAGGCTGGATCTTCTGCGGCTTGACGATCTCGGCGAGCTGGGCGAGGCGCAGGTCCGGCACTTCGACGATGCCGACGTTGGGCTCGATGGTGCAGAAGGGGTAGTTCTCGGCCTGGATGCCGGCCTTGGTGAGGGCGTTGAAGAGGGTCGACTTGCCGACGTTGGGCAGGCCGACGATTCCGCATTTCAGGCTCATTTGAATCCTTGATCGTTCCGGCGGCAGCGCGGCCGCTTCGCGGCTACGGGCTTGATCCGGTGTGGAAAACCGGGGATTGTACCGTGTCACGGCGCAGGGCTCCAAAGGCCGGCGGCGCGCCGGCGCAGGGGGCAGCGGCGGGAGCGGCGTGGCTCTTGCCACGTGCCTGGCCTACAATCGCCCGTCCTGCATTTGTGCAAAATAGAAACCAGAAACAAGGGAGGCGAGGATGAACACGAACTGGATCGAGGCGATCGATGCCCGCAGCGCCGCAGCGCTGGCGTCGGGGGCGCTGGTGCCGGTGCAGGCCGAGGAGGTCGGGATCGAGGACGCTGGCATGCGCTTCATCGTGCGCTGGGTGTCCTCGCTGGCGGCCAAGGATGCGAGCAAGGCGGCGGCCAAGGCCGAGGCAGGTGAGGGCGCCAGGGACGACAAGACGGTGGCGATCCCCGGCGGTCCGCGCGACCCGAACTTCAATCCCTTCCTCAATCCCGACCCCGAGCTTACCGTCGGGGCGGTGGGGGCCGAGCACGTCGCGATCCTGAACAAGTTCCCGCTGTGCGCGCGACATCTGGTGCTGGCGCGGCGGGAATTCGCCGAGCAGCTGACGCCGCTGGCGCACACCGACTTCGCCGCGCTCGCCGCGCTGATGGGCGAGGCGGGCGGGATCGGGCTCTATAACGGCGGCACGGCCGCGGGGGCGAGCCAGCGCCACAAGCACGTGCAGTGGATGCCCGAGAGCGCCGGCAACGCCAGCCTGCGCCTGTTCGCGCCGGGGCTGCCGGCCGCGCTGGCGGAGCAGGGCGTGGCCACCCATCCGGCGCTGCCGATGCGGCATTGCTTCGTGCGCGTGCGCTGCGGGCGGGGCGAGGCGGTGGGGCCGGCGGCCGACAGCCTGCTGGCGGGCTTCGAGCGTGCCTGCGCCGAGCTTGGCCTGCGCCCGGGCGAGGATGGCCTGCTGCCGCCTTTCAACCTGCTCGTTGGCGAGGGCTGGCTGCTGGCGATTCCGCGCAGCCGGGAACATTTCGAGGGCATCTCGATGAGCGCGGTGTGCTTCGGCGGCACGCTGTACACTCGCCATCCCGAGCAGATCGACGCGATCCGCGCGGTCGGCCCGCTGCGCGCGCTGGCGGCAGTCGGCTACTGAGCGGGCTCAGGCGCCCGAGCCGTCCCCTGCGGGCGGCTCGCCGTCGCCGACCGGCGCAGCCGGCCCGCGGGGCTTCGGCGGCTTCGGGGGGCTGGGCGGCGCGGGGCGGGCGTTGAGTCGGGTGGCGGCGGCGTTGAGCTCGCCGCGCTGGATCTGCGGCCAGACCGCGAGCGCCTTGTCGATGGCCTCGTCGATGAGCTGCTGCTCCTCGCGCCGTGCCGGCTTCAGCACGAAATTGACCACCTCGTTGCGATCGCCGGGATGGCCGATGCCGATGCGCAGGCGCCAGTAGTCGTTGGTGCCGAGGTGGGCGGAGGTGTCCTTGAGGCCGTTGTGGCCGCCAAGGCCGCCGCCGAACTTCAGTCGCAGCTGGCCGGGCGGGATGTCGAGCTCGTCATGGACGACGAGGATCTCGGCCGGCTCGATGCGGTAGAAGCGCGCCAGCGCACCAACTGCCTGGCCGGAGCGGTTCATGTAGGTCTGTGGCATCAGCAGCCACATGCCGGCCTCGCGCGCGTTGGCAACCAGGCCGTGAAAGCGGGATTCGTGTGAGAAGCGTGCGCCGAACTGGTCGGCGAGCCGCTCACAAAACCAAAACCCGGCGTTGTGCCGGGTTTCAGCGTATTCGGCCCCCGGATTGCCGAGGCCGACGATCAGACGAGGCGGGCGCGTGGGCGCGTTGCTCATCGAGGGTCGGTCTCCGGCATCCGGGCGGCAGGCGTCGGAAGGGGCTTACGCCGCCTCGCCTTCGCCCTCGCCTTCAGCAGCCGCGCCCTTGACCAGCAGCGCGGTGGCGACGACCGGGTCGCCTTCGCCATGGGCCACCAGCTCGACGCCGGCCGGCAGCGTGATCTGCGACACATGCACCGACTGGCCGACTTCCAGCGCCGACAGGTCGACCGTGATGAACTCGGGCAGGTCCTTCGGCAGGCACTGGACGTCGAGTTCGTTGATGGTGTGCGAGATCATGCAGCCACCGAGCTTGACCGCCGGGCTGACGTCGTCGCCGACGAAGTGCAGCGGCACCTTCAGGTGCATCTTCTGGTCGGCGGCGACACGCTGGAAGTCGATGTGAAGCACTTGCTGCTTGAACGGGTGCCACTGGGTGTCGCGCAGCACCACGGATTCCTTGCTGCCGTCGACGTCGATGCTCAGCACGGAGGCGTGGAAAGCTTCCTTGCGCAGCAGGTGGTAGAGCTCGTTGTGGTCCATGGTGACCGGCAGCGCGTCGCCCGCACCGCCGTAGATGATCCCCGGGACGTGGCCGGCGCGACGCAGGCGGCGGCTCGCACCCGTACCCTGCGCGTCACGCTTGGTGGCCTTGAATTCGATTTGCATGGTGTTGCTCCTGAGTGAAATGTCCTCGCCCGCGACCAGGCGAAGACGGTAAGAGCCCGCGCGGCACGTGGCCGCAGGGGCGAAAGCCTTATTCCATGAACAGCGAGGAGACCGACTCCTCGTTGCTGATGCGCAGGATGGTGTCGGCCAGCAGCGAGGCGACCGAAACCTGGCGGATGCGCGAGCTGGCCTTGGCGTCCTCGCGCAGCGGGATGGTGTCGGTGACGACCAGCTCGTCGAGCGCCGAGTCGTTGATGCGCGACACCGCGGCGCCCGACAGCACGGCGTGCGTGCAGTAGGACAGCACGCGCTTCGCGCCGTGTTCCTTGAGCGCGGCGGCCGCCTTGCACAGCGTGCCGGCGGTGTCGACGATGTCGTCCATGATCACGCAGGTGCGGCCCTCGACCTCGCCGATGATGTTCATCACCTCGGACACGTTGGCCTTGGGGCGGCGCTTGTCGATGATCGCCAGGTCGCATTCCATGCGCTTGGCGAAGGCGCGCGCGCGCACCACGCCGCCGACGTCGGGCGAGACCACCAGCAGGTCGTCGTACTTCTGCTTGTCGAGGTCGGCGAGCAGCACCGGTGCCGCGTAGACGTTGTCCACCGCGATGTCGAAGAAGCCCTGGATCTGGTCGGCGTGCAGGTCCATCGTCAGCAGGCGCTGGACGCCGACGGCCTGCAGCATGTTGGCGACGACCTTGGCCGTGATCGGCACGCGCGCCGAACGCGGGCGGCGGTCCTGGCGGGCGTAGCCGAAGTAGGGGATGGCGGCGGTGATGCGGCCGGCTGAGGCGCGCTTCAAGGCGTCGACCAGCACCAGCAGTTCCATCAGGTTGTCGTTGGTCGGCGAGCAGGTCGGCTGCAGCACGAAGACGTCCTTGCCGCGCACGTTCTCGAGCAGCTCGACGTTGACTTCGCCATCCGAGAAGCGGCCGACGGTGGCCGAACCGAGGGAGATACCCAGACGTCGCGTCACATCGGCGCCAAGCTTGGGGTTGGCGTTGCCGGTGAAGACCATCAGGCTGCCGTGGGGCATTTTCAGCTACTCCGAAGCCGTAAGAAACGACGCGCGAATAAATGTCACCGCGCAAAAACGACTCGGGCAGGCTCGTGGCCTGCCCGTCGTTGTATGGCTGGGGAGGAAGGATTCGAACCCTCGAATGCCGGAATCAAAATCCGGTGCCT
>NZ_DAOMPS010000035.1:0-47198 GCF_035444905.1 Thauera sp.
GAGAAGCAGGTGCGCCTGCTGTGCGAGTGGTACCTGCGCGTGCGCAAGTCGTCGTAAGGCTGCCACAGGGGCGCGGCGGGGCCGGATGCCTCGCCCGCCCGGGGCATGGCACAGGGAGGAGATATGGTTCGCATCATCGACCGACGCTTCGACAGCAAGAACAAGAGCGCGGTCAACCGCCAGCGCTTCATGCGCCGTTTCAAGCAGCAGATCCGCAAGGCGGTGTCTGAGGCCATTCACGGTCGTTCCATCCGTGACCTCGACAATGGCGAGCAGATCTCCATCCCCGCTCGCGACCTCTCCGAGCCCTCGCTGCATCACGGCAAGGGCGGTGTCTGGGAGCAGGTCTTTCCGGGCAACGACCAGTTCAGCACCGGCGACCGCATCAATCGCCCGCTGGGCGGCAGCGGTGGCTCGGGCAAGGGCAAGGCGAGCAACGAGGGCGAGCACGAGGACGATTTCGTCTTCCAGCTCTCGCGCGAGGAGTTCCTCGACCTGTTCTTCGAGGACCTCGAGCTGCCGCGCCTGATCCGCACCCAGCTCGCCAAGGTCACCGACTACAAGACCCAGCGCGCCGGCTTCAAGTCCGATGGCACGCCGGCCAACATCAACATCATCCGCTCGATGCGCGGCGCGCTCGGACGCAGGCTGGCGCTCGGCTCCCCCTACAGCGCACGCATCCGCGAGCTGCAGCAGGCGCTCGAAGAGGCACTGCCCCGTTGCGGCGAGGACAGCGAGGAGGTGCGGCTGCTGCGCGAAGAGCTCGGTGCGCTGCGCGCCAAGGTGGAGCGCATTCCCTTCATCGACAGCTTCGACCTGCGCTACAACAACCGCATCAAGGTGCCGCGCCCGACCACCCAGGCGGTGATGTTCTGCGTGATGGACGTCTCCGGCTCGATGGACGAGGAGCGCAAGTCGATCGCCAAGCGCTTCTTCATGCTGCTCTACCTGTTCCTGACCCGCAGCTACGAGCACATCGAAGTCGTCTTCATCCGTCATCACACCGTGGCCAAGGAAGTGGACGAGGACGAGTTCTTCCACTCGCGCGAGTCCGGCGGCACAGTGGTGTCGAGTGCGCTGGTGATGATGCGCGACATCCTGCGCGAGCGTTACGCCAGCGGGCAGTGGAACGTCTATGGCGCGCAGGCCTCGGACGGCGACAACTGGGACAACGACTCGCCGATCTGCGGCCGCCTGCTCAGCAACGAGATCCTGCCCTGGTGCCAGTATTTCGCCTACATCGAGATCACCGCCGGCGAGCCGCAGAACCTGTGGCGCGAATACGCCAAGCTCAGCGGTGAGCACGACAACTTCGCCATGCAGCGCATCGAATCGCCAGCCGACATCTATCCGGTGTTTCGTGAACTGTTCAAGAAGACCATCGCATGAATGCCATGACGACCCTGGAAGGCCGCAAGCACAGGAAGGCGCCGCTGCCCAGCGGCTCGGAATGGACCGCCGAGGCGATCGACCGCTACAACAGCGAGATCGCCCGCGTGGCGGCCGACTTTGGCCTCGACATCTACCCGGTGCAGATCGAGATCATCACGGCCGAGCAGATGATGGATGCCTACGCCTCGGTGGGCATGCCGGTCAATTACCACCACTGGTCTTTCGGCAAGCACTTCCTCGCCACCGAGAAGGGCTACAAGCGCGGCCAGATGGGCCTGGCCTACGAGATCGTGATCAACTCCAATCCGTGCATCGCCTACCTGATGGAGGAGAACACGCTGACGATGCAGGGCCTGGTGATCGCCCACGCCGCCTACGGACACAACAGCTTCTTCAAGGGCAACTACCTGTTCCGCTCGTGGACCAATGCCGATGCGATCATCGACTACCTGGTGTTCGCGCGGAACTACATCACCCAGTGTGAGGAACGCTACGGCGAGGAGGCGGTCGAGCTGCTGCTCGACTCCTGCCACGCCTTGATGAACCTCGGCGTCGATCGCTACAAGCGCCCACCCAAGCTCTCGCTGGCAAAGGAAAAGCTGCGCCAGCAGGAACGCGAGGAATACCTTCAGAGCCAGGTCAATGACCTGTGGCGCACGCTCCCGACCCACGACACCCGGCCCGGCCCCAAGCAGGAGCAGCGCTTCCCGCCCGAACCGGAGGAAAACCTGCTCTACTTCATCGAGAAGAACGCCCCGCTGCTCGAGCCCTGGCAGCGCGAGGTGGTGCGCATCGTGCGCAAGATCTCGCAGTACTTCTTCCCCCAGCGCCAGACCCAGGTCATGAATGAGGGCTGGGCCACCTTCTGGCACTACACCCTGCTCAACACCCTCTACGATGAGGGCCTGGTCGCGGACAGCTTCATGCTGGAGTTCCTGCAGTCGCACACCAATGTGGTGTATCAGCCGCCCTACAACAGCCGCTGGTTCAGTGGAATGAACCCCTACGCGCTCGGCTTCGCCATGTGGCAGGACATCCGCCGCATCTGCGAGAACCCGGACGACGAGGATCGGCGCTGGTTCCCCGAGATCGCCGGCAGCAACTGGCTCGAGACCTTCGACTTCGCGATGCGCAACTTCAAGGACGAGAGCTTCATCGCGCAATACCTGTCGCCCAAGCTCATGCGCGACTTCCGCCTGTTCGCCGTCCTCGATGACGACCGCAAGGACAAGCTGGAGGTCTCCGCCATCCACGACGACAGCGGCTATCGGCGCGTGCGCGAGATCCTCTCCGACCAGTACAACCTGGGCGCGCGCGAACCCAACATCCAGGTCTGGAACGTCGACCTGCGCGGCGACCGCTCGCTGACCCTGCGCCACCAGCCCTACCACCGCCGCCCGCTCGCCGACAGCACCGACGAGGTGCTGCGCCACGTCGCCCGCCTGTGGGGCTTCACCGTCCGCCTGGAGTCCGTTGCCGAAGACGGCAGCGCCGAGCTGAGCAACGAGATCCGCCCCGAGAAGCCCCGCCCCGCCTGCTGAAGCACGGCGGCGCATCCGCCAGGCCGCCAAGGCAATTAGAATCCCCGGCTCACTTCAGGGAGTTTTCGCATGTTCAGCCCCTTGCGGCCCATCTATCCCGTAGCCGGCATCCGCGCCATCGAGAACAAGCTCATCCCGAGCGCCCGCCCGCCGCTGATGGAGCGCGCCGGGCGGGCAGCCGCCGAGGACGCGGTGCGCCTGATCATGGACCGCCCCGGCCCCATCCTGGTCGCCTGCGGCCCCGGCAACAATGGTGGTGACGGTTTCGTGATGGCGCGCCAGCTCGCCCAGGCCGGGCGCGAGGTGATCGTCGCCTTCTGCGCGACGGCGGACAGGTTGCCGGCCGAGGCTGCCAAAGCCCATGCCGATTACGTCGCGGCCGGCGGCACCCTCGTGTCCGACCTGCCGGCCGCGCCGGCCAACGGCTGGGCGCTGGTCGTCGACGCCTTGTTCGGCATCGGTCTCGTTCGTCGCATCGAAGGCCGCTACGCCAGCTGGATCAACACCCTGAACGCACAACCGGTGCCGCGCATGGCGCTCGACGTGCCCAGCGGACTCAATGCCGATTCGGGCGAGCCGCTCGGCGCCACCTTCTGCGCCACCCACACCACCACCTTCATTGCACTCAAGCCGGGCCTGCTCACCAATGACGGCCCGGACTATTGCGGCGAGATCAGCGTCCAGCGCATCGACATCGACGCCGAGGCCTGGCTGCCCGCCAGCGGCCACGCCATCGCACCCTCGCTGTTTCGCGGCCTGCTGCGGCCACGCCCGCGCAACACGCACAAGGGCATCTATGGCGACGCCGGCATCCTCGGCGGCAATACGGGCATGGTGGGGGCCGCCTTGCTCGCCGGCCGTGCGGCGCTCTGGCTCGGGACCGGGCGCGTGTATGTCGGGCTGCTCGACGAGCATGGCCCGGCGGTCGATCTCGTCCGCCCCGAGCTGATGCTGCGCCACGCGGGCGGCCTGCCCGAACGGCTCAGCGCGCTGGCCGTGGGCCCCGGCCTGGGCACCCAGGCGGCGTCCGAAGGACTGCTCGCCGCCGCCCTCGAACGCGACATCCCGCTCGTGCTCGACGCCGACGCCCTCAACCTGATCGGCGCCGACGCCGGCCTCAGCGCGGCGCTCGGCGCCCGCCAGGCACCCAGCGTGCTGACCCCGCATCCGGCCGAGGCTGCGCGCATGCTCGCCTGCGACACCGCCAGCGTGCAGCGCGACCGCCTGCGCGCCGCACTGGAGATCGCGCGCCGCTACCAGGCGCTGGTCGTGCTCAAGGGCTGCGGCAGCATCATCGCCACCGCGGACGGGCGCTGGTTCATCAACGGCACCGGTCACCCCGGCATGGCCAGTGCCGGCATGGGCGACGTCCTCACCGGCCTCACCGTCGGCCTGCTCGCGCAGGGCTGGCCGCCCGAGTCAGCCCTCATCGCCGCGGTGCATCTGCACGGCGCGGCGGCCGATCGACTCGCGCGCGAAGGCATCGGCCCCGTCGGTCTCACCGCCAGCGAGACTATCGACGCTGCGCGCGGCATCTTCAACGGCTGGTTGATCGAGGCGCAGCGTCCACCCCGCAACGCCGCCCCACGCACGCCACGGTGAGTGCAGCGGGCGCCGCCCCGACCGGGGCCAGGACCAGGTGCTAGAATCCGCCCCTGTCCTACTCTCGTGGCCGCCACCATGCTCTCCGAACAGCTCCGCGTCGAAATCCAGCGCAACATCGCAGCCTCGCTCGCCGAGGACATCGGCACCGGCGACCTCACGGCGAGGCTGATCGCCCCCGAGACCGAAGCGCGCGGCCGCGTCATCACCCGCGAGGACGCCATCATCTGCGGCACGGCCTGGTTCGATGCCGCCTTCGCCGCCCTCAGCCCGGCAGCCGTCGTGCACTGGCACGTCAAGGACGGCGACCGCGTCCAGCCTGGCCAGGTGCTGTGCGAGATCCTCGCCCGCGCCCGCGTGCTGCTGACCGCCGAGCGCACCGCGCTCAACTTCCTCCAGTTGCTGTCGGGCACGGCCACCGTGACGCGGCGCTTCGTGGATGCGGTCGAAGGCACGAAGGCGCGCATCGTCGATACGCGCAAGACCCTCCCCGGCCTGCGCCTGGCGCAGAAATACGCGGTCGCGATCGGGGGCGGCACCAATCACCGCGTCGGCCTCTACGACGGCATCCTGATCAAGGAGAACCACATCATCGCCGCCGGCGGCATCCACGAGGTGGTGGAGCAGGCGCGCCTGATCGCACCCTCCAACGTCTTCATCGAGGTCGAGGTCGAGACCCTCGAGCAGCTGGAGGAGGCGCTCGATGCCGACGTCACGATGATCCTGCTCGACAACATGAGCCTGGAACAGATGCGCGAGGCCGTCGCCATCACCGCCGGCCGTGCCGAACTCGAAGCCTCGGGCGGCGTGAACCTGGAACGCGTGCGGGCCATCGCCGAGACGGGTGTCGACCGCATCTCGATCGGCACCCTGACCAAGGACGTGCGCGCACTCGATCTGTCGCTGCGCCACATCGAGGAATGAGCCTGCAGGCCGGCCTCTGGCGCGCATGACCATGGCCACCCCTTTGCCCCCCTGGCCCGACGTCCCCGCCTGCTACGGCTGGCTGTCGCTCGACGCGCGTGGCAACTGGCGCCTGAAGGAAGAACGCATCGCCCACCCGGGGCTGATCGCCTTTCTGAACGCCCACTACGCCCATGACGCCGAGGGCAACTGGCTCGTCAACAACGGCCCGCAGCGCGTCTATGTGCGCCTCGAACGCGCCCCGCTGGTGCTGCGCCTGCAACCCGACGGCCGCCTGTCGAGCCACACCGGCCGCGCCGTCACACCCTGTGCCCCCGTGTGCATCGACGAGGAAGGCTGCATCGTCCTCGCCACCGATGCCGGAGCGGGCGTGGTCGATGATCGCGACCTCGCGAGCTTCATTGCCGAGCTGTGCGATGCGCAGGGCCAGCCCGCCAGCGACGATGCCCTGCTTGCCACCCTCAGCGGCACCGCCGTCGAGGCGCTGTTCTGGCGCGGGCACAGGCTCGTCGCCTGCCCACGGAGCGCGCTTGCCGCCCGCTTCGGTTTTCAGCTCGACCCCCAGGCCACAGGCGCCACTGCCGACCCTAGCGGCGGCCCTTGACGGCCCCCTGGGGGTCGCGGCTATAATCCGCGCCCTCATTCAGCACAGCCGGCAAGCGACGCGTTGGCGCGACTGGAAGGCTTGCTGCGTGGGAATGCCTTGGTGGTGAAATTGGTAGACACGCTATCTTGAGGGGGTAGTGGCGAAAGCCGTGCGAGTTCGAGTCTCGCCCAAGGCACCATCTCCCGGCCGTTCGGCCGAGAGTCTTTCCGCCAGAAAGTCGATCAGCATCCGCACCCGGTGCGGTACATGGCGATTGCTCGGCAACACCGCGAAAACGCCCAGCTCGGGCGGCGCAAAGGCGTCGAGGATCGATTCGACCTTGCCGCTCGCCAGCGCCTCTTCCGCAATGAAGTCCGGCTGCACCGAAATCCCCAGGCCGCGGATCGTGGCTTCCATCAGCGCATCGCCGTTGTTGGCATTGATGCGACAGCGCGGCGTATGGTTCTCAGCCCGGCCATCGACGTTGAAGCGCCACAGCTGACTGCCCGATCGCGTCATGTAACCCAGGCAGTCGTGGTGCGCGAGCTCGCGCGGATGCTGCGGCCGGCCATGTTGCGCCAGATAGGCGGGGGCGGCGACCACGAGCAGACGGCAGCTTGCCAGGCGGCGCACGATGTCGCCGGGCTCGAGCTCCGCGGTGATGCGGATCGCCAGCTCGAAGCCCTCCTCGATCAGGTTCACCTTGCGATCGGCATACTCCGTGTCCAGCCCGACCTCGGGGTAGCGTTGCGAGAAGTCGAGCAAGAGCGGCGTCAGCCGGCGCAGCCCGAAGCTCAGCGGCAGGCTCAGGCGAATCCTCCCGCGCGGCGTGGCGCGCTCCTGGGCGACATCGGCCTCGGCGACCTCGACCAGATTCAGGATCACCCGGCAGCGCTCGAGGAAGGCCGTGCCCGCCGAGCTCAAGGTCAGACGGCGGGTGCTGCGCTCCATGAGCTTGACCCCCAGATGGGCCTCGAGCGCAGCGATCTTGCGTGTCACGACCGAGCGCGCGATGCCCAGCTGCTGCGCGACCATCGAGAAACTGCCCGTCTCGGCCACGCGGACAAAGAGCTGCATTGCGTCCAACCGGTCCATTGTTGTCATTCCTGCAACAGAAATGTCTTGATTGTGCGGTATCCGGGATCAGGCGTGGCGCCTATAGTGGATTCAACGCGATCCACCCCGAACCAATATGCCCTCCAGCCTGCCCTCCCTGTTCGTCCCTCACGGCTCGCCCCTGTTCGCGCTGCGCCCGGGCGCGGCCGGCGCTGCCATGGTTGAAACGGCTCGGCGCCTGCCGCAGCCCCGCGTCGTGGTCGTTGTCAGCGCCCACTGGGACACCACGATCCCGACCGTCGGTTTTGCTGGGCGGCCGGAGACGATTCACGACTATTACGGCTTTCCGGCCGAACTCTACCGCCTGCGCTATCCCGCCACCGGCTGCCGCGAAGCGGCCGAGGAAGTGGTGCAGACCCTCCTCGCCGCCGGCCTGCCGGTCGAGCGCGATGCGGCGCGTGGCCTCGACCATGGCGCCTGGATCCCGCTGCGGACCATGTTTCCGGACGCCGATGTCCCGGTCGTGCCGCTGTCGATCCAGAGCCACGGCGGGCCCGCCGCGGCCTGGCAACTGGGGCGCAGTCTCGCGCCACTGGTCGAACGTGGCTTCCTGATCCTAGCCTCCGGCAACCTGACCCACAACCTGGCCGATTTCCGCTTCCGAGATACGCGCGAGCCGGACACGCCGCCCTATGTCCGCCGCTTCGCAGACTGGTTCGGCGACCGCCTGTCGGCCGGCGACATCCCCGCCGTGCTCGACTATCGCCAGCAGGCACCGGACGCCGCACGCGCCCACCCGAGCGACGAACACTTGCTGCCGCTGTACGTCGCCCTGGGTGCGGCGGGCGAGCGCCCGGCCGCCAGGCGCCTGCACGCAGGCATCGACGATCGCGTACTGGCCATGGATATCTTCGCCTTCGAGCAGGGAGTGCCCGCATGACACCCGCCGTCCGCTACACCGCCACGGCGAAGCTGCTGCACTGGCTGATGGCGGTCCTGATTCCGGCCTCGATGGCGCTGGGGATGTATGTCGAAGGCCTGCCCTTTTCGCCTGAGAAGCTCAAGCTGATCTCGTGGCACAAGTGGGCCGGCTTGACGCTCTTCACGCTCGCCGTGCTGCGCCTGGGTTGGCGCCTGCGCCACCCCCCTCCGCCGCTGCCCGCGAGCATGTCGCCCACGCTGCGTTTCGCGGCCCATGCGGGCCACCTGATGCTTTACGTGCTGATGCTGGCGATTCCGCTCACCGGCTGGCTGATGAGTTCGGCCAAGGGCGTGCCCACGGTGTGGTTCGGCGTGCTCCCCATCCCCGACCTGCTGGCGAAGGACGAGGCGCTCGGCACCCTGCTGCAGGCCACCCACAAGTACCTCAACTGGCTGCTCGCGGCGACGCTTGCCGGTCACGTTGCGGCCGCGCTGAAGCACCACTTCATCGACCGCGACGACATCCTCAGGCGCATGCTCCCCGGCAGCGCCGACAAGCAGCGCCAGTGAGCCTTACTGCGGCGTGACGCGCTCGGTGATGAAGCGCTTGATCGCATCGACATCGGGCGCCATCACCGTCACCCGCTGCGGCAGCTTCTCGATGCCCTCGAGGTCTGCCGGGCGCTCGGGCTCACGGCCGAGCGCCTCGACGATGGTCTCGGAGAACTTCACCGGCAAGGCGGTCTCCAGCACCAGCAGCGGCACGCCCGCCGGCAGTTCGGCCGCGTGCTGCCAGGCAACCTTCACGCCGTCGGCGGTGTGAGTGTCGATCATCACGCCATACTGCTCGAAGACCTCGCGGATCGTCGCCAGACGATCGGCATGGCTGCTCGCGCCCGAGATGAAGCCGAAGTCGGCGATGCGCGCGAATTCGGCCGACGCCGACAGATCGAAGGGACGCCCGGCGTCGACCTCGGCCCACAGCGCGGCGACCCTTTGCGGGTCGCGACCGACCAGGTCGAAGACGAAGCGCTCGAAGTTCGATGCCTTCGAGATGTCCATCGACGGGCTGGAGGTGACATGCGTCTCGGCCGCCTTGCGCGGACGATAGATGCCGGTGCGGAAGAACTCGTCGAGCACGTCGTTCTCGTTGGTGGCGAGGATCAGCCGCGCCACCGGCAGGCCCATCTGGCGCGCAATGTGGCCGGCGCAGATGTTGCCGAAGTTGCCCGAGGGCACGCAGAAGGCGACCTGCTCGTCGTTGCTCTTCGTGGCCCCGAAATAGCCCTTGAAGTAGTAGACGATCTGCGCGGCGACACGCGCCCAGTTGATCGAATTGACCGCACCGATCTTGTGCGCGGCCTTGAAGCCGTGGTCATTGGAGACCGCCTTCACGATGTCCTGGGCATCATCGAACATGCCGGTGACGGCGATGTTGAAGATGTTGTCGTCCTGCAGCGAATACATCTGCGCGCGCTGGAAGGCGCTCATCTTGCCGTGCGGCGAGAGCATGAAGACGCGCACACCCTGCTTCCCGCGCATCGCGTACTCGGCGGCCGAACCGGTGTCGCCCGAGGTGGCACCGAGGATGTTGATCGTCTCGCCACGCCTGGCCAGCACGTACTCGAACAGGTTGCCGAGCAACTGCATCGCCATGTCCTTGAAGGCGAGCGTGGGGCCGTTGGACAGCTGGAGCAGGCCCAACCGTCCCTCTTCCAGCCAGTGCACCGGCGTGATGTCGCTGGCATCGTCGCCGGCGCGCGCATGGCAATAGACCTCGGCCGTGTAGGTCTTGTCGCAGATCGCCTTGAGGTCGGCGGGCGGGATGTCGGTGATGAACTTCGACAGGATTGCGAAGGCCAGCTCGGCGTACGAGAGGCCGCGCCAGGCATCGAGTTCGGCGCGGCTCACCTGCGGATAACGCTCGGGCAGGTAAAGACCGCCGTCCGGCGCAAGGCCACCGAGCAGGATGTCGCAGAATTCGGGGTTGGCGGGCTGACCGGCATGGCCGCGGGTGGAGATGTACTTCACGAGGCAGTCCTTGAGATTGGAATGGTCGGTGGGCGCAGGCTTGCCGACCGATGCGCGAAACCGTGATTCTAACGAATCACGCCCGCGTACCGCACCCAATCGCCGTGGATGGCTACAATGGCTTCATCCATCCTCGATCGGAGAGCACCCATGAGCCTCGGCAACCTACTTGGTCAGATCCTGCAGCAAGGCATGGCCGGACAAAGCCGCTCGCGGCTCGAACATGCCGCCGGCCCGGGTGGTATCGGCGATCTTCTCGGCGCCGTGCTGGGCGGACAGGCCGGCGCAACCGGCAGCCGCGCCGGCAGTGGCGGCGGGCTGGGCGATCTGCTCGGTGCCGCGCTTGGCGGCGGTCGTGGCGCCAGCGGCAGCGGCGCCGGCCTGGGCGATCTGCTGGGCGGCATGCTGGGCCAGCGTCCGGCCGCACCCGGCGCAGGCGCAGGCGGGCTCGGCGACCTGCTCGGGGGCTTGCTGGGGGGTGGGCGCGGCGCGTCCTCGGCACAAGGCGGAGGCAGCAACGCTGCAATCGGGCTGCTGGCAACGATTGCACTCGCGGCGTTCAAGAACTGGAGCACGAGCCGCGCCTCGATGGCCGGCCTGACGGGGGGCGACATCTCGGCGCAGCAGTTGTCATCGATGACGGCGCCCGACACCGAGGCGCTGATCCTGCGCGCCATGATCTCGGCAGCGAAGGCGGACGGCGACGTGGACGAAACCGAAATCCAGCGCATCGTCGGCAAGCTCAGCGATGACGGCGTGAGCGCCGAGGAAAAGCGCTTCCTGATGGACGAGCTTCGCCGCCCGCTCGACCTCCAGGGTCTGATTGCCGAGGTGCCGAATCCGCTGGTGGGTGCCGAGGTCTATGCCGCCTCGCTGCTCGCGATCGATATCGACACCCCGGCCGAGGTCGCCTACCTGCGCCAGCTCGCGCAGCGACTCGGACTGGACGGTGACACCGTCAGCCGCCTGCACCAGATCACCGGCGCGACGCCGGTCTGACGCGCAGCGATGAACGCCCCCTCGGCCTGCATGACCGAGGGGCGGCGAAAACCAGCTCCGCTTCAGCTCGTCTCGAGCCTGAAGCCCACCTTCAGCGTGACCTGGAAGTGCGCGACCTTGCCATCGACCACATGGCCGCGCGTCTCCAGGACTTCGAACCAGTCAATGTGGCGAATGCTTTGGGCCGCCGTCTCGATGGCGTTCTGAATCGCATCGTCGGTGCCCTTGGGCGACGAACCGACCAATTCGATCATCTTGTACACATGGCTGGACATGGTGTTCTCCCGGTGGTCGTATCAACGCAGCGGTCTCAGGCTGGCGGCCGCTCCCGCTTCGCCTCCTCGCAGTGCGCTTCGTTCAAGGCCTGCTGCGAGCCACCCGCCCCCGCCTCACGCTCGAAGCGATGCACGGCCGCCCGGTAACCACGCATGCCCAGTACGGCGATGCCGAGGAGGATGAGCGCGAAGGTGATCAGTTTGAAGGCCATGGTGAGCGGAACGGCGTCCGATTGCGCGGTTGGGGACGAAGCCAGGCGGCTCGGTGCCGCCCTGCAAGTGTAGTCGGTCGCACCTCGCTCTGCTCGACGCGCGCTCAGGCTTTCGGGCTCAAGCCATGGCGCTCCAGCCAGTCGGCCCGCTCCTGCCAGCGTTGTGCCTTCTCGGGTGCGAGGCCGACTGCCGCCGCGATGCGGCGCAAGGCAAGCGGATCGGGGCGGTGCGCGATCACCGTGTCCCAGTAATCCGCGAGCGTGAGCCAGGGATTGGGCCGCTCCTCGAGCTCGATGAAATCACCGGCAGCGATCTCTCCCGGCGTCAGCACCGCGTAATACCAGCCGGTGACCCCGGCCGCCTCGACAAAGCGCGAGGCGTCATCCACCTTCAGGCGGCGGTCGATCTTCCAGCAGGGCGAGCGCGGCTGACTGACCTGCACGCGGGCATGGCCGATACGGAAGATGTCGCCGACATGGACCTCGTGCTCGGTCAGGCCGTGCGTGCTGATGTTCTCGCCCAGTAAGCCCGCACCGAGCAGGGCGGCGCATTGCGGCCATTCCTGGGCGAGGACGGCGTAATGCTCGACCGGATAATGGTGCAAGGCCTTCCAGGGGCCGCCGTGGTGACGCAGATCACCCTGCTCGTCACCCTCCAGCCCGGTCGCGGTCAGGCGCAACGCACCTTCCACGGCGGTCTTGTGGATTGCGGTCGGCTCTCCCTCGGGCAGCATCGGCCGCACCCGACCGGTGAAAATCTGATCGATAACGGTCTTCATGCCTCTCCTCCCCGGCGCCGCTCCATCGCGGTCGGCGATGCAGTTGACGAAAAAGGCCGCTCCAGCGGGAACGGCCCTGGTCGCGGTTTCAGCCCGGGATCACAGGCTTTCCATGCGCAGCTTGGTCACCTTGCCCTGCACCACCGGCAAGGCCTCGATCTTGGTGATCGCGGCGTTGGCATTGCGCTCCACCGTCTGGTGGGTGAGCAGGATGATGTCGGTGTGGGTCTCGCCCTCGGCCGCTTCCTTCTGGATCAGGGCCTCGATCGAGATGTCGCTGTCGGCCAGGATGCGGGTGATGTCGGCGAGCACGCCCGGCTTGTCCGCCACGCACATGCGCAGGTAGTAGGAGGTGACGACCTCCTCGATCGGCAGCACCGGCAGGTCCTGCACCTGATCGGGCTGGAAGGCCAGGTGCGGCACCCGGTGCTCGGGGTCGGCGGTATGCAGGCGGGTGACATCGACCAGGTCGGCGATGACGGCCGACGCAGTGGGCTCGGCGCCGGCGCCCTTGCCGTAGTAGAGCGTGGCGCCGACCGCATCGGCCTGCACCAGCACCGCATTCATCGCACCCTCGACGTTGGCGATCAGGCGCTTCGCCGGGATCAGGGTCGGATGCACGCGCAGCTCCACGCCGGCGTCGCGCATGCGGGCGATGCCGAGCAGCTTGATCCGATAGCCGAGTTGCTCGGCGTAGCCGATATCGATCGAGTCGAGCTTGCTGATACCCTCGATGTAGGCCTTGTCGAACTGCATCGGGATGCCGAAGGCGATCGCGCTCATGATCGTCGCCTTGTGTGCGGCGTCCACGCCCTCGATGTCGAAGGTCGGGTCGGCTTCGGCGTAGCCGAGCGCCTGCGCTTCCTTCAGTACCTCGGCGAAGGGCAGGCCCTTGTCGCGCATCTCTGACAGGATGAAGTTGGTGGTGCCGTTGATGATGCCCGCCAGCCATTCGATGCGGTTGGCGGTCAGGCCCTCGCGCAGCGCCTTGATGATGGGGATGCCGCCGGCGACCGCCGCCTCGAAGGCCACCATCACGCCCCTCGCTTGCGCCGCGGCGAAGATCTCGTTGCCATGCACCGCGAGCAACGCCTTGTTGGCGGTGACCACGTGCTTGCCGTTCTCGATCGCCTTGAGCACCAGCTCCTTGGCCACGCCGTAGCCGCCAATGAGCTCGACCACGATGTCGATCTCGGGATCGGTGACGACGGCGAAGGCGTCATCGGTGAGCTTGGCTGCGCCGCCGGTGACCTTGCGCGCGAGCTCCAGATTCTTGTCGGCCACGGTGGTGATGACGATCGGGCGACCGGCGCGCCGGGTGATTTCCTCGGCGTTGCGCTTCAGAACGGTGAAGGTGCCGCCGCCGACGGTACCGATGCCAAGAAGGCCAACATTGATGGGTTTCATTTTTCGCGTCAGGAATCAGGAGTGAGGGGGCAGGAGCGAGACGGCGCTGGCGTCGTCTCACGGTGAAAGCTCAGGTACCGTGGCGCTTGCGGTAGTTTTCGAGGAAGCGGGCCACGCGGCCGACGGCGTCGCGCAGGTCGTCCTCATGCGGCAGGAAGACCAGGCGGAAGTGGTCGGGGTGCGGCCAGTTGAAGCCCGACCCCTGCACCAGCAGCACGCGCTCTTCCTCGAGCAGCTCGGCGATGAAGGCCTGGTCGTCCTTGATCGGGTACACCTTGGGGTCGAGCTTGGGGAACATGTACAGCGTGGCCTGCGGCTTGACACAGCTCACGCCCGGGATCTGCGTGATCAGCTCCCACGCCAGATCGCGCTGGCGGCGCATGCGCCCGCCCTCGGCGACCAGGTCGTCGATGCTCTGGTAGCCACCGAGCGCGGTCTGGATCGCGTACTGGCCCGGCACGTTGGCACACAGGCGCATCGAAGCCAGCATGTTGAGGCCCTCGATGTAATCGCGCGCCCGACGCTTGTCGCCGCACACCACCATCCAGCCGGCGCGATAACCGCAGGAGCGGTAGTTCTTCGACAGTCCGTTGAAGATGATGGTGAGCACATCTTCGGACAGCGCCGCAACCGAGGTGTGCGTGACACCGTCATACAGGACCTTGTCGTACACCTCGTCGGCATACAGGATCAGGTCGTGCTCGCGGGCAAGCTCGATGATGTCCTTGAGCACCTCGTCCGGGTAGACGGCGCCGGTCGGGTTGTTCGGGTTGATGATCACGATCGCGCGCGTGTTGGGGGTGATCTTCGCCCGCATGTCGTCGAGGTCGGGCATCCAGCCCTTGGACTCGTCACACAGGTAATGCACCGGCTTGCCGCCCGACAGGCTCACCGCTGCGGTCCACAGCGGGTAGTCGGGTGCCGGCACCAGCACCTCGTCACCGGCGTCGAGCAAGGCGTTCATCGCCATCACGATCAGCTCCGAGACTCCGTTGCCGATGTAGATGTCCTCGATGTCGACGCCCTTGATGCCCTTTTGCTGCGTGTAGTGCATCACCGCCTTGCGCGCCGAGAAGATCCCCTTCGAATCCGAGTAGCCCGCCGCATTCGGCAGGTTGCGGATCATGTCCATCTGGATCTCTTCGGGCGAATCGAAGCCGAACGCGGCGAGGTTGCCGATGTTGAGCTTGATGATCTTGTGCCCCTCGTCCTCCATCTGCTTGGCACGAACCAGGACCGGGCCGCGGATGTCGTAGCACACCTCGGCGAGCTTGGTGGACTTGCGGATCGGGCGCAGGGCCGACGCACCCGCCTCGGCCTTCACGACGGGGTCGGGGGATACCGTTGCAAGCTCGAGTGTCTTCACCGCTTTCATGTTCGCCTGTCCTGACAGAGGGAGATGCGCAGCGCGGCATGCCCGCGGCTGCAAAAGATTGTTATCTTAGCCTTGCTGCCGCACTGCGGCAATTTCGCCATGCAGCCGGAAACCGCGACATGAAGCTCTATCTCGACAGCAATGCCAACACCAACGTCGTCACCGGCTACGGCGACGATCATGTGATGATCAGCAAGGTACGTCACGACGGCAACCTGCTATTGACCGCCAGGGACATCGTCACCGGCTGGGCACCCGGGGCGGCGGCCGACCTCAGGGGCCTGCGCGCCGAGGATCTCGCGGCCGCGGCCGCACTCGGCGCCGAGATCCTCATTGTCGGCACCGGCAAGCGCCAGCGCTTTCCCCAACCAGCACTGCTGCGCCCGCTGATCGAGGCACGCATCGGCTTCGAATTCATGGACTTCGCTGCCGCCTGTCGCACCTACAACATCCTGGTCGGCGAAAGCCGGGCCGTCGCCCTCGCCCTGCTCTACGAAGCCTAGCGCCGGCAGCACGGGAGCGGCCGGCACGACTCGAGCACGGCAAGATTGTCAGCCCCGAGAGCCTTCGGCTACCCTGATCCACCCGCAGCGCATTGCCCCCGACCCGCAGGAGAACCCATGAGCGCGAAACCCGCCCCCGACTTCAGCCTGCCCGCCACCGGCGGCCAAACCATCAGCCTGGCCGCACTGCGCGGCCGCAAGGTGGTGATCTATTTCTACCCCAAGGACAACACGCCGGGCTGCACCAACGAAACCCGGGACTTCGCCGCACTCCACGCCGACTTCGACGCCGCCGGCTGCACGATTTTCGGGGTCAGCCGCGACAGCCTGAAAAGCCACGAGAACTTCAAGGCCAAGCTCGAGCTCCCCTTCGAGCTCATTTCCGACCCGGAAGAGGTCGCCTGCGAAGCCTTCGGCGTCATGAAGCTCAAGAACATGTACGGCAAGCAGGTGCGCGGCATCGAGCGCAGCACCTTCCTGATCGACGCCGAGGGCAGCATCGCCCGCGAGTGGCGCGGCGTGAAAGTACCGGGTCACGCGGCAGAGGTCCTCGCCGCCGTGCAGGCGCTCTGAGCCACACCCGACCGTCACCGCCCCCACTCCTGCCGACACATCATGCCAGCGACCGCCAAGACCAAGACCCCGTCCGCCCCTGCCTTCAGCCGTCGCAAGGCGGCCAAGAAAGACGCCCGCAAGCTGTTCGTGCTCGATACCAACGTCCTGATGCACGACCCCACCAGCCTGTTCCGCTTCGAGGAGCACGACCTCTACGTGCCGATCATGACGCTGGAGGAACTGGACAACAACAAGAAGGGCACCACCGAGCTCGCGCGCAACACCCGCCAGGCGAGCCGCCTGCTGGACGAGATCGTCAGCTCGGCCCCCGACGGCATCGGCGACGGCATCGAACTCGAGCAGGTGTCGCGCAAGCTCGCCACCGGCCGCCTGTACCTGCAGACCGAGGCCATCGACGTGGCCTTGCCGGCCGCGCTGCCCACCGCACGCGGCGACAACCAGATCCTGGCCGTGGTGATGTACCTTGCGGACAAGCACCCGGGGCGCGAAGTCATCCTGGTGTCCAAGGACATCAACATGCGCATCAAGGCGCGCGCCCTCGGGCTCGCGGCGCAGGACTACTTCAACGACAAGGTGCTGGAAGACAGCGACCTGCTGTACACCGGCACCCGCGAACTGCCGGCGGATTTCTGGGAAGCCCATGGCCGCGGGATGCAGTCGTGGAAGGAGGAAGGCCAGACCTATTACCGCCTGAGCGGTCCGCTCGCCCCCGAGCTGCTGATCAACGAGTTCGTCTTCCAGGACGGCGACAGCCCGCTGCAGGCCTGGGTCAAGGACAAGGACGGGCCCAGCGTGGTGCTCGAGACGCTGGTCGACTACAGCCACCACAAGAACAACGTGTGGGGCATCACCGCGCGCAATCGCGAGCAGAACTTCGCCCTCAACCTGCTGATGAATCCGGAGATCGACTTCGTCAGCCTGCTCGGTCAGGCCGGCACCGGCAAGACGCTGCTGACGCTCGCGGCCGGCCTCACCCAGGTACTGGAGACCAAGCGCTACAGCGAGATCATCATGACCCGCGTCACCGTGCCGGTGGGCGAAGACATCGGCTTCCTGCCCGGCACCGAGGAAGAAAAGATGGCGCCGTGGATGGGTGCGCTCGAGGACAACCTCGAGGTGCTCAACGGCACCGCCGGCGAAGGTGGCGACTGGGGCCGCGCCGCGACTCGCGACCTGATCCGCAGCCGGATCAAGATCAAGAGCCTGAACTTCATGCGCGGGCGCACCTTCCTCAACAAGTACCTGATCATCGACGAGGCGCAGAACCTCACGCCCAAGCAGATGAAGACCCTGATCACCCGTGCCGGCCCCGGCACCAAGGTGATCTGCATGGGCAACATCGCCCAGATCGACACCCCCTACCTCACCGAGGGCTCGTCGGGCCTCACCTTCGTCGTCGACCGCTTCAAGGGCTGGGGCCACTCGGGCCACATCACGCTGCAGCGCGGCGAGCGTTCGCGCCTGGCGGACTACGCCGCCGAGGTCCTCTGAGGGCGCACCGAGCTGCGCCCAAGGCGCTGTTCATTAATGAGGTTTTGCATGCGATAAGGCCACCCGCCGGGCGCCCCCGTATAATCGCGGGATTAGCCCGACGACCGCCCGTCATGACCGCCACCGCCGCCAACCTGCTGCAGGGAGCCAGCACCGACTTCCTGCGTAACTTCTCGCCCTTCAACGGCATGGAGCCCGAAGCGCTCGCCTTCCTGGCCGAGCATGCCGTACTCGCTTTCCACCCCCGCGGCAGCGACATCCTGACCCCCGAGATGGGCGTACCGAAGCACTTCTACATCGTGCAGCGGGGCAAGGTGCAGGCGCGCCAGACCCGCGGGGCGGTCGTCACCGAATATGCCAGCCTGGCGCTCGGGCCCGGCGAGTGCTTCCCGATTGGTGCCATCTCGGCACGTCGCCCCTCGACCAACGCCTACGTCGCCGCCGAGGACAGCTTCTGCTTCCACATCAGCGCCGACGACTTCCTGCAGCTGATGCAGATGAGCCGGGTGTTCCACCTGTTCTGCACGCACTACATCGCCAGCCTGCTCAACCAGTCGCGCCAGCAGTTGCAGACCACCTTCGCCCAGCGCGCGGCCGAGCAGCAGACGATGACCACCTCGCTCGCCGAGCTCATCAAGCAGGAGCCCTTCTCGGTCACCCCCGACACGCCCACGCGCACGGCGCTCGAGCGCATGAGCGAGCTGCGACTGGGTTGCATCGTGGTCGTGGACCCGGACAAGCATCCGGTCGGCGTGCTGACGCAGAGCGACTTGCTGCCCAGGGTGATCCTGGCCCGCTTCGACCTCGACCGACCGATCGGCGAAGTGATGACGGCCAACCCGCACCAGCTTCCGGCCAGCGCTTCGGCCTACGACGCCGCGCTCGAGATGGCCACCCACGGCGTCCGTCATCTGCTCGTGATCGCCGCCGACGGCCGCCTCAAGGGCGTGGTGTCCGAGCGCGACCTGTTCTCGCTGCAGCGTATCAGCCTGCGCCAGATCCGCGCCGGCATCGAGAACGCCGCCGATATCGAGGCGCTGCAGCGCGCGAGCAAGGACATCCGCCAGCTCGCCCTCAACCTGATCGCGCAGGGCATCGGTGCCGAGCAGCTCACCCAGTTCATCTCCGCCCTCAACGACGCACTCACGCGCCGCATCATCGAGCTTGCCCTTGCCCGCCACGACCTCAACGGCATCGACTTCAGCTGGATCGCGTTTGGTTCCGAGGGGCGGCACGAGCAGACCCTGTCCAGCGACCAGGACAACGGCATACTGTGGCGCTGCGCCGAAATGGACGACTGCGATCGCACCCGCCAGCGCCTCGTCACCTTCGCACGCGACGTCAACCAGGACCTCGCCGCCTGCGGCTTCCCGCTGTGCAAGGGCGACATCATGGCGAGCAACCCCGAGCTGTGCCTGACGCTCGAGGAGTGGAAATCGCGCTTTGGCGCCTGGATTCGCGAGCCCGACCCCCAGGCCCTGCTCAACGCCTCGATCTTCTTCGATTTCCGTGTGCTGTACGGCAGCGAGCGGCCGGCGAACCAGTTGCGCGCCTGGCTCAACAAGACCGTCAAGGGCAATTCGACCTTCCTGCGCATGATGGCCGTCAACGCGCTGCAGGTGGTGCCGCCGCTGGGCCGCATCCGCGACTTCGTGCTTGAGGACGACGGCACCATCGACCTCAAGAAGTCTGGCGCCCGCCTGTTCGTGGACGTCGCGCGCATCCTCGCCCTGCGAACCGGCGTGGACTCCAGCAGCACCGTGCAGCGCCTGCGCCAGGCTGCCGGGCGCATGGGCGTCTCGGCCGACGAGGCCGCCGCGATCATCGACGGCTTCAACTTCATCCAGTTACTGCGGCTGCGCTCGCAGCACCTCGAGACCGAACATGACGCCCCCGGCGACAACCGCATCGACCCCGACTCGCTCAACGAGCTCGACCGCCGCATCCTCAAGGAAGCCTTCCGCCAGGCCCGCAAGCTGCAACTGCGTCTGAAGCTGGACTACCAACTATGACCGGCTGGCTGTCACGATTGATCTCGGCGCGCAGCGGGCGTCAGGCGCTCAGCGCCGAAGCGGCCGAGACCCTGCAGAAGTGGCAGGCACTCGCCGAGCCCGATCTCACCCACGCGCACTTCGAGACGCGCTACGCGGTGATCAACACCGAGGCCAGCGGCCTCGACCTCGAGCGCGATCGCCTGCTCGCGGTCGGTGCCATCGCCGTCGACTGCGGGCTCATCCACCTCGACGCCGCCTACTACGCCAAACTCGAGCCGGCTCCCGCCGACACCCTGAGCGCCCTGCTCGGCTTTGCCGGCAAGAGTCCGCTGGTCGTCTTCAATGCCGCCTTCAACCGCAACATGCTCGAGCGCGCCCTGCAGGAGCAGCTTGGCCTGAGCACCGAGCACTTGTGGCTGGATCTGTACTTCCTGCTGCCCACGCTGTTCCCGGAGCGTTTCGAGCGTCCGGTGCGCCTCGCCGACTGGATGGCGAGCTTCGGCATCGAGACCTTTCAGCGTCACCATGCACTCGGTGACGCCTGGGCGATCGCCCAGCTTTTCCTTGCGGCCCAGGCCCGTGCCCTGTCGATCGGCCTGAACACGGCCCCGGCGCTTGCCGAACAGGAGCGGGCCTACCGCCAGAAACTGAAGACCTGAGCGCGGCCCGGTGGCGCCACGCAATGGCATGCAGACCGGAACAAAGTCCTGGAAATCAGACATTTCCTGTTTACAAGTTCCATTCGCCTGCGTATATTCCGCCGAATGTTTTTGCGCCGCCCCGCCCTCTTCCTGCTGTTGACGCTGGTGTTTTCGCCACTTGCCGCCCAGGCGGTGGAAACGGCCAAGCCCCTGCCGCAGGTGAAGACGGAGCGCTCGGCCTTCGACGAGTACGCCAATGCTGCAGAGCAGCTTGTCGATGAGGCCTTGTCCTACCTCGGCATCCGCTATCGCTTCGGCGGCACCTCGCCCGAGACCGGGCTGGACTGCAGCGGACTGGTGCTCAACGTGTTTCGCAACGCCGTCGGCCTAGACCTGCCCCGTACCGCGCGCGAAATGGCCAAGCTCGGC
Organism: Thauera sp.; assembly: GCF_035444905.1. Taxonomy (GTDB): domain Bacteria; phylum Pseudomonadota; class Gammaproteobacteria; order Burkholderiales; family Rhodocyclaceae; genus Thauera. The sequence goes on from NZ_DAOMPS010000035.1 coordinate 20,735, forward strand.
GACAATATCGGTCGGCAGGAGCTCAAGCCCGGCGACCTCGTGTTCTTCAACACCATGCGGCGCACCTTCTCCCACGTCGGCATCTACCTCGGAGACGGCAAGTTCGTCCACGCCCCCTCCAGTGGTGGCAAGGTCCGCGTCGAAAGCATCGCCACGCGTTACTGGGCCCAGCGCTTCAACGGCGCTCGCCGGCTGGTCGACGACACGAGCATGGTCGGAAATGGCGCAGCCCTGAGCGCGCTGCGCTGATCGCGACCGAAAACGCGCAACGCACACCGGACCTGCCCCCCGGTCGCCACGCCCTGCCAATGCGCGGGGCTTTTTTTCGTCCGCAGTCCATGGCAAAGGCCGCTCAACGTCCGCCTCGAGCCCGGCGCGGACATTCGCTGCAAGGCCGCCTGTCGAGCCGTTTGTCCAGGGCCTGCTGCAAGGCGCAGGTCGAGCGCCGGCAGCACACGAACATCACGCCCTCACGACTGGCCGCCTCGCGGAAACGCTGCATGACGTTGTGGCCGAGGAAATCGGTAAACAGGATGACCATCCCAATGCCGCTCGGCAGCGCGGTGGAGCGGCGCTGATGGCTTGTGTCACGGCCACTGACGTGCGCGGCAATGCGGATCCCGAAGCCACCCAGGACGTCCGGGATATTGCCGAGACGATCGGCACCGACCAGCAGTGCATCCATGCAAGACTCCTTATTGCGAACTATTCGCATTCATAGTGAACAAAATACGAGTCATTTGCAACTGCGAATCTTTATCGTTATGATCCGCGCACTCCCCACACAACCCTCACAGGCCCTTATCCATCATGCAGAAAGTCGTCCTTGCCACACTGGTCTCTGCCCTCAGCATCGCCGCAAGCGCAAACGCTGCCGAACTCAACATCTACTCGGCGCGCCACTACCAGACCGATGAACAGCTCTACGGCAATTTCACGCAGCAGACCGGCATCAAGATCAACCGCATCGAGGCAAAGGAAGACGAACTGCTCGAGCGCATCCGCACCGAGGGCGCAAACAGCCCGGCCGACATCCTGATCACCGTGGATGCCTCGCGCCTGGCCAAGGCCGACGAGCTTGGCATCTTCGCACCGGTGAAGTCGGCCGAACTCGAGGCCCGCATCCCCGCCCACCTGCGTGCCGAGAACTGGTTCTCGTACTCCACCCGCGCGCGCGTCATCGTCTACAACCCCAGCCTGGTGAAGGCCGAGCAGGTACAGACCTACGAGCAGCTTGCCGACCCCGCCCTGAAGGGCCAGGTGTGCACCCGCTCGGGCAGCCACCCTTACAACCTGTCGCTGGGCGCGGCGATGATCAAGCACAATGGCGCGGAAGCGACGGAAAACTGGGCCCGCGGCATCGTCGCCAACTTTGCGCGTGCGCCCAAGGGAGGCGACACCGACCAGATCCGCTCGGTCGCCGCGGGCGAATGCGGCGTGGCCATCGCCAACAGCTACTATCTTGCGCGCCTGATGAACTCCGAGCGCGCTGAAGACAAGCAGGTGGTGTCCAACGTCAAGGCCGTGTGGCCCAACCAGAACAGCTGGGGCACCCACATCAACGTCTCGGGCGCCGGCATGCTCAAGCACGCCCCGAACAAGGAAGCGGCGGTCAAGTTCCTCGAGTATCTGGCCTCGGACGATGCACAGGCCTACTTCGCCAATGGCAACAACGAGTGGCCGGTGGTCAGCACGCTCAAGGTGGATAACCCAGCATTGAACGCGCTGGGTGAGTTCAAGGCCGACACCCTCCCGATCGGCGAACTGGCGGCCACCGTCGCCGAAGCACAGCGCATCTTCGACCGCGCCGGCTTCCGCTAAGCAAGGCGCGCGCTGCTTCGAGCAGCGACTCAGGCTCCACCGCTCACCGCCCCGGCATCGCCCGATGCCGGGGCGGTGTCGCGTCCGGGCGCCAGCACGACCCGATTGCGCCCGCCGTGCTTGGCCGCATAGAGCGCCTGGTCCGCCCGCGCATAGGCCTCCTCGTAGCCCTCGTCGTCCGCGTGCAGCATGGCGGCGCCGATGCTCACCGAGAATGCGAGCGGTCGGGCCTCGAAACGGGCTGGCGTATCCGCCACCACACGCCGCAGGCGCTCGGCCACACGCATCGCACCGAGCGCATCGATGCACGGCAGCAGCACGGCGAACTCCTCGCCCCCCATGCGAGCGAAGACATCCGCCTCGCGCAACTGCGCATTGACCACAAGCACGAAATGCCGCAGCACCTCGTCGCCGGCCGCATGGCCGTAGGTGTCATTGATGCGCTTGAAGAAATCCAGGTCGAGCAGCAGCAAGGCCGCCTGCGACTGCTGGCGGCGTACCCGTCCGAGCTCGCCACGCACCATCTCGGTGAAGTGGCGCCGGTTCCACAGGCCGGTCAGCGGATCGCTGGTGGCGAGCTGGAGCAGGCTCTCCTCCATCGCCTTGCGTTGCGAGATGTCCTGATGGATGCCCACCACGCGCAGCGGCTCGTCCCCCTCGCCGCGTTCCAGCACCCGTCCCGCCGCCAGGATCCAGATCCAGCGCCCGTCGCGATGCTTTAGCCGATACTCGGCCCGGTAGGCATCGGTCTCACCGCGCAGATGGGGCTCGAGGGCGTCGCGGATGTCGCGCCAGTCGTCCGGATGCACCAGGCCCTCCCAGGTCGCTGCGATCGGCGGCAGCTCATCGACCTCGTAACCGAGCATGCGACACCAGGTCGGGCTGAACAGCGACTTGCCACCAGGCACGTCCCAGTCCCACAAGCCGAGTTCCGCACCCTCTAGCGCGCGCATCAGGCGACGTTCGCGCTCGGCGATCTGCTCGCGCACCTTGCGCCGTTCGGTGAAATCGCGGCTGACACGGATCTCGCCGAGGCATTCGCCTTCCTCGTCGCGGTAGGGGGTGCGCAAGGTGTCGAACAGGCGCAAGGCCCCGTCCGGGCCTTCAAGCCATTCCTCATGATGCGCCGGCGCGCGCACCACCTCGACATCGCGCTCGGCGCCGGCCAGCCCGCGGCGGCCAGCGAAGACTTCGCCGTCACGCCGGCCGAGGACCTGCGCTTCGCTCACGCCGTAGGCCTGTGCGAAGGCCTTGTTGCAGCCCAGGTAGCGCCCATCGGGATCCTTGAAGGCGATCAGGTCGGGCACCGAATCGATCAAGCCGCGCAGCAGCGCCCGCTCGCGGGCAAGCTGCGCCTGCGGCTCGCGCACCCCCGACACGAAGACTGCACGATAGACCATCGCGCAGGCCGCCAGCTTGTACGCATGACCCGCGACATTGAAGAAGTCGCTCACCTCGACGTAGCGCGTGAAAAACAATTCGGCGAGCGCGAGCACCCAGGCCGCTGCCGCGAGCCACAGCAGGGACGCGTTGTGCTCCTGACGCGCACGCCGCGCGAGCAGCACGGCCGCAAGCACAAAGAGGCCGGCGAGCAGGTACTCCGCCCGGACCTTGAACTCGGTCATTCCCTGCCCGTCGATGAAGGTTCGCGGCAGGCGATCCTGGTGCGCGAGCACGACCCAGGTCCACAGCAGCGCCAGCGCCAAGGCGGCCGTGGTCACGCCCTTCGCCCGCGCACCCGACCAGCGTTCCTGCGGCATGAAGGCGAACACCATCAGGCCCACCGCCATCACCAGGCGCGCCATGAGCCAGAACTGGATCGCCTTGTCGGCATCGTTCGGCGTCACGAACACCGGCATGCCCTGGTAGGACAGCGTATGGCCGAGGTCGATCAGGCCAACCGCCAGGAACACCGCCCCCAGCCACACCAGCCGCCCTCCGGCGATCATGCGGCGCAGGTTCCAGCCCAGCGCGAACACCATGCCCGCCACCGCGATCGAGAAGAATTCGAGCGCGGTATGGAGCGCCAGATAGTGCTCGGGCGCCGAGAACAGGGGCAGGGGCGGCAACAGGCCGCTGAGCAGAAAGACGACGCTCAATCCGATCGCCCATTGCAGCGGTCGATTCGAGAGCATGGGAGACAAGATGGCCTCCGGGGCGGGGGATGGCTGCGTGCGCACGGACGCGATTATCCCTCATCCGGATCACCACATAGCGTGGCTTCAGCGCCGTCCTGAGGCAATTCTCACGCCCGCCGCAGGGCCTGATCGCGGCACGCCTACTTGCGCCTGACGCGCAGGATCTGGCGCGAGATCAGGAACATCGGCAACAGGCCGACGGCGACGATGATCAGCGCCGCCGTGGACGCCTCGGCGAGGCGTTCGTCTGCGGCCAGGGTGTGGGCCTGGGTGGCCAGGGTGTCGAAATTGAAGGGCCGGATCACCAGCGTGGCGGGCAGCTCCTTCATCACGTCCACGAAGACCAGCAGACCGGCGGTGAGCAGACTGCCCCTGAGCATGGGCATGTGCACCCGCGCCAACGTCGCCCACTTGCCGAAGCCGAGGCTGCGCGAGGCGTCGTCCATGCTGGGCGTGATCTTGCCCAGGCTGGAGTCCACCGCCTGCAGCGCCACCGCCAGAAAGCGCGCGAGATAGGCATAGACCAGGGCGGCGATGCCGCCGGTCAGGATGAGGCCGGGATTGCTGCCGAACGCCGTCTCCCAGGACTGTGCGAGCCAGTTGTCGAGGCGGGTGAGCGGAATCAGCACGCCGACCGCGATCACCGAGCCCGGCACCGCATAGCCCAGCCCCACCACCCGGTTGAGCGCCTGCGGCAGGCGCGAGCGGGCCAGCCGCGCCGCATAGGCGAGCAGCACTGCGAGCAGCACCGCGATCAGCGCCGTGACCGCTGCCAGCACGAAGCTGTTGCGCGCAAGCTGCAGGAAGCGCGGACCGAACTGCGCATCGCCCTCGGCGAAAGCCATCTGCAACAGCAATCCGGCAGGCAGCAGGAAACCCAGCAGCAGCGGCATGAAACAGGCAAATGCGGCGAGCAGACCCAGCGGTAGCGGCAGGCGCAGGCGTACCGGCAGGATCTGCTGGCGCGAGGTGTTGTTGAAACGGGCACGCCCGCGCGAGATGCGTTCGAGGGTCAGCACCAGGATCACGAAGCTCAGCAAGGCGGCCGACAGCTGCGCCGCAGCGATGCGGTCGCCGAGCGAGAACCAGGCCCGATAGATGCCCGTGGTGAAGGTCTGCACCCCGAAGTAGGACACGGTGCCGAAATCGGCCAGCGTCTCCATCAGGGCCAGCGCCGTGCCGGCCACCACCGCCGGCCGCGCGAGCGGCAGCGACACGCGGAAGAACGAACCCCAGGGCCCGAGGCCGAGCGAGCGTCCGGCTTCGAGCATCCCGCCCGCGCGCTCGAGAAAGGCGGTACGCGCGATCATGTACACATAGGGATAGAGCACGAACATGAACATCGCCACCGAACCACCGACGCTGCGCACGTCCGGGAACCAGTAGTCGCCCCGCCGCCATTCGAAAGTTTCGCGCAACCAGCTCTGCACCGGGCCCACGAACTGCAGGAAGTCGGTGTAGACGTAGGCCATCACATAGGCGGGCATCGCCAGCGGCAAGACCAGCGCCCATTCGAAGAAGCGCCGCCCGGGAAAGTCCAGCATCGTGGTCAGCCAGGCCGAGGTGACACCGATGGATGACACGCCCAGCCCCACCCCGATGCACAGCACCACGGTGTTGAAGACGAACTCGCCCAGCACGGTGTCGGCGAGGTGTGACCAGGTCTCGCTGGTGCCGCCGATGAACACGTTGGAAAACACCGACAGCACCGGTGCGGCAATCAAGGCAGCGATGAGCACCGCCGTCAGTGTCAGCGTCGACCAGTGCAGTCGTGCCCTGCCCTGCCCTCCCGTACCCTTCATCATTTGTCCGTTGTCATGGGGTGCTGCAGATGGCGCGCCCGCTCGTGGAGCAGAATTATAATTGATCGCATTTGGAACGCCCCGGTGCAATAATCATCCGAGCAAAAAAACCCGCGCACAGGCCCGCCCCATGTCCCACCTCCAACTCGATGACATCGATCTCGCCTTCGGCAAGCACATGATCGTGCGCAAGCTGTCGCTGCGACTGGAAAAGGGCCGCATCGGCTGCCTGCTGGGTCCGTCGGGCTGCGGCAAGACGACGGTGTTGCGCTGCATTGCCGGCTTCGAGCGCCTGACGGCGGGCGCGATCCAGCTCGATGGCGTCACCGTCGGCACGCCGAGCCACAGCGTACCGCCCGAGCGCCGCCGCATCGGCATGGTGTTCCAGGACTACGCGCTGTTTCCGCACCTTTCGGTCGCCGACAATATCGCCTTCGGCCTGCGCGGTGAGAGCACCGCAAGCAAGCGCCACCGGGTGGAGGAATTGCTGGGCCTGGTCGGCCTGCGCGAGCACGGCGCGAAGTACCCGCACGAGATGTCCGGTGGCCAGCAGCAGCGCGTCGCGCTGGCCCGCGCGCTGGCGCCGAGGCCGAGCCTGCTGCTGCTCGACGAGCCGTTCTCGAATCTCGACGTCGACCTGCGCGAACGCCTGTCCTACGAGGTGCGGGACATCATCAAGGCCACCAACACCACCGCGATCCTGGTCACGCACGACCAGCACGAGGCCTTCGCGGTCGCGGACGAGATCGGGATCATGTACGAGGGCCGCATCCAGCAATGGGACACGCCCTACAACCTCTATCACCGGCCGATCAACCGCTTCGTCGCCGATTTCATCGGCCAGGGCGTCTTCCTGCGCGGCCGCGTGCTCAACGACCGCCAGGTGCGGGTCGAGCTCGGCATTCTCAACAGCGCGGTGCCGCTGGTGTGCGGCGACGACTGCGGCGGCTGCACCCATGGCAGCGATGTCGACGTGTTGCTGCGCCCGGACGACATCGTGCACGACGATGCCAGCGCCTTGAAGGCGGAGGTCGTGCACAAGGCGTTTCGCGGCGCCGAGATCCTCTATACCCTTCGCCTGAGCAGTGGCTCCCGGGTGCTGTCGCTGGTGCCGAGCCACCACAACCACGCCATCGGCGAGCGCATCGGCATCCGCCTCGGGGTCGATCATGTGGTGACCTTCCAGGACGAGAGCACCGGGCTGAACCTCGCCGCCCACCCGGAAGCCGTGGCGGCATGATCCCCTGGCTGGGCGAGGAACCGGCCTTTCCGCCGGTGGATTGCGCACTGGCCGAACCCAACGGCCTGCTCGCGGCAGGCGGCGAGCTCTCGCCGGAATGGCTGCTCGCGGCCTATCGGCGGGGCATTTTTCCCTGGTTCAGCGCCGGTGAGCCGATCCTGTGGTGGAGCCCCGATCCACGCCTGGTGCTGCTGCCCCACGATGTCCACATCAGCCATTCGCTGCGCAAGACCCTGCGCCGCCGGCGCTTCGATGTGCGGGTGGACAGCGCCTTTGCCCAGGTGCTGCGTGGCTGTGCCGCGCCGCGACCGCCGGCCAACGGGACGTGGATCACCCCGGCCATGCAGGCCGCCTACTTGCGCATGCATGAACTGGGTCATGCGCACAGTGTCGAATGCTGGCGCGAGGACCGCCTGGTGGGCGGCTTGTACGGCATCGCGATCGGGCGGGTGTTCTTCGGCGAGTCGATGTTCTCGCGCGAGACCGACGCTTCCAAGGTCGCTCTTGCGCATCTCGCCCGCCTGCTTGCCGAACGCGCTTATGGCATGATCGATTGCCAGATGACGACGTCTCACCTGCAGTCCATGGGTGCGTGCGAGATGCCGCGCGCAGCGTTCTCGCGGGCCCTGGCAAGGTGGGTGGACGAGGGGCCGCCCGCTCAACGCTGGGCGGCCGATGCAGCAAGCTCGTTCGACTGGACCTGAACACACCCCGAGCCGCCTAGACCACGCGATGCAAAAGGACTACCCCTACGCGCTGATCCAGTTCTATGCGACGGCGCCCTACGCCTGCTCCTACCTGCCCGATCGCAGCGCCCGTTCACAGGTCGCCACGCCGGGGCATCTGATCGACCCGCAGGTCTACAGCGAGCTCGTGCGCCGCGGCTTTCGTCGCAGCGGGGTGTTCACCTACCGTCCCTACTGCGACCACTGCCATGCCTGCGTGCCGGTGCGTATCGCCGTGGACGCCTTCCGCCCCGATCGCAGTCAACGCCGCGCGTGGACCAAGCACGCGGTACTCCAGGCGGGAGAGCGTCCGCTCGAGTTCTTCGAAGAGCATTACCTGCTCTATCAGCGCTACCAGGCGGCGCGCCACTCGGGCGGCGGCATGGACCTCGACAACCGCGAGCAATACAGCCACTTCCTGCTCCAGAGCCATGTCGACACCCGCCTGGTCGAATTCCGCGAGGATGGCGTGTTGCGCATGGTCAGCGTGATCGACCGCCTGTCGGACGGCCTGTCGAGCGTGTACACCTTCTACGAGCCCGAACTGCCCCGCAGCGCCCTCGGCACCTACGGCATCCTGTGGCAGATTGACGCCTGTCGCCGGCTGGATCTGGCCCACGTCTATCTCGGCTACTGGATCGCCGAGAGCCCGAAGATGGCCTACAAGTCGCGCTTTGGTGCACTCGAAATCCTGCGCGACGGCGAGTGGCAGCCGTTCCGGCCGCCGGGCTGAACGGCGCGCCTCGCCGCATGCACGGCGAATCGCTACAATCCGCCGATGCTCTACGACATCGCCCGCCCGCTGCTGTTTTCGCTCGATCCCGAAGACGCCCACGAACTCGCGCTCCACGCCCTGCATTACGCCGGCAAGCTGCTGCCGCCCGCCAAGCCCGCCCCCGCCACGCCGGTGGAGGTGATGGGCCTCACCTTTCCCAACCGCATCGGCCTTGCCGCAGGGCTCGACAAGAACGGGGAGGCGATCGACGGGCTAGCCCATATGGGCTTCGGCTTCATCGAAATCGGCACCATCACGCCGCGCGCGCAGCCGGGCAACCCGCGGCCACGCATGTTCCGCCTGCCCGAGGCGCGCGCCATCATCAACCGCATGGGCTTCAACAATCACGGTGTCGATGTCCTCATCGCCCATGTCAGGGCGGCCAAGTACCGCGGCATTCTCGGCATCAACATCGGCAAGAACTTCGACACCCCGATCGAGCGCGCCGCCGACGACTATCTCGCCTGCCTCGACAAGGTTTACCCGCTGGCGAGCTACGTCACGGTCAACATCTCCTCGCCCAACACCAAGAACCTGCGCCAGCTGCAGGGCGAATCCGAACTCGACGACCTGCTCGGGCGCCTCAAGGCGGCGCAGACGCGGCTTGCCGACACGTACGGGCGCTACGTGCCGCTCACCCTCAAGATCGCGCCCGATCTCGACGAACCGCAGGTCATCAACATTGCCGACGCGCTGCGCCGCCACCGCATCGACGGCGTGATCGCCACCAACACCACGATCGCACGCGACAAGGTGCAGGGCTTGCGCCACGGCAACGAGCAAGGCGGGCTATCGGGTGCGCCCGTGCTCGAAGCCTCGACCACCGTGGTCCGCCAGCTGGCCCAGGCCCTTGGCGGCGAGCTGCCCATCATCGCCGCCGGCGGCGTGCTCGAGGGGGCCGATGCCCGGGCCAAGCTGCAGGCCGGCGCCGTGCTGGTGCAGCTCTACAGCGGGCTGATCTATCGTGGTCCAGCACTGGTGCGCGAATGCGTGCGCGCCACGGCTGACCAGCCAGGCTGACCGCAGGGTCCCGGCGTTACAATTTCCGCCATCCACACCTCGTGAATCGTCCAGGAGAGTCTCGATGAAGCCCCGTCGCCAGTTCATGCTGTCTGCCGCCGCGCTCGCCGTGGCGGCCACCCTGCCGTTCAGCGCCGCGGCGCAGGCGCCGACCAAGATCGGTTTCGTCTATGTGAGTCCGATCGGCGATGCGGGCTGGACCTACCAGCACGACGAGGGCCGCAAGCAGATGCAGGCCGCGCTCGGCGACAAGGTCGAGACCCGCTTCGTCGAAAGCGTGGCCGAGGGCGCCGACGCCGAGCGCGTGATCCGCGAGTTTGCCGCCAGCGGCAGCAAGATCGTCTTCGCGACCAGCTTCGGCTACATGAACTACGTCGAGCGCGTCGCCCGCCAGTTTCCCAACGTCACCTTCCTCCACGCCACCGGCTACAAGTCGGCCAGGAACTTCGCGCCCTACAACGCGCGCTTCTACGAAGGGCGTTACCTCAATGGCGTGATCGCCGGCAAGATGAGCAAGTCGAACGTGCTCGGCTACGTCGGCGCCTTCCCGATCCCCGAGGTGCTGCAGGGCATCAACGCATTCACGATGGGCGCACGCAGCGTCAACCCGAACGTCGAGGTGCGCGTGATCTGGGTCAACAGCTGGTACGACCCGGGCAAGGAGCGCGAAGCCGCGATGACGCTGATCTCGCAGGGTGCGGACATGGTCACTCATCACACCGACTCCACCGCCACCGTACAGGCGGCCGAGGAGCGTGGCGTCCATGCCTTCGGCTATCACTCCGACATGGCGAAGTACGGCCCCAGGGCGCAGCTCACCGCCACCACCCACCACTGGGGCGAGTTCTATACCCGCACCGTCAACGAGGTGCTGGCCGGTACCTGGAAGCCCGAAAACGTGTGGGGCGGCATCAAGGACGGCATGATCAAGCTCGCGCCCTTGAATCCGGCCATTCCCGCGGACCTGCAGGCCGAGGTGCGCGCGCTCGAGGACAGGATCCGCGACGGCAGCTTCCACCCCTTCACCGGCCCGGTCATCGACCAGGCGGGCAGCGAGCGCCTTGCGGCCGGCGCGGTGATGGACGATGCGACGCTCGGCCGGATGGACTATTTCGTCCAGGGTGTGTCCTCGCGCCTGCCCAACCAGCGCTGACTCCCCCCGGGGCGACGATTCGAAAGGGCTCCCGCCGGACGGCGGAGAGCCCGCTCGCACGATGTGCGTCAGCCTCCGTGCGTGCCTTCGACGGGGCGCGTATCGACGGCATCCGGGCGATCGGCCGCCGCCTCGTCGTCGGCGGGCAGGCCATGGTCGAGGCAGGCCGCGAGCGCGGTCGCAATGCCGTCGGCCATGCGCGCCTGACGCGCGGGGTCGCGCAGCAGCAGTTCCTCGTCGCGGTTCTTGAGCACCCCCGCCTCGAACAGCACCGCCGGCATCGTCGCGTGGCGCAGCACCGCAAGACCGTCGAAGTAATGCACCGCATGCTCGAAATCGGCATAGGCACGGCGCCGCCCGTTCTTGTGCGTGGGCTCGAAGCCCATGCGCTGCAGGCGGGCGCCGATCACTCGCGCACACAGGATGCTCTGCGCCGTCTGCGGGTTGTCGCGCGACACGAATAGCGAGTGCCCGGCAAACGCGTCGTTGTAGTCGAGCATGCGGCCCTCCCATTCCCACGGCCGCAGCTCGAAGGCATTGACCGAGTCGTGATGGATCGACAGCAGCAGGCGCGCGCCCTGCGCCGCCCGCGGCCGCGCCTGCAGGCTGTCGATGCGGCCGCCGGCATTGATCAGCTCGGCGTGCATGCCGCGCGCGCGCAGCGTGTGCACCAGCACGCGGGCCAGGTCGCGGTTGAACTCGAACTCGCTGCGCCCACGCGCGCTGATGGCCCCCGGCGCCTCGAGGGTATGGCCGATGTCGACCGCAATCCAGTCGCCGGCCAGCGCACACGGCGCCACCACCACCGCCAGGATACCCACTCCCATGCGCAGAGCATGGGTGCTGAAGCGCTCGTTCATTGATCCGTTCCTGTTCAGGAGGGCCCACGGCCATGCCGCTTGCAAGCCCGCGGCGGCCCTCGCTCCCTCAACGACAGCGTGAAAGCACGCCAGTTCGCGCCTTGCAGGCCGTCGGCCCGGACAATCTTGATTCAAATCATGGAGCCCATCCGGCGCGACTCGGACAATGCGCCCACCATCGGCACCGCCGTGGGTAGCTTCACCCCCTGAACCACCCAGCCAACCTGCCACCTATCCGGACAAAACGAGACAAGCGATGAGGAGTACTCCATGAGCGGCATCTTCACAAAATCCATGGCGCGGAACATCTTCTACGGGGGAACGGTGTTCTTCTTCCTCCTGTTCCTGGCGCTCACCTTTGACACCGAACGCGAACTCCCGAATCGCGACAACCGGCAGAACATCACACCTGAAGTCGCTGCCGGCAAGCACATCTGGGAAACACGCAACTGTCTCGGCTGCCACACCCTGCTGGGTGAAGGCGCCTACTTCGCCCCGGAACTCGGCAACGTCTACACCCGCCGCGGCCCGGATTTCATCAAGGCGTGGATGATGTCCCAGCCCACGGGCGCCCCGGGCCGTCGCCAGATGCCGAACTTCCACCTCACCGATGAAGAGCTCGACCAGCTCGTGGCCTTCTTCAAGTACACGGCGGGCATCAACACTGCCAACTGGCCGCCCAACATCGAAGGTTGACCGGAAACCTGGAGACCACAAGGGGATCACAGATGCAATACAAATCACAAGCGGTCGCCATGCCCTACTTCATTGCGGCGATCGGACTATTCGTAGGGCAAATCATATTCGGCCTGATCCTGGGCATGCAGTACGTCGTCGGCGACTTCCTGTTCCCGGAAATCCCGTTCAACGTCGCCCGCATGGTGCATACCAACCTGCTGATCGTGTGGCTGCTGTTCGGCTTCATGGGGGCGGCCTACTACCTGGTACCTGAAGAGACCGAGACCGAACTGTACAGCCCGAAGCTGGCGCTGATCCTGTTCTGGGTCTTCCTCGTCGCCGGTGCGGCCACCATTCTCGGCTACCTGCTGGTGGACTACGCCACGCTTGCCTCGGCAACGGGTAACGACATCCTCGCCACCATGGGCCGCGAGTTCCTCGAGCAGCCCCTGCTGACGAAGATCGGCATCGTCGTCGTCGCCCTGGCCTTCCTGTTCAACATCACCATGACCGTGCTGAAGGGCCGCAAGACCGTCATCAGCATCGTGCTGCTGTTGGGCCTGTGGGGTCTGGCGATCTTCTTCCTGTTCTCCTTCTACAACCCGGTCAACCTCGTTCGCGACAAGTTCTACTGGTGGTGGGTGGTGCACCTCTGGGTGGAAGGCGTGTGGGAACTGATCATGGCCGCGCTGCTCGCCTTCGTGCTGATCAAGGTCACCGGTGTCGACCGCGAAGTGATCGAGAAGTGGCTGTACGTGATCATCACCCTGGCGCTGGTCACCGGCATCATCGGTACCGGTCACCACTACTTCTGGATCGGTACGCCGGAGTACTGGCAGTGGTGGGGTTCGATCTTCTCCGCGCTGGAGCCGATCCCGTTCTTCGCCATGACCGTGTTCGCCTTCAACATGGTGAACCGCCGCCGCCGCGAGCATCCGAACAAGGCTGCCGTACTGTGGGCACTCGGTACCGGCGTGATGGCCTTCCTCGGCGCCGGCGTGTGGGGCTTCCTGCACACCCTGGCCCCGGTGAACTACTTCACCCACGGCTCGCAGATCACCGCCGCCCACGGTCACATGGCCTTCTACGGCGCCTATGTGATGGTCGTGATCACCATCATCAGCTACGCCATGCCGATCCTGCGCGGTCGTGCTGCCAACGACACCAAGGCCCAGGTGGTGGAGATGTGGTCGTTCTGGCTGATGACCATCGCGATGGTGTTCATCACGCTGTTCCTGACCGCCGCCGGCATCCTGCAAGTCTGGCTGCAGCGCGTCTCCGACACGCCGATGTCCTTCATGGCGACCCAGGACCAGCTGATGCTGTTCTACTGGATGCGTGAATGGGCGGGGGTGATGTTCTTCATCGGCCTGCTGACCTACCTCGCCAGCTTCTTCATCAAGGGCGAAGCGAAGGGCGTCAAGGCCTGACATGCAGCAGGTGCAGTAGTAGCAACTCCTGGGCGATCCAGGGGAAGGGGTTGGGGCGGCGCGAGCCGCCCCTTTTTTTTGTGCTGGCGTCGGCCTTGGGCACGCGAAACGCTAGAATGCGCCTTCCCCGCGTACGCCGGCCCTGCCGCCGGCTTTCGCCCTGCAAGAGTCCGCCGTGTCCGCAACCGCCCCTGCCTTGTCCACCGCCACACCCGGTTTCCGCATTGCCATCAACGGCTATGGCCGCATCGGCCGCTGCTATCTGCGCGCCTTGCACGAGGCCGGCCTCAGCGAGCAGTTCCGCGTCGTCGCCATCAACGAGCCGGCCGATCTGGCGAGCATCGCCTACCTCACCCGCTTCGATTCGACCCACGGTCGCTTTCCGGGAACGGTGGACAGCACCGAAGACACGCTTCTGGTGGATGGCCGAGCGATCCTGGTAACGCATGCGCGCAGCCCGGAGACGGTCGACTGGGGTGCGCTCGAGCTCGATCTGGTGGTGGAATGCTCCGGCCAGTACGGCAGCCGCGCCGACCTGCAGCGCTTTCTCGACGCCGGCTGCCCCCGCCTGCTGCTGTCGCATCCGGGCAATGGTGCCGAAGATGTCGACGCCACCATCGTGTATGGCATCAACCACCATGAGCTGCGCGGCAGCGAGGGTCTGGTGTCGAACGCCTCCTGCACCACCAACGCCGTGGTCCCGGTGCTCGACCTGCTGCAGCGCGAGATCGGCATCGAGCGGGTCCTGCTCACCACGCTGCATTCGGCGATGAACGATCAGCCGCTCATCGACGGCTACCATCACACCGACCTGCGCCGCACGCGCTCGGCCATGCAGTCGATCATTCCGGTGTCGACCGGGCTGGCGCGCGGCGTGGAGCGCCTGTTGCCGGCGCTCGCCGGCCGCGTGCAGGCCAAGGCCATCCGCGTGCCGACCCACAACGTGTCGGCGATCGACATGGTGCTGACCCTGACGCGCGACGTCACCGCCGGCGACATCAACCATCTGCTGCGCAGCGCGGCCCAGGGCTGCTACGCCCGGCTGATCGCCTATTCCGACGAAGCGCACGCCTCGATCGACTTCAACCACGATCCGCACTCGGCCATTGTCGATGGCGGACAGACGCGCGCCATCGGGCCGCGCATGGTCAATCTGATGATCTGGTTCGACAACGAGTGGGGCTTTGCCAGCCGCATGGCCGATGTCACCCGCCACTGGCTCGCCGGTGGACACCCCAACCCGGCGGCACCGGACACCAATTAACCACGATCAAGTTCAAACCATGCGTGCTTGCCTAGACTGCCGCGCATGGAAACGACAAGCACCTCCCTTCCGGTCGCCCCCACGAGCACCCCCGCCCCAGCCAGCGGTCCGCGGCTGGCGGGCGACCTGGCCATCTGGTTCTTCATCCTGGCCGAACTGCTGGCCTTCGGCGTGTTCTTCGCCGCCTACGCCTTCACGCGGGCGAACAACATCGAGCTGTTCAATGCCGAGCAGGCGGCGCTCGACCGCAACGCCGGCGCACTCAACACCATCCTGCTGCTGACCGCCAGCTACTTCGTGGTGCGGGCGGTCCAGGCGGCCGAGCTGCGCGCCTCGCGCGCCGCCGCGAACTGGCTGCTGGGGGCCATCCTCACCGGGCTGGGTTTCATCGTCGTCAAGCTGGGCGAGTATGCCGCCGCATTCGCGCACGACATCAGCCTGTCGAGCAGCCCCTTCCACATGTTCTACCTGTCGCTGACCTTCTTTCACTTCATGCACGTCATCCTCGGGCTGGTGATCCTGGTGGCGATGTGGAACGGCGCCCGCCAGGGCCGTTACGGGCCGGGAGACATGAACGGCCTCGAGACCGGCGCCGCCTACTGGCACATGGTGGATCTGGTGTGGCTGATTCTCTTCCCGCTGGTCTACGTCATTCACTGAGGAGCCGGACATGGACGTCCAGATGCACGGCACGCCCCGGCGCGCCACCTGGCTGTGGATCACGCTGATCGCCGCCACCCTGCTCACCTGGGGCATGGGCATGATCGGCGCCACCGGAACCTGGGCCATCGCCGCACTGGCGACGATCTCGTTCTGGAAGGGCGCGGTGATCATTCTCGACTTCATGGCCCTGCGCCACGCGCCCCTGTTGTGGCGCGCCCTCACCATGGGCTGGATGATCCTGGTGTGGGTCGTCATCGCCATCGCCTACATCAAAGGACTCGCACAATGAAGCCGGACACGCCCAACCTCGACATCCCCTTCTATCAACCCGCCGGCGACGAAGTCGAGGTCTTCGAGCACGCCTGGAAGAACCGCCTGCCCCTGCTCATCAAGGGCCCGACCGGCTGCGGCAAGACGCGCTTCGTCGCCCACATGGCGGCCCGCCTCGGCCTGCCGCTGTTTACCGTCGCCTGCCACGACGACCTGACCGCAGCCGACCTCGTCGGCCGCCACCTGATCGGCGACGGGCGCACCCTGTGGTGCGACGGCCCGCTGACGCGTGCGGTGCGCGAGGGCGGCATCTGCTACCTCGACGAAGTGGTCGAGGCGCGCAAGGACACCACCGTCGTGCTCCACCCCCTGGCGGACGACCGTCGCATCCTCCCCATCGACCGCACCGGCGAGGTGCTCGAGGCCCCACCCAGCTTCATGCTGGTGGTGTCCTACAACCCCGGTTACCAGAACCTGCTCAAGGGCATGAAGCCCTCCACCCGGCAGCGCTTCATCAGCGTGCGCTTCGACTTTCCGCGTGCCGCGCAGGAAGAGGCCATCCTGATCGGCGAGACCGCCTGCCCGCCCGACCTGGCGCGGCGCCTGGTCGCGATCGGCGGCGCCCTGCGCTCACTCAAGGATCGCGACCTGGAGGAGTCGGCGAGCACCCGGCTGCTCGTCTACGCCGCGTTGCTGATCAAGGACGGCATGGACCCGGTGGCGGCCTGCCGGGTGGGCATCGTCGAGAGCCTGACCGACGACGCCGACATCGCCGAGGGGCTGATGGAGGTGGTCGCCGCCACCTTCGGACGCTAATCCGGCACCGGCGCGCTATAAAGAATTCATGAACATCGAACGCCCAGACCCCCTCAAGCACATCATGCCCGGTCCGCAGCTCGCGGTGGCCGCCGAGGCGCTGTTCCTGATCAACCTGATGCTGTTGCCCGGCCTCGCCTTCCTCGCGCTGATGGTCCTGTGGGCCAAACATCACGACCACGCCGACCCGCTGGTGCGCAACCACCTGCGCCAGACCGGCTGGACCTGCATCTGGGGCGGACTGCTGCTGGTGATCATCAGCGTGTCCATCTTCCTCCTCGGCGGCCTCGACAACCCGTGGACCTGGGTCATCGGCGTGCTCTATTTCACCGTGGTCCATGCCAGCCTGATCCTGCTCGGGGTGATGGGCCTGTCGCGCGCCATCAACGGTCGCAGCTGGCGCTATCCGGTTTTCGGGCCGCGCGAACCGGCGTGAGGGGACAGGAACACGTCATGGCAGCGCCCGCGTCCACACGCCGCGTGATCCCCATCGCCCGCGTTCCGGCCGCAGGGCAGGCGCAGGCGCCGCGCTCGCGCCAGCGTCTGCGCCTGGCCTTTCAGGTCGGATTCTTCGCGCTGTTCGTGCTGGCACCGGTGTTCGACCTGTTCCGCTACGACCTCGATGCAGACCACGCCTGGCTGCTCGGCATGGAGTGGCGGCTCGGGCTCGATCCCTTCCTCGCCGGCCAGGCGAGCGCCCTCGAGGCCGCGGGCAACATCATCCTGCGCCTGTTCGTCCCCCTGCTGGCGGTCGCAGCCGCGGTGCTTTGGGTGGCCTGGAAGTGGGGCCGGATGTATTGCGGCTGGCTCTGCCCGCACTTCTCGGTGGTGGAAACCATCAACAAGCTCATGGCGCGTGCCTCGGGCAAGCCCACGGTGTGGGAGAAGCACCGCCTGCCGGCGTGGAAGCCCGACGGCACCCCGGCCCGCACCGACGCACGCTGGTGGGGCATCGTCGTGCCCGCGGCGGTGGCCTTCGCCTTCCTGTGGGCGGTCGTGCTGCTCACCTACCTGCTGCCGCCGGCCGAGGTCTACGGCAACCTGTTCGCCGGCGAACTGACCCGCAACCAGTTCATCTTCATCACCGCAGCGACCGTGGTGCTGAGCCTCGAATTCCTCTTCGCCCGCCACCTCTTCTGCCGCTTCGTGTGTGCCGTTGGCCTGTTCCAGAGCCTGGCCTGGATGGGCAACAAGGACGCCATGGTGGTCGGCTTCAAGCGCGAACGCGCCAGCGACTGCGCGAGCTGCCTGCCCGATCGCCAGTCCGCCTGCGACGCCGTGTGCCCGATGCGGCTGCGCCCGCGCAACATCAAACGCCACATGTTCACCTGCACGCAGTGCCGCCGATGCATCGACGCCTGCGGCGAAACCCAGCGCGACAACCCGCAGGGCGCGCTGCTGAGCTGGGTCGCCGACGAGGCGGCACGGCAGAACGAAGCGGGTTTCCGCGCGCTCAAGGAACGCTGAACCATGGAAGAGTCCGTCGGCCTGCTGTGGCACCGCCTGATCACCCGCGCCGCGGGCGGCCACTTTCCCAAGGCCGCGGTCAGGCTCAAGGACATCGAAAAGGTCGCGGGCGTGTTCTTTCGCGCCCTCGGCGGCGACCCCGGCCTGCGTGTCGCCGCCGCCACGGCCGATGCCCATGGGGCTCGGCGCAGCCTGCTGCAACGCCTGGCCGGCGCCGACGAACGCCTCGCCCGCGGTCGCATGGACATCTCCACCCTGCGCCTGCCACCGGAGATCGATGCGCTGCCCGAGCGCAGCCTGAACCGCGATCTCTACCTGTGGCTGGCCGCGCTCGCCGCCGGCCATGCCGACGGCGACGCCGACACCGATGCCGCGGTCGACGCTGCGCTGCCTCCCCCGCCCCAGGGCCAGATCGACGTGGAAGCCAGCCGCGAGCTGCGCGAGAACCAGCGCGCCACGCTGCGCGCGCTCAAGCGTTGGCCGGGGATCGAGGCGCGCTATCGGCGCCTGGTCGATGCCGTCATCGCCCAACGCCGCCCGCCCTCCAAGCTGCCACCGGCCGAGGCGGAGCGCGAGACCCTGCTGCGCCAGGCGATGCATGCCCCTGGCAGTGTCGCGGCGCTCCCCGCCCTACCCCTCAAGGCCAAGCCCGCGCAGCCGGTGCTGCTGTGGCTGAGCGACTTCCGCAGCAAGGACGTCAGCGGCCTCACCGGTAGCGGCAGCGGCGCCGAAGCCGCCGAGGGCGGCAACAGCCGTCCCGGACGCGACGCCAGCGAGCAGGCCCACCGCGTCGAGCGCCAGGAGAATGCGCCCGAGAAGCACGGCATGATCATCCCCTTCCGCGCCGAAAGCCTGTTGTCGGTGGCGGAGTTCATCAAGGTCAAGCGCAGCACGGACGACGATCCTGACGACAACGCTGCAGACGCCGCGGCTAACCTCGAGCACCTGTCGATCACGCGCGACAACGAGCGCGTCGCCTCCAAGGTACGCTTCGACCTCGACCTGCCCTCGGCCGCCGAGGACGACGTCGTGCTGGGCGAAGGCATCCCGCTGCCCGAATGGGACTACCGCAAGAACCTGCTGCGCGAGGACCACGTGCGTCTGATCGAGCTGAGCGCCGCCGCCCATGATCCGCGTGCCGCGCCCTGCCCGCTGCCCGAGCCGCTGCGGCGTACCGCGCGCCGCCTCCACCGCCAGTTCGCCGCGCTCACGCCGGGCCGCCGCTGGTTGAAGGCGCAGGGCGATGGCAGCGAACTCGACGTCGATGCGGTGGTGCGTGCCGCCACCGACCGCGCCAGCGGCCACCACCCCTCCGACCAGCTCTATCTGTCGCTGGAAAAGCGCGAGCGCGATCTCGCCTGCCTCGCCCTGGCCGACCTGTCGCTGTCGACCGACGCCTGGGTGTCGTCCGAGGCGCGCGTCATCGACGTCATCCGCGACTCCCTGCTGCTGTTCGGCGAGGCCCTGATGGCCACCGGGGACCGCTTCGCGCTGTGCGGCTTCTCGTCGGTCAAACGCAGCAACGTGCGCTTTCATCGCCTGAAGGACTTCGACCAGCGCTTCGACGACCGCGCCCGCGGCCGCATCATGGCGATCAAGCCCGGCTACTATACGCGCCTGGGCGCGGCCATCCGCCACGCCACCAGCATCCTCGACAAGCAGTCGGCGGCCCGTCGCATCCTGCTCATCCTGTCCGACGGCAAGCCCAACGACCTCGATCTCTACGATGGCCGTTACGGCATCGAGGACACCCGGGTCGCGATCGTCGAGGCCCGTGGCCGTGGCATCGTGCCCTTCTGCGTGACCATCGATCGCGAGGGGGCGAGCTACCTGCCCCACCTGTTCGGCCCGGCCGGCTTTGCCGTCATTCGCCAGCCCGACGAACTGCCCGCCCGCCTGCCCATGTTCTATGCCCAGCTCACCCGGTGACGCCATGAACCACCGAGACCTTCCCTGCGCCCAAGCGCTGCGTGACGACACGTCCGGCGAGTCCGCCACCCCGGAACTCGAGCGCCTGTGCCGACTTCTCGGCCAGGCTTCGCTGTTCAACGGCCTCGGCTGCCACGAAATCGCCCGCTTCGCGCGTGGCGTACGCGAACTCAAGGCCGCCCGTGGCGACATCCTGTTCCATCGCGGCGACACCTGCCACGGTTTTCACCTCATCCTCAGCGGCCAGATCAAGCTCGCCTTCACTTCGGCCGAGGGCAACGAAAAGGTGGTCGACATCCTGCATCCCGGGCAGAGCTTCGGCGAGGCGGTGATGTTCATGGACAAGCCCTATGTGGTGATGGCACAGGCGCTGACCGATGCCAGCCTGCTGCATATCGGCAAACAGGTGTTCTTCGACGAGATGGCCGGCGACCCGACGTTCTGCCGCAAGATCATCGCCGGCCTGGCGCAGCGCCTGCACCAGTTGATGGCCGACGTCGAGAGCTACTCCTTGCGCTCGGGTCGCGAGCGCATCATCGGCTACCTGCTGCGCGAGGAAGAGCGCGAGGGCGAAGGCGTCGCCGTGGGTCGAGTGTCGATCCGGCTACCCACCAGCAAGGGCACCATCGCCTCGCGGCTCAACCTCACCCAGGAGCACTTCTCGCGCATCCTGCACGAGCTCACCGGCGCCGGCCTGATCGAGGTCGAGGGCCGCACCATCCACATTCCGGACATCGGCAGGCTGCGCATGAGCCTGGGCTGAGCCCGCGTTTGCACACTGCGCATGGCTCTCCGGTCGGATCGTGATTTTCCTCCTTGACCCGTGCTGCGTACGCCCCATATTGTCGCGCACCCTCTTTTCCCCAAGGCTGCGCCGACCATGCAAACGCTGATCCCGCTGCACCCGGCGAATTCAGCCGCCGAGGCACCCGCCTGCGACCGCTGTCGTACGCTCGAACCCCTGCCATTCGACTTCAGCATGGCCTTTCAGCCCATCGTCGACCTCGGCACGGGGGCGGTATGGGGCTGGGAGGCGCTGGTACGGGGCGCCAATGGCGAAGGCGCGGCCAGCGTGCTGTCGCGGGTGAACGACGACAACCGCTACCAGTTCGACCAGCGCTGCCGCACCCGCGCCATCGAGCTCGCACACCAGCTCGGGCTGTCCTCGAGGCTGAGCATCAACTTCCTGCCCAACGCCGTCTATGAGCCACGTGCCTGCATTCACGCCACCATCGAGGCGGCGAACCGGGTGGGCTTCCCGCTCGACCGTCTGCAGTTCGAGATCACCGAGGTCGAGGAGGTGCGCAACGACGGCCATCTTCGGCGCATCGTCGAGGAATACCGCGCGATCGGCTTCGGTACGGCGATCGACGACTTCGGCGCCGGCTATGCCGGACTCAACCTGCTGACGCATTTTCAGCCCGATACGCTGAAGCTCGACATGAACCTGACCCGCAACATCGATCAGGATCGCCGGCGTCAGTTAATCGTGCGCAACCTGATCCGGCTCGCGGCCGAACTGCCGTGCACGCTGATCGCCGAGGGCGTCGAAACCCTCGGCGAGGCGCGCTGCCTGGCCGACATGGGCATCAGCCTGCAGCAGGGCTACCTTTACGGGGTCAGCTCACGAAACGGGAAAAATCGTACGCTAAGGTCCGAAGGTGCCCTTTAAGGGGTCGTCTCAGAAAACGGAAAAAAACGTACGTTAAAGGGTAGCCGCCTCTCGGCTACCAACATTGCAAGGTTCTTTCTCCCCTTGCAGCGACGCAATCAGCGGGCAAGACACGTTCCCCTTCCGTGCATGGCAGGCACACACAAGCTCGGACAAGACGATTTCCATGCGAGCCAGGTCGGCCAGCTTGGCGCGCACGTCCTGGAGCTTGTGCTCGGCCAGGCGGCTGGCTTCGTCGCAGTGGGTGCCATCCTCCAGCCGCAGCAGCTCGGCGATCTCATCCAGGCTGAACCCCAACCGCTGGGCTGATTTCACGAACTTCACCCGTGCTACATCGGCCCTGCCATAGCGGCGGATGCTGCCATAGGGCCGCGCCGGCTCGGGCAGCAAGCCCTTGTGCTGATAGAACCGGATCGTCTCCACATTGACCCCGGCCGCCTTGCCGAAGGCGCCGATGGTCAGATTCTCCAGATCGTTCTCCATACCGCTTGACTCCGTAGTTGACTACGGCAGTAACGTTACAACATCAAGCAAAGACCCGGAAGGAGAAGCTTTATGTCGGAACCCAAGACCGGTCGTGGCGCGCTGGCCACCAGCGGTGTCGCGGCCATCCTCGCCTCGACCTGCTGCCTCGGCCCCCTCGTGTTGGTCGCGCTCGGCTTTTCCGGCGCCTGGATCGGCAACCTGACTGTGCTGGAGCCGTACCGCCCGATCTTCATCGGCGCGGCGCTGGTGGCGCTGTTCTTTGCTTACCGGCGCATCTTCCGCCCGGTGCAAGCCTGCAAGCGGGGGGAGGTGTGCGCGATTCCACAGGTGCGGGGCAGCTACAAGCTCATGTTCTGGATCGTGGTCGCGCTGGTTCTGGTCGCGCTCGCCTTTCCCTTCGTCGTGCCATTTTTCTACTGATCAGGAGTTCGCCATGAAAAAGCTGTTTGCCTCCCTCGTCCTCGTCGCCGTTGCTGCCCCGGTGTGGGCCGCCACGCAGACTGTCACGCTGTCGGTGCCCGGCATGACTTGCGCCGCCTGCCCGATCACGGTCAAGAAAGCGCTCTCCAAGGTCGAAGGCGTGAGCAAGACCGCGGTGAGCTTCGAGAAGCTCGAGGCCGTCGTCACCTTCGACGATACGAAGACCAACGTCCAAGCTCTCACCAAGGCCACCGCCGACGCCGGCTATCCCTCCGGCCTCAAGAAGTAAGTCATGGATAACCGGACCTTGCTCAAGACCGGTATCGCCGGTTCGGTGATCGCCGCAGTGTGCTGCGCGACGCCCGTTCTCGTGATTTTGCTCGGCGTCCTGGGTCTGTCCGCCTGGGTTGGGTGGCTTGATTACGTGCTGATCCCGGCCCTCG
This sequence comes from Thauera sp., assembly GCF_035444905.1. Classification (GTDB taxonomy): domain Bacteria; phylum Pseudomonadota; class Gammaproteobacteria; order Burkholderiales; family Rhodocyclaceae; genus Thauera. The sequence continues at coordinate 43,807 of NZ_DAOMPS010000035.1, forward strand.
TCATTTTTGTTGGTATCACGATCTACGCCTGGCGTCGCCGGCGGGCGGAAGCGGTCTGCTGCGAAGTTGAAATCGGACTGAACCAGAAGAAGGGGGTATGAAATGAATGGCCGTGTTCTGCACGTCACCGGGATGACTTGCGATTCCTGCGCAAACCACGTCGAGAAGGTGCTTCTCACCGTGCCCGGTGTTCATAAGGCGGAGGTGTCGTACCCTGACGCCTTGGCCCGTGTGAGCGGGGAGCCGGCGCTTGATCCGACGATGCTCGTCTCGGCAGTCGCAGCAGCTGGCTACCGGGCCGCGCTCGCCGATGCGCCGCCCGCCGCGATGGGCAGCGGGTTGCTCGGCAAGATGCGCGAGTGGCTGGGCAGTGGCGACAAGGCGGGGGGCGATGGGGGTGGTTTACATATCGCTGTCATCGGCAGCGGCGGTGCCGCGATGGCGGCGGCGCTGAAGGCCATCGAGCAAGGCGCGCGGGTCACGTTGATCGAGCGCGGCACCATCGGCGGCACCTGCGTCAATGTCGGCTGCGTGCCGTCCAAGATCATGATCCGCGCCGCCCACATCGCCCATTTGCGCCGGGAAAGCCCGTTCGATGGCGGCATCAAAGCCGCCCCGCCGGCGATCCTGCGCGAGCGATTGTTGGCCCAGCAGCAGGCGCGCGTCGATGAACTGCGCCACGCCAAGTACGAGAGCATCCTGGACGGCAATCCGTCCATCACCGTGCTGCGCGGAGAGGCCAGTTTCAAGAACGAACACACCCTGACCGTGCGCCTGGTCGAAGGTGGCGAGCGCGTGGTGGCGTTCGACCGCTGCCTGGTCGCCACCGGCGCCAGTGCGGCCGTGCCGCCGATCCCCGGGCTGAAGGACACGCCGTACTGGACATCAACGGAGGCACTGGTGAGCGACAGCATCCCCGAGCGGCTCGCCGTGATCGGCTCGTCGGTGGTGGCCGTCGAACTGGCACAGGCCTTCGCCCGGCTGGGCAGCCAGGTCACGATCCTGGCGCGCAACACGCTGTTCTTCCGCGAAGACCCGGCCATCGGCGAGGCCGTCACCGCCGCCTTCCGTGCCGAGGGCATCGAGGTGCTGGAGCATACCCAGGCGAGCCACGTCGCTTATGCGGACAGGGAATTCGTACTGACCACCGGGCACGGCATCATTGCCGCCGACAAGCTGCTGGTCGCCACCGGCCGCGCACCGAACACACGCGGCCTGAACCTCGAAGCGGCAGGCGTCACCTTCAATGCGCAGGGCGCCATCGTCATCGACAAGGGCATGCGCACGAGTAACCCGCACATTTACGCCGCCGGCGACTGCACCGACCAGCCGCAGTTCGTCTATGTGGCGGCCGCGGCGGGCACCCGTGCCGCGATCAACATGACTGGCGGTGACGCGGCCCTCGACCTGACCGCGATGCCAGCCGTGGTGTTCACCGACCCGCAAGTGGCGACGGTGGGCTACAGCGAGGCGGAGGCGCACCACGACGGCATCGAGACCGACAGCCGCCTGCTCACCCTCGACAACGTGCCGCGCGCGCTCGCCAACTTCGACACGCGCGGCTTCATCAAGCTGGTCATCGAGGAAGGTAGCGGACGGCTCATCGGTGTACAGGCGGTGGCGCCGGAAGCGGGCGAACTGATCCAGACCGCAGTGCTCGCCATCCGCAATCGCATGACGGTACAGGAACTGGCCGAGCAGTTGTTCCCGTACCTGACGATGGTTGAAGGGTTGAAGCTCGCGGCGCAGACGTTCAACAAGGACGTGAAGCAGCTGTCCTGCTGCGCCGGGTGAGGAACAGGAGGTGTTCGATGAACGCCTACACGGTGTCCCGACTGGCTGATGACGCAGGGGTGAGCGTGCATGTCGTGCGGGATTACATGGTGCGTGGATTGTTGCGGCCGGTGGCGCGCACCGCCGGCGGCTATGGCTTGTTCGATGCGGAGGCCTTGCAGCGGTTGTGCTTCGTGCGGGCCGCCCTGGAGGCAGGCATCGGCCTCGACCTGCTGACGCGGTTGTGCCGGGCGCTGGACGCCGCTGACGGCGATGAGGCGTCGGCGCGTCTGGCCGACCTGTGCCAGCAGGTCGAGCGCCGACGCCAGGCGCTGGCGAAGCTCGACGCGCAGTTGACCGAACTGGCGCACAGCACGTCGGAGATTTCGGCATGAACAGTTCGGAGCGAGTTTCCCTCGAGACACGCAAGCCGCTTACCGGCTACCTGTGGGGTGCGCTTGCCGTGCTCACCTGTCCCTGCCATTTGCCGATTCTCGCCGTTGTGCTCGCCGGCACCACCGCCGGGGCGTTCCTCGGCGAGCATTGGGGCATTGCGGCGCTCGGCTTGACCGGCTTGTTTGTCCTGTCCCTGGCGCGGGCGATGCGGGCGTTCAAGGGAAGATCATGAGCGCTTACGAGCCGGATGGCTGGACGGCGGCGCAACTGGCCCAGGCGGCCGAGCACCGGCAACTTGAGCTGCACTACCAGCCCATCGTCGAACTGCGCCGCGGCCGAATTGCCGGCGCGGAAGCGCTGTTGCGCTGGCGGCACCCGAGCCTTGGCCTGCTGCCGCCGGGCGCGTTCCTGCCACTGGCCGAATCGTCCGGGCTGATGTCCGAAATCGGCGCGTGGGTGCTGGGTGAAGCCTGCCGTCAGATGCAGCGCTGGCTGGCGTTGAATTGGCGGCCGTTCCGATTGGCCGTCAATGTATCCGCAAGCCAGGTCGGGCCGGCATTCGGCGAGCAGGTGAGACAAGCACTGACCGATGCCGGTCTGCCCGCCGAGTACCTGGAAATCGAGTTGACCGAATCGGTCGCGTTCGGCGATCCGGCCACCTTTCCGGTCTTCGACTCGCTGCGCGCCATCGGCGTGCGCTTTGCCGCCGACGATTTCGGCACGGGCTATTCCTGCCTGCGCCACCTGAAATGCTGCCCGATCACCACGCTCAAGATCGACCAATCGTTCGTTGCGGGCCTCGCGGATGACACCCGCGACCGGACCATCGTCGGCAGCGTGATCCAACTCGCGCACGGTCTCGGCATGGACGTCGTGGCCGAGGGGGTGGAAACGCACGCCACTTTCGTGCAGTTACGGAAACTGGGCTGCGACGCGGTACAGGGCTTTCTGTTCGCCAGGCCGATGCCGGCGGATGAGTTCACCTGCTTCGTCAGCCAAAGGAGCAGCGCCATCATGAACGCCAACCAACCGTCCACCGCTACCTGCTGCGTGTGCTGCAAGGAGATTCCGCTCGATGCCGCCTTCACCCCGGAAGGCGCGGAATACGTCGAGCACTTCTGCGGGCTGGATTGCTATGAACGCTTCCGGGCACGCGCCAAGGCCGAGACCGAACCCGACGCTGCTCACGTCGCCGGCGGTCCGCATTTGTCAGATTGAGGCAT
>NZ_DAOMPS010000036.1:0-45334 GCF_035444905.1 Thauera sp.
TCCGCAAGATCATGAAGATCTCCAAGGAGCCGATCTCCATGGAGACGCCGATCGGCGACGACGACGACTCCCATCTGGGCGACTTCATCGAGGACACCGCCACCCTGGCCCCGGCCGAAGCGGCGATGTACTCCGGCCTGCGCGACGCCACCGGCGAAGTGCTCGACTCGCTGACCCAGCGCGAAGCGAAGGTGCTGCGCATGCGCTTTGGCATCGAGATGAACACCGACCACACGCTGGAAGAGGTCGGCAAGCAGTTCGACGTCACCCGTGAGCGCATCCGCCAGATCGAAGCCAAGGCCCTGCGCAAGCTGCGCCACCCGAGCCGCTCCGAGAAGCTGCGCAGCTTCCTCGACAGCGACGCGTAACGGCCCCGAAGCACACCGGGCCTCTAGCTCATGCTTGGTTAGAGCAGCGGACTCATAATCCGTTGGTGCTGGGTTCGACTCCCAGGGGGCCCACCAACTGCATCAAGCACTTACGCCAGTCCTTCGGGGCTGGCGTTTTGCTTTCAGCACACCCGGCAGGGCGAAATGGTGGATGGCCTCGCGTCTGTTCGACAAGACAGCGCCTCATGTCCAGGGCGTCTATCGGCCCGAGCCAGCGCAAGAAAGCGCGCCGTAGACGTGACGATGGGGACCGAAGTCCCCACCGGCTTTTCTTTGGTAACAAGGCTCAAGCAGCCTCGGCATAGGCCTTAAGCGGCCAGTGCGAAACGCTCATCGTTGGCGTTTATGGATTTGCGCGGATTACGTCCGTCGCCTCTCGGGTTGCCTGCTCACCTTTGCCCGCCCTGTCGAAACCAGTACACCCCCACCCAAACGCACTCCCGAATGCCCTTGGGTGGAGGTGAGGGGAATCGAACCCCTGTCCAGAACGCCTCCAGATTGCCGGGATTACAACCATGCCCGCGATCATACGCAGCTCGGCTCAGGCATTCAATGCCTATCAGGCACCGGCGTGGCCCCGCTTTGTAAGCAAATGCGCCGCTCGGGACACACATCAACCCTTGGGCACGCGCCCCATCAGGTAGAAGGGCTCGTTGGGCGGCGTGCCGGCTAGATGCACCAGGCGGTTGCTCATCGCGAAGAAGCCCACGATCGCGCCGATGTCCCAGATCGCGTCGTCATCGAAACCATGCACGCGCAAGGCCTCGATGTCGGCATCCTCGACCTCGCTGCCGCGGGTCGACAGCTTCAGCGCAAAATCCAGCATCGCGCGCTGGCGCGGGGTGATCTCGGCCTTGCGATGGTTGGTGGCAAGCTGGTCGGCGATACGCGGGTTCTTCGCCCTGATGCGCAGGACTGCGCCATGCGCGATCACGCAGTACAGGCACTGCCCGGCGGCGGACGTGGCGACGACGATCATCTCGCGCTCGGCCTTGCTGAGGCCGACGTCCTTTTCCATCAGCGCATCGTGGTAATCGAAGAAGGCGCGGAACTCGGCCGGGCGGTGCGCCAGCATCAGGAACACGTTGGGGACGAAGCCCGCCCTCTCCTGCACGGCCAGGATGCGCTCGCGCACATCCTCGGGCAGGGCGTCGAGTTCGGGGACAGGGAAGCGGCTGATCTTGTCGGTCATGCAGGTGTCTCCATCGCAGATGCTATTGTTCAGGCAGCCGATGGTAACCGACAGCGAAGCCATTGAATGCGGCACTGGGCCGAAAGCCCCGGACGGGTGATAATGTCTGCCTTCCGAAAAACGGACACGATTCGATGAAGCGCGTAGATGACTTTCGCCTGCGACTGGGCTCTCATGAACTGGTACCGATCATGGTCGGCGGCATGGGCGTGGATATCTCCACCGCTGATCTTGCCCTCGAAGCGGCTCGCCTGGGCGGCGTGGGTCACATCTCGGACGCGATGCTGCCGACCGTATCCGACCGGCGTTACAACACCAAGTACGTCAAGAACAAGCTGCAGCAGTACAAGTTCAACGTCGCCAATGCCGACAAGTCCGTCGTGCAGTTCGACCTCGGCCTGATTGCCGAGGCGACCGCGACCCACGTCGGCCGGACGATGGAGCGCAAGCGCGGTCCTGGCATGGTCTTCATCAACTGCATGGAGAAGCTGACCATGAACGCGCCGAAGGACACCCTTCGGGTGCGGCTGCGGACGGCGATGGACCATGGCATCGACGGCATCACGCTGGCAGCCGGCCTGCATCTGGGTTCGTTCGCGCTGATCGAGGACCACCCGCGCTTTCGCGACGTCCAGCTTGGCATCATCGTCAGCTCGCTGCGCGCGCTGCAGCTCTTCCTGAAGAAGAGCGCGCGCACCGGCCGCATGCCCGACTACGTCGTGGTCGAGGGTCCGCTTGCCGGCGGCCACCTCGGCTTCGGCATGGACTGGGCGCAGTACGATCTCGCCACCATCGTCGCCGAGATCCGCGACTGGATGCGCGCGCAGCAGCTCGACATCCCGCTGATCCCTGCCGGCGGCATCTTCACCGGCACCGACGCGGTGAACTTCCTCGAGGCCGGGGCGGGCGCGGTGCAGGTCGCCACCCGCTTCACCGTGACCAGGGAATGCGGCCTGCCCGACGAGGTCAAGCAGGACTACTTCAAGGCCAAGGAAGACGAGATCGAGGTCAACCAGATCTCGCCCACCGGCTATCCGATGCGCATGCTCAAGAGCAGCCCGGCGATCGGCAGCGGCATCCGCCCGAACTGCGAGGCCTACGGCTACCTGCTCGACTCGACCGGCAACTGCCAGTACATCGAGGCCTATAACCGCGAGGTCGCGGCGCATCCGGACGCCAAGAAGATCAAGGTGTTCGACAAGACCTGCCTGTGCACCCACATGCGCAACTTCGACTGCTGGACCTGCGGCCACTACACCTACCGCCTGAAGGACACCTCGCGGCGCGAAGAGAACGGCGACTACCGGATCCTCAGCGCCGAGCATGTGTTCCACGACTACCAGTTCAGTACCGACAACCAGGTGGCACTGCCCGAATGACATCAGGGAGCACGGTGAGCCGTGCCCGTTTTCCTCTCCATGCCAACTAATTCCTGAGCCTGCGGCCGGGGAGCGGCGATACTTCCGCCATGGAAAGGCCCCCTTGTTCGCCGATGAACGTGGTCGTCGTCGATGACACTCCCCTCAACCTGGTGTTGATGGGCAAGCTCGTCGACCGCCTTCCGATGGCACGCGCACAAGGCTTCGAAGGTCCGGTCGAAGCGCTGGCATGGTGTCTCGAGCACGAGCCCGACCTCATCATCGTCGACTACATGATGCCGGGGATGGACGGGCTGGAATTCATCCGCCGAATGCGTGCAAGCCGGCACCGCGACGACCTGCCGATCCTGATGGTGACGGCCAGTCACGAGCGCAGCGTGCGCTATGAGGCGCTCGAATGCGGCGCCAACGACTTTCTGACCAAGCCGATCGATGCGCACGAGTTCGAGTCCCGTGTGCGCAACATGCTCAAGCTGCGCGAGGCGCACCTGGCGACCCGGCAGCGCGCCGAGACGCTCGCGGTGGAAGTGCGCAAGGCCACCGCCGAGATCGTCGATCGCGAGCGCGAGACCATCACCCGCCTGTCACGTGCCGCCGAGTTCCGCGACCCGGAGACCGGCGCCCACATCCAGCGCATGTCGCATTACTCGGCATTGATCGCCCGCCGCCTTGGCCACGACGAGGACTTCGCCGATGCCCTGCTGATGGCCGCGCCGATGCACGATGTGGGCAAGCTTGGCATCCCGGACACGATCCTGCTCAAGCCGGGCCGGCTGAGCACGGACGAGTTCGAGGTGATGAAGCGCCATCCCCAGATTGGCTACGACATCCTCAAGGACTCGTCCTCGAGCATCCTGCGCCTGGGCGCGACGATCGCCCTCACCCACCACGAGAAGTTCGACGGCAACGGCTATCCGCATGGCCTGGCCGGCCAGGCCATTCCGATCGAGGGCCGAATCGTGGCGGTGGCCGATGTCTTCGACGCCCTCACCTCGGCACGCCCCTACAAACCGGCCTGGCCGCTCGCACGGGCCATCGCCCTGCTGCGGGAAGGCCGCGGCAGCCACTTCGACCCCGACTGCGTGGACGCCTTCCTGCTGGCGTGGGATGAGGTACTGGGCGTGCGCACGCGCTTTCGCGACGCCTACGAAACGCTGCACGGCAGCTGAGGCCCGTGCGGCGAGCCTCGCCGTCGTCGCATCAGCGGCGGCGTTCGATCAGTTCGACCTTGTAGCCGTCCGGGTCTTCGATGAAGGCGATCACGGTCTTGCCGTGCTTCATCGGCCCCGCTTCGCGCACCACCTTGCCGCCACGCGCGCGGATGTCCTCGCAGGCCTTCGCCGCATCCTCGACCTCGAGCGCGATGTGGCCGTAGGCCGTGCCCAGCTCATAGCTGTCCACCCCCCAGTTGTGGGTGAGCTCGAGCACTGCGCCCTCGCTCTCGTCCTGATAGCCGACGAAGGCGAGCGTGAACTTGCCGTCCGGGTAGTCGTGCTTGCGCAGCAGGCGCATGCCGAGCACCTCGGTGTAGAAGGCCAGGGAGCGGTCGAGATCGCCGACGCGCAGCATGGTGTGGAGCATTCTCATGGGTGTGGATCCTCGTTCGTTGTTGCGTGGTTCAGTCTTCTGCGCCGAAGCGGCCGCTATCGGCCGACGGTGCCGACGCAATGACGGGCAGGGTCGCGGCCGCCTTGCGCAGCGCGCCGCGTGCGGCACGCCAGTCCGGGTACAGGCGCTCCACCACCGCCCAGAAGCGCGGCGAGTGATTCATTTCCAGCAGATGCGCCACCTCGTGCGCCACCACGTAGTCGATCAGCGCAGGCGGCAGGTGGATCAGTCGCCAATGCAGGCGGATGCCCGATCGGCTGCTGCAACTGCCCCAGCGCGTGCGTGCGCTCGACAGGCGCAGCGGCGGCGGCTCAAGGCCGAGCCGATGGCAATACTCCTCGACCCGGCCCTGGAACCAGGCCAGCGCCCGTGCCTGCAAGGCGCGCAACAGGGCGCGCAGCGGATCGACGGCGGTCGGCAACTGGAGTTCCTCGCCGCCGTCGGCGCCTGTGCGCCAGCGCGTGCTGCGCCCGGGATGCAGGCGCAGGGTGAGCGGCCGACCTAACAAGGGCACGGCCGCACCCTCCGCCGCCTTCAGCACCGGCACCGCGGGCGCCGCGGCGCGGGCCTGCAGGCGATCGAGCAGCCAGCGACCGTGGCTGTGCACAAACCGCTCGACCTCGCCGAGCGGGGTGCGCAGCGGCACCGCCACCCGCGCGCCGCGGTGATCCACCTGCAGCGCGAACGAGCGCCGCGCCGAGCGCCGCAGCACGAGTTCGACCGCCGTGCCGTCGATGACGACGGTGTGGGCCTGCTCCTGCGCCTTGCCGCGCAAGGCCTGCACGCGGGGCATCAGGCCTTGTCTTCCCACTCCAGCCCACGCGCAGCGAGGTCGGCCCTGATGCAGGCCATGGCCTCGGCGACACGCGCGGCCTTGCCCTTCATGCCCAGCTCGAGCGACCGGCGCTGGCCCTCGCTCGCGATCGTCGGCAGGCTGAACAAGGTGGTATCGGGAAACTCGTCCGTGACCTGGCGCATCAGCGCGATGAGCTGCCCCTCGTAGACGTCCCAGATGGTGACGGCCTGCTCCACATAGTCCTCGGCATGGTGCAGGTGGGCGAAGTGGGTATCGAGCACCCATTCCACCATCGGCCAAGCCATGATGGGAAAGCCGGGGGTGAAGTAGTGCTGGCGGATCGAGAAGCCGGGGATGCGGTTGAAGCTGTTCGGCACGATGTCGCTGCCCACCGGGTACACCCCCATCTGCAGGCGCTCGGGCGTGATCTCGGCGCCGAAGCGGGCGCGGATCTCGGCCTCGGCCTGCGGATGCAGGGCCAGCTCGAGGCCGAGCGCGGCAGCGGCGGCCTGGCGCGTGCGATCGTCCGGCGTGGCGCCGATGCCGCCGAAGCTGAATACCACGTCGCCAGTGGCGAAGGTCTGGCGCAAGGTGTCGGTGAGGCACTGGAAATCGTCGCCGACATAGCGCGCCCACGACAGCTTGAGTCCGCGCGCGCCAAGCAGCTCGATGAGCCTGGCCAGATGCTTGTCGCTGCGACGACCCGACAGGATCTCGTCGCCGATGATGAGGGCACCGAAGTTCATGGCAGCTTCCGCGGGGACGATGCGCCGTCGGCATCGAGCACGGTCACGCCGTGCTGCAGCCGGTGCCGGCGCAGGGTCTCGAGCATGTAATGGACGAAGGCGAGGCCGGCGAAGGCGGGCGCCAGCAGGTTGACGAAAGGCACGTAGGCGAGCAGCGAGCAGCCTCCGCCCAGCAGCAACATCTGTGGCCGCCAGTCGTTGCGCAGACGTGCCAGCTCGTCGCGGTCGGCGTGCAGCATCAATGCGTCATAGCCGAAGGCACGCTGGTTGAGCCAGCCGGTGAGCACCACCGACGCCAGCAGGCCGACGCCGGGGATCAGCCAGAAGGGCAGCGACACCAGCAGCGCGAGCAGGAAGAGCCCGCCGGCGACGATGGAGTTCCATGCACTGCCCACGTTGGAGCCGCCGCGGCGCTGCTCGATGTCGGCGTAATCGGTGCGGCCGATGCGCTCCAGCATCAGGGGCAGGGCAATGGTCGCGACCAGCAGCGCCGCCGTGACGTAGATCAGCGGCACCACCAGCAGCGCGACGGCGATCTTGATCAGCACCAGCATCACCGCCGCGGCCGCCTCGGAGGCCGACAGCCAGGTGCCGACGAAAGACCAGCCCGCGACCCAGGCGAACAAGCCCTCGGTGACCGGCGTCCACGCCATCACCGCGATCACGGTCCACACCACCATGGCCGCCAGGCCAGGCCACAGCAGGTGCCAGAAGATGTCGCGGCGCAACAGGCTGCGGCTGGCGCGCCCGACGGCGACGAGGATGTCCTTCATTGGGCGCCTCCCGGGTTCAGCGCGGCATGCCCGGCAGGCCACCGGGCATCATGCCCTTCATCGCGCGCATCATCTTGCTCATGCCGCCCTTGGAGAACTGCTTCATGACCTTCTGCGTCTGCTCGAACTGGTTGAGCAGACGATTGACCTCCTGCACCGTCACCCCGGCCCCGGCCGCGATGCGGCGCTTGCGGCTGGCCTTGAGGAGTTCGGGCTTGGCGCGCTCGAGCGGGGTCATGGAATTGATGATGCCCTCGATGCGACCGATCGCCTTTTCCTCGGTGCCCCCCTGCAGCTTGCCGGCCGCCTGCGCGAACTGGGCCGGCAGCTTGTCCATCATCGAGGCCAGGCCGCCCATCTTGCGCATCTGGGCAATCTGCTCCTTGAAGTCGTTGAGATCGAAACCCTTGCCGGTCTTGAGCTTCTGCGCGAAGGCCTTGGCCTTCTCCTCGTCCACGCCGCGGCGCGCCTCCTCGACCAGGCCAAGGATGTCGCCCATGCCGAGGATGCGGCTGGCCATGCGGTCAGGGTGGAAGGGCTCCAGCCCGGAGAGCTTCTCGCCGATACCGGCGAACTTGAGCGGCTTGCCGGTGACATGGCGCACCGACAGCGCCGCGCCGCCGCGCGAATCGCCGTCGAGCTTGGTCAGCACCACGCCGGTGAGCGGCAGCGCCTCGTTGAAGGCGCGCGCGGTATTGACCGCGTCCTGACCCAGCATGGCATCGACCACGAACAGGGTCTCGATCGGCTTGACCGCGGCGTGCAGTTCCTTGATCTCGGCCATCATGGCCTCGTCCACCGCGAGACGGCCGGCCGTGTCGACCAGCAGCACGTCGATGTGGTGCTTGCGCGCGTAGTCGAGCGCAGCGAGCGCGATCGCGACCGGCTTCTGCTCCGCCGACGAGGGGAAGAAGCCGACGCCGGCCTGCGCGGCCACCGTCTTCAACTGCTCGATCGCCGCCGGGCGATAGACGTCGGCCGACACCACCAGCACCTTCTTCTTCTGCTGCTCGTGCAACAGCTTGGCGAGCTTGCCGGTGGTGGTGGTCTTGCCCGCGCCCTGCAGGCCGGCCATCAGCACCACCGCCGGTGGCTGCGTGGACAGGTCCAGGCCCTCGTGGGCGCCGCCCATCAGCGCCTTGAGTTCGTCATGCACCACGCCGACCAGAGCCTGGCCTGGCGTGAGCGAGGCGATGACCTCCTGGCCGACCGCCTTTTCCTTGACGCGGGCAACGAAGTCCTTGACCACCGGCAGGGCGACGTCGGCCTCGAGCAGCGCCATGCGCACCTCGCGCATCGCCTCCTGGATGTTTTCGTCCGTCAGACGCGCCTGACCGCGAAGGGTCTTGACGACTTTGGAAAGACGTTGAGTCAGATTGTCGAGCATGTTCGCGAGGGCCTTGGGCGCGTGACTTGGAGTAAACTGCAGCTACGTATGCGCACAATTCTACTTCATCTGCTTCCCGCCTCGCTCTATGCCGGGGTCGGCCTGCTGTTCTGGCGCAGTTGCATGCGCGGCGATGCGGGGCTGGCAATCCGTCGCGAATGCATGACGGCACGCGAACGCGTGGCCTTGCTGATTGCGCTGCTGGCCCACGGCCTTGCCCTTCACGTGGCGATCTTTCCGGGCACCGAGATGCGCTTCGGCTTCGGCGTCGCGCTGTCCTTGATGGTCTGGCTGGCGATCTGCTTCTACTGGGTCGAGACGCTCTATACCCGGCTCGACGGCCTCCATGCGGTGGTGATGCCGGCGGGCATCGTCGCGAGCCTCGTGCCGCTGGTCTTCCCCGGCGAGCACGTGCTCGCCAACGCCGGCTCGCCCGCCTTCCGCGCCCACTTCGTCGTCGCCATGCTGGCCTACAGCCTGTTTACGCTGGCGGCCCTGCACGCCATGCTGATGGCCGTGGCCGCCCGCCAACTGCACAATGCGCGCTTCAGCCGCCTGCTGTCCGGCCTGCCGCCGCTGCTGACGATGGAGGCGCTGCTGTTCCGCCTGATCAGCATCGCCTTCGTACTGCTCACGCTCACCCTGGCGAGCGGGGTGCTGTTCTCCGAGACCTTGTTCGGCCAGGCCCTGCGGGTCGATCACAAGACCATCTTTGCCTTCATCTCATGGCTGCTGTTCGGCGGCCTGCTGGTCGGGCGTCGGCTGTGGGGCTGGCGCGGCCGCCTTGCCCTGCGCTGGACGCTGGCGGGTTTCGTCGCGCTGATGCTGGCCTACGTGGGCAGCCGCTTCGTCATCGAGATCGTGCTCGAGCGCACCGGCTGAGCGCGGCCCGGCCGTGTTGACAGCGTCCTAGCCGGCACCAATACTCCAAGGCCCTCGACTTCCCGCTCCCTTCGTGTCGGACCTCACCCTGACGCTCCAAGCCGTCGCCCTCGTCGTGCTGCTCGTACTGTCGGGCTGCTTCTCGATGTCCGAAACGGTGATGATGGCGTCGAACCGCTACCGGCTGCGTTCGCTCGCCGGCCAGGGCCACAAGGGGGCCACGCTCGCCCTCGAACTGCTGGGCAAGACTGACCGTCTGCTGGGCGTGATCCTGCTCTTCAACAACCTCGTCAACACCGCCGCCGCAACACTGGTGAGCGTGATCACCATGGAACTCTTCGGTGACGAGCGCTGGGCACTCGGCGTGGCCACCCTGCTCGTCACCTTCGCCATCCTGGTGTTCGCCGAGATCACGCCGAAGGTCGTCGGCGCAGCACATGCCGACCGCCTGGCGCCGATCGTCGCCTATCCGTTAGCGGGGCTACTGCGGGCGTTCTACTTCGCGGTCTGGTTCGTCAACCTGTTCTCGCGCGGCCTGCTATGGCTGATTCGCCTGCAACCCAAGGATGACGACAATGGCGCGCTGTCGGTCGAGGAACTGCGGGCGATGGTGATCGACTCCGGGCAATACATCCCGCACAAGCACCGCAGCATCCTGGTGAACCTGTTCGATCTGGAGAAAATCACGGTCGAGGACGTGATGACGCCGCGCGGCGCGATCGAGGCCATCGACCTGTCCGACCCGATCGACGAGCTTCGGCGCCAGATCGCCACCAGCTTCCACACCCGGCTCGCGGTGTACGACGGCGACAGCGAACACGTGATCGGCGTCCTGCACCAGCGCCGCCTGCTGAGCGACACCCTCGACGAGCCCTTTGCGGTGGAGCGCATCCGCGACCTGCTCATACGCCCGTACTTCGTGCCGGCGGACACCCCGCTCTACTCGCAGATCCAGTTCTTCCAGGAGAACCAGCAACGTCTGGCCTTCGTGGTGGACGAGTACGGCGAAATCCTGGGCCTGATCACGCTCGAGGACATCATCGAGGAGCTGATCGGCAAGTTCACCACCAGCATCCCCGACGCCGGCGACCGCATGCACTGGAGCGAGGAAGGCAGCGTCCTGGTCGATGGCTCGGCCAACCTGCGCGAGCTCAACCGCCGGCTCGACCTGTCGCTGCCGACCGACGGCCCGAAGACCCTCAACGGCCTGATCCTCGAATACCTGCAGGACATCCCCGAGACCGGGGTATCGATGAAGATTGCCGATACGCCGATCGAAGTCGTGCAGACCCAGGACCGCATGGTGCGCACCGCACGTCTGTTCCGCCCGCTCGTACGCAGCGCCGGGCAATGAGGCAAAGCGTCACGCGCGCGCCCCTGCAACCCTTTACAAGGCCGGATGCGGCGTGCAACATCGGCCGCACTCCGGATACGAGCAAGGCATGGCGGCAACCTCCAAACCGGCCCTGAGCGGCTTCGCCAGGGCGCTGATCCAGCATGGGCATCTGCAGGAAGCGGATGCCCTCGCCTGCTCCGCCCAGGCCGGCGACGGCACGAATGCCTTCATGCTCGAGGTCGCCAACCGCGGACGAATGAGCTGCGCCGCAATGGCGCGTTTCGCCGCCGAGACCTTCGGCTACCCGCTGCTCGACATCGCCGCGGTGGACCGCGACACCTTCGCCCGCGAGGCGGTCGATCGCAAGCTGATGCAGAAGCACCAGGTCGTGCCGTTGGCCAAGCGCCAGAACCGCATCACGCTCGCCACCGCCGATCCATCGAACCTTCGCGCCCTCGACGAGATCCGCTTCCAGACCGGGATGCAGCTCGACCTCGTCATCGTCGAGGCGGACAAGCTCAAGCGCACCGTTGACGCCTTGTCCGAGTCGGCCGCCGACACCCTCAAGGAGCTCACCGGCGAGGCCTTCGACATGGACATGCTGCAGCAGGACGTGCCTGCCCAGCAGCGCGACGAAGACGAGGCGAGCGAGGTCGATGACGCGCCGGTCGTCAAGTTCATCCAGAAGGTGCTCATCGATGCGATCAACGAGGGCGCCTCGGATGTGCATTTCGAGCCTTACGAGAAGTTCTACCGCATCCGCGTGCGCACCGACGGCGTGCTGCGCGACATCGCCCAGCCGCCGCTGGTGCTGAAGGAAAAGATCGCCGCGCGCATCAAGGTCATTTCCCGCCTCGACATCTCGGAAAAGCGCATCCCCCAGGACGGGCGCATGAAGATCGTGCTGTCCAAGAACAAGGCGATCGACTTCCGCGTGTCCACCCTGCCCACGCTGCACGGCGAGAAGATCGTGATGCGTATCCTCGATCCGAGCTCGGCGATGCTCGGCGTCGATGCGCTCGGCTACGAGCCTGAGCAGAAGAAGGCCCTGCTCGAGGCGGTCGAGCGCCCCTACGGCATGATCCTGGTCACCGGACCGACCGGCTCGGGCAAGACGGTGTCGCTCTACACCTGCCTCAACCTGCTCAACAAACCCGGCGTCAACATCTCCACCGCCGAGGACCCGGCCGAAATCAACCTGCCCGGCATCAACCAGGTCAACGTCAACGAGAAGGCCGGCCTGACCTTCTCCACCGCGCTGCGCGCCTTCCTGCGCCAGGATCCGGACATCATCATGGTGGGCGAGATCCGCGACCTCGAGACCGCCGAGATCTCGATCAAGGCGGCCCAGACCGGTCACCTCGTGATGTCGACCCTGCACACCAATGACGCGCCGACCACGCTCGAACGGCTAAAGAATATGGGCGTGGCGCCGTTCAATATCGCATCGTCGGTGATCCTCATCACGGCTCAGCGTCTCGCGCGCCGGTTATGCTCATGCAAACGGCCTGTCGACCTCCCGCTCGAAGCGCTGCTCGAGGCCGGTTTCAGCGCCGACGAGCTGGACGGAAGCTGGCAGCCGATGGGACCGGTCGGTTGCGATCGGTGCAAGGGCAGCGGCTACAAGGGTCGGGTCGGCATCTATCAGGTCATGCCGATCAGCGAGGAAATCGCCCACATCATCATGACGGGCGGCAACTCGATGGACATCGCCGCCCAGGCTGAACGCGAGGGCGTTAACGACCTGCGCAAGTCCGGCCTGCTGAAGGTCAAGCAGGGCATGACCTCGCTGGAAGAAGTGCTGGCGACGACCAACGAATAAGACATAGGACGTGTGATCTCATGGCGACAGCAAGCCGGGCGGTGCGAGCCACGGGCCCGAAGGAAGACCTGTACAACTGGGAAGGCAAGGACAAGACCGGCAAGGTCATCCGTGGCGAGATTCGCGCCACCGGAGACACCATGGTGCAGGCCATGCTGCGCCGCCAGGGCATCCAGGTCAGCAAGATCAAGAAGCAGAAGATGTCGCGCAGCGGTCGCATCAGCGACAAGGACATCGCGCTGTTTACCCGCCAGCTCGCCACCATGATGAAATCCGGCGTGCCGCTGCTGCAGGCCTTCGACATCGGCATCAAGGGCTCGGGCAATCCCGCGCTGTCGCGCCTGCTCAATGACATCCGCAATGACGTCGAGACCGGCTCGAACCTGTCCGACGCCTTCGCCAAGCATCCGCAGCACTTCGACAAGCTGTTCTGCAACCTGGTCGCCGCCGGCGAGCAGGCCGGCATCCTCGACAGCCTGCTCGACCGCATCGCCACCTACAAGGAAAAGATCCTTGCCATCAAGAGCAAGATCAAGTCGGCGCTGTTCTACCCGGCAGCCGTCGTCGTGGTCGCTGGCCTGGTGATCTCGGTGATGATGCTGTTCGTGATCCCCGAGTTCAAGAGCGTGTTCGCCAGCTTCGGCGCCGACCTGCCGGCGCCCACTCTGCTCGTGATCGCGATCTCCGACGCCTTCGTCGCCTACTGGTACATCATCTTCGGCGCGCTGATCGCGGCGATCGTGGCGATCGCCTGGAGCTACAAGCGCTCGACGGCGATGCAGATCGCACTCGACCGCGGCATCCTGCGCTTCCCGGTGATCGGCCCCATCATCCGCAAGGCCACGGTGGCGCGCTGGACGCGTACGCTGTCGACGATGTTCGCCGCCGGGGTGCCGCTGGTCGAGGCGCTGGACTCGGTGGGCGGCGCTGCCGGCAACCATGTGTATCTGGTCGCCACACAGCAGATCCAGAGCGAGGTCAGCACCGGCACCAGCCTCACCGTCGCGATGCAGAACGCCGACGTTTTCCCCACCATGGTGGTGCAGATGGTGTCGATCGGCGAAGAGTCCGGCCAGCTCGACTCGATGCTGAGCAAGGTCGCGGACTTCTTCGAGCAGGAGGTCGACGATGCGGTCGCCGGCCTGTCGCAACTGCTCGAGCCGATCATCATGGTCTTCCTCGGCACGGTCATCGGTGGCCTGGTGGTGGCGATGTACCTGCCGATCTTCAAACTCGGCTCGGTTGTCTGATCGATGCTGGACCTGCTGCAGGACCCGCTCGCCTTCGCCGCGCTCGCTGCCCTGCTCGGCCTGTTCGTCGGCAGTTTCCTCAATGTCGTGATCCATCGCCTGCCCAAGATGATGGAGCGCGACTGGCACGCCCAGGCAGCCGAGCTGCGCGGCGAGGACGCGCCCGCTGGCGAGCGCTTCAATCTCGCCACGCCACGTTCGCGCTGCCCGCATTGCGGCCACCAGATTGGCGCACTCGAGAACATCCCGGTGGTGAGCTACGTGTTGCTGCGTGGCCGCTGCCGCCACTGCGGCGCCGGCATCAGCAAGCGCTATCCGATCGTCGAGGCCTGCACCGCCGTGCTGTCGGGCTATGCCGCCTGGCACTTCGGCTTCGGCCTGGCTGCGCTGGGCGCCTTGCTCTTCATCTGGGCGATGGTGGCGCTCACCTTCATCGACCTGGACACCCAGCTGCTGCCCGACGACATCACCCTGCCCCTGCTGTGGCTCGGCCTCGCCTTCAACCTGGGGGGCACCTACACCGAGCTGCCGAGCGCCGTGATCGGCGCGATGGCCGGCTACCTGGCGCTGTGGGCGGTGTTCTGGCTGTTCAAGCTCGCCACCGGAAAAGAGGGCATGGGCTATGGCGACTTCAAGCTGCTCGGCGCCATCGGCGCCTGGCTGGGCTGGCAGGTGCTGCCGCTGACCATCCTGCTGTCCTCGCTCGTGGGCGCCGTGGTGGGCATCGCGCTGATCGTCTTCGCGCGCCATGGGCGCAACGTGCCCATCCCCTTCGGCCCCTACCTGGCCGCCGCCGGCGTCATTGCCCTGTTCTGGGGCGAGTCACTCACCACGCACTACCTCGGCCTGCTCTGAGCCCGCCACCATGCCTGCCCGACGCAGGCTTGAAACCACGCCGATCCGTCCCCATTTGGCAGGCGCGCCC
Source organism: Thauera sp. (assembly GCF_035444905.1). GTDB lineage: Bacteria > Pseudomonadota > Gammaproteobacteria > Burkholderiales > Rhodocyclaceae > Thauera. The sequence continues at coordinate 14,486 of NZ_DAOMPS010000036.1, forward strand.
GATGTTTCGGGGCGCGCTTTTTCCTTATGCTGCATTGCGTTAGACTTGCGCACTTGTTTTCGGGAGCGTGCCATGCCCATTTACGAATACCGTTGTCCCAGCTGTGGTTTCCAGAAGGAGCACCTGCAGAAGATGAGCGACCAGCCGCTCTCCAGCTGCCCCTCCTGCGGCAGCACCGGCTACGCCAAGCTGCTGTCCGCCGCCGGCTTCCAGCTCAAGGGCTCGGGCTGGTATGCAACCGACTTCAAGGGCGGCGGCGGCAGCGCACCGGCGGCCTCGTCGTCGAGCGAGACGGCGTCCGCGCCGGCCTGCGCCGGCGGCGGCTGCGCCTGTCACTGAGTCATCCGCTCAAGCGCAGCGGGATCCTCAAGACCATCACGTGAAAAAATACTTCATCACCGGGCTGCTGATCTGGATCCCGCTGGCCATCACCTTCATGGTGCTGGCCTGGATCGTGAACTCGCTCGACGCGATCCTGCTGTGGCTACCCAACGGCTTTCAGCCGCGCGATTACATCGGCATCGACATCCCCGGCGTCGGCGTCGTCGCGAGCCTGCTGATCGTGTTCTTCACCGGACTGGTGGCGGCCAACGTACTCGGCCAGAAGCTCGTTCAACTGTGGGAAGCACTGCTCGCCCGCATCCCGGTGGTGAAGTCGATCTACTACAGCGTCAAGCAGGTGTCGGACACCCTGTTCTCGAGCAGCGGGCAGGCCTTCCGCAAGGCGCTGCTGGTGCAGTACCCGCGCCAGGGCTCGTGGACGATCGCCTTTCTCACCGGCCAGCCCGGAGGCGACGCGGCCAACCACCTGCCTGGCGACTACGTCAGTGTGTATGTGCCGACCACGCCCAACCCGACCTCGGGCTTCTTCCTGATGATGCCGCGCGCCGACGTGGTCGAGCTCGACATGAGCGTGGATGAAGCCCTGAAGTACATCATCTCCATGGGGGTCGTCGCGCCCCCGTTGCGCAGGCCGCCGAGCCGGGCCGCCCTGCTCAACGAATGACGACGTCCGCGACCAGACCACGCGCAACGATCCAATCCTGAATCAAGCGGGCGCACGAGGCCCGCGAACTGCCGGAATCCACACATGCGAACTCACTACTGCGGCAAAGTCACCGCTGCCGACCTCGACCAGATCGTCACCATCTGCGGCTGGGTGCACCGCCGCCGCGACCACGGCGGCGTCATCTTCATCGACCTGCGCGACCGCGAGGGTCTGGTGCAGGTGGTGTGCGATCCCGACCGCGCCGACACGTTCAGGACCGCCGAGTCGGTGCGCAGCGAGTTCGTGCTGAAGATGAGCGGCAAGGTGCGCCGCCGCCCGGCTGGCACCGAGAACGCCAACCTCACTTCGGGCGAGATCGAGATCCTGTGCCACGACATCGAGGTGCTCAACGCCGCCGCCACGCCGCCCTTCCAACTCGACGACGAGAACCTGTCCGAGACGGTGCGCCTGACCAACCGCGTCATCGACCTGCGTCGCCCGCAGATGCAGAAGAACCTGATGTTGCGCTACAAGACCACGATGGCCTTCCGCCGCTTCCTCGACGGCGCCGGCTTCATCGACGTCGAGACGCCGATGCTCACCAAGAGCACGCCTGAAGGCGCGCGCGACTACCTGGTGCCCTCGCGCGTGCACCCGGGCCAGTTCTTCGCCCTGCCGCAGTCGCCGCAGCTGTTCAAGCAGTTGCTGATGGTGGCCGGCTACGACCGCTACTACCAGATCGTCAAGTGCTTCCGCGACGAGGACCTGCGCGCCGACCGCCAGCCCGAGTTCACCCAGGTTGATCTCGAGACGTCCTTCATGGATGAAAACGAGATCACCGCGCTGGTCGAGGAGATGATCCGCTTCGTGTTCAAGGAAGCGATGGACGTCGAGCTGCCCGCGCCCTTCCCGCGCATGACCTACGCCGAGGCGATGCGCCGCTACGGCTCGGACAAGCCCGACCTGCGCGTCACGCTCGAACTGACCGACGTCACCGACGCGGTGCAGGACGTCGCCTTCAAGGTCTTCAGCGGCCCCGCCACCTCGGGCGGCCGCGTCGCCGCCATGCGCGTGCCGGGCGGCAACGCCCTCACCCGCGGCGAGATCGACGAATACACCAAGTTCGTCGGCATCTACGGTGCCCGCGGCCTCGCCTACATCAAGGTCAACGACGTCGGCCAGCCCAACGAGCAGGGCCTGCAGTCGCCGATCGTCAAGAACCTGCACGAGACCGCGCTCCGTACCATCCTCGAGCGCACCGGTGCGCAGTCGGGCGACCTGATCTTCTTCGGTGCCGACAAGACCAAGGTGGTCAACGACGCCATGGGCGCGCTGCGCATCAAGCTCGGCCATGAGAAGGGCTACGTCACCGGCGAGGCCTGGTGCCCGCTGTGGGTGGTCGACTTCCCGATGTTCGAGTACGACGAGGACGACAAGCGCTGGACCGCCTGCCACCACCCCTTCACCAGCCCCAAGGACGCGCACATCGAGCTGCTCGAATCCAACCCCGGCGAGTGCCTGGCCAAGGCCTACGACCTCGCGTTGAACGGCTGGGAGATCGGCGGCGGCTCGGTCCGTATCCACCGCGCCGACGTGCAGGCGCGCGTGTTCCAGGCGCTCGCCATCGGTCCCGAAGAGCAGCAGGCCAAGTTCGGCTTCCTGCTCGACGCGCTCAAGTACGGCGCCCCGCCGCACGGCGGCCTCGCCTTCGGCCTCGACCGCATCGTCACCATGATGACCGGCGCCGAATCGATCCGCGACGTGATCGCCTTCCCCAAGACCCAGCGTGCACAGTGCCTGCTGACCGACGCCCCGAGCGAGGTCGACGACAAGCAGCTGCGCGAGTTGCACATCCGCCTGCGCCAGAAGGTGCAGACCGAGGTCGAGGTCGGCCGCGGCTGATCGCGCTTCACAAACTGCCCTGCTGAAGCCCCCCGGGCGAGGAGATCCCGCATTTCTTCGCCCGGGGGGCTTCAGCCTTTCGGGCTCCTGCCGTAATCTCTAGCTCTTGCAGGCCCTGGGGTCTGTCCGGCATTCCCTCCCTTCTTGCGGCTGCCCACCCGATGCTGCTGTCCCATGACATCGACGTCCTCGTCATCGAGAGCCAGGCGACCATGCGCGCGCAGTTGCGCACCATGCTCGCGTCGATCGGTGTGGACACGCCGCAGTTCGCGGTGTCGGCGACGATGGCGATGCGCCGGCTGCGCGAGCAGCGCTTCGACCTGATCCTGTGCGAATACAACCTCGGTGACGGCCAGGACGGCCAGCACCTGCTCGAGGACCTGCGCCAGCATGAGGTCATCCCCCTCGACACCTTGTTCGTCATGATCACCGGCGAGCGCAACTACGAGCGCGTCACCAGCGCCTGCGAGCTCGCCCCCAACGACTACATCCTCAAGCCGCTCAACGCCGAAACCCTGCGCGTGCGCCTGCTGCGTGCCTTCGAGAAGCGCGACGCCTTCCTGCCCGCCTGGCAGCTGATGCGGATCGGCGACCCGGTGGGCGCGATCGACTACTGCCGCCTCGCGCGCGACGAGCATCCGCTCTACCTGATCGACTTCATGCGCCTGCAGGCCGAGCTGCACGCCAGCATCGGCCAGGTCGGCGAAGCGGAGGCGCTCTACCGCGACATCCTGTCCTCTCGCCCCATCCCCTGGGCCGCGCTCGGGCTGGCGCGCATGCTGATGCTGAAGAAGGCCTTCGTCGAGGCCGAGCACGTGCTCGAGGAGCTGGTCGCGCGCCACGAGCGCTTCATCGAGGCCTACGAGCTGCTCGCCCGCCTGCGCGAGGAAACCGGGCGCGCGGAAGAAGCCTGCGCCACGCTGCAGCGGGCGACCGAGCGCTCGCCCTACCGCATCCGCCGCCTGCGCCACCTCGGGGCGCTGGCGCTCGCCACCGGCAGCCCGGCGACCGCCGAGCGCAGCCTTGCCGAGGTCGTCCAGCGCGGCAAGTACTCCGAGTTTCGCGACCCCGAGGACCACATCCGCCTGCTCCAGGCCCAGCTCGCACTGCACAAGGTCGAGGATGCACGCAGCACCCTCGCCGATCTCGAGCGCAGCATGGGCCGGCAGCCCAAGGGCGAGGTCTGCGCCGCCGTCGGCGGCGCCCTGCTGCAGGCCCACCAGCACGACCAGGCGGGTGCTCGCCAGGCCATCCTCGGCGCTTTGCGCAATCCCAACCGCATCCGCACCCTGTCGGTCGGGCTGCGCCAGGATTTGATCAAGACCTGCCTCGACCAGCACCTCGACGAACAGGGCAACGCCCTGCTCGCCGACCTCATGCGCACGGCGGCCGACGACCGCACGCTGGAAACCACCCGCGCCGCGCTCAAGGCACGCGGCCTCGACCACCTGTCGCGCGAGATCGAAGCCCAGGTCCAGGCCGAGGTGAAGTCGCTCGTCACCACCGGCGCTCAAAAGGCCCACGCGGGCGATTTCGACGGCGCGGTGGCCGAGATGATGAACGCCGCGCGCAAGATGCCCGGCAACCCGCACGTGCTGTTCAACGCCGCGCTGGCCCTGCTGCGCCACATCGAGCATCGCGGCTGGAACGACGCCTTCGCCGCCCAGGCGCGCGACCTGATCCAGCGCGCCCACCGCCTGTCGCCAGCCAATCCGCGCCTGGTGGCCATCACCGAATTCATGCACGAACTGATCAAGCGCTACGGCATCCGCCCCGAACGCGTGATGCAGAAGCCGCGCCCGGCATGAGCGCGACCATGCTGCACACCCTCGCCACACGGCTGCTGCTGGCCCTTGCCCTGCTCGGGCTGGTCGCCGCCTGTACGCCCGCCAGCTCGGATGCGGGCCTGCCCTCGCACGCCGGGCTGCCGCCCGAAGCGATCGAGACCCTGGCCCTGATCCAGCGCGGCGGGCCCTTCCCCTATCGCAAGGACGGCACCACCTTCCACAATCGCGAACGCCTGCTGCCCCTCAAGCCGCGCGGCTATTACCGCGAATACACCGTCCCCACCCCCGGCGCGCGCGATCGCGGTGCACGGCGCATCGTCAGCGGCGGCGATCCGCCCGAAGTCTTCTACTACACCGCCGACCACTACCGCAGCTTCCGCCAGATCGAGCCGCTGCCATGAATTGCCGATGAGCCCACCCTCCACGCCCGATTCGCCGGCAGGCGATACTCTCGACCTGGTCATCGACCTCGGCGGCTGCAGCGACAAGGCCGAGCTGCTCGAGCGCTTCGCCCACGCGCTGCGTTTTCCGTCCTGGTTCGGCCACAACTGGGATGCGCTGTCCGACTGCCTGACCGATCTGTCCTGGCTGCCGGCGCGCCGCTACCGCATCACGCTGAGCCGGCCGCAGGACCTGCGCGCCGCCGACCCGGATACGCTCGCCACCGCGCTCGAGATCCTGCAGGAGGCCGCCGAGTTCTGGGCTGACGAAGGCGTCGCCTTCGATCTCGCGCTCAGCGAGACGCCGCCCCCTCCCGCTGCGCCTGCTTCTGCTCGATGAGCTCGGCAAGGCAGCGCGGGCAGTAGCAGGCCGCGGCGGGATCGACCGCCTCCGCCGCGGGCACGGCAAAAGCGGACGGAAAAGCCGCACACCAGCAGGCCGACTCGCCCGCCTGCATGCCGCAGGTGAAAGCCGCTCCGCAGCGCGGACACTGGTTGGTGGCGGTCGCCCGAGTTTCGGTCATCGTCTTGTCTCCATTCGGCATGAGGCCGCACGCCCGTGATCGGGCTTGAAATACGCGATCCCACACCTATATTCGTGTTGAGGCCGGCAAGGCCGGCAATTATCGAGCAAAGGAGATCGCGCCATGAGCAACAACCTCACCCGCCGTGCCGACCCGCTGGAAGACTTCTTCCGTGGTTTCTTCGTTCGTCCGGTCGATTTCGGCGGCGGCAGCCTGCCCAATGTGAGCGCCGACGCGCCGCAGATGCGCGTCGACGTCAAGGAGAATGCGGCAGGCTATGAAGTCCATGCCGAACTGCCCGGCATGAAGAAGGAGGACATCCACGTCCACATCGACGGCCCGGTGGTGTCGATCAGCGCCGAGCGCAAGCAGGAGAAGGAAGTCAAGGAAGGCGAGAAAGTACTGCGCACCGAGCGTTACTTCGGCAAGGTCTCGCGCAGCTTCCAGCTCGGCCAGGAGATCGACGAGGCCAAGGCCTCGGCGAAGTTCAACGAGGGCGTGCTCGAGCTGAGCCTGCCGAAGAAGGCCGAAGCCCAGGCCAAGCGCCTGACCATCGACTGAGGCGCATCACGCATGACGAGTAAGGCGGCGCGAGCCGCCTTACTTTTCCCGTACCAGGGCGCCGCTTACTTGCTCTTGATCATCGTGCCGACACCGTGGTCGGTCAGGATCTCGAGCAGCAGGCAGTGTTCGACGCGACCGTCGATGATGTGCACCGACTTCACCCCGTTGCGTGCCGCATCCAGCGCCGAACCGATCTTGGGCAGCATGCCGCCCGACAGGGTGCCGTCGGCCACCAGGTCGTCGATCTGGCGCGGCGTCAGGCCGGTGAGCAGGTTGCCCGCCTTGTCGAGTACGCCCGGCGTGTTGGTGAGCAGCACCAGCTTCTCGGCCTTCAGGATCTCGGCCAGCTTGCCGGCGACGACATCGGCGTTGATGTTGTAGGTCTCGCCCTCGACCCCCACCCCGATCGGCGCGATCACCGGAATGAAGTCGCCCTGGTCGAGGAAGGAAATCAGGCTCGGATCGATGCCCGTGATCTCGCCCACCTGACCGACGTCGATCAGGTCCCCCGCGGGCGCATCCATCTTCTGCATCAGCAGCTTCTTGGCGCGAATGAAGCCGGCGTCCTTGCCGGTCAGGCCCACCGCCTTGCCGCCGTGCTTGTTGATCAGGTTGACGATCTCCTTGTTCACCTGGCCGCCGAGCACCATCTCCACCACTTCCATGGTTTCGGCATCGGTCACGCGCATGCCCTGGATGAACTCGCCCTTCTTGCCGACACGGGCGAGCAGGTTCTCGATCTGCGGACCGCCGCCGTGCACCACCACCGGGTTCAGGCCCACCAGCTTCAACAGCACCACATCGCGCGCGAAGCAGTCCTTGAGATGCGGGTCGGTCATCGCGTTGCCGCCGTACTTGATGACGATGGTCTTGTCGAAGAAGCGCTTGATGTAAGGCAGGGCCTCGGCCAGGATCTCGGCCTTGCGGGCGGGGGTGACATCTTGCGGGGTGGCGGACGGGGTCATCGAAAGGCTCCTTGAACGAACAGGTGGATTCTAGTGGCCTGCCGGGGGAACCGAAAGCGCAGTGCAGCAATTGTCCCGTTCAGCGCCGGCCAAGGATTCTATTTATCTATCAACTTCTTCATGGCGTTCAATTGGCGCTATTGGAGACTCGACGCCATACTGGGCCTGTAAGGGGCGCTCCCTGCCCCAGCGAGGAGTCGAACCATGGTCGATAAAGTTGCCCGCCTGCATTTCCAGCCCGCCAGTCCGGCCGGCGCCCTGCGTGCGCTCAGCGGCTGGCTCATCGCCCTCACCGGTCTCGCCCTGCTCTTCGCCCAGTTCATGGGTAGCATCGAAGGCTTCGATCTTTCGCTATCGGGCGCCGTCTCCGGCGGCGCGATGGCCGCCGCCGCCACTGCGCTCGGTGCCGTGCCGCTGTTGATGGTGCGGCGCATCGGCGCCAACGTGCAGGGCATGCTGCTCGGCTTCGGCGCCGGCGTGATGCTGGCGGCGAGCATGTTCTCGCTGCTGCTGCCTGCGTTCGAGGCGGCACAAGCGCAGACCGGCTCGGACGCCAGCGCGGCGACGCTGGTTGCGCTCGGGCTGCTGCTGGGCGCCGGCGGCCTGCTGGCGATGGACCGCGCCCTGCCCCACACGCACGCCCCCGAGGGCCGGCGCAGCGGCGCCGCGGTGTGGCTGTTCGTGTTCGCGATCGCAGTGCACAACATCCCGGAAGGCCTCGCCATCGGCGTCGCCGCCGGCCTCAACGGCAGCGGCGCGGGTTCGGGCGACGCGGTCGCCGCCGGCATCTCGCTGCAGAACATCCCGGAAGGCCTGATCGTGGCCATCGCGCTGGTCAGCGCCGGCTACAGCCGCTGGCTGGCCTTCGGCGTCGCCGCGGTGTCGGGCCTGATCGAGCCGATCGCCGCCATTGCCGGGTCGATGATGGTGTCGGTGTCGGCGATGATCCTGCCCTGGGGCCTGGCGGGCGCAGCGGGAGCGATGCTGTTCGTGGTCAGCCACGAGATCATCCCCGAGTCGCATCGCCGCGGCCACGAAACCCTGGCCACCGGCGGTCTCATCCTCGGCTTCGTGCTGATGATGCTGATGGACACGCTGCTGGGCTGAGGCGCGCAGCAATACCCCCCACATGCGCTTGAAGCGGAAAAGCGAAGGGCGCCCACAAGGGGCGCCCTTCGCTTTGGATATTCAGGGTGGCGAGCCTGACCCCCGGCACTTGCAGGAAACGGCTGTGGCTGCTGCCTTCCGGCCCTGACCAGGTTCACCGCGCTGCAATGCGGGGAGACCCGCCACGGCCGGCATTGTAGCAGCATGCCGGCCGCGCGGGGCAGCCGGATTGCTGCACCGCGGGCGGATCAGCCCTTGAGCTCGGGGAAGTCTTCCTCGAAGAACTCCAGCTCGCCGCGCGTCGCCTCGCCGCGCGCCTCTTCGGCCTTGCGCAGCTCGACGCGGCGGATCTTGCCCGAGATGGTCTTGGGCAAGTCGGCGAAGGACAGGCGACGGATGCGCTTGTACGGCGCCAGGCGTTCGCGGGTGAAGGCGAAGATGTCCTTGGCGAGCTCCCTGCTCGGCTCCTGGCCGGCGACCAGGATCACGAAGGCCTTGGGCACCGCCAGGCGAACCGGGTCCGGACTCGGCACCACCGCGGCTTCGGCCACCGCCGGGTGCTCGATCAGCACGCTCTCCAGCTCGAAGGGGCTGATGCGGTAGTCGGAGGCCTTGAACACGTCGTCGGCGCGACCGACGTAGGTGATGTAGCCGTCCTCGTCGATGCTGGCGACGTCGCCGGTACGGTAGTGGCCGTCACGCATCACCTCGGCGGTCTTGGCCGCATCGCCGGCGTAGCCGACCATCAGGCCGACCGGGCGGTGCTCGCCCATCACCAGCGCGACCTCGCCCTCGACCGACGGCTTGCTGTCGGCGTCGAGCAGGGCGATCCTGTAGCCGGGCAGCGGACGGCCCATGGAGCCGGGCTTCAGGGGCTGGTCAGGGGTGTTGCCGATCTGCGCGGTGGTCTCGGTCTGGCCGAAGCCGTCGCGGATGGTGATGCCCCAGGCCTTCTTCACCTGGTCGATCACTTCGGGATTGAGCGGCTCGCCGGCGCCGATCAGCTCGCGCAGCTTGGTCTTGACCGCAGCCAGGTCCTGCTGGATCAGCATGCGCCACACGGTCGGCGGCGCGCACATGGTGGTGACCTCGTACTTCACCAGAACGTCGAGCAGGGCCTTGGCGTTGAAGCGGTTGTAGTTGTACAGGAACACGCAGGCACCGGCGTTCCAGGGCGCGAAGAAGCAGCTCCAGGCGTGCTTGGCCCAGCCCGGCGAGGAGATGTTCATGTGGCGGTCGTTGGGCTTGAGGCCGATCCAGTACATCGTCGACAGGTGGCCGACCGGGTAGGACTGGTGGGTGTGCAGCACCAGCTTGGGCTTGGAGGTGGTGCCCGAGGTGAAGTACAGCAGCAGCGGGTCATCGACGCGGGTCACGCCGTCCGGGGTGAAGACGTCGGACTCGGCCGCGGCCTCCTCGAAGGCCTTCCAGCCAGCGGGCGCGCCGCCCACGGCGATGCGGCCGAAGCTGCCGGGCAGGTTCTCGAACTTGTCGGTGTGGGCGGTGCCGATCACCACGTGCCTGACCTGGCCGCGCTCGACGCGGTCCACCAGGTCGTCCGGGGTCAGCAGCGTGGTCGCCGGGATCACCACCGCGCCGAGCTTGATCGCGGCGAGCATGGTCTCCCACAGCGGCACTTCGTTGCCGAGCATGATCAGGATGCGCTCGCCGCGCTTGACGCCCTGCTTGCGCAGCCAGTTGGCGACGCGGTTCGAGCGTGCCGACATCTCGGCAAAGCTCAGCTTCGACTCGCGACCGTCTTCCTCGATGATCCACAGCGCCGGGTTGTCGTTGCCGCGGGCCATGGCATCGAAGTAGTCCAGCGCCCAGTTGAACTCCTTGAGCTTGGGCCACTGGAAGCCGGCGTAGGCGGTGGCGTAGTCGCTGCGATGCTGCAGCAGGAAGTCGCGTGCAGCCAAGAATTCGGTAACAGCGCTCATATGCTCTCCTCTCCAGGACGTCGTTGAAATTCGTTTGCTCGTAGGGTCGCGCGGGGGCGCCCCGGGTTTCGGCGCTTGGGTTTGTGACCCCTTGGCGGCGCGTGGTTCCGCGATCGACCGTCACCTGCCTGCAGCCCTTTCCGGGGCGATATTTTACGTTGACGTTAACGTAATACAAGAACCCAGATCAAATCCGGTGGCAAAGGCGACGCAGCCCGCCCCCGCCGCGGCCCGACAACGCACGGCGGCTGCGCGACAATCGGTATACTCCGCCAGTCCCCCAGAGCTCCGGAGCTTCCATGTCCGATTCCCTGCAAGGCCTGCAGGCGCGCTATGGCAGCGCCGCCCTGCCGGTCGCCGACGCGCTCAACCCCTTCATCGAACAACTGCTCAGCCATCGCTCGGTTCGCGCCTATCTGCCCGACCCCGTCAGCGAGGCCCAGCTCGCCGCCATCATCGCCGCCGCGCAGTCGGCCGCGAGCTCGTCGAACCTCAATGTCTGGAGCGTGGTCGCAGTGCGCGAAGCGGACACCCGCGCACGCCTGGCGGAATGCGCAGGCGGCCAGGCCCATGTCCGCGAGGCGCCGCTGCAACTGGTCTGGCTGGCCGACCTCGCGCGCCTGCGCCGCGTCGCCAGCCAGCTCGAGCGCCCCTCGGCGGGCCTCGACTACACCGAGATGTTCCTCACCGCCGTCATCGACGCCGCGCTCGCCGCGCAGAACGCCGCGGCGGCGGCGGAATCGCTCGGCCTCGGCACGGTATACATCGGCGGCATGCGCAACCGCCCCGAGGAAGTCGCCCGCCTGCTCGCGCTGCCGCCCGAGGTGTTCGCGGTGTTCGGCATGTGCGTCGGTACGCCCGACCCGGCCAAGCCGGCGGCGGTCAAGCCGCGACCGCCCCAGTCCGTGGTGCTGCACCACGAGCGCTACCGCCAGGAGGTGCAGGACGCCGGCATCGAGGCCTACAACCGGGCGATGGTGCGCTTCTACGACGAACAGAAGATGAATGTGCACGGCACCTGGGCGGTGCACTCGGCCAAGCGCATCGCCGGTCCCGAGAGCCTGTCCGGCCGCGACCGTCTGGTCGAAGCCCTGCACACGCTCGGCTTCAGACTCAAGTAAACCCCTGCCCGCATCCGCCGGAGTACCCCATGCGCAAACGCGACAGCACGCTGACCACCGACCAGAAGGCCCTCGCCGTCAACCTCGACAAGTACAAGTACGGCTCGATCGTCGAGATCGGCGCCGGCCAGGAAGTGGCGCGCCGCTTCTTCCAGGTGGGGGCGGCCGCCGGCACCATCGCCAAGACCATGTCGGCCTACGACATGGCGGTGAGCGACGACATCTACGGCCATGTCGACCGCTACGTCAGCCGCGCCCGCCTGCTGCAGATGCTGGACAAGGAGTTCACCCAGGTCGTCGCGCGGCTGGCCCACCTGCGGGCGAAGAACACCACCTTCTTCGCCTACGCCGCCACCGTCACCGCGCGCAGCTTCAAGCAGAAGAACGAATGCCACGGCTGGGTCGGCATCCGATTGCAACTGCACCCGGGCGCCGAGCCGAGCGACGTGATCATGCATGTGCGCATGCTCGACAACGACAACGCGCTGCAGTCCGAGGCTCTCGGCATCCTCGGCGTCAACCTCATCCACGGCGCCTTCTTCCACCACCAGAACCCCGAGTGGGTGGTCGAGGGCCTGGCCGACGGCCTCGGTTCCGAGCGCATCGAGGTCGACCTGATCCACTTCTCCGGCCCCTACTTCGAGGAGGTCGAGAACCGGCTGATGAACCTGCACCTGATCCGCAGCTGGCTCACCCGCGCGGTGGTGTTCAACCCGCAGGGCGAGGTGGTGGTGCCGGGCGAGCTGTTCTACCGCAAGCCGGTGATGGTGATGCGCGGCAGCTTCAAGCCGGTGACCCTGGTCAACGTCGACATGATGGCCGCCGGCCTCAAGCAGTTCAGCCAGCTCGCCGCGGTGGACGAGAACGAGATCGTGTCGCTCGCCGAGGTCACGATGAACTCGCTGATCAGCGGCGACAACGTGGACGACGCCGACTTCCTCGCCCGCATCGACCTGCTCGCCTCGCAGGGCTACACGGTGATGATCTCGGACTACGTGCGCTTCTTCCGCCTGCGCGCCTACCTGCGCCGCTACACGCAGAAGCCGATCGGCATCGTGCTGTCGGTGCGCGACTTCCAGTTCCTGTTCGACGAGAAGTACTACGAGGGCCTGGAGGGCGGCATCCTGGAAGCCTTCGGCAAGCTGTTCCCGGACAACACCCACGTCTATGTGTACCCCTCGCGTCCGCGCGGCACCGACGCCGCCGCCACGGTCACGCTCGACAACGTGCAGGTGCCGGCCAACCTGCACCACCTGCTCGCCTACCTGAAGGAGAACGACAAGCTGGTGGCGGTGCAGCCGCACGACGACAGCCACCTGCACATCGACGTCGCCGAGGTGCTCGGCGGCCTGCGCCGCGGTCGCGGCGAGTGGGAGGCGGACGTGCCCGAGGGCGTGGCCAAGCGCATCGTCGATGCCCGCCTGCTCGGCTTCGACACCGAGTAGGCCGCCGCGCCGCACAGGCGGCCGCGCGCCCCGCCGCGCTTCATCCTCCGCCCCGGAAGGGCCCCGCGACACGGGGCCCTTCGCCTTTCGGGGACGTCCACGCGCGGAACTTCGCTCCCTGGACCGACTCTCTCTTGCGGCACCGCAACAATGGCGCAACGCATACGCAGGGAGAATAAACACATGGCCAACAACAGCACCACCCGCAAGACCATCGAGCTCGCGCTGCAGGGCGGCGGCGCCCATGGCGCGCTGACCTGGGGCGTGCTCGATCGCCTGCTCGAGGAGCCGCAACTGCACATCGAGGGCGTCAGCGGCACCAGCGCCGGCGCGATGAACGCGGTCGTGCTCGCCGACGGTCTGGAAGCCGGCGGCCCCGACGGCGCCCGCGCCGCGCTCGAGCGCTTCTGGAAGACCGTCAGCCAGGCCGCCCTGGGTAGCCCCATCCAGCGCGACCTGTGGTCGCGTGTGAACGGCGACTGGGGTCTCGAGAACTCGCCCAGCTACCGCTTCTTCGATCATCTCAGCCGGGTGTTCTCGCCCTACGAGCTGAACCCGCTCAATCTCAACCCGCTGCGCGACCTGGTCGCCGACATCATCGACTTCGACCGCGTCAATCGCTGCACCGCGATCAAGGTCTTCGTCACCGCCACCAATGTGCGCAGCGGCCGCCCCAAGGTCTTCCGCCAACCCGAGCTGAGCGTCGATGCGGTGATGGCCTCGGCCGCCCTGCCCTTCATGTTTCAGGCCGTCGAGATCGACGGCGAGGCCTACTGGGACGGCGGCTTCATGGGCAACCCGGCGCTCTTCCCGCTGGTGGACGAGTGCGACGCGCGCGACCTGGTGCTGGTGCAGATCAATCCCTTCGAGCGCCCCGAGGTGCCGCGCAGCGCGCGCGACATCATCAACCGCCTCAACGAGATCACTTTCAACGCCAGCCTACTCAAGGAGCTGCGCGCGATCATGCTGCTGCGCGACCTGATCGAGGCCGAGGGCCTCGAGCGCGAGCGCTACCGCGACATGCGCCTGCACCGCATCCACGCCGACGAGGACCTGCTCGAGCTCAAGGCCTCGAGCAAGCTGAACGCCGAGTGGGCCTACCTGTGCCACCTGCGCGACCTCGGCCGCCAGCGCGCCGAGCGCTGGCTGCGCAAGCACTGGGGCGACCTGGGCGAGCGCTCCAGCTTCGATCTCGACTGGCTGATCGAGGACAGCATCCGCTCCGCCCGCACGATCAAGGAGGACGACGCAGGGGAGGCGCGCGCATGACCGGACTGCTCGGTGTCCTCCTCGCCCTCGCCCTGCTGATCTGGCTCGCCTGGCGCGGCGTCAGCGTGCTGCTGCTCGGGCCGGTGATGGCGCTGCTGGCCGCCGCATTTGCCGCCGGCACGCCGCTGATGGCGACCTACACCCAGCTCTTCATGAGCTCGGCCGGCAGCTTCATCGTGCAGTACTTCCCGCTCTTCCTGCTCGGCGCCCTGTTCGGCAAGCTGATGGACGACAGCGGCGCCGCCGAGGCGATCGCGCAGGGCATCGTCGCCCGGCTCGGCGCCGAGCGCGCCATCCTCGCCGTGGTGCTGGCCTGCGCGGTGCTCACCTATGGCGGCGTGTCGCTGTTCGTGGTGGCCTTTGCCGTCTATCCGATCGGCGCCGCCCTGTTCCGCCAGGCCGGCATCCCCAAGCGCCTGCTGCCGGCGACGATCGCGCTCGGCGCCTTCACCTTCACCATGACCGCGCTGCCCGGCACCCCGGCGATCCAGAACGCGATCCCGATGCCCTACTTCGGCACCACGCCCTTCGCCGCCCCGGTGCTCGGCGTCATCGCCGCGCTGGTGATGTTCGGCCTCGGCCAGTGGTGGCTCGCGCGCCAGGCGGCGCGCGCGGCAGCCGCCGGCGAAGGCTATGGCCCGCATGACGACGCCAGCAGCCCGCCGGCCCGCTTCGACAAGGACCAGCGCGAGCGCAGCGCCGGCGAGGGCTTCGACGTGCTGATGATCCCGCCCGACGAGGCCGCGCGCGCGCTGCCGCCCTTCACGGTGGCAATCGCGCCGGTGGTGCTGGTGATCGTGCTCAACTACGTCTTCAGCAGCCTGCTGATCCCGGCGCTCGACACCGCCTACCTCGCCCAGGCGATCTACGGCGCCACCTCGATCGACGCCGTACGCGGCATCTGGGCGATCATCGGCTCGCTCACCCTGGCCTGCCTGCTGCTGGTGGCGCTGTGCTGGCAGCGCCTGGCCAACCTGCGCCGCAGCCTGGACGACGGCGCCAACGCCTCGGTGCTGCCGATCTTCAACACCGCCAGCCTGGTCGGCTTCGGCGCCGTCATCGCCGCGCTGCCCGCCTTCGAGCTGATCAAGGCCTTCGTCGACCAGCTCGGCGCCGGCAACCCGCTGGTGTCGCTGGCGTTGTCGGTGAACGTGCTGGCCGGCGTCACCGGCTCGGCCTCGGGCGGCATGAGCATCGCGCTGCAGACCCTGGGCGCGGACTACCTCGCGCTCGCCCAGGCCACCGGCATCGCGCCCGAGCTGCTGCACCGCGTCACCACGGTCGCCACCGGCGGCCTCGACAGCCTGCCGCACAACGGCGCGGTGGTGACCCTGCTCGCCATCTGCGGCCTCACCCACCGCGAGGCCTACAAGGACATCTTCATGGTCGCGGTGCTGTTCCCGATTCTCGCCCTCACCCTGCTCGTTATACTGGGGTCGGTCCTCGGTTCCTTCTGATTCACCCCGCGCCGCCGCAGGGCGGCCACGCCAGGCAACGCGGCGCGGGGCGTCACGCAATCCTCGAGCATGCTCATGAAATCCGCCCAACCCGGCTCGCTGCAGATCGAGCAACCCCATGCCCTCGCCGCCGACGAGGTCCTCGAACGCCTGTCCGCCGCGCGCGACGGCCTGTCCTCGGCCGAGGCCGCGCGCCGTCTCGCCGAGGTCGGCCCCAACCGCCTGCCGCAACCGCCCAAGGACGGCCTGTTGAAGCGCTTCTTCAAGCACTTCCACGACATCCTGATCTACATCCTGATCGCTGCCGCCGGCATCACCGCCGTGCTCGGTCACTGGATCGACACCGGGGTCATCCTCGGCGTGGTCGTCATCAACGCCATCATCGGCTTCATCCAGGAAGGCAAGGCCGAGGAAGCGCTCGAAGGCATCCGCAAGATGCTCTCGGTGCACGCCCATGCGCGGCGCGACGACCATTGGTCCGAGGTCGAGGCCGACGGCCTGGTGCCGGGCGACATCGTGCGCCTGCGCTCGGGCGACCGCGTGCCCGCCGACCTGCGCCTGCTCGAGGCCACCAACCTGCGCATCGAGGAATCCGCGCTCACCGGCGAGTCGGTGCCGGCCGACAAGAACGCCGAGCCGGCCGCCGCCGACGCCGGCGTCGGTGACCGTTTCGGCATGGCCTACTCGGGCACCATGGTTGCCGCCGGCCGCGGCATCGGCGTGGTCACCGCCACCGGCCCGCACACCGAACTCGGCCGCATCAATCGCATGATTGCCGAGGTGCAGACCCTGCAAACCCCGCTCACGCGGCAGATGGCGCAGTTCAGCAAGATCCTGTCGGTGATCATCGTCGCGCTGGCGCTGCTTATGCTGGTGATCGGCGTCAGCCTGCACGACTTCCCGCTCGGCGAGGTCTTCCTCGCCGCGATCGGCTTCGCCGTCGCCGCCATCCCCGAGGGCCTGCCCGCCATCCTCACCATCACGCTGGCGCTCGGCGTGCAGCGCATGGCGCAGCGCAACGCCATCACGCGCAAGCTCACCGCGGTCGAGACCCTGGGCTCGGTCACCGTGATCTGCTCGGACAAGACCGGCACCCTGACCAAGAACGAGATGACCGCGCGCCACGTCGTCACCCGCGGCGGCTTCTTTGACGTCAGCGGCACCGGCTACCGGCCCGAGGGCGAGATCACGCTCGAGGGCCAGGCTGCCAGCCTGGACCAGCACGGCCACCTGCAGGCGGTGATCGAGGTGGTGGCGGTCGCCAACGACACCCATGTGGCAGAGGAAGACGGCCAGTGGAAGGTCACCGGCGAGCCCACCGAGGGCGCCTTGCGCACGCTCGCGCACAAGGCCGGCTTCGACGCCGACGCCCACGAGCGCCATGCCAGCATCCCCTTCGAGTCGGCCAACAAGTTCATGGCCACGCTCAACACCGCGCCCGGCGGGACCCGCCGCATCCTGCTCAAGGGCGCGCCCGACCGCCTGCTCGACCGCTGCCACCAGGAACTCGGCGCCAGCGGCGAGCTCGAGCCGCTCGACCGTGCCTTCTGGGAGGGACAGATCGATGCCCTCAGCGCCGAGGGCCTGCGCGTGCTGGCGGCGGCCGCGCGCGAGGTCGCCGACAGCAAGAGCGAGCTCGCCCTTGAGGACCTCGACGAGGACATGGTCTTCCTCGGCCTCATCGGCATCATCGACCCGCCCCGGCCCGAGGCGATCGCCGCCATCAAGTCCTGCCACGAGGCCGGCATCCGGGTGAAGATGATCACCGGCGACCACGCCGGCACGGCGCGCGCGATCGGCATCGAGATGGGCCTGGGCACGGCCGACACGCTCAAGGTGATCTCGGGCGCCGAGATCGAGGCCGCCTCGGACGACGCGCTGCAGCAGATCGCCCACGACTGCGACATCTTCGCCCGCACCAGCCCCGAGCATAAGCTGCGCCTGGTCAAGGCCTTGCAGGCGCGTGGCGAGGTGGTGGCGATGACCGGCGACGGCGTCAACGACGCGCCCGCGCTCAAGCGCGCCGACGTCGGCGTGGCGATGGGCATCAAGGGCACCGAGGCGACCAAGGAGGCGGCCGAGATCGTGCTCGCCGACGACAACTTCTCGTCGATCGAGCGCGCAGTCGAGGAAGGCCGCACCATCTACGACAACCTCAAGAAGGCCATCCTCTTCATCCTGCCCACCAACGGCGCCCAGGGCCTGGTGATGCTCACCGCGGTGGTGTTCGGCCTCACCCTGCCGCTGACGCCGGTGCAGATCCTGTGGGTGAACATGGTGGTGGCGATCACGCTGGCGCTGGCGCTGGCCTTCGAACCGGCCGAGCCGGGCGTCATGCAGCGCCCGCCGCGCAAGCCGGGCGCGCCGATCATGGGCCGGTCGATGCTGTGGCGGGTGGCGATCGTGTCGGTGCTGATCGGCGGCGCCACCATCGCCATGTTCGAGGTCGAGCTGGCGCTCGACATGGAACTGGGCGTGGCACGCACGATGGCGGTCAACACCCTGGTGATCGCGCAGGCCTTCTACCTCTTCAACGCCCGCTTCCTGGTCGACTCCAGCCTGCGCATGAAGCTGATGTTCACCAACCGCGCCGCGCTCGTCGCGGTCGGCGTGCTGGTCGTGCTGCAACTGGGCTTCGTCTATCTGCCCTTCATGAACACCTGGTTTGGCACCGCGCCGCTCGCGCTGCGCCACTGGCTGGTGCCGCTCGCCATCGGCGTCGCGGTGTTCCTGCTGATCGAGGCCGAAAAGGCCTGGGGGCGGCGGCGCGCTGCCCGGGCCTGAGCCACGACATCAGCCGCGGGCCGCCCCTCAGCCGGACACCGCCTTCCAGCGCAGGCTCAGCCAGGCGCCGGCGAGGCCGGCGAGGCCGAGCAGCAGGACGGTGGCCTGCACCGAGACCGTCGCCGCCAGCGCGCCGACCAGGCCGGATGCGAGCAGCAGCGCACCGATCACCGAGTTGCTGACGGCAACATAATCGGTGCGCGTGTTGCCGGCAGCCATGTCGACCAGGTAGGTCTTGCGCCCCAGGCGCACGCCGGCATGGGCGACGCCGAGGCCGAAGAAGGCCAGCGGGTAGAACCAGGCCGCCGCCGCAGCCGGCATCGGCAGCCAGGACCACAGCGCCACCGCGATCGACAGCGCGCCCGCCAGCCCGCAGGCGACGGCGAACACCTGGCGGCTGGAGCGATCGGCCCAGCGCCCCCAGACCGGTGAGCTCAGCAGGCCTGCCAGGCCTTCGACCGCGATGAAGAGGCCCAGCAGCGCGAACGCAGCGCCCAGTTCCTCGCGCGCCAGCGCCACGTAGAAGGGCGCGGCCAGGCCCGAGCCCATCGCCAGCGCCCGCGCGATCACGAAGGTCCGAAACGGGCGATCCTCGCGCAGCAGGGCCAGGCGGGCGAAGGCCTCGACCACGCCATTGGCGCCGCCCGCAGTCGCACCCGCTTCCTCCACGATGCGCGAGAAGGCCCACGACGCCGCGAACCACAGCAGTGCGCCCGCGCACAGCAGGGCGGCGAACAAGCCCACCGACTCGTTGCCCCGGCTCGCCCCCAAGGCCAGGCCCACGCCCAGCGCAGCCAGCCCGGCGATTGCGCTGATCCAGCCCGCCAGCCGGCCGCGCCGCGTCTTCGGGATGGTCTTGCCCTGCACGTCCTTGTAGGCCACCGAGCAGGCGCCGCGGGCCAGGCTGAACAGCACCAGCAGCCCGATCACCACCCAGCCCGCGGCCGCGCCCTCGAGCGCCAGGGCGGTCCACCCCATGCCGAGCAGGCACAGCCCCTGCACCACGCCGCCCCACACCCACACCCACTTGCGCACCGGCTGGCGCCGCACCACCGCCCCGATCAGCATCTGCGGCAGCATCGAGCCGGACTCGCGGATCGGTACCAGCAGGCTCAGCATCCAGGCCGGCGCGCCAAGCTGCAGCAGCAGCCAGGGCAGCGTGGTCTTGGCACTGGCGATGCGGTCGGCGAGATTGGACAGGGTGTTGGCGACCAGGGTGCGGAAGAAGTTGCCCGGCGACTCGCGGCAGGCTTCCTCGCTGATCGCCTTGCACACCCGCCCCTCGTCGTCCTCGGCGAGGCGTTCGTAGAGACTCTCCATCCAGTCGGGGTGGCGCGGCATGGCTTCTCCGTATCGGGGCGGTGGGGCGCTTCGGCCGATCCGAGGTGCGAGCACGCGAGCTTACAGAACGCCGCATTCGGCATAAACTGGGGTTCGCCCACCCGCCGCCGCCCCTCATCGCCCCCTCCTCCACGGCTGTCCGCTGCGCCACCGCCGAGGCCCCGATGACCCACGACCAGATCCTGATCCTGACCATCCTGCTCGCCACCGTCGGCCTGTTCCTTTCAGGGCGCTGGCGCCATGACATGGTCGCCGCGGCCGCGCTGCTGGTCTGCGTGCTGGTCGGCCTGGTGGAGCCTGCCGCGGCCTTTGCCGGCTTCGGCCACCCGGCGGTGGTCACCGTGGCCTGCGTCCTGGTCCTCAGCCGCGGCCTGCAGAGCTCGGGCGCGGTCGATGCGCTGGCGGCCCGGCTGTTGCCGGCGAAGGCCGGCATCGCGTTGAGCCTGGCCGCGCTGGTCGGCCTCGGCGCCCTGCTGTCCGGCTTCATGAACAACGTCGGCGCGATGGCGCTCTTGATGCCGGTGGCGATGCAGCTGGCCTCGCGCCTCGAGCTGCCGCCGGGCCGGGTGCTGATGCCGCTGGCCTTCGGCACCATCCTCGGCGGCATGACGACGATGATCGGCACCCCGCCCAACCTGATCGTGTCCGGCTTTCGCGCCCAGCAGGGCACGGCCGGTTTCGCCATGTTCGACTTCACGCCGGTCGGCCTGAGCGTCGCCGTCTTCGGCACCCTGTTCATCGCCCTGCTCGGCTGGCGCCTGGTGCCGGCGCGCGAGAAGGCGGGCACCGAAGGCTTCGAGACCGGCGCCTACCTGACCGAGGTCCGCGTCCCGGCCGAGAGCAAGGCGGTGGGCATGCACCTGCGCGAGATCGAGACCCGCCTCGACGAGGCCGGCGCGCAGATCATCGGCCTGGTGCGCAACGAGGTCCGCATGAGCGCACCGCAATCGGGGCGCAAGGTGCTGGCCGGCGACATCCTGGTCATCGAGGCCGATATCGAGGCCCTGCCCGAAGTGCTGGCCACCCTCGGCCTCAAGCTCGAGGAGGCGGGTCCGTCGAGCGAGGAGAAGGCCAGCGAGAAAGGTTCCAACGGGGACACGGCCGACAAGAACGACAAGGCGACAGGGAACACGGCTCCGGCCGCGGGCCATGCGTCCGCCGCGGAGACGTCGCCAATGAAGAAGGACGCGACCGGAGACGCCGAGGCGGACAAGGAGGACGCCGCCCGGACTTCCGCCGACAACGAGATCGGGCTGATGGAGCTGGTCGTGCGCCCCGAGGCCAGCCTGATCGGCCGCTCCGCCAAGGATCTGCTGCTGCGCACGCGCTACGGTCTGAACCTGCTTGCGGTATCGCGTGACGGCACGCGCTCGAAGGCGCGCCTGCGGACGCTGAAGATCCAGGCTGGCGACCTGCTGCTGATGCAGGGGCCGCTCGAGGCGCTCGCCGAGTTCGCCTCCGACTCGGGCTGCGTGCCGCTGGCCGAGCGCGAGCTGCGCATTCCCGACCGGCGCAAGGCCTGGGCGGCGGGCGCGATCATGGCCTTCGCCGTCGGCGGCGCGGCGCTCGGCCTGCTGCCGGCGGCGATCTCCTTCGCGCTCGGCGTGCTCGCCTCGATGGCGCTGCGCACCGTGCCGCTGCGCGCGGTGTACGAGAGCATCGACTGGCCGGTGATCGTGCTGCTGGCGGCGCTGATCCCGGTCGCGGGGGCGATGGAATCCACCGGCGCGGCCGACCTGATCGCGCGCGGCCTGCTCGACGGCGTGGCCCGCGGCGATGCGATCATCGCGCTTGCGCTGGTGCTGATCGTCACCATGTTCCTGTCCGACGTCATGAACAACGCCGCCACCGCCGCGGTGATGTGCCCGATCGCGATCGGCACCGCGGCGGCGCTCGGCGCCAATGCCGACGCCTTCCTGATGGCCGTCGCGATCGGCGCCTCGTGCGCCTTCCTGACCCCGATCGGCCACCAGAACAACACCCTCATCCTCGGCCCAGGCGGTTTTCGCTTCGGCGACTACTGGCGGCTGGGTCTGCCGCTCGAGTTGCAGGTGGTGGCGCTCTCCATCCCGCTCCTCGTCCTCGTATGGCCGCTCTGAGCCACCGCCCTTCGCCATGAACACGCCCGCCGCGCACGACACGCCGCCCCCGAAGCCGCCCCCAGCGCCGCCCCTCTGGCAGATCGTTGCAGCGCGGGACTATGAAGTCCCCGCCGATTCGCAACCGGCCACGCTGCAACGGCGCTGGCGCTCGCTCGGGCGTCTGCTGCTGGGCACGGATGACGCCGACCCTGCGCAGGCCGAGGCGGATCTGCGTGCGCTACCACAGGTCCGCCTCGCCAACCTCGCGCCCTCGATCGACTGGGCGCCCGCGGCACGCGCGCTCGACGCGCAGGAATCGCTGGATGCGGACGCGCACCCCCCGGTGCGCCTCTTCATCGGGCAACCGTATTGCGACCATCCCGCGATCCTGACGCACTGGGCGCATGCGCGTGACGCCGTCGTGCTCGCGCCGCCCGACACCGAGCAGATCCTGTGCGCCGATCGGCGCTGGCTCGACGAGCTTGCGCCCGGCACCGGCCGTCCCTGGGTCCTGCCCGAACTCGAGCGCTGCTTCCTGCGCCACGCCAACGGGCTCGACCTGGTGCGCGGCTTCCTGGCACGCGCCCTGTCGGGCGCGCTGGGCCCCGGGATGATCGGCTGCGACAGCTGGGCGCTGGCCTTCATCGAGCGCATCTCGCCCTTGCCCGGCACCGCCACACTGACCCTGCAAGCATTCGACGGCCTCGCCCTCACCCGCTATCTGATGCACCCCGATCGCGGGCAGGTCCGCTTCCTGAGCGCGCGCAGCGGCGAACCCCTGATGCCCGAGGACGCCGGCGACAGCGGCGACGACCGTCACGGCGCTGAAACCGCCTGCCCGGAGCTGCGCCAACTGGCCGCACACTGCCGCGGCAACCCGGGCCTGGCCTGGTACTACTGGCGCCAGCGCCTGCGCGCCGCGCCCGAACGCGAGCAACAGGCGCAAGCAGGCGAGGCCCAGCACGACAGCCCGCAGCGGGCGGACGGCGAGCGTCTCGCCGCCGCCGACGAAGTCGTCTGGGTCGCGCCCGGCATCGAGACCCCCACGCTGCCGGCCGAATCGGGCGAGGACGTGGCCTTCCTGCTCCACGCCCTGCTGCTTCACCGCGGGCTGGAGAGCGCGGTGCTCGGCGCCGTGCTGCCCATTCCCGAGGGACGCCTGCACTCGCACCTGCTGCGACTGCAGGCGCTCGACCTGCTGGTGCGCGAAGGCACACGCTGGCAGGTGGCCCCGCTCGCCTACCACACGGTGCGCGAGTTCCTGCGCAGCCGCAGCTACCTCACGGACAGCTTCTGACCATGCCCGAACACAGCGCCAACCTCGCCCGCCTGTTCAACAAGCTCGATCGCGGCGACAGCATCGAGCTCGCGCTGATCCTCATCGCGACCCTCGTGCTCATCCGCATCGTGCAGCGCGCCCTGCCCTGGATCGCCAACCGCCTGCACGGCCGCCCGCGCCATTACCTGCTGGCGTCGGTGCCGCTACTGCGCCTGCTGCTGATCGGCGTTGCCCTGGCGCTGATGCTGCCGATCCTCGTCGAACCCTCGGTGCAGAACATGGTGGCGCTGCTCGGTGCCGCCGGACTGGCGATCGGCTTCGCGCTAAAGGACTACGTCAGCAGCCTGATCGCCGGCGTGGTCTCGGCCTTCGAGCAGCCCTACCGGCCCGGCGACTGGATCGAGCTCGACGGTCATTACGGCGAGGTCGTGCATGTGGGCATGCGCACCGTGGCGCTGGTCACCGCGGACGACGACACCATCACCGTCCCCCACCTCAAGCTGTGGTCATCGGCGGTGCGCAACGCCAACAATGGCAGCCCGGTGCTGCAATGCGCAGCGGTCTTCCATGTGCACCCCGAGCACGACGCCCGCCGGGCGCGCGCCGTGCTGGAGGACGTGGCGATGACGAGCCCTTACCTGTACTTTGACGCTCCGGTCACCGTCGTCCTCCAGGAGGAGACCTGGGGCACGAAGTACATGGTCCGCGCCTACCCGGTCGATCCGCGCCAGCAGTTCCGCTTTGTCTCCGACCTCACCGTGCGCGGACGCGAGGCGCTTTCGCGCATCGGCGCCCGGCCGCTGTTGCCACAGGTATCCTTGCGCGCATGAACGACGAAGCGAAACGCCCCGACGCGGGCACGGACAGCCGTCCGCGCTCGCTCAGCGAACAGATCGTCAAGGCCCTCGCCGAAGGGCGCAACAAGCGCGTGCGCAAGCTCGTGCAGCGCATGCACCCGGCCAAGATCGCCGCGCTGCTCGAGCGCCTGTCGCCAGCGCAGCGTCTCGCGCTGTGGCAGCAGGTCGGCGACCCGCTCGAGCAGCGCGTGCTCGGCCACCTGAGCGCCGAGCTACGCCCCTCCCTGATGCACGAATCGCGGGAAGACACCGAGCACGCGATCGATGAGGACGCCAGCAGCCACCCGGCAGCGGCCCCGACCAATACCCGGAGCGAGCTGCAGGCGCTGATGGAGGCGCTCGAGGCCGGCAAGCTCAAGCGCGTCGGCAAGCTGCTGCACCGCATGCACCCGGCCAAGGTCGCCGGCCTGCTCGAGGCCCTGCCCCCCGCCCAGCGCAGCCAGGCCTGGAGCATGGTAGAAACCGAGCGCGCCGGCCGCGTGCTCAGCTTCCTGCACGACGAGATCAGCGCCGCGCTGGCGCAGGAACTGGACCTCGACGACCTGCTTGCCGCCGTCCACCATCTCGAACTCGACGACCTCGTCGACCTCATCCAGACACTGCCCGCCGAGCTCGGCAGCCGGCTGGTGCTCGCCACCACCGGCTCACGTCGCGAGCAGCTCGAGTCGATGCTGTCCTACCCCGAGGAGTCGGCCGGCGGCCTGATGAACGCCGACGCCATCGAGGTGCGCGCCGACGTCAAGGCCGGCATCGTGCTGCGCTACCTGCGCCTGCTCGAGACCCTGCCGCCCCAGACCGACATGCTGATGGTGGTCGACCGCAAGGGCCACTACCAGGGCGCGCTGCGGCTGTCCGCGCTGGTCACCGCCAGCCTCGACACGCGGGTCGCCGACCTCATGCACACCGACATCGCCGGCATCCCGGTGAGCACGGACAGCCGCGAGGTGGCACGCCTGTTCCAGGACCTCGACCTGATGTCGGCCCCGGTGGTCGATGCCGAAGGCCGGCTGATCGGCCGCATCACGGTCGATGACGTGGTCGACCTGATCCGCGAGGACTCCGACCGCACGGTGATGCAGATGGCCGGCCTGGACGACGAGGCCGACATGTTCGCACCGGTGCTGGTGAGCTCACGCCGGCGCGCGGTATGGCTGGGCATCAACCTGCTCACCGCCTTTCTCGCCGCCTGGGTGATCGGCCAGTTCCAGGGCACGCTCGAGCGCCTGGTCGCGCTGGCGGTGCTGATGCCGATCGTCGCCAGCATGGGCGGCATCGCCGGCAGCCAGACGCTGACGCTGGTGATTCGCGGCCTCGCGCTCGGCCAGGTGCAAAAGGGCAACGTGCGCATCCTGCTCAACCGTGAGGTGGGCATCTCCATCCTCAACGGCCTGTTATGGGCCGTGGTGGTCGCGGCGCTTGCGGTGGTGTGGTTCGGCGACTGGGGCATCGGCGGCGTAATCGGCGCCGCCATCCTGCTCAACCTGCTGTGCGCGGCGCTCGCCGGTCTGGCGATTCCGCTCATCCTCGAGCGCATGGGCATCGACCCGGCGCTTGCCGGCAGCGTGGTCCTGACCACCGTCACTGACGTGGTCGGCTTCTTCGCCTTCCTCGGGCTGGCCACCGTGCTCCTGCTCTAGCGGCCGCCGCGCTCGCCCTGCCTTCCCCCGAACCTTTCCGACGGAGTACACCATGAGCAAGCCCAAACCGATCGACATCGCCGAATTCCGCGTCAAGGCCGGCAAGAAGATCGACCTTGCCGAATGGCAGACCAATGTCGACACCCTCTACGACTCGAAGAGCGATTACAGGGAGCGC
The DNA here is from genome assembly GCF_035444905.1 of Thauera sp. Lineage (GTDB taxonomy): Bacteria > Pseudomonadota > Gammaproteobacteria > Burkholderiales > Rhodocyclaceae > Thauera. Next base: position 40,152 of record NZ_DAOMPS010000036.1, read on the forward strand.
CTGGATGCCGGCACCGCGCGCCTGTCCGAACTGCAGGAGATGCTCTACGCCCACGACCGCTACTCGCTGCTGGTGATCTTCCAGGCCATGGACGCGGCGGGCAAGGACGGCGCCATCCGCCACGTCATGTCGGGGGTCAACCCGCAGGGCTGCCAGGTGTTCAGCTTCAAGCACCCGAGCGCCACCGAGCTCGACCACGACTTCCTGTGGCGCACCCACCTCGCACTGCCCGAGCGCGGCCGCATCGGCATCTTCAACCGCTCCTACTACGAGGAGGTGCTGATCGTGCGCGTGCTACCCGAGATCCTGCGCAGCCAGAAGCTGCCCGACGAGACGCTGGCCGCACCGGACTTCTGGGGCGACCGCCTGCGCTCGATCGCCGACGCCGAGGCCCACCTGCACCGCAACGGCACCCGCATCGTCAAGATCTTCCTGCACCTGTCGAAGGACGAGCAGCGCGACCGCCTGATCGCGCGCATCGACGAGGAGGACAAGAACTGGAAGTTCGACGAGGGCGACATCGAGCAGCGCCAGCACTGGGACAAGTACATGGCGGCCTATGCCGACTGCCTCGCCGCCACCAGCACGCCCGACTGCCCGTGGTACGTGGTGCCGGCCGACGACAAGAAGAACGCGCGCCTGATCGTGTCGCAGATCCTGGTCGATACGCTGGCCGCGCTCGACCTGCGCTATCCGCCCACCAGCGCGGCGCGGCGCGCGCACCTGCTCGAAATCCGTCGCCAGCTCGCTGCGGGCGAGGTCTGATTCACCGCCTTCGGGTCGCCGCCTTCGGCCCGCGCCCCTCCGGCGCCCCCCTCAGGCGCCGGCCATCTCCGGCAGCGCCACGACCCGCCAGCCGCGCGCTTCGAGCGCCGCGCGCAGGCGGCGCGCGCTGTCGACCGCACCGAGCGTGTCGCCATGCACGCAGATGCTGTCCATCGCCGCCGGCAGGCACTTGCCGCCCTGGCTGACCACGCCACCGGCGTCGAGCATGCGCAGCACGTGGGCGACCAGTTCGTCGTGGTCGTGGATCACCGCGCCGGGCTGGCCGCGCGGCACCAGCGTGCCTGTGTCCGTATAGGCGCGGTCGGCGAAGATCTCGCCGGCCACCTTCAGCCCGGCGCGCTTGCCGGCCGTGTGGAGCTCGGAGAGCACCGGCGCCAGCAGGATCAGGCCCGGGTCGATCGCCTTCACCGCGCGCGCCACCGCGTCGGCCAGCGCGGCGTCCTCGCAGGCCTGGTTGTTGAGCGCGCCATGCGGCTTGACGTGGCTGACGCGGCCGCCTTCGGCTGCGGCCATGCCGGCGAGCGCGCCGACCTGGTAGATGACCAGGGCCTCGAGCTCGGCGGGTGCCATCTTCATCGGCCGGCGGCCGAAGCCCTGCAGGTCGGGGTAGGCGGGATGGGCGCCGAGGCTCACCCCGGCGGCGAGCGCGGTGCGCACCGTGTGGCGCATCACCACCGGGTCGCCGGCGTGGAAGCCGCAGGCGATGTTGGCCGAGCGCACCACCTGCAGCAGGGCCTCGTCCTCGCCCATCTTCCAGGCGCCGAAGGATTCGCCGAGGTCGGCGTTGAGGTTGATGGTCTTGTTCATGGAGGGGGCCTCAGGTCGGGCGCGCGGGCATGCCGGCGCGGGTGTTGTGGGATCGGGGGCATTCCGGGGTGGGGCTCGGCGGAGGGCGTTGCGCCCGATGGGCTTGCGGGGGCAGGCTCTTCAATATAGCGGGCGGTATTCGGCGCCGAGCGCATGCACGACGCCGTCGACCAGGTTGCCGGTGTACAGCGCCACCAGGTCGATGCCGTCGGCCGGCAGCGGGCGGATCGCGGCGATCAGCGCGCGCGTCTCGGCCTCGGCGGCGCGCGCGATCTGCGCGCCCTCGGCGGCGGTCACGGTGGCAAAGCGCAGCGTCTGCCCGGGGCGTAGCGCGGCCAGGCGGCCGAGGTCGGTGGTGATCACGGTGGCGATCTTGGGATAGCCGCCGGCGGTCTGGGCGTCGGCGAGCAGCACGATCGGCTGGCCGGCGCCGGGGACCTGGATGGAGCCGGGCACGGTGGCATCGGACACGATGTCGGCGGCGCCGCTGTGTTCGAGCTTCGCGCCCTCGAGGCGCATGCCCATGCGGTCGGCCTCGGTGGTGACGCTGTAATCGCCGCTCACCAGGGCGTCCAGGGCCGCAGCGCTGAAGTGATCGGCCTGGGGGCCAAGCACGAGGCGGATCGGGCTGGCGTCGGCGGCGGGCGGCTGGGGCAGCACGCGCTCGCTGCCGCAGCCGTCGGCCTCGGTCAGCGCCAGGCGCATGCCGGCGGCGAGCGCGCGGCCGCTGCCATCGGCGCCGCCGAGGCCGGCGCGCACATAGGTCGCGGCGCTGCCCATCACCCTCGGTACGTCCAGTCCGGCCACTGCGACCATGGCGATGCGGCCCTCCCCCATCTTGCGAATGCGCAACGCCTCGCCCGCGGCGATCGTCACCGAGCGCCAGGGGGCGAGCTGGCGACGGCCGGCGGCGCCATCCACCTCGACCACCGCGTCCCCGGCCACGGCGAGCCTGACCGCGCCGCCCTGCGCCGCGACATGCAGCCCACCGTCAAAGCACTCGATCACCGGTGCATCTTCCGCGCGGCCGACCAGGGCGTTGGCGATGCGCATCAGGCGTTGGTCGAGCCCCCCCGCCCACGGCACGCCGATGCGGCGGTGGCCTCGGCGGCCACCGTCCTGGATCGAGGCGAAGGCACCCGGCGAAACGATCTCGAGTTCGGTCTGCGTGCTCATGCTGCGTTCTCCGCGGGAGTCGGGGCATGTTCCAGCCATTGCATCGGGTCGATGTGGCCGCGCGCGAGGCCGGCTTCGATGGCGCGGCACTCCTCGGTGCTCACCGGCACGAAGCGCACCTTGTCGCCGGCGGCGAGCAGCGACGGCGCGCCGCGCCGGGCGTCGAACAGCGGCACCGGACAGCGTCCGAGCAGGTGCCAGCCGCCCGGGCTTTCCCACGGGTAGATGGCGGTCAGGCCGGTGGCGATCGCCACGCTGCCGGCCGGCACGCGCACCCGCGGCTGGGCGCGCCGGGGCAGGCGCAGGCGCTCGGGCAGGTCGCCCATGAAGGGGAAACCGGGCAGGAAGCCGAGCATGTACACCAGGTATTCGGTGCCGCTGTGCAGGGCGACGACCTCGTCCGTGCCGATGCCGAGCGTGGCGGCCACCTCGGCGAGGTCGGGCGCGGCCTCGCCCTCGTAGCACACCGGCAGGCGCCAGTGGCGGCCGTCGACCGGCGTGCCGTGCTCGGCGGCGGCGATCAGCGGCTGCAGGGCGGCGAGTACGGCGTCGCGGTCGGTGACGAGCGGGTCGAAGAACACCGTCAGCGAACGGAAGGTGGGCATGGTTTCGATCACGCCCGGCAGTCCGCCGGCCGGCTGCAGGCGCAGGATGGCGGCGTCGAGCGCATTGACCGCGGCGAGCAGGGCGGGGTCGATGACGCTGCCGAACTCGATGGTCAGCGCGGCGTCGCCGGCGTCGAGGATGCGATAGCTCACGGGAGGGCTCCCTTATCTGCAACTACGAGGTGGAGGCGGCGCGCGCGGCCTGGTCGTAACGACCGGACAGGGTGCGCAGCAGCTGGGCGAGCTCGCCGATGCGGGCGTTGTCCTCGGCGCTGCCGGTGAAGCCGGGCATCAGGCAGGACTCGCGCACGTCGCGGTAGGCCATGCAGGCCTCGCGACCCGTGTCGGTGACCGCGAAGAAAGCCTCCTTGCCGCGCTTGGTGCTGTGCACCAGGCCGAGGCCGGCGAGCTTGCGCAGCGAGTAGGAAACGACGTGGGTGTCCTCGACATTGAGCACGAAGCAGATGTCGGCCAGGCGCTTCTCGAGGTCGCGATGGGCGACATGGTGCAGCACCAGCACGTCGATCGGCGTCATGTCCTTGACGCCGGCGGCGGTCATGCAGCGCATCATCCAGCGCGCGAAGGCGTGCCAGGCGATGATCAGGCCGAACTCCATCTCCGACAGCTCCGGCGATTTGGGCGACACCAGATGCTGTGAGGACACGATGCGGTTGGCTTCGCTCACGACGATCTCCTTGGACGGTTAAAAGTGTTTTGAAGATGTTTTAATGAAAAAACGTCTACGTTTTGTTGACAAGATACCTAGGAAATCTCTATCGTGCAATAACGGTGACTTATCGCAGACCGGTCGCCGCCCTCCCATCCGCGTCCCGGGCCTCTTGCCCTCCTTCATCCAGGAGCACACGCCATGACCTTCCCGCATTCCCTCCTCAAGGCGATCACCGGTTCCCTGCTCGGCTTCGGCATTGCCGCCGCAGCGCATGCCCAGACCGCCTGGGACATGCCTACGCCCTACCCGGCCAGCAACTTCCACACCGAGAACATCCAGCAGTTCGTCAAGGAGGTCGACGAGGCCACCGGCGGCAAGCTCAAGATCACCGTCCATCCCAACGGCTCGCTGTTCAAGGCCAACGAGATCAAGCGTGCGGTGCAGGGCGGCCAGGCGCAGATCGGCGAACTGATCATCTCCGGCCTCGCCAACGAGGACGCGCTCTACGCGCTCGACACGGTGCCCTTCCTGGCGACCGGCTACGAGGACTCGAAGAAGCTGTGGCAGGCCTCCAAGGCGGCGGTGGAAGCGCGTCTGGCGAAGAACGGCCTGAAGATTCTGTATTCGGTGGCGTGGCCGCCGCAGGGCCTGTATTCCAAGACCGAGCTCAACACCATCGGCGACCTCAAGGGCATGAAGATCCGCTCCTACAGCCCGACAGTGGCGCGCATGATCGAGCTGATGGGCGGCCAGCCGGTGACCGTGCAGGCCGCCGACCTTACCCAGGCGCTGTCGACCGGCGTGGTGTCGGCCAACCTGACCTCCTCGGCCACGGGCTACGACACCAAGAGCTGGGAGCAGCTCAGCCACTACTACGACCTCCAGGCCTGGCTGCCGAAGAACATCGTGTTCGTGTCGAAGAAGGCCTTTGACGCGCTCGACCAGCCGTCGCGCGACGCGCTTCTGAAGGCTGCCGCGGCCGCCGAGGAGCGTGGCTGGAAAGTCTCGGAAGAGAAGACCGCCTGGTACATCGACCAGCTCAAGGCCAACAAGATGAAGGTCCAGCCGGCGCCCGAGGCGCTGCAGGCCGAGCTGCTCAAGGTCGGCGAGAAGATGACCGCCGAGTGGGTCGAGAAGGC
>NZ_DAOMPS010000037.1:0-44656 GCF_035444905.1 Thauera sp.
CCCCCGCCGGGATCGCGACCACGTAGAGCGTCCCGTCGCCGCCGGTGGTATCGACCGAGCCAGTGGCGGCCGTGGGTCCGTTGGCGGCGTCGACCGCATTGCTCAAGGTCGGCGCAGCGGGGGTGCCGCCGCCGCGCCGCACCAGTTGCAGGAGCCGCGCGCTGTTCCCGGGAGTGGGCATCAGTCGAGATCCACCGCGAAGAAGTGCGGCACGATCGCGCCGGTGCCGTCGTCCATGCCGACGAGGAGACCGCGGGCGACCTCGCCGGAGCCCGAGGGCATGTCGAGCGCGTCAGCGTGGCCGAGCACGGCGTTCGAGCCGCCGGCGAGGGCGAGGGTGCGGTCGGTGCTGTCCTGAACCAGCGTGACGTTGATGGCCTGGCCCATGTAGAGGCCGGTCACCTGGTCGATCGTCATGTTCCCGCCGGTCGGGGCGATGCGGATGTTCGTCGTCGCGGCGGTGACGGTGACGTCCTTCTCACCGGAGCCGGTGACGGGCACGGTGGCAGCGACCGATGCGAGGGCGGTGAGCGTTTCGGCATAGGTCGGCAGCCAGAAGTCGCCCGCGGCGTCGAAGCCCCAGCTACAGTTGGTCGCGCCTGTAGTGTCGAAGATGGGCTTCTTGACGACCTCGCCGTCATCTACGGCCACGGCGCCGTCGCCGCCCCCGTCGATGGCTACGATTGCGGCGGCCACGCTGCTCGGGCTGACGGACCCCAGCGCCCCGCCGCCCCTGAAGCCCCCGAAGCGGCCCATATCAGTCTCCCGTGTCGATGGTGGCTACGAGCGTGATCGCGCCGGAGCGCGACCGCACGTAGAGCGTCTCGCCGGCGAGGGTCACGACGGGCTCGTTGGTGAACCCATCGACGACGTGACCGATCCTGAGCGCGTCGGAGGGCTTGCTCTCGGCGATCAGGTAGTAGAACCCGTTGCCGTTGCTCGTCAGCAGCGTCTCGGCGGCGCCAACGGCGGCCGTGTACCAGTCGCGGTCGTCGATCGTGGAGGGCGTCGAGACGGCCACTGGATCACTCCTCCGGCGGGCAGGCGATCGTCTCGACGAGATCGCCGCGGCGTTGCATGTCGGCGTCGGCGGGAGCCTCGCTGTCAAGCACGAGGTTGCCAATGCGCGACGCCTTGCACTGCCCCTCGGGCGTGGCCAGGTCGATGCCGGAGCAGGCGCCGAGCGCGACGGCGACCCCGGCCATCCAGAGCAGGATCAGGTTCGGCACGATCAGCCCTCCTTCTTCGTGTTGGCGGTCAGCCACGCGATCATCGGGACGATGAGCCCGATCAGGCCGGTGTTGATGTTCGGGTCGAGGCCGAAAACGTCGGCCGCGAGCAGCGCCTGCAGCGCCCCGAGCACGGTGACGAAGAACTTCTCCTGGCCGGCGACGAAATTGGTAATCACGAGGCTTTCCTCCTCAGATTCCGGCGGCGTCGAGGCGATCCTCGAGCGCCGAAACGCGCTCTTCGAGGGTCGCCTGGACGGGCGGGATGGGCGCGGAGCTCGGGGCGGGCTCTCCGCCGAGCCCGGAAAAGATCGCTCGCGCCAGCAGGACGAACCGCTCGTCGGCACGGGCGCAATCGGCGAGATTCGACCCGAAATAGGGCTCCACGAGCACCGCAGGCGCTTTGCCTGCAAGCAGCGCCTGCGAGCCGTTGCCCGTGGCGCGGTGCAGGAGCCCCCGATCCTTGAGCCCGAGCGCCGAAACCATCTGCGCCTGGACCGCCAGTGCGACGGCCTTGCCCGAATTGGTCGCGTAGAGCGTCTCGGTGCCGCTCGCCCCGCGGACCGAGGAGTTGAAGTGCAGCTCGCACGACACGTCGGCCGGCCATGCGTCGACCTCGGCGTAGACCTTGCGGATTTCGGCCCCGTAGGAGGCCGCGGGGAGCCTGCGAAACACCCTCACGTTGGCCGGGTCGAGGTTCTGGATCTCGTCGGCGAGCCTGCCGTTCCAGACGTACTCGCTCACGCCGTCCGAGGCGCGCACGGCGCCCGGCGCTTTCGAGTTGTGTCCGATGACGATGGCGATTCGGCGGGCCACGGCGTCTGGTCCTTGGCTGGATTCGTCGGCCAACATAATCCGACACGGGGCTGCGCGTCAACGGGGCACGAAAAAGCCCCGCGGTGGCAGCCGCGGGGCAAGTCAGGGAGGCAGTGTTGGTGGCCCAGTGTGGGTCCGGGCTGTATGGCAGACGAATCGGGCGGCGTCAAGCCTAGGCGAACGGGTCGGGCGTTGCGGTCGCCGCGCGGAGCTCCCGCTTCCGGTTCCCCCAATCGTCGCGGTAGCGGGCCAGTTCGAGGAGGCCATCGTCGATCGCCTGCTGCACGGCCTTGACGAGCACTCGCCGCTCCCAGCCCTCCACCTCGAGGTCGCGCCCCACCCACAGCGGGCTGTTCGGGTGCGGCGCCGGGTGCTCGAGCCGGGCCGCCTCGCTGACGAGCCGCTGCGCTGCCGCGGCGATCACGTTCGGGTCGAGCACCGCGGGGAGAGGCTTCGCTTCGGGGGCGAACGTCTCGGCGTTCTTCTTCCGCGACGCCTGCCAAGCCGCCCACTCCTCGGGGATGCGATTGCGTGGGTGGTTGCGGATCGAGCAGCACGGGCCGCAGAGCTTCGACCGCACCTTGGTCGTGTAATTCACGTAGTTGCGCACCCCGGTCGAGGCGCCGCAGTCGTCGCAGACCATCGCTTCGTCGGCCAACGTCCATCTCCTGTCTGTTGCTATACATCATACATACCAGACGGGGTAGGGGTCGGGCAAGGGGGTTCGCACTCCTTTACGGCTGATCGGGCCTCGGCGATAGGGCTAGGGCTTCTGGCCCCCTAAAGGGGGAGCCATAAGAAAGCCCCTACCCTACGCTCTCGAGGAGGCCGCCGCGTAGGGGGTAGGGTAGCCCAAAATCGCCCTACCCTACGCTGTCAACCGGGGGCGGTCGTAACGGCCGTGTATGTCAGAAAAGGTCGTTCCGGGCGCATTTTTGTATGGGTGTCCAGCGCCCGCTTTCGGGGAAAATCGAGGCCGTAGCCCGGGGGGTGGCTGGCGCCTCGAGGCCGCCGCGCCTGGCGTCGACGCCGCGCCGGAGCCGAGCTCGACAAGCTCGATGCGCCTGCAACAGTATCGTCAGTACAGTAGCTTTCTCAACCCCATCAAAGGGTTAGACGACGATGCGCACCCCCCTATGCGCACATCACTCGAATGGATCAACATCCGTGATAGTTTCGGCATCATCTATCACATCCGTTGATGGCGTAACGTCGACCGCTCGGTCAGCTTTAGCCGTGTGGAGTGCCTGCAACTGCGCCTCGAGGTCCGCGCCGAGACGCGCCAAATCCTCAGGCGAGGCCGATGCAAGATCCGTGCCAACATCGGCCCCATCCTTCAGTCTCTCCGTAACTCGTTGATATATATCGAAGACCTTGGCGGCTCCTGCAATCTGGTGCCGCATATCGCTTTCCGGGTTCATCGCCCGCTTGAGCACCCCGATAGCGTCGGGAACGCCCTCCTTGACAAGATAGTTCATGACTACGGAGTCGAGCTCCTGGCGCATGCGATCGGTCATGGGCGGACTGGCAGAATATCCAGCAACGCCAACGGCGTACTCCTGGACGCCAGTCATGGCCAAGGCGTTGATGTACGCCTTTTGCCTGCGAGTTATTGGCTTGACGGGCATTTGCTCACTCCGCGTGATTAATCACTTGACATGACTTGTCTAACATACACATGCGCCGTCGTCGATAGCCGTTGCAATTGTATGTCATAAGGCTATGATGGTCGGGCAGACAGAGAGGAGAATCAGACCATGAACGTTCTGGACGGTCCGGCCGAACCCCGTACCATCGAAGCCGCGCGCCGTCGGGAGCCGCTTACCGCTGCCAATGCGCGCGCCATTCTAGCCGAGATGGAGTCGCAGGTGCGCTCCGCCAGCAAGCGCCGTAGCATGGCGAGGTTTTTCGCAGAGAACGCCACCAACGCAACCGCAGAAGCGCGCGCCGTCTACCGCGCCTATGCCGATTCCGTCTGAAATCACGAGAGACAGAGGATTCTGACCATGAACAACCTGCAGACCATTCCGCTTCCCGGCTTGATGGCCGCCATCCGCCGCGCCGTCCCGGGCGCCCGTGAGGAGCTGACGCGCCGGGCCAACGCTGCCATGGCCGGGCATGACCGCCGCATGGCCGCCATTGATGCGCGCTACGCCGAGCACCGGCTAGACGTTGTGCGGCGCTACGGGCGGACCGACCGCGCCGCCGGCCGCTATCTCTGAGGGGAGGAAGACCAATGATTGACCGCGAAACTTACGAGCGCGAACGAGCGCTGGTCGACAAGGCCGAAGCCGCGAAGCGTGCCAACTGGCCCGACTGGCGCAAGGGCGGCGCCTGCCCTACCGCCGTGATCGAGCATCCCGACTACAAGGCCGTGGACAACGCCATGCGCGGCCGAGTCGCGCAGTACGAGATCGTCAACAACACGCCCGAGTCGTTCGTCGCCTATGTGGGCAAGTGGGGCGGCACGCAAGCGGCCTTTGGGCGGGACCTGACCACCTGGGCCGGTGACGTGATCGGCACGGTTACGCTCAGGACGTCCTGGCGTGTCAACAGCTATGTCGGATCGAGGATGTACCAAGCCTATGCGCGCGTCGGCGGGCGGGAGTTCACCGGCCGGACCTTTGGTGAAGGCATGGCGGTTGTGCTGCGCGAGACCGCGGCGAGCAAACGCGCCCGCAACGTCTGAAAAGAGGAGAGACAACCGTGTTCTACGCTTTCATTCTCGGGGCTTACGAGTTTCGCGACTCGTGTGGCCTGACATTCGACGGAGACCCGGAGTCGCCGCGAAGCCGCGCGTATGATCGCGGCCGGGATGCGATGCACCGCCTGACATTGCGTCGGTTCGAAGTCTGAAAAGGGGGAAAGACTCATGGGCATCTATGACCAGCACGACAAGGCCTTCTCGCGCGTCTCAGCCTTCGTGGTCGCGCACGAGGGGAAGCGAGTCGCAACCATCGCGTTCAAGTTCCCGGCCGATGGCGCCGGGAGGCTCTATGCCTACGTTCATTGGCTCGGAGAGCCGATGGTGCGGGGGTTCGCCGGAGGCTTTGGGTACGACAAGCGTTCCGCCGCGTGTGCCGATGCGGCGCGCAAGCTCAAGCGCGAGGATCTGGCGCGGATTGCGCCGCTGACGCATGGCGCCAGCGAATCCGAGCTCGCTCTGTGGCGCGCGTTCCGCGACACGCTCATCAAGGACGGCGGTTATCACTGGGATCGGAACCTCGAGACCGCCGGCTTTGCCGTGTGGCAAGCCGTCTGAAATCACGGGAGACCAATTCGCTATGTATGGATTCGACTACCACGCCGCGCCGCGAATCGAGGTTTACCGGGAGGTTCCGGCGGGCAAGGCGCCGAGATACGAGACTCGCGTGGTGAAGGGCCTGGCCGCGTTCTCGCGCCATGCCTGGGCGGTGGCGCTCTACCTCCCCGATCGCGACGGGGCGCCCGTGTTGCACCACCTGCAGACGTTCTACGGCAATGACAGGGAGGCGTACCAGGCCGCGCGGATCTACGCCGCGCGGGCGCGCGCCGGGCGAATGCAGTTCACGCGATACCGCAGCACCCATGTTCCGATCGGCTTTGCCGCGGCGCTGGCGCAGGGGTTGCGGGAATGATCCTGCTGTTCTCCCTTGGCGCCTTACTGGCGCTTTCCTTGCCGGCCATCCTGGCCGGCGCTACCGTAACGCTCGCCTGCGCCGTTGTGCTGGCGCTGGTGGGCCGGAAGAGGAGATAAAGACCATGCCGCGATTCATCATCGTTGACGCCTACTCGGGCTTCATATGGGGCGATACAGGCGACCTTGACGGCCCGGCACCGATCGAGGCTTGCCAGCGGCTAGACGAAAGTCTAGGAGCCTTTGGTCGGACCTATGCTGAGGTTCCGCGCCTACCGGGAGATACCGGATATATCGTTTATCGGGCCGACATAGGCGGGAGTGAGGCCGTGCCGCTTGTGCGGGACGGGCAGGACCCCGAAACGATCGCTGATGTGGAGCGGCTTTGCGATCGAGTCGCGACCGTACACTACACCCTTCCTGACGACTAGACCGCGCCATGCCGCAACGGCAGGAAAGCCCCGCATGCGGGGCTTTTCTTTTCCCCTGTTGCGCTTGTATGTCATTTGTGCGATAGTGGATTCCGTACAAGAGGAGTCGCCAGACATGCGCCTCACCACGATCGCAACGGCTGCCGCGCTCCTGGGCGCGGCTACCGCCGTTCATGCTGCCGCGCCCCTGACGCCAGCTCGCGCCGTTGCATGGCTCGAGGCGCAGGGGCTGCAGCGCCCGGCAGGAAAGCCCCTGCCGCGTGTCGAGCTCGTATCTGACCCTGGCGCCTACGTCGACGTGCCGGCGCGCTATGGCGCCTACAGCCGTGGAGTCGTCTATCTCGCCACATGGCTGCCGCCTGCGCACCGCGATGCGGTGCTGCTACATGAGGTAGCGCATTGGATGCAACCGGCCGGTTGCCTTGGCGCCCGCGAGCTCGAAGCGCACACGCTCACGGCGCGATGGATGGCGCGGACGGGGCGCCCTGGCCCGCGCATCCCCTGGGCGGCGGTCCGGGCAGAAGCGGAGGCTTGCCAGTGAGCTACCGAGCGAAGTGGCGCGCGGGCGCCCGCCTCGAGCGTGCCCGGCCGATCACGCACACGCGCCGCACCGGCCTCCGGCTGGACGCACAGCGCCCGAAAAAGTATAAAAAGGTTTGCCCCAAAAATTCAGACACCCCCCGGGAGTAAACTCATGGTCTCCACATACCCTATAGTGCAGATTCTTGTTATCTACTTTTTGATCGAGGAATGTGTCATCTACTTTGCGGGAGGCCGGACGGTCCTGTGGTCGTGGCTGCCCCCGAGAGAGTAACGCTAGGGCCGGGGGTCGATTTTCAGTCGCGAAGCTACGCGAACGGGTCGACCACCTCGGCGTCCTCAACGGGCGTCTCGCCGTCCACGCGCGAGACGACGAGGCTCCCCGAGACGGGCAGGAAGGCGTAGCTGTCCTCCCATCCGTCCGGGCCGTCCTTCTGCTTCTCGCACTTCAACGAGCCTACCGTCTCGCCCTCGCCGCGGTTGAGCCGCAGCACGTAGTCGCCTGCGCCCAGGAGCACCGTGGAACCGCGCATGTCGCCCGACTTGCCCGCGTGGTGCACGCCTAGCACGCCGCCGCCCAGCTCCAGCCGCACGGCGTCGCAGGCCGACACGAAGAGCGTCATGTCCTTCTGTAAGTTCTCGTCGGCCCCGGGCAGCGCGCGGCTCACCGTGTCCACGATCGTCAGGTCTACGCGCGGGAGGCCGGCGGAGCGGGCGGTCTCAACCAGCTTCCCCACATCCTCGGCCTTCATGAAGTTGATGCTCTCGCGGATCAGGTAGAAGCGGCTCTCGGCCTCGGGCAGCGACCGCGACTTCAACCACGCCCCTACCCTGCCCTTGAAGCCCGAGACGCCCTCGCTGGCGATGTAGAGGACCGTGGGCTGCTTGACGCCTACCGGGGTGCGGATCGTGTCGCCGTGCCACTCCTCGAGGCCGTAGGCCATGTGCAGCGCCATGTCGAGGGCGACGAAGCTCTTGCCGCAGCCGGGGCGGCCGTAGAGGAAGCCGAGGCCGGACTCGGGGATGTGCCGCTGCAGGAGCCACACAGGCGCCGGGAGGTTGAGGATGTCGTCGACGGACAGAAGCTCGTAGGTGGTCCGTTTTTCGGACACCCCCGTAGCGCCGCTGAGCGAGCCGCTGACGGGCTCGAAGAACTCAAGCGCCCGACCCTGCCAGCCGCCCAGCCTCTCGGCCTCCTCGTACAGCCACGAGGCGCCAGCGCGGTACGGCGGCTTCATCCTCGCCCACTCGGCCTCGAGGTCGCCGGGATCGGTGCTGCCGGCGTCCCAGCGTGCCGACCACTGGTGGAAGCAGTCGAGGGCGTCCTGCTCGTGCTCCGGGCCGAACGCCGCCTTGATGGCGTAGCCCACGCGCAGCCAGTCGTCGCGGGTCGGATAGTCGGCGTCCCTGTTGGGCAGGTTGTTGATGGCCTTGGCGACGAGCTCGGGGTCGCCGACGAGATGCTCCTGCGGCGGGGCGTCGGCCGTGCTCGCCTCGTGGCCCTGGTAGACCTCACCGCCCAGCATCTCGGCCAGCTCGTCGAGGAAGGCGTCGACCTGCTCGGGTGTGACGACGGGGAGTTCCTCTCGGGAGAGCAGGGCGCGCGGCCAGGCGTAGGGCTTGCGGGTGTTCGGGTGGATGCCCGCCGCCACGAACTGCCGTCCTTCGGTCAGCACCTCGACGGCCTGCCCGTCGTTCAGGCGCAGCTTGCGGTAAGGGAGGTCGCCGTTGAGGGCGTAGAGCAGGAGGGCCTTCGGGTCACGGCCCACGCGGCGGGAGGTCACGCCCAGCCGCTCGTGCGCCAATTCCCTGACGCGGCGGGCCGTATCGGCGTCGAGGATGTCCGCGTCGATGGCGAGGAGGCCGTCGCCCAGCTTGATGCCTACGCCGGCGCCTTGGGCCGCCCAGCGTTCGATGTCCTCGGCTGTGCTCTCGTGCCGGACCCAATCGAAGCCGCACCAGCCGCCGTGCCGTTGAATGCCCGGAGCCTTCCCTCGGGGGTCTTTGCCGCGCGCAGCGCGCTTCGCCATGCCTGAGTCGGGGTGCAGCGGAGCGTCGGGCGGGATGATCGGAACGAGGCGATGATAGCCGAGCCCCCATATATGGTTGAACGCGGACGAGGCATCGGGTACATCTTGCATTGGAGATCAGCGGCTCCGCTCTACGGGAGGCGGCCTTTTTCAGCGGGGGCCGCCTCTTTCTTTTCGGGAGGGCCTACCGTAGCCCGTTGTCGGCCGCCATTCCAGACAGATCAGGCACGGTTATCGTTCAGCTTCCCGAAGGCGGCGGCGTCGATCAGGATTACGCAACAGGCCATAGCGTGCGCCAAGTGGGATTGCCCACTCTCGGGGTCGGATTCCTCTCCGTCCATCCACGCCATCATGTGCCGGAGTGCGGCGTCGTAATAGACGGTGGCCGACACCGCGTCCGCCCGCCAATTGAACCTGCCGTACTTCGTCGCCCCTAGTCGCATGACGACCCCGAGCTCCCGAAGCGCGGTTGTGGGGACATCGGACAGCCCGGGTTTGGCCTGACCGAAGGCGGTCTTGGGATTTCCGTCAGGAAGTTCGGGCACCGTTTTTGTTCTCCTCACTATGCGTTGCCGACGATGTTGTGCGTCGGCGCGATGAACTCGGGGCCGAACGAGGTGCGCAGGACCGTGACGCGAATGTCCCCGTTCGGCTGGATCTGCCAGCCCCAGGCGCCCTCGTGGCCGTGGTGGGCGAGGAGCGCGGTCACGAAGTCGCTCGCGACGCGCACCTTCCACGTTATGCCGTTGCGAATGGTGAAGGCGACGAGGCGCACCGTCACATGCCCTCGAAGCGGAGCATCTCGAAGACGCCGGTGTCGAACTCGTCGATGGTGAGCTCGAAGGGGCGGACGATGTAGCCGGGCGGGGTCTCGGCGACCGAGACGACATCCGGGCAGGCCGGGACGCAGCGACCGTTCCATGTCGAAACGTAGTCGAAGGTCACGTCGCCCCACTCGGTCGGGACGACGATCTGGTACGCGGTGTCCTGCTCGGGGACGCCGATCTGCTCGAGGCCGTTCTCGATGACGATGCGGCCGATGCGTTCGCCCTCCTCGGGCGGGATGAACTCGCGGAGGAGGGGCGGCACGGCGTCGGCCATGACGGGCTGCGCCAGGGCGGCCTGCGCGCCGATGGCGAAGAACAGGGCGATCCAGAGGAGCCGCTTCACGCCGCCAGCTCCTCGATCTTGAGCCACTTGCGGGCGCGCATGGACCGGTGCTTAGTCCACCAGGCAAGCTCTTCCCGGACGCCCTTCGACTGCTCCCAGCCGTCGAGCATCAGGACGAAGAGGTTGTCGGCGCGCTCGAGCATGGCGAGGCAATGCGGCATCCAGATCTCGTGCGTGTTGGGAACGCCGTACTCGGTGGCGAGCACATGGCTGTGGACGATGGGCGAGTAGACGATCTGGCCCTGGGTGATGAGCTTGGCCGTGACGCGGGCGGCGGCCTTGTAGCGAAGCTGCTCGATGGTCCGGTCGGGGTGGGAGTAGGGGGATGCGAGGTAGATCACGCCGGTTCCCCCTGCGGGACGAGCGCCCACCCCTGCCCGAAATCGGCGAGACAGGACGTGCCCTCGGGGCGGTTGACGACGAGCGACCACGATCCCTCGGCGGAGGTCCACACCTCGATCACGTTGCCGTTGCCGGTGTCGGACAGGCCGAGACCGCGCGTGCTCTCACCGAACGTCTCGCCCAGCGCCTCGACCAGCCGGTCACGCGGGGCGCATTGCCCCTGCGCGCCGGCTCCGACATCCTGCGCGTAGGCCGGGGCGACGAGCAGCCCGAGGGAAAGCACGGCAGCCGTCAGCTTCAAGGTCTCCACCTTCCGTCCTCCGATTGAATGATGAGGGTGCGCTTGCCGTTCGCGTAGTGGACGACATGCGCGTGCAGCCACGCGCCGGGACCGCGGTTGTAGCCCTGGTCGAGCGCCCCGGTGATGCCGGCGATGTAGACGCCATCGTGGATCTGCGGGGCGTGCATGTGGCCGATCGTCAGGCGCGAGGCCATGCGGGCGAAGCCGGTCGGCGTCCCGCGGGCGCCATTCGGCCCGGCGTGCCCATGCATCCCGATCTCGATCCCGCCCGAGTCCTGGCAGATCACCATCGACCCGCCGACCGGGATGAAGTCGATCGTGTCGAGGCCGCGCTCGTCGGCGGAGCGTAGGCAATGCCGCACGAGGTTGAAGTCCTCGTCCCCGGCCTTGGCCGCCAGTAGGAGTGCGAGGTTCGCGGCGTGCCAATAGGCAACGTTCTCGGTGTCGTTGCGGTCGATGTCGCGCCTCGCCCAGCGCAGCAGCCGCTCGTCGTGGTTGCTCTCGACGACGACGCTGCGGCACCACGGTCGCTCGGTGGCGCGGAGGAACTGCGCGCCCTGCGCCACCTGCCCCTCGATGCTCGAGCGGCCGGAGTAGACCATCTGCGCGCGGTGGATGGCGTCGCCGTCGACGTGGCGGCTGGTCATCTCGAAGCTCATCAGGTCGTGGAAGACCTGCACCTGCGGGCGCAGCGCCTCGATCATGCTGCCGGCGCTCTCGCTCCACAGCGTCTCGAGGACCGCGGGCTCGACGCTCGGGCAGTGGATGTCGCCCCAGGTGATCGCGGCTACCCGGTTGCCCGGACGGACCACCCCGCCGCTGACCACCACGTCGAGATCCTGGAAGTCGCCGTTGCGGTCGGCCGAGACGCTGCGCGCCCAAAAGTGGTTGCCCACCGGATCGACCTCGACGACCGTGGCGCCGAGGACGTGGTGGAACTCGGCCTTGAGCCCCGCCTTCTTCGGGATGTAGTTGGGCTCCGTCACCGCGCCCGTGGTCATCACGATCGGGGGATGCGTCCCCGGCATGGACGGCACGGCCTCGAGGGCGATCTTGGCGTGCGGGAAGACGACCGACTTCCCCCGGCCGTAGGTCTGGAGCCCGGAGAGCGGCCGGTCGGCCGTGGGCAGCGTGTTCATCTCGGCGGCGAACAGCACAGGGCCGAGGTCGACGGACTCGAAGCGCATGTACGGTTGCAGCTCCTCGCGGAACAGCGCCGTGCGCGTCGTGTGGTCGGTGTAGAGGGCTTTCTGGTAGGTGAAGCCGCCTATCAGGATCTCGGCGTTGAGCCGGGCGGCGTAGACGCGCAGGTTCGCGAGGAAGCCCTTGTGAACGTCCGTGTCGTCCTGCGCGCTCGTAAGGATGTACCGCCGCACCGGGCTCGCGGGGGCCGCGGGCGCGACGCTCGGCAGCGCGAAGAGCGACCAGTCGGGGAGGTAGTTGGGCTCCCCCCGCGCCGCGCGCGTCTCCTCGGTGCGGATGAACCTCTCCACCGATCCGCGCGTCTCGCCCGGCGCCCGACGCGCGGCCTCCATCGCGCTCGATCCGCGGCCCCTGCCGGACTGGCGGAAGGGCTGGTAGCCGTCGCGCAGCGCGGCTTCGAGGGCTTCCTTGAGACGGAGGCGGCGTTCGGGGGGCAGTCTAGGTGTGGGCATACGTTTACTCCTCGCCTTCGTCGGCGGGTGCTTTGCGCAGGAACTCGTACAGGGTGCAGTTGCGGCAGTGGTCGCGCTCGCCGTAGATGCGGAACATGATCGCGTCGATCGTGCGCACGAGGCGGCTATCGCCGTAGCTGGCACGCCAGATTCGCGAGCAGAACATCTCGTCGAAGCTGCCGCCGGTCAGGCCGTTCAACAGGCGGGAGAGGCGCATCATCATCTGCAGTGCCCGAATGTTGGCCGGCATACCATACACCTCCTGCATGGACCGGGACAAGCGGTCACACCGCCACTCCACGCTCGCGCAGCCAGCGGCGCAGGTCGACGAGCGCCGCGGCTGCGGGAGTATTCTGCTTCGGCGTGCAGGCGATGTGGCGGCGATGCGTGACGCCGGCGATCTCGATGAGCATCCGAGGGTGGCCCTTCCCCCGCGGCGGCTGCACCTCCCACGGGAGGCCGAGCCTGTCGAGCTCGGCGGTCACGGCGCAGAAGTCCGGGTTCGTGCGGACCTTGGCCTGGATGCGGACGCGGCTCATGCCTGTTCCTTCCGCAGCTTGTCGAGCCACAGCATCGCGTGGAGCCGGGCGCACCTGACGAGGACGCGCGCGCCTATGTCCGGGGCGAGCACCATGATCTCGTCCTCCAGATCGGGCGGGACGTGATCGGCCTTGGTGTCCTTGCGGAGACGGGGGCGGCGGGCCATTAGAGCACCAGCCACGCGAGGCCGAAGCCGACGACGACGCCGTAGGCGATCAGGCCGAGGGCGGCGATGACGCCGATGGCGCGGCTGTCACGAGAAGATGTCGACATGGGGTTCCTCCTTGGGCTGCGGAAAGGCCGCTGCGATCGCCTCGGCCTCGGTGGTGCCGTGGAAGGTGAAGATCCCCTCCGCGGCGTGAACCTCGAGCGTCACGGGGCCTCGAGGGTCATAGGCATAGAGGGCGAAGCCAAGGTCGGGGCAGGCTTCGCGGATGTCGTCGAGGGTCATTCGGCCGGGTCGTAGGTCATGGCGAAGATGTCCGGCTTGCAGGGGTAGCACTCCCCTTTCACCCCGCGGAGGATCCAATCCCCGGGGTCCGCCTCCATCTCACCTTCGAGGGTGTCGATCTGAATGACTCGCTGATCCAACGGAAGCGCGTACCCGCGCAGTCGCCCCCCACACCATCTCGCCAGGCTCTCCATCTCCGCCAGGTCCTCGGCGCGGAACTGTCGGGCCTCGATCACAACGGGCTTCTTTCGAAAATGAGGCACGGGCGCTTTCCTATGCGAACGGATCGGCGTCGTCGGCGGGGCGGGCCTGCTCGCGCTTGATGAACGCGGCGAGCTCCTTCTCGACCAGGCGCGTGCGGCTCATGCCGCGGCGGGTGGCGATCTGCGTCAGCGCGTCGAGCAGGTCGGCGGGCAGGCGCATCGTCGTGATGCTGCGAGGGGAGAGAGCCATGGGTTGCGTCCGGTTCTTGTCTGATTCGTTAAGATAATGTATGTCGGGTGTATGGCGCTCGTCAACCGAATATCCGTCAGAGCTTCACAAGCCCCGCGCGACAAGTTCGCCGCAGCCAGCGTGCGCCCTGCACCTCGGGGTGTTGCCGGTAGAACAGGCCGCAATGCTCGCACGTTGCGTGCTGGTCTGCTCGTTGCCAGCTACCGTTTTCGATGGCTTCCGCGTCCTTCGGAGCGAGTAGGTCCGGGGCGTTCCCGTAAGCGTCGTAGCCGAAAGCCTCGAGCTGTTGCGTGTGCATCACTTGCGGTATCTCCTAGCTTCAAAGCCCGTAGCGACGACAGGCAGCCCCTCGGCCCAGGCGGGCATGTCTGAAAGGAGCCTTTCAAACTCGGGGAGGCTGCCGAAGCCCTCCGGGGTGTCGGCCACAGCCTCGTCGTGAACGGTCAGCACGATCGGGTAGCCGGCGCGCTCGCAGTTGAGCATCCCGTCCTTCATGCAGTCGCGCGCCACGGCCTGGACGGGGTTTTCCGAGAGAATCTGGCGGGTTAGCGGGAAGCGCCGCCACTTCTTCGTCTTGCTGTCGACGCCCAGCGCGGTCGGGGTCGCCTGCTTCTCGCCCCACGGCGTCGCGACCTGCCGCACGTCGGGCGAGCCGTAGGCGAGGCATCGGCCGGAGGGCAGGCGGCACCAGAGAAACCCCCGCTGCACGACGTAGGAGAGCCGGCCGCAGCGCGTGATCTTCCCGGGATGCACCACGGCGTCGAACACGGCCTCTGCGAGCGCATCCCACCAGGCCGTCGTCGCCGGGTGCTTCTCGCGCCACATGCGCTTCGTCACGTCGGACGCGATCCAGGCTTCGCGGCTCATCACGTCGGTGGCGAGCAGCCCCTCCGCCGACCAGCGGGCGTGTGCGCGCTGCGCCTTGTCGAAGGTCTCGGCGTCGACGGATGCGCGCAGGGACTCGTAGGCCGCGGCCATGTCGGTGTTGTAGATCTGCGCGAAGGCGTGGAAGGCCGGAACGCCGCCGGCAAAGCCCAGGGCGAGTTCGGCGACCTTGCCGACCTGGCGGCGGGGCTTCGACACCTCGCCGATGTAGCAGTTGAAGATGCGGCTGGCGGTCAGCTCGTAGAGGCCGGGGCCTCGGCCTTCGTCGGCGGCGCGGAAGGCGTCGAGCTTCCACTGCTCCCCGGCCAGCCACGCCGTCACGCGGCCCTCGATGTTGGCGAAGTCCGCAGCGAGCAGCCTGTGCCCCGGGGAGGCCACCATGCAGGAGCGCAGCATGTCGGAGACGGCCGACATGGGCTCCCCGTAGTTGAGGGCGATCCAGGGGGCCGAGCCGAGCATGAAGTCGGGCGCGGCCGTCTCGGGGTCGTCGACGGTGCCGGTGCCCCGAGGAAAATTTTGAGTGTTTCCCGTAATGTAGATGCGGTCTCCGTAGCGGCACAGCCAGTACCCTCCGGGGACCGTGGGGCAGTAGACCGGAGCGTCGTTCGCCTCGAAAACCACCTCTCGCCGGTGCAGGCTGGTCGTGCGGCTTTGTCTCTCGTAGAGCGCCCAGCGCCCCAGCAAGGACTTAGCGGAGGGGTAGTGCGCAAGCGTAGCTTGCACACCGGCCAAGGCCGCGACTGTGGCCATCCACTCCACCTGGTCTTTGTCGGGGGACATGAGGCACACCGCGCCGTTCTTCTGGTGCCGGAAGCCGTCCCACTCCGCCAGCTCCTCGAAGGTTAGTTTCGCTTGCCGGGCGGAGAGGCCGAGCACCCACGGCCCGAAACGCTTGACGAGCCAGGCGGGGATGGCGTCCACCTCGAACTGTGTCACCTCCGGCGCGCAGTCGTGACGCTTCTCGACGAAGGGGATTCCGCAGGACCGAAGCAGCGACCGCAAGCGCACGATCTTGCGCTCCTTGACGAAGCGCCAGATTGCTTTTCGGGGCCGGCAGCCCCGGAAATGCCCGTCCGCTTGGAACGACACGACCAGACGCAGGGCGTCGTCGGGGATCTCGCACTCAGGCTGGTTCACCCTGTCGACCACGAGGAACCCGTCGCGGCGAACGACGCCCGTGAGCCGCTCAGGGGTCCAGTCGTCCACGGCTCCGCGCAGGATGTTCGGCATCCGATGGTCGGGCGTGTACCGCCCGCGGATCATAGTGCCCGAGACGACGGCGATGCGTTCCGGCGCGGGGAAGCGGTTGATCTCCCCCGTGCCCCAAAACATCCCCCCGGGGCGCCAGCACATGATCTCCGCAGCGCCTACCGCCTCGTCGATGCGCCGCCAGCCGTCGCGGGTCAGAACCTCGTGCTCGCCCGTCACGCACTGGATCAACCGGCCGCTCCAGCGGCCCGTGCTGGCGCCGTGGTAGAGGTGCTGCCCGCGCGCCCTGCCGTCGGCCGAGACGCAGGCCAGCATGGCGTCGAGCTTCGCCGTCGAGCTCTTGGCGGCCGACTGGCGAAGCTCCAGCACTGCTCGAACGTGCTCCGGCAGATCGTTGGATTCGAGCGCATCGCCCAGCGGGGCTTTGGCGAGGCTCGGGATGTCGGCGCCTTGCTCGGCCAGCCATGCGACGATGCGGGCGACCTGCGTGCAGGCGGTCACTGCGCCTTCGGTAGCCTCGGCCATGCGCTTGTCGAGGTCTTCCTTGGCCTGGTCGGTGATGCGGCGCATGGCGTGGATCAGGTCGAGGTCGAGCCGGACGCCGCGCGAGTTCATCAGCCAGTCGAACCGCCACGCCTCCATTTCGTCCGGGGGGAGCGGGACGAGCAGACGCCGCACTTCGCGTTCTGCGCGGACATCATCGGCGCAGTAGGCGGCCAAGCGGGCGAGGCGGTCGTCGTCCTCCCACCACAAGAGTTGGTCGGTCGGCTCCCCCTTCCGCGGGCGTCGCGGCCGAGCCATTTGGAGCATCAACCTGTGCCCGGCGTCGTCCTTCTGCGCCGTAGAGCCGAGCGCCCGCGCCGCGTCGCCCAGGCCGCGGGGAAGCCCCATAGCCGCCGCTGCGGCCGCCGTGTCGTCGTACTGGTCGAGCGTCGGCACCGGCCATCCGTGACGTGGCCCTAGAAGCGCGTCCCAGGCGATCTTCTCGAAGCCCCCGACGTTCCAGCCAGAGATCTTCCCGCCGGCGAGGGCGTGCTCGGCGATGGCCTCGGGGCAGCCCTGCCCCGGCCACCAAATCTCGACCGGGCCGTCGCCGAGGGCGTAGCAGGCGACGATGATCTCGGTGGTGGGGTCCTCGAAGTAGCGGTGCGTTCCCGACTTGCGAAGCTCGCAGGCGCTTCTCGTCTCCAGATCGATGTAGAGGAACTCCCTGGTGGTCACGAGAAGATGTCCGCTAGTCGAAGATCGAGGACGTCGATGGCGGCTTCGACGAAGGCAGTCGCTTGCGGCGCAACGATCGCGTTCCCTGCGGCGCGAAGTTTACCCACTCGGCCGGGATACCCATGAGCCAGAACGAATGATCCGGGCTTAGCTGGCCGCCACTTTCCATCCCTGCATCCGAGCCAGTCAGCATCTCGCCAGAAACCGTTAGTCGGGCCGGGCCCGCGAGCGTCGCCGCCATGCCCAGAGTCATCCCGAATCCGTTGCCGTTGGTCCCCTTCGCCTTGATCGCCGCCCGCCGGTCCTGCCAGCGGGAATCCGTGTCGTTCTGCGGCCCCGCGTTCGGGGTCGGCCAGCCCGCCAAGGCTGCGTGCTGGGGCAACGGGAGCCCCGTGTCCTGCGCCGTGCAGGTCGGCCATCCCGCGAGCTGCGCCACCATCCCGACGCGATCGAGGCGGTTCCGCCGCGAGCCGTCCGGGTTGACGGCCTCTGTCGCCATCCCCGCCGTGTCCTTCCAGTCGCGCGTCGTGGGCGTAGGCCAGCCAGTAGAGGCGCTGTCGGATGTGCGGGGCGCCGTACCCCGCAGCGCAGGAATCGACCGCCCCGCGGGCGTAACCCGCGTCTTCCAAGTCAGCGAATACAAGGTCGAGCCATCCAAGTCCGTCCTTGCTCGCAACCTGCTCGCCAAGGATTCGCTCAGGTCGGCACTCGCGGATGAGGTGGAAGAACGCGGGCCAGAGGTGCCGCTCGTCAGCAAACCCAGCGCCTTTGCCTGCCGCGCTGAAAGGCTGGCAGGGTGCGCTCCCCGTCCATACCGCGAGATCGTCGCCCCAGCCGGCGCTCCGCAACGCGAGGGACCAGACACCGATTCCGGCGAAGAAATGTGCCTGAGTAAATCCGGCAAGATCAGCGGGCTCGACATCCACTATACTCCTGTCGTCGACGTATCCGGGGGCGATGTGCCCTGCCCGAATAAGGTTCCGCAACCATTCTACGCAGAACGGTTCTTTTTCGTTATAGTACGCCCACGCCTTCACCACTTGCCCGGCCTCCGGCCGAGTGAGGGGACGTACTGGTTCCCTCCGAATCCGTGGCGCCGGCCGTGCTCGGAGCGCGTATGCGCGTCGAGGTTACTCGGCGCGCAGTTCGCCTTGTCCTCGTCGACGTGGTGAACGTCGAAGCCCGGAGGGAGGGGGCCGTTGGTGTCCTCCCAAACGTCGCGGTGCAGGTACTCCCGCGCGCCGGTCGTGCGTGCGTAGTAGCCGTTCGGCCGCTGCGTGTACTTGACCCCGCCCCGGATGACGGCGGGCCGGGGGGTCGCCTGCCGCATAGGCACGTCGCGCCGGGCAAGCATCCGGTGTACGGACTGGCGCGTCACGCCGAACATCTGCGCGACTTCCGCCAGGCTCAGCCCCGAGAGGTACGCCGCAGCCATGCGCGCGGCCTGCTCGTCTTTTCGCTTGGCGGGCATTAGTCGAAAATGTCCGCTGACGAATCAGACACGACCGCCACGCCCAGCAAGCGGGCGACGGCCTCGGCGATCGTGGCGCCCGTCGCTATGCGCCACCCGGCGCCGCCCCGCGGCCGGAGGCTCGCCTGCCACTCGCCGCGCAGCGTGACGTACGCGACGGTGAGGGCCTGCATGTCGTGCGCGGTCATCTCGGCCTGGATGTCGTCGATCGTCATGTGAAGATGTCCTCTTTGTCGTCTGACGGATCAGACACGGCGGGCACGGCAAAACGCTTGCGGAGGAACGCCAGGTACTCCGCTTCCTGCTCCATGAGGATGCACGCCATGCCTTCCAACCGCGCCGCCTCGGCCGTCGTGCCGCTGCCGGCGAAGGGGTCGAGGACCGTGCCTCCCGGCGGGCAGATGTGCCGGATCAGGTGGCGCAGCAGGCCGATCGGCTTGACGGTGGGGTGCTTGGACCCCGCCCGGTCCGCCTTGCCGGCCTTCGAGTGGTAGAACGCCAGCGGCCACGGAATGTCGTCGGCGGGGAAGCTGTTGAAGAAGCGGGCGGCGCTGCCGGAGTCGCCGCCGAACTCTCTCTTGACGCGACCCGCATAGTTGCCCCCGGACATGGAGCCGTTCTCCGACGCCTTGACGTTGTGCGTCGGGAGCAACTGTCCGCTTTTCGTCTCAGGGAACAGCGCCACCACCTCGTCCGAGCCGTCGTGCAGCACGTTGGCGGGGTAGCGGCCGAGGCCTGGTGCGCGGTCGACGCGCTTGAACCCCCACTCGCCTTCGGTGTCGCTTGTGTCGATCGCCCCGCCGCTGTGCTGCACTCCGGCATGGAGTGAGTCGCCGTCCAGCAGCGCCACCCGGCAGCCGTCTATGTTGAACGCCCCGACGCCCCATTTCAGGATGCTCTCGACGGGCTTGCCGTCGTAGGGCTTCTGCGCGAGGTAGATCGGCTCCATTGCCGGCTTCTGCGTCTGCGTGCCGTACTTCCAGCCGTCCCACGCCTGCGCCTCGGGGGAGCCGGGGAGGTATGTGTAGTGCTGGGACTCCACCTTCTCCGGGTCGAACATCCACGGGCGCGTGTAGCCTCCTTTGCCGGAGAGCGCGCCGCCCTCGCGCAGCGACTTGATATTGTCGCGCCCAAGGAAGTCGGCATGACCGGGCTTAACGCCGCCCTTGCTACCCTCGACGCCCAGGTGCTTGTCGATCGCCTTGCTGGCGTCGTGGCCTTTGGGGAATCCCTGGCCGTAGAGCCAGGCGTGCATCGGGTGCATGATGAAGCCGGCCTGCTCCATCGCGCACGCCTGCCAGTGGCCCGTCCGCGCGCCCGAGAAGGCGAACACAAACCCGCCGGGCTTGAGGACGCGATAGACCCCGCTGGCCCACTGATAGTGGAGAAGCAGCTCGGGCTTGTAGAGCGATCCGAACCTTTTAACGAGCATAAGCTGATCGCGGTAGAACGCAACGTCGCTCCACGAGCTTTTCGGCTCATGGCTAACCCACGCGTCTAGCGCGTGGCACCAGATCTCGAAGTCCCGTGCTTTCTTCGCGCGGAGGGGGAAGGTGCTCAGAACGGCGCGGAGGATTTGGCAGTCGGCCTTGGAGCTTATGCAGTATCGCACCTGGGGGTTTGCGCCGTCCCGAGTCCGTTCTGCCAACGACCCGATCCCTCCGAGCCGGACCTGCATCTCGCGAAGAATATCCCGGTCGTCGGCGCGGAGGGTGATGCTAAACTGGCAGTCGTAAGCCTCGCAGCCGTTAACCTGCTTCTTATGGACGTGAAAGCACCCCTCCCCGTCCACGAACCCGGCCATATAGTGTCCGAACTCAGCCGACATCGGAGGGAGCGCTACGTTGGGGGAGTCCCACTGCTTGTTCATGAATCCCCCCGACAAGCGGGAGAACGAGCCATCGTTCTTCTCGGTGCGCGCGGGCGCGCTGCCCGCCTTCCCGAACCTCTCGACAATGCTCGTCAGCAGGTACGGCGGGTCCGTCACCACGGCGTCGATGCTGTTCTTGGGCAGCCACTCGAGCGAGACGCGGTTGTCGCCGGCGAGAATCTGGATTCCCGACATCACGAGAAGATCCCGAGCGCGTCTTCGTAGAGGTCGATCAGGGCGTCGAGCTCCGACACGGCCTCGCGGTCCTGCTTGCGCCGCCGCAGGATCGCCGTCAGCGCCTTCACGTCGTAGCCGCGGGCCTTGGCCTCGGCCTTGACCTCCTTGACGCCCTCGCCGAGTTCCTTCCGCTCGGCCTCGAGCCGCTCGATGCGGTCGATGAAGCCGCGAAGCTCCTCGGCCGTGACGCGGTAGCTTTCCGAATTGTCGCCAATTTCAGCCATGCTTTCCTCCTTTGCGCAAGTTGGCGGGGAGTTTCCCCTCCGCTTTCAGCGCCTTGACGTCCTCACTCACCGCCCACGCCGACGCGCCGAGCGCCTTGGCGATCGAAGCGTGGCTCTCGCCGGCGCGGATGCGGTGCAGCACCTTCACGCGCCGCGCCTGCCTCCGCGCCGCGGCGTTGCGGTGCGCTGCGGCGAACCATGTCGGGCCGGAGTCGTCGGGGGCGAGCCCCGACACGCCCGTTGCGACGCGCACAACGCCGTGGCGGCGGATATGCGCGTCGATCAGGGCGCGATCCTCTGCGGAGATCACGTCAGCCATGTCAGCCGAAGAAATCGCCGGCCGATTCGGGCTTGTCGCCCGTCGCGCCCGCGACGGCCTCGAAGAAGTCCTCGGGCTTGGCGCGGCCGCCGCCACCGAGGATCTCGTCGCCCTCGGCCTTCTTCACGAGCTGGAACATCTCGATCCCGAAGCTCACGCCGTCGCCGTTCTGGTCGTTGTGCCAGCAGTAGGCGTTGAGCACCGGATAGCCCCACGAGCCCGAGGGGCAGTCGTCGGCGTCGGTCAGCAGCACGACATTCTGGTCGTAGACCTGCGGCCGGCGATCGGCCCCGGAGGCGACGCGGATGAACTGCACGTCCTCGCCCATGCCGGGGTGCAGGTCGCCCGTCTCCTTGTTGCGGGCTTCCTTGCCGGCGCCGTCGATGATCGGGTTCTTGATGAGCCCCTGCTTCCACTTCTCGGCGCCGCGGTCGCCCCACTGGTTCGTGACGCACTCCTTGATCTTCGCCTGGATCGACGACCAGTCGTCCTTCTTCGGCATGATGAGCGTGCAGCCGTAGCCGCCGCGGCTGTTCTCGCCCGCCTCGCGCGGCGTGAAGAGCTGCCACGCATAGCTTATGCGCATCAGCGGGCCGCGGAAGCGCTCGGTTCGGTACATCCTGTTCTTCGCCACTGTCAGTTCTCCTTGATTGACTCGAAGAATTTCTGCGCGGGCGGCAACGCCTTCTCCCGCGTCGTCTTGTCGGAGCGCACCAGGTTCGTCCCGCTGCTCTCCTGCGCCCACAGGTCGGCGATCAGCTTCGCCCCCTGCTTCCCGACCAGCTTGTCGATCTGCGCCGGTGACTTGAGCTTGCGCTCGTAGAGCGCCTCCCCTTCGAGGTGCACGAGCCGCTTGAGGTCGGCGGCGAGGGTGTCCTCGTCCTTCCACTTCCGCATCGCCCGCTTGTCGACGAGGATGTACGGCCCCACCTCCTGCCCGGCCTCGACGAGCTCGCGGGCGTACTGGCGCACGGCGTTGAGCCACGCCTCGATCATGTCGGCGGCGTCGAGGATGCCGACGATCTTGGGGACCGGCAGCGACCGCGGATCGGGCGGCGGCGCCACGGCCTCGACGCCGGCCTCGACCGGCGAGAAGAACGTGTGCGCCTCCTGCAGCACCTTGACCTGCAGCGCGGGGCACCGCGCCGCCGCCGCGCAGAAGGTGCCGCGGCAGTGGTCGCCGGGGTTGAGGTGGGCGGCGATCCACGCCTCCGAGGCCGCGTCCCCTTCCACAAGGCCGCCCTCCGGGAAGGTGTCGTAGGCGGCGCGCGACCGCTGCATGGCCTCGACCAGATCGGATGTCCAGTCGAGGAGGTCGCAGATGTCGATCTCCTCGCTGCGGACGGGCGTGTCGCCCACGCGCGGCTGGACGATCGTGCTCTTTACGCGCTTCCACGGGCCGGGGTTTGCGATCGCGGCGCCGAGGGCATAGGTGCGGAGCTGCTTGTTGCCTGTAGCCTCCACCCACATGCCGCCCGTCTTGAGGTCGACGATCTCGATGAGCCCCCACGCCGGAAAGAGCAGCACGGCGTCCCCCGTCCCGCCCGCCTCGAAGGGTGGCTCGATCGGGGCGAGGTCGAACTTCTGCTCGATCAGCAGTTGCGCCCGGTTCTCGGGCGCGTCGGGGTCGACCCCATTCGCTCGACACCAGCGGTCGTACTCGGAGAGCCGCCCGCGCACGTAGTCGAGGAAGACCTGCGTGCATTCGGCCATCTCCTCGTCGAAGATGAACGAGAACCCCTTCGTGCTCTCCCGCGCGCCAAGGTGCGCGTCTGCATCGACGCCCGAGCGGAGGCACCGCTCCGCGACCTGGTGACAGGCCGTGCCCCAGGCGGCGGCGCGGGTCTCCCGATCCTCAAGGCCGAGGTGCTCGATCAGCGCCAGCGCGCCCGGGCAGGCGAAGTTGCGCTCGGACGCCGAGGCAGACCACTGTGCATGGGCGCGCTGACCGTGATCCACGGCGTCAGACCTCCTTGCCGGTCTTGATGGCGCGGGCGAAGTTGGCGATCGCCGTCCGCAGCGCGTCCTCGCCGGCGGCTGCGACCTCGCTGCTCTTGTTGAAGCCGCCGAACAGGGACTTCGCGTTCTTCTGCGCGGCGGCCATGTCGAACTTGGCGACGTAGGCGTGCATAATGGCCTGCAGCCCCTCGAAGGTGATCGCGTAGCCGTCGATCATGTCGTCCTGCGCGGCCGGCGTCTCTTCGTCGAAGAAGTCGGCCCGCGCCTCATCGGCCTCGGGGGCGTCTTCGGGATCTGCCGGTTCCTGCCGGTCCTCGGGCGAGGCGGAGATGTTCTGCGCCGGCTCCTCGGGGGGCTCCTTGGCAGCGGCATCCGCCGCATTGTCGGCGTTCGCCGCCTCGATCTCGGCCTTCGTGCGCCGCTTGCGCTTCGGGGCCTCGGGCGCTTCGGGCGGGGCGGTCTCCTCGACGGCCTCGGCGTCGGCGGCGTCGATCTGCTCCTGGATGAACTGATCCTCGGCGGCCTCGCGCAAGCGGCGCAAGGTCGCCGCCTTGGCGAAGAACTCGGCGAGCAGGTCGTATTCGTCGGCTCCGTAGAAGCCGTCTATATCGATTCTCACTGGTGGGATCTCCTTGCGGTTAGGCGGTGAGGGCCTTCTCGAGCGCGCGCTTGGCACGCCAGAGTTCGGCCGTGGGGATGGCGTTGAGGTTCGGATACCCGACCACCGCGGGCAGCCCCGCGGCGCCGTGCTTCGCGACGTAGGCGCGGGCGGCCTCGGCCACTTCCTCGCGCGTGCAGGGCGGGGCCTCGGCGTTGATGGCCGCGGCGATCTGCTCGGGGGTGGGCTTGGCTCCGCGGCCTTCCTTCGGCGCTCGCTTCACGGCCGGGGGCAGCGGTCCGTCGAGGTTGAGCAGCCCCTGCGTGGCGGCGTCGCCCGGGAGGCTGTCGAGGAACCTGCGGATTTCGGAGAGGAGGTGGGCGAACGTGTCGCCCTCGAAGGTCAGTTGCACAGCGGGCAAATCCGTTTCAGTCAGTGTCGGGTCCGTATGTCGGCTATGTGGCATACATCAGACACGGAGGTCAAGAAAAAATCGAGGGTGCCTCCAGCCGGCGTCCGTACTCGGCGAGGAGCGCGGCTTCCGCCCGCCCGTCGTCCTTCTTGCGGCGGAAGTCTGCCGCATTGGCAGGGAACATGTTGGTCGCCAGCGCCCGCGCTTCGTCCTTGTCGCCGCGGACGTGCATCGCCCGCTTCCACACGGCCGGCGGCACGAAAACGAATCGGGCGCCGCTGGCCTTGACGATGGCCTCGGCGGCGCCGGCGATTCGTCCGAAGTTGAAGGCGGCCGGGGCGGACTGGCCGGGGATGCCGCCGACCTGCTCGAAGTAGCACACGTCGGGTCGCCAGGCCGCGAGGATGTCGTCGAGGGCGAGCACGTCGAGCTCGGGCTTCGACGACTTGCCGCGCTTCACGAGGAAGACAGGCATGTCCCTGATTCGCAGTTCCTCGGGTGCGAGCAGCGCCAGCGCGCCCGTCCCGCCCGGATCGACGCCGAGAACCCTCACACGCCGGCCCTCGACTTCCGCCGCAGCGCGCCGATGCGGCCTACCGGCACTCGCGATCCGCAGCGGGCGCGGATGCTCGCGCGCTGCGTGAACCCGGCCAGGTCGAGCAGCTCGACCATCGCCTCGGCCTCGGCGTGGGCGTCGCCGTCGTGCTTGGCCTCCTGCAGTTCGTGGCTGGTGCGCCAGTAGACTTGTGCGAGGGCTTCGAGGGGGATTTGCATTCGGCGGTGCTCCTGTCGCGTCTGTCTGACGACTCACTCTGCCTGTCCTACACATCCGATGGTTGATATGTCAAGACGAAATACGAATACACGCTAAGGATGAATCCCACGGAAGTCCATCGCTAAGTATGGTGGGGCGCGTAAATCGTATGTCGGGCCTTGACATATCCGCCCCGGACGTGACATACAGCTCCGTACACATGCTTGAAATCAACGGGGCACCCCGAACCTGAGCCCGAAGTCGCCGAGGTATTGAGATGTTCGACGAGCAAGATAAAGCGGCTCCGGCTCTCCGGCCGGCTGCCCTTCCTGCCCGGCCGTCCCGTGCTGGTCGCGGAGGAGGCGCTGCGCGCGTTCGTGGTCGCCGCTTCCACGCCGGCGTCTGGTACGAGCTCCGGCCCGCGGAGAACGGGGTCTTCTACATCCACTGGTCCGAGGGCCGCCGAAGCCGCCGCGAGAGCACGCGCGAGAAAGCGATCGCTCCTGCGACGGCCTACTTCGACGAGTGGCTGACCCTGCTCGACGCCCCGGGCCGCGGTCAGGTGCTTACCTGCGCCGACCTGTGGCAGCGGAAGTATGGCACCTCCGAGCGGCACGGCTACCTCTGGCGGCACCTCGAGCCGACGTTCGGCCCGCTCCGCCCGGCCGACGTGACGCAGGACACGATCGACCGCTACGTCGCCGGCCGCGATGCGGCGCCGGCCACGATCCGGCTCGAGGTCGTTTGCCTCGTCGCGGCGTGGAACGCGGCGGTGAAGGAGCGGCACCTGACCAGCGACGACGTGCCGGCGATCACCCCGCCCGAGGACAGCCCCCCGCGCGACCGCTGGCTGAACGACGCCGAGATAGACCGGCTGCTCGCCGCCGCGGAAGGCCCCGGGCGCATGGGCCGCGCCGAGCGGTTCGTCTACCTCGCCCTCGACACCGGCGCGCGCCGCACCGCGATCCAGGAGTTGCGCTGGGACACCGGCCAGGTTGACTTCGCGACGGGCGCGATCGACTTCCTGCCGCCCGGGCGAAAGCAGATGTCGAACAAGCGCCGCGCCGCCGTCCCGATGAGCGATCGGCTCCGCGCCGTCCTGCTGCGGGCCTACGAGGAGCGGGTCGGCCCCTACGTCCTCGACTCGCCGGCGAACGTCAACACGGCGCTAACGACGCTGGCGCGGAACGCCGGCCTCGCGCGGGTCACGCCGCACGTCCTCCGCCACACGGCCGCTACTCACATGGCGCGGCGGGGCGTGCCGCTCTGGATCGTCGCGAAGCTACTCGGCGACTCGCTTGCCACGGTCGAGGCCGTCTACGCCAAATGGCAGCCGGACTTCGGACGAGAGGCCGTCGAGACCATCGGGGGCGCCTGGGGGCGCGAGATGGGCGCAAGTGCGCAAGATGGGCACCAGACACGACCGACAATGGTCGACACCAGCCTGGAGTGAGCCCAACGGCTACGGCGAAAACGGGGAAAAACGGGGGACAGACAACAGACAGGAACGCTACCGTGGGTACAGAATACAGATCGGACAACTTACCCCGCAAGCCGTTGATCCCCCTTCCTTTCACCCTCTCGTCTGTCCGGCAGACGGACAGGTTTTGGGCACTCTTTTGCGCACTATGCGAGACCCGGAAGCGCCTCGAACAGCGCGAGGCGCCGCTGCTTCTCCGCGTCGGCGTTCTCTCGGGCCTCCGCCCTCGGCCGCTGCGGGGCCGCTGCGGCGAACAGCGAATCAAGGCCGAGGGTCGGCGCAGGCATCGGCACGTTCGGGTTGAAGTTCGGCGTCTGCGGGGCGGCGCCGCCGAACATCGCCAGCGCCTTCTCGCGATGCCCGGCCATCTGGCCCATCACCTTGTCGCGCACGGTGCCTGGCGCTCCGCCCGCCGCCGCGTCGCTGGCGTCGTAGCGGCCCACGCCGCCGGCGTTGATGGCCGAGTAGATGTCGAGCAGCCCCATGCCGGGGCGAACACCAGTGTCCTGCAAGTACCGTGCCACGGCGCCCTGCGGCCCGAGCTGCGAGCCTAGGGGGTCAGACCAGTCGACGCCGTACTGCCGCGCCTGGGGCTCGCCGAACTGGATAAGCCCGCGGTGCTGACCCCACTTCGTCGTCGGCCCGGCCTGCAGCGGATCGAAGGTGCCGCCGGTCTCGTAGCTGATGGCCGTCGCGAGGTCGACGGGGTCGATCCCGAGCGCCTGCGCCGTCGAGAGGATGCCGCCGTAGAGGTCAGTCACCATCGACGGCTCTCCGCAGTTCGTCGTCCTCGTCGTCGTCGCTGTAGAGGCCGCGCGAAAGTTCGCCCTCGGCGAGCGCCGACTGCAGCTTGCTGTTCCACAGCGCCCCCACGCCCTCGTCGATCGGCCGCTCGAGGATCACGCGCGCGAGCTCCGGGTCGAACATCATGCGCTCGATCAGCCGCGCCGTCTTGTACGGCATGGAGACCTCACGGAAGCCGGGGATCAGGTTCGCGGCGACGCGGAGCCGCTTCATAATCATGCCGGTGGTGATGGCGTTGCCGGTGCCCGCGAGGACGGCGGCCTCGACCATGCCGGCGAGGCGGGCGTTGTCCACCGTGGCGGAGCCCGGAACGGTCTGCTGCGAGAGGTTGCCGAGCGGCGCCAGCATCTCGTGCGTGCGCTCGAGCGTCTGCATGTCTTCGGGGCTGAACACCTGCGCCAGCGTGTCGCGGTGGTCGTCCCACACGCGGCGCACCTGCGCCATCGAGAGTTCGCCATCCTTGGCGCGCGAGGAGACCTGATCGGAAAGCACCTCGGCGACGGCCGCGCGCCACGCCCGCGCCGCCTCGGGGTCGCTGCTCATCACGCCCTGGACCTCGCGCATGGCCTGGTCACGGCCGTACTCGCCGCCGGTCAGGAGCCGCTTCGCGGTGTTGCGCAGATCGGTGTCCGAATCGACGAGGCGCGACACCGACTTGCTCTCGTCGAACACGTCGAGGGCGCGGCTGCCCTGCCGGTAGGTGTCGAGATACTGGCCGAACTCCGGCACCTGCTGCGTGATCGCGGCGTCGAGCGCGTCGCGGACCTCGATCAGTTCCTTCTTCGCGTACCGGCCCGTCGCGTTGTCCGAGCGGCCTTCGATCAGGTCGTTGATGGCCTTCCGCGTCTCGTAGAGGCCGGAGACCGTCGTGTCGAGATCCTCGGTCCCGGGGGCGTTGAGCATCTTCCGCGCGTCGCGCAGCGCGTTGACGACCGCCGGCCGCTTCGAGGTGGCGAGCATGGCGTCGATCGTGTCGGCCACGGGCTGCGCGTCGATCGTCGCGCCGGACGCCTCGGCCTGGCGGAGAATCGGCAGGGCAGCCGCGTCGCGCTCGGCGGCGATCTGATCTGGCCGGGCTTTGGCCGTGGCGAGGCCGGCCTGCAGGTCCGCGTCCGGGTCGACGAGGCGGCCAACGGCATCCGCGGCGCCCTCCTTGAGCGCCTGGTCGCGCTCGAGGAACTGCCGGCGCAGCGCCGGGTTGTCGGCGCTCGGCTGCTGCCGCAGCCCGCGCTCGAGCCCGATGAGGCCGATGTCGTCGGAAGCGAGCCCCGCGGTCGGGACGGGCTCGCCGTGCAGCCGCGCCGCCGCGGCCCGCTCGCCGATGCGGGCGGACGCCGCCGCGGGGTCGGTGGTCTGCGACTGCACGACCCGCGCCGCCGTGTCGGCCACGCGCTTGCTGGTCGGGAGCATCTGCCCCTCGGCGTAGGGAATGTCGGGGTCGGGGGCGAAGCGCGAGAGCGAGCGCGCCACGTCGCCAGGCTTGTGCGCCGCCGCGCCCGCGAAGCCGCCGCCCACGCCGCCGGCGAGCGTCGCGAAGAACTGCGCCCACTCGTTGTCGGGGAAATACTCCTCCCCGAGCGTCAGGCCCGCGCCGGAGCCCGCCCCGGCCGCCACGTCGCCGGAGATGGTGCGCGCCACGTTCGGCCCCGAGTAGGGCTGCAGGAACGCATCGCCGAAGGCCGGCGCCGCGCGCTGCCCGGCCTGCGAGGCGGCCACGCGCGCCACGGCGGCACGGGACAGGCCGAGCGCACCGACCCCTGCGGACGTGCCGAATCGGTTCACGTTGTAGGCGAGCTTCTCGCGGCCGGAGAAGTCCTCCGGGTCGAGCACGTCGTAGCCGGCGGCCTCCGCGCCGCGGCCGAAAATGTCGGCGATCCAGTCCCCGCCGCCCACCTGGTTCGTGATTCGCGGGAAATCGACCGGCTCCTGCCCGAACGCCCGAAGCGCCAGGTTCGTCCCCGCCTCGCCGATGGCTGCCGGGAGGTTGATGCCGAGGGTCGCAAGGTCGACCGGCGTGCCGAGAAGGTCCGCGATGCCGCGGCCGGCACCCTGCACGCCGATCCGCAGCCCCCGTTCCGGGCTGGTCGGCGGGGGCGGCGCGGGGGTCGTGTAGTCCGTGCCGAACACGGCGTCGGCCATCTCGTCGCCCATCGGCGGGGAGCCGACCGTGACGCGCGCCGGCTCGACCATCTGGAATCCGGGCGGGGGCGGCGGAACGGCCTGCGGCTGCTCGACCATCTGGAATCCGGGCGGGGGCGGCGGGATCGGGGTCACTGGACCGGCACCCATGCCGTGCCATCCCACTCTATGACGTCGCCTTGCGCGTTCGTGGCGCGCGGCCGTGCCGCGGGGGCGGCAGGCTGCGCGAACTCGCCCCGATTCGATGCGGGCGCGTCTTGCCCCGGATGCCGAAGGGTCTGCACCTGCGTCGCAAGCCGCGAGCGCAGGCTGTCCTCCAGCGCGTCCACGGCGGGCATGACGCCCTGGTTGCCGGCGAGCCCGCCGTTGAAGGCCGCGAGATGCTGCTCGAATTCGCGGACGTTGACCTCGCCGGAGGGGTCCGCGGCCTTGGCCCGGGCGTAGGCCAGCTCGATCGCCAAAGCGCGGAACTTGCGGATCGACGGGTCGTAGTTCCCCGAGGCGCCGAACCGTTCGGCCATCTCCGCCACATCCTCGGGGCGGATCGGGGTCTCCGGGCCGTAGGCCGCGGACATCTCGTTCACGAACGCCAGGGCGTCCTGCGCGAAACCGCGGATCGTGCCAGGCACGCCAGCGATGCCGGGGTTCTGCGCGAGAAGCTCGCGCATTGCGTTCACCCGGCCGAGGTAGTAGTTGGCCTCGGATTCGAGGCGCGTAGCGTCCGTCTGGTTTGACGTGGTGGACGTGAACACGCCACCCCCCGCGTCGGCGATGTCGCCAGTGATAGTTCCCTGGGGGAGCGGCTCGCCGGTCGCCGCGTCGGCGAGCAACCGCGACCCCGGCTCCCACACGGCCGTTCCGGTCCGGCCGTCCGGCGTGCGGTAGTTCTTGGTCTGCGGCGCAGGGGCCGAGCCCGGGTTGTTGTAGGGCTGCCGACCGATGGCGTCGCCGCGCGCCACGTTCACGGGGTCTGCCACCCCGTCGCCGTCGATATCTGCGCCGATGATCTGCTCGATGTTGATGCCGCCGCGATAAGCGTCGGCCGCGTCCTTCGGCCCGAGCATCCCCGTGTCGATGGCCTGCCCGAGCAGGGCGCCCTCGACTTCCGATTCGGAGAGCGGCTTGGGGGCGCCCTCGACAGCCGCGGCGCCGGGGAGGCCGATCGCCTGCATGAACTCGTCGGGCACCTCGGGGCGAACCTGCCCCTGCGAGAGCGGGCCGAACAGATCGCCGATCGCCCGAGTCTGGTTGTCGAGGCGATTCGTCGCGAGCGTCGTGTTGGCGGTGACGTCGGTGTTATACCGGCGATCCGCCGAGGCCGTGTCGTAGCCGTACCGCTGCGTCGCGTCGGCCATGTCGCGGGCGCCGAAGCCCTGATTCGGGTTGAACATGCCCGTGGCAGCGCCGTACCGATCGAAGGCGTTGAGGTCGGCGTTCGGATCGCCCGCAAGTCGCATGAGCGCCTCGAGGCCCTCGTTCTCCGTGCGCAGCTTGTTGGCCTGCGCGTAGCCGGCGATCTCCTGCGCGGACGGCGGCGCGAACATCGAGGCGATGTTCTCGAACGCCTGCCCGATCATCGGGTTGTTGTAGTAGCGGTTGAGCCTCGTCGCCACATCGTCACCCGTACAGCGAGAAGAGGGCGTTCGTGCCGGCGAGCGCCGGCCCGGCGGTCTTGGCGCCCCCGAAGATCCCCGGCAGCGACGCGCCGCCGAGGGCGCCCATCGTGGCGATGGAGCCGAGGCCGCCCATCACGTCGCCGGCGAGCCGCCAGCCCGCGCCCTTCTGCGCCGCGGCGTCGAGTTCGAGAGGGAGCACGCCCTGCGAGCCGCGGCGCATCCCGCCGATGCCGGAAAGCTGCGTCATGTCGCGCGCCTGCCCGACGCCGATGTCGCCGAACAGGTCGCCGAGGGATAGAAGTTCGGCCCGGGCGCGGCCCTGCTGATCGGTGTATTCGCGGCGCTTGGCCTTCTCGTCATCGGTGCGCGATACGGTGATCGTGTTGGTCGGCGTGTCGAGCACCTGCGGCGCCGCGCCAGCGTCGGCGAGGAACATGTCGGCGAGCTCGTCGGCCTTGTCGCCGCGCTGCTCCTCGATGTTCTCGTACCGATTCTGCGAGCGGGCGTTCGTCGCGTCCGCTTCCTGATCGAATCGGCCCTGCCGGATGCGCTCCGCGGCCATCGCGTCGGCCTGCGCGCGGTCGGCGGCCTTGGCACCCATGTAGTTCGCGCCGATGCCGCCGGCGGTAAGAGCGAGGGCGAGTGGGAGAAGCGGAATCACGGCGACACCTTCATGGAGCTGTTGTTGCCGAATAGCCCCGTGTTGTAGCGCAGATTTATCGGAGCGCCCGCGGCCTTGGCGCGCTCGAGGTCGGCCTGCGTCGCGAGGCCCTGCGTGAAGGACAGGAAGGCGTCCTCGAGCGGCGAGTAGGCCGGGGGCCGGGACAGTGCGCCGGCGCGGGACAGCGCGCTCTTGGCGGCGCCCTCGGCGTCGGCGGTGCTCTGCAGCGTCAGCACCAGATCGTTGCGGGCGTCCTCGACGTTGCTCCGCGCCGTCGTGCCGAACTCGCGGGCCTTGTCGGTGATGCCCTGCCGGTTGAGGTCGTAGAGTTCGCCGAGGTCGGCCTCCTTGTTGGCTCGGATGGAGCTCTGCGAGACGCCCCGCCGCGCGAGGTCGAAGCCAAGCTCCTCGCCGGCATCCTTGTGCTGCTTGTCGAGCTGCGGGAGGGCGTAGTCCTTGTACGCCTGCTCCTGCCTGGCGTAGAACTTCGGCGTGAACTGCGTGTCGAAGGTCTTGTTGATCTTCGCGGTGCCGGCGCGAATCTTGCGCTGCCGCGCCTCCTCGGCCTCGCGAGCCCGTTTGGCTTCCTTGTTGCTGCCGCCGCCCTTGCCCTTCGCCATCAGTCAGCCGCCAGCACGAGGCCGAGACGCCGCGCGCCCCACCGCTCGAAGAAGCGGGCGGTGCGCTCGGGATGGCGGCCGTTGTTGATTCCGAGGTATTTGCGTCGAGCACCCACCATGTCACCCCACCGGAAAAATTCGTCCAGGAGAAGTGCGGGTGCCCGAGTGCCGCGCTTGGCGGGCGTCACGTATATTACCTCGCAGGAGACGGCTAGTCCAGCCGTGAAGTAGAACCCGTTGATGACGGCGAGGAGGAAGCCGACCAGCGCGCCGTCGTCGGCCTCGCACACCCAGCACGTCATGTCGGTGAAGAACCGCCGGAACGTCTCGTCGAAGGTCTCGCGCGTGAACCCGAGATCGGCCTCGCTCTCCGCTGCGCCGGCCTGCGCGAGCGCCAGGAACGCCTCGTAGTCCGACTCCATGACGAGGCGCACCTTCATGACCCGGCCGCGTCCTCGGGGTCGTCGAGGTCGTGGACGATGACCGCGGCGGAGACGACGGCCGGCTCGGTGGTTGAGGGCGGGGCGATCGACCGGAAGCGGAGCCCTATGTGCGTCCCGCGCCCCTGCGCCAGCGGCACGCGCGGGTCGGGATAGGTCGTGCTGGTGATGCGGGCCACGAGGTCGGTGGCGTCGAGGTTGCGCGGGTCGTAGCCGACGCGGACTTCCCACGCGCCGCGCACCGCCGCGTCGATGCCCATGAGCGTCTTGCTTTTGGTCGGGGCGTTGGCGTCGAGGTAGGGGAGCCACGCCTCGGCCTGCACGTCGCTGCCGTACTGGTAGGGTCCGGTCTCCGAACCGTAGACGTAGATCGTGTCGCCGGAACGCAGATACACACGGTCGCCGAGGACGGCGATTCCCTCGATCTGGAACCCCGGCTTGTATGTCGACCAGGCCGTCACCTTCGTCGCCTCGTACTGCGAGAGGACGAATATCGTGTCGCCGATGGCGAACCAGATGCGGCCGGTGCGCGGCTCGACGATGGCGGCGGCGAACTCGCGCTGCTCGACCGACAGGTCTTCGATGGCCTTCGAGGTCAGCTTGTCGATCGGGCTGCCCACGTCCGCGGTCTGCGCCGTACCGGACGAGTCCCGAGCCCGGAGCGAGCGGATGCCCGAGAGGTCGTAGAAGAGCACGTCGGCGCCGCGGAACTGGATGGCCGTGCGCGCCGCGAAGGTGCCGAAGCCGCGAAGGGTCTGCACGATCGCCGTGTTGTCCGGGTCGGCGTCCATCTTCCAGGTCGTGATGGCGCGGTCGGAGAAGACGGCGAGGATGCGCTCATAGTCGGAGAAGGCTCGCACCTTGGCGCCGCCGCCGACACGGAAGGCCATGTCGACGAAGCCGGCGCCCGCGTTTGTGAAGTCGTCGCCGTCCTCGTTGTCGGAGAAGAACATGACGGTGCCGGCGCCGACGAAGATCTTCGAGAAATGCACGCCGAGCGAGGTGGGCTCGACGCTCCCTGCCGCCTGGGGCGGTGCGTTGGTGTCGGAGACATGCACGCCGTTGAGGTACATGAACCGCCGCTCGTTCGCGTTCTCCTCGAACAGCCCGATCGCCGCGATCTCGCCGCCGAATAGCTGCCACGAGGGGACACCGAGGAGCGCGACGTTGCTGTCGTCGGGATGGACGAGCTGCTGATAGGAGACGTTCGGCGGGAGGTCGGCCGGGGGCGTCGCGCCGTTCCCGAACACCACGAGCGAGTCCTCGTCGGCGGCGAGGCCGACGCTGATGCCGGCCGTGTCGGTCCAGATCGGCGCGAAGACCGCGCGCTGCTCGAGCTCGCCGCCCTGCGTGATGTGGCAGTCCTGCGCGCGAATCAGCGCGCCGCCCGGAAGCGTCTCGGGGAGGCGGCGGGTGTCGAGGCCGCCCCGGAACTCCTTGATCCAGATGCTACCCATCAAGAGACCCCGGGCTCGTTGTCCCGGTAGTGGACTCGGAACGGCCCGCGCCGGCGGCGCTCGGGCGTGCTGTCACGACCGGCGAGGGAGAAGGTCTTCGACTTCGTGAAGCCGGCCGTGAGCCCGGCCTCGATCTGCTTGGCCTCGTCGAGCACGACCTGCGCGTCCTTGCTCCCCGCGCGGGCGAGCGCCTTGAGCGCGCCCCACTTGACGATCAGGTCGTCGTCGAGGTCGGCGCGATCGTCGTCGCTCACGAGGGGGCGCAGGTCGCGGATGCCGGTCAGGCGTAGGCGGCCTTCGAGAGTCGTCGGGTCGGCGTTGTCCGAGGGGATCGGCCAGACCTCGAACTGCTCATCCTCGTAGACCTGCCACCGCTCCGCCGGCCACGACCGGGCGCCCATGTCCGAATCCCACTCGGCGTACTGCGCGGCGCCGATGCCGTAGCAGAGCGGAATCCACTGCTCGCCCCAGCGGACTTCGATGCTCTCGAGCCGCTCGATGCCGAGGTCGGCGGCAGCCGTGCCGTCTTCGCGCTTGGCGCCGCGGGTGTCGTAGTACCGCTGCCCGGCCTGGAGGTCGATGAAGCGGCGGACGCGAAGGAACGGCCATTCGTGCTTGCGCCAGAGGCGCTCCTGCGCCTTCTGGATCGCCTGCACCTGCGACTCGCGGGCGTTGGCGTTGTGCGCCGGGTTCGAGCTCGCCCCGGTCTCGATGCGGTAGTCCTGCAGGAGCGAGAGCAGCGTGCGGTTGCGGGCCATCCTCGCCCCCTGTCAGGTCAGCCGAAAACTTCGTCCGCTTCGGCGGCGTCCTCGCCGACCGGAACGACCGCCGAGCCCGGCTCGGCCGCGGGGGCGCGCTTGCGCTTCGGGGCCGGCGCGGCGACGCGCTGCACGACGCGGAAGGCCGCTTCGGGCAGGTCGAGGTCGGCGATCTCGACGGGCACGGACGGGGCACCGCCGGCGAAGACGCGCCGGGCGACCTGCAGCCCGTCCTCGTCGGTGGCCGGGTACTTCTCGATCAGCCGGGCGATCTCGCCGCGGGGCTGCACCTCGTTGACGCCGGGGAGCGGCTGGACATCGTGAACGGAGTCAGGGCCGTGGATGGCGCGGAGGAGATGAACCTCGGCCACGCTGACGGCGGAAAGGGGGACGGTGTTGCGCATGTCGCCGCCAA
This sequence comes from Thauera sp., assembly GCF_035444905.1. Lineage (GTDB taxonomy): Bacteria > Pseudomonadota > Gammaproteobacteria > Burkholderiales > Rhodocyclaceae > Thauera. Next base: position 35,124 of record NZ_DAOMPS010000037.1, read on the forward strand.
GGGCGAGAAGGCCGTCGATATACTGCATGGGCGCCTCGTGTTGGAGGAGAGGGGCGCCGCGGCGCCCCTCGCAGGGGATCAGGACGACGCGAGAACGCCGGCCGCGATCAGCTTCGTGATGAGCGAGTTCACCTTGGTCTGCAACTCCTTGAGTTGCAGATTGGCCGAGGTGATCGCCGCGTTGACCGCGGCGTCGGAGTAGGAGTCGCTCGTGTCGAGCGCCGCGATGTCGGCCATCGTGCCGTCCACGGAGCCCGTGAGCGTCCCGCCGAGGGCGGCCTCGGTCGGCTGCGCAATGACCGTCACCTCGTCCGCGGCGGCGTAGCCGAGGCCGACGAGAACCGTCGCCCCCTTCGGCCAGGTCACGTCCGACTTGTTGGTCAGCGTGATGTCCGACCCGCCGTAGGTGAGGCTCATCTTGCTCGCAGTCTCGAGGTACACGTCGTTGCCGTTGACGATCGCGACGCCCGTGGCCGAAGCGTTGCCTGACGTGAAGAACGCCTGGTTCGTGCCGGTCGGGTAGGCGATGCCGGTGACAGTGCCGTCGTCGGCCACGTCCGCCGCCAGCGTCAGTTCGATGATCTTGGATGCCATCTGGCCCTCCATCGTGAATGTAATGCGGCGCCCGTGCAGGGGCGCCGCGCTAAGGGCTCAGGCGATGTCGTAGACGCCGGAGGTGCGGAGCCGCTTCGCGACCATGACGGCCGTGTCGCTGACGCCCTGGTACATGACGAAGCGGTCATGCGGCCGGGCGGGGTTGCACCGCTTCTTCTTCTCGCCGACCATGTAGAGCAGCTTGATGCTCGCCATGTCGATGATGTACGCCCGCTTCTCGAGGCCGAGGTCGTCGAGGGTCGGGTCGTACACGAAGTTCCACGAACCGAAGGGCACGCCCTCCTCGGTGGCCATCGAGCCGTCGTTGGTACGACGGTCGCGGTAGCCGGAGAGGGAGTAGTTGCCGTTCGCCCTGATCTCGGCCTCCATCGCGGCGATGAAGTCGGAGCCGGCGAAGCACTTGTGCCGCATCGCTGTCCCGCTCGCGTACCGCTTGAGCTGCCGCCGCTCTTTCTGCAGGAAGGTCAGCAGAACGCCACCGCCGGTCGACGAGGACGAGATCGGGGCGAAGCCCGTGCCCGCCGACTGCGCCGCCGTGGTCGCGGCCCGGTTCCGCCACCAGGCGTTCGTGGTGCGGTTGAGGCCGCCGGTCGAGCCGAGCGCCGGGTTGTCGAGGATGAACGCCTTGATGCCGGCGATAGACTTCGCATCCCCCGAACCGTCGCCGTGGATCAGCGCGTCCTTCGAGATGTTGTAGTCCTCGTCGAAGGCCGACAACTTCTCGTCGAGGATCTCGGCGAGGACGTGCTGCTCGCGGCCCTCCTTCATCGAGGTCGACTGATCCGCGCCGCTCTCGATGACGGTGATGCCGCCGTGCTTGAGCTCGGTGTGGGTGAAGCCGAGGCCCATGAACATCTCCTTCCAGGAGTAGTTCACGCGCTTGGCCGGCGTCGGGTTGTAGTAGCTCACCGGGTCGTCGTGCGTGTAGCCGGCGAGCGAGCCGCCGCCCTGACCGGTCTTGATACCGATCGACACGTCGCCCTTGCCGCCCGAGAACGTGCCCGAGGCGCTCTCGAACGCCTTGAGCATGGGCTTGTCCTGGATGTTCTGCGCGGTCAGCTTCCCCTTATCGAGGTAGAAGTCGAGCGCGCTGTTGTAGATGTTCGCGAGTTCCTGCGCCGTAAAGGGCATTGGTCCGGTCCCTGGACGTTACGCGCCTGCCCGCTGGACGATCTCGAGGATCGACGTGGGCTTTGCGCGTGGGCTTCCTGAAACGCTCCCACCCGTGACCGGCGTGACGCCCGGGCGCCTCGGTCTCGCGGCTGCAAACTCGGCGTTGATGGCCTTGAAAGCCTTGTCGAGCTGCGCCTTGACACCTTCCGGCGTGTCCGGGATGCCCTCCTCGCGCTGCAGGAGAAGCACCTCGCTCTTGAGGCGACGCTCCTTCTTCGCGTAGTCGGGGTCCGCCGTCCGCTTCGCCGCATCCCACGCCCGCGCTGCGGCCGTGACCGCCGCCTGCTTCGCGGAGACCGTCTCGGCCTCCTGCCGGCGCCGCTGCGCTTCGAGCTGCTGATCGCGGAAAGACAGGTGCCCCTGCGCGATCGTCGCCTTGGCGCGCTCCTTGGCCAGCGCCTTGCCGTACTCGGACGTGATCTGCCCGGATGCGACCTGAGCGCGGATGTCCGGGGGCAGCACCTCGCCGATCGTCAGAAGCAGGTTCTGGATCGTCGGCTTGATCTGCTCCCACGCCTTCTCGGGGTCGCGCTTCATCAGCGCCACCCAGCTGATGGCGTCCGAGGCTTCGTTCGGCTCGATGGCGTTCTCGGTGAGAAACGCTTCGATCCTCCGGTAGCTCTCGGCCGGGGCCTTGAGGTCGTTCCGCTGCTGGATCAGCTCGCGGAACCGCGGATGGGTGTGGAACGGAACATCGGCGAAATTCTCGTCGTCGGGTTCCGCTTGCGTCGGAGCGGCCTGGTGGTCGCTTGCTTCCGCGGTGGACGGGTCCGCGTCGTCCTTGGTCTGCACGGCATCGCGCACGACAGACAGGATCGACTTTTCGTCCTTGGCTGCGGGGGACGAATCCGCAACGTCATCAACCGCCGGGGCATCAGCCTCGGCGGTAGAAACGTCGTCCAGGGTGTCGTCTGCGGACGTGTCGGGCGATGCCACGTCCTCGTTTTCTACGCCCACGATTACCTCCGGTTAGGGGGTCAGTCGGGGCGTAGTGTAGCGCACGTTTTGTCGGGCTACAAGTCCGACGATTCAGACGGCATCGCGCTCGCGGTCAGTGCTCATCGGGGGCTCCGGGCAGAAGATCGGGGTGGATCACGACGACATCCCGGGTCAGGCCGAGGGCTGCACCAGCTAGACGATAGGCTGCCGGCACGCGCCGCTTACCCAGCCGTTCGACCATCTCGCGCATGTCGTCGGTGCGCGGCTGGCCGGTGGGGAGGCCGGTGGCGTAGGGGCTAACGCGAACCTCCGGCGGAGGCGGGCCGATCTCATCCTTGAGCCGCCGCAGGTCTGCGATGAGCTTTTCGAGAGTCAGAGGATCACTCGCCATCCGCCCCTCCCGTGTCGGGGGCCGCGAGGGCGGCGCGGTCACGTTGCGCGCGAACCCACTCGATCAGGTCTTTACCTGTCGCCCCTACTCGCAGGATTTCCCTGACCGGAACCAGTGCGAGGATGTGCGCCACGATCAGGTCGCAACCGCGCAGCCGCGCTACCTCGGCCTCCATCTCGGCGATGCGGGCGCGGGCCTCCGCCATCAATTCCTCATTGGCATCTCGCAGGCCCAGCGGGCTGATCGCCAAGTCCAGCCTCTCGATCAGGTCAGCCACGGCCGTCTCCTCCGGTCAGGGCTACCTCCTGATGGTGCGTGTAGCGGAGCTTTCGCTTCCACGCCGCATTGTGATCCGCGAGCAAGAAGTTCCCCTCGACATCGCCCTCGCCGACCATGCGCTTCGCCACCGTGAGCAGGTCGCGTAGCTCGTCATCGAGCAATTCGCGGTTCAGAACGTCCGGCTGCAACGGGTGGTAGCTGTCATACCCGTGGCGGAGGATTTTCCCCACGATCTGAACCACCTCGGCGGCTTCCTCCGCGAGCATTGCCAGTCGCTCAGCTTCGGCGTCAGTGAGCTTAGTCACGGTCGTCTCCTCCGGTCAGGGCGCGCATGGCTTCTCCTGTCTGATTCGATCCCATACGAAGGACCGTATATCAGACAGGATACGCCGTCAAGCGGGTCCGGCGTGATTCGAACCCATCCCCCGTTCACCGCCGGTCGGGCGCGACGGCGAGGAGCCGCCGTTCCCCCCGCCCTCGCCACCCTGGTCCTCGGGCGCTGCGCCGGGGTCGGCCGGGCCGACCTGCGCCGAGCGGTTGAGCGTCATGATCGACGGGAGCCCCTGCGCGATGGCGTCGGTGAGGTCGAGGCGGTCGTCGAGCCGCCGCAGCGATTCGCGCGCCAGCCACGTCGGCTCGATCCCCGGCATCTGCAGGAGGAACGGCAGCATCTCGCGCCAATTCCTGATCTCCTGCGCCGCGTTGGGCTTGCCCGTCGAGCCCGCCTCGATCTCGAGGTAGATCTCACCGGCGATGTCCTCGAGGGTCATCTCGGGCCAGACGGCGCCGCGGCCGGCGATCTTCCGCACCGACTCGGCCGACATCTCGCGGAGGAGCACCTGCCCCGATGCGCGGGCCACGGCCGAAAGGAAAGCGTCGAGGTCGTCGGCCGAGGAGCCCGCCGCCATCGTGCGGCTGTCCTCCGCCAGCGCCTCCCCGGTCGCCGTGCCGGAGCGCGGGGTGGCCCCTACGCCCGTGGGCGACGTGCCGACGACGAGCTGCATGTCCGTGTAGGTCTCGCCCACGTCATAGAGGTTCGGGTCGACGCCGGGCATCGGGACGGCCTGGATCTCCTTCGCGATGTCGAACTGGTCGCCCTGCGGGTTGACCTCGACGACCTCGAAGGGCTCGGCGCTGCCGAGCCGCTTCTTGTCCTCGTCGTCGAGCGAGCCCCGCCGGGTCGCGAAGCGCGGCCTGGCCGCCTTGCGGTGCTCCCGCTTCCCCTGTCGCGAGCGATTGTACTCGTTCTGCATGTCGCGCAGGAGCGCCACGTCAGACGGGGGGAAGAGTTCCTGATCGTCCTCGCCCTCGTTGAAGGTCAGGGCGTAGACCGGCCAGAAGTCCTCGACGTAGACATCGGGCGGCGCGGGGGGCCGCAGGAAGCCCTTGTAGCCGTCGCAGAGGTAGTAGCACTGCCCGGACTGCCGGTCGTAGTGCTTGAGCACGCAGGCGTACTCCTCGGCCTCCTTCTCGCCGTCCCGCATCCCGGGGTCGTCGCGATGCTTGCCGTCCTGCGAATAGGGCCTGTAGTCCCGGCCGAGGTCGACGCCGAACAGGCCGCGCACCTCGTCGGGGGTGTAGAGGTACTGGATCGTCAGCCACCGCGCACCGACGAATCCGGTCAAGTTCCGGGTGCGGCAGTCGGGGATGACGTGGGTGCTCTCGGGGAAGTCGAAGACCAGCCCCTCGCGCGCCAGCACGTACTCCTGGTTCTGCAGCGATTCGGCGGTTAGGGCGAGCTCCCGCTCCTTGGCGTCGACATCCTCGGCGTCGTCGGCGTTCTGCACTTCCCGCGCGAGGGACCGGCCGTGAGCAAGCTGCCCGCGCACGTCGGCAAGGCCGCTGGCAGGGGCGGCCGAGGCGTCCTCGTAGGCGCGCTGGAAGCCGATCTCGCAGTAGCCGACGCCCGTGGTGCAGGTGCGCCGGACGAGCTGCTTCATCGCCGTCTTGAAGGCGACGGGCTTCTGCTCGTTCATGAAGTAGGAGAAGAGCACGTCGAGGGTCTTGCCCACCTTGTCGATGGTCTGCCGCTCGGCCATGCCCGCCTGGAAGTCCTCGACGAGCGCCTGCGCCTGCATGACCTCGGGCGGGACGATCTGCGGCACGCCCATCGCCGCCCCGAGCGGATCGGCCGCTGCGGCGGCCGCGGACGCCAGATGGAACTGCTGGACGATCTGCATCGCGGCGACAAGCGACTGCTCATCCTCGTCCCACACCTGGAAGTCGAGCCGGGGGCGCCGGCGTGCGACGGCCTTGGGGTTCTTGGCGTAGAGCGTCGAGACCTGCTGGCGGATGTGCCGGCCGGTGATGTTCGCCGTGTAGTTCCCCCCGTCCACCCACTCCTTCGTCGCGCCGACGCGGGCGTACACCATGTCGTCGCGCATCCGCTTGAAGGCTTTCTCGTGGTGCGCACGATCGGCCTCGACACGCTTTAGCAGGCGCTTGACGAGCTTCGCGTCCTCCTCGGAGATCGGGGGGTTGCCCGGCTTCTCCTCGGAGGCCGTGCCGTTCTCGGTGATCGGGGCCTCACTGGCGCCTTCGTCCTCGTAGTCCATCAGAATCCTCCGAACCGAAGCCGCCGGGCTTCGTCCTCGTCGCGTTGCTGCTGTCTCTTGAGCCACCCGAACGTGCCGTACTTCGGCTCCTTCGCCGTGCTCGCCGGCGCCGAGGCGGGGGTCTGCACGCGCAGGCCGAGGCACAGGAGCGAGAGCATGTCCACGGCGTCGTCGTGGTTGCCGTTCGGGAACGCCATGAGCTCGGCGATGAACCGCTCCGTCCACGGCGCGTTGGAGGGTAGGCGGATCATCCCGAGGTTCCAGCGCGCGACGGCCGACGCGGCGCGGCTGGCCTTGTCGCCAATCGGCGTCACCTCGACGACGTTGAAGATCCGGTTCGTCTCGAGCATCCGCTTCTTGAGGAACGGCCCGATCGACTTCGAGATATGCCCGCGCTCCGCCCACCAGACGAGCGGCTGCCGTTTCCCGGTGCCCATGCTCAGCATCGTCTCGACCGCGACCTCGGGCGGCACGCGCTGCCAGAACAGCTCGTCGAGCCAGAGATGCCCCGCCTCGTCGACGCCGCCCTTGCCGAAGCACGACGGGTCGCGGCGGTGGTCGGTCGAGAGCGCATGGTCCGACGCGGCGTACCAGCGCAGGTTGTCGGGGAGATCGGCCGGATCGTAGAGGCGCACGCCCTCCATCTTGAACAGGTCGCCCTCGGCGAGCGTCGGCCGCTGCTGGTAGAGCGAGGCGAAGCCCAGCGGGTCGATGATGCGGAAGTCGTGCAGGTACTTCTCGTCGAACTTGTCGGGTCCGTCCGGCCACAGCGCCTCCCCGGGCTCCCGGCCGAGGGGATCGTCCTCCTCGGCGAGCGCCGGCAGGTTGATGACCTTGATCTTCTCGGCGATCTCGCGGCGGAAGTACTGGTTCTCCGGGTCGGTGAGCCGGCCGATCGGGTCGTCGCTGTGCCAGCGCGTGAAGGTGAGGATCATCAGCTTCTTGCCCATGCGCCGAGTCATGGCGACGCGGGTGAGCCAGTTCCACGCCTGGTCGCGGATGGCCTGCGATGCGGCCTCCTTGTCGTCCTTTATGAGATCGTCGCCCACGAACAGGTGCGCGCCGCGGCCGGTGAGCGCCGCGCCGCGCCCGACGAAGAACAGGAGCCCGCCGTCCGTCGTGTTCATGCGGTCCTTGGCCGTGCCGCCGCGGGTGAGCTTGTGGTTCGGGAAGACCTGCTTGTGCTGCGGCGTGAAGAGGATGCGCCGGACCTCGGCGCCGAAATCCGCGGCGAACTCGTCGCCGTAGGAGGCGACCACGACGTTCTTGTCGGGGTACTTGCCCGAGAACCAGGCCGGGAGTCGCCGGGAGACGATCTCGGACTTTCCATGCCGCGGCGGCATGGTCAGGATCAGGATGTCGTAGCCCTCGTAGCCTCCCTCGACGAAGGTCTGGACGGCCTGGCAGACGGCCCGGTGATGCTTCGCGGCCTGGTACTGCGAGCGCGTCAGGTCGTTCGGCGCGTCAGGGTCCGGCATCGTGAACTCGATGTAGTCGAGCAGGTTCTCCCGGGCGGCCTGGATCTTCTCCTGCCGCCGGATGAGCGCGAGCTGCGCGCGGAGTTCCGCCTCCTTGGCTGCGACCGTGCGCCCCGCCCGAGACTGCTTTACTGCCGCCGTCACGACGACCACCCCGAGACGACGTGGTTCCAGAAGGCGAGCCCGGCCGCGGCGACGACCGCCCACACGGCGGACACGGCCGCGATGAAGCCGCGCTGGCGCAGCACCGTGTCGCGCACCTCGCGCACGTCCCGGCCGATCACCGTGACCTGGCCGCCGATGGCTTCCATCCGCTCCTCGAGCCTCGCGACCTTCACTTCGATGCTGTCCTCGGCCACCTCTCCATCCTCACAGCGGCGCGAAGCTGGCGGCGACCCACGCCTGGTCGCCATGGGTGCCGCTATATGGGGAGAATGAGAGCGGACGCGCCGCGCTGGCCGGGAGACGATGGCTCCAGCCCCAGTCCCGCCTAGCCTGGACCACATCGGAGCCGCGCCGCACCACTCCGTTAAAATCCACGGCGTTTGTATTCGGTCCGCGCCGGCCGCTGACGGCGAGCAGAAGCCCGCCTTCGGGTACTTCGATGGCGTCGGACGCCCCGGCAGTGTCGCACAGCCCTACCGGAGCCGACAGGTCGTAGCCCGTCACGCGCAGAACGACTATGCCTTGCATCGGCCCGCCCATATCCACGAACACGGACGCGGACGTGCCGGTCGGGAACATCTTCGCGAAGATCGCGACACCGACCGCCCGGCCTGCGCCGGACCACGTGCGATACCGCGCGCCCTGCGCCGTCACGCCCGCGATGGTGCAGGCCGGGGAGGGCCATGCGTCGGGCGTCGTCACATCCGCCATCCACGCGAAGACCACGATGCCGCGCGTCGCCGCCGGAGCGCCGAAGTTCACGCTAGCGTAGGTCGCGGCCCCGCTCGAGTGGACGTTCCGACTATCGACCTGCGCGACGGTGTGCCGCGCGTCGGCCATCATCGGAAGGGCGAGGAAGGGCAGCACGGGTCAGACCACCCCGTCGACGACGTTGAGGAGCACTTCGGAGGCCGAGACGACGAAGTAGAAGAGGTACGCGGACTCGCCGCTGGCGATGCTCACCGGGAAGGAGGCCGAAGACTTGTAGGCCGAGTGCTTGCCGATCGTCCGCGTCGCGCCGGACGCGGTGACCTTGATGCACCCCGACTGCCCGGGCTTGGCGTTCGAGGGGGCGCCCAAGGTCCGGTTGGCCCCGAGCGTCACCTGCGCGTTGACGAAGGTGCTCATGTCGACGGCGATGGTCGGTGCGTCGGCTAGGGTTACCATCTCTGTCGCGCCCCACGCGCCCGTGGTGTCGACGACCTTCGCCGCGATGTTGGCGCGGATGTTGGCCGCGGACGCCACGTCGCCCGTACCGAGCTTCGAGGCGATCGTGCTGATCGCCGTGCGCTCGGACCCGGTGAGCACCTTGGCGTTCGACCCCTCGACCATGTTGGACATCGAGAAGGCATCGCCCTCGACGCCCGTGGGGTCGTAGACCGAGGCCACCATGTCGCCGGAGCCGTCGCCGGACGGGCCGGGGTTGCCGCGAGGGATGGTGAAGCTCAGGACCATGTTCGGCGGCGTGCCCGTGGCCACCACCTCGGCGTCGCTGCCGGGGTCGGAGGTGGTGACGCTGCCGACGGTCACGTTGGCGGCGAGGGTCGCCAGCCACTCCGTCACCGTGCCCTCGTAGCCCTCGGCGACGGCCACCTCGTAGGCGTTGGCGTAGGCGACACCCAGCCGCACGCCGACGCTGGGGTGCAGGCTGTCGACGGTGACGATGCTGTTCTTGAGCGCGCCGTCCTCGCGCCGGACGTCCGTTACGGCCCCGACGAGCGTTCCGATGGACGTGGCGATGTTGGCGTACTCGTCGTCGACCCTCGGCGCCGGGAGCGGAGAGTTGGGGCTCGTCGCCTGGAAACCGGAGAACGAGTAGCTCACGGCATAAGGGGTGGGGTCGGCCATCGAGCGCCCTTCAAGTTATGTGGAACACGGCGCCATTGCCGGAGAGCGTGTTGAGCGCCCCGACGTTGGTGTCCGCGGCTTGGGGCACGC
>NZ_DAOMPS010000038.1:0-43370 GCF_035444905.1 Thauera sp.
TGGCTGGGGAGGAAGGATTCGAACCCTCGAATGCCGGAATCAAAATCCGGTGCCTTAACCGACTTGGCGACTCCCCAAGAAACCTGTTTCGCCGGCGACGCGGATCGTTCGACGAAGCGGGCGCTATTGTAACCACTCGTAAAGCGGATGGCGAGTCAGACTGCGCACTTTCCAGGCTTTCCAGCGTGGCGGACAATTTTTCGCGATGCGGTCGGCCTCGGCTTCCGAGGAGACTTCCGCAAACACGCAGGCACCCGAGCCTGTCATCATGGCTGGCGCCGAGGCGTTCAGCCAATCGATCGCGCGCTGCACTTCGGGATAACGGCTGCACGCAACGGGCTGCAGGTCGTTTCGCGTAGTGCTTGCTGCGAAGTCCGCCATTTTGATCGGGGCGGTATTTCGCGTCAAGTCCTTCGCCGAAAAAATTTCGCCGGTCGGCACCGACACACCCGGCGACAGTACCACGTACCAGGCCGGCGCCAGCGCCAGCGGCTGCAGGGTTTCGCCCACGCCTTCGGCGAAGGCGTCCCGGCCGAACACGAAGACCGGCACGTCGGCGCCGAGCTGAAGGCCGAGCGCCTGCAGCTCGGCACGCGACAGGCCGGTGCCCCACAGGCGGTTGAGGGCGATCAGCGTGGTGGCGGCATCCGAGCTGCCGCCACCCAGGCCGCCGCCCATCGGCAGCACCTTGTGCAAGCTGATGTCCGCGCCCAGCGGGCAGCCGGTGTGTGCCTGCAGCAGGCTTGCGGCGCGCACGACGAGGTCCTCGTCCTCGGCGACGCCGGTCACCGCGTTCGTGCGTCTGATGCGGCCGTCGGTGCGCAGCGCGAAGTCGAGCGTGTCGCCCCAGTCGAGCAGCCGGAATGCCGTCTGCAGCAGGTGGTAGCCATCCGCGCGACGGCCGACCACGTGCAGGAAGAGGTTGAGCTTGGCCGGTGCCGGACAGGCGCGCAGGCGCGTCGGGTCGTCGCCCAGCGGCGGCGGCAGGGTGCTCAGGGCAGCGGCGTCCATGAATCGATCACGAGGCGAAGGCGGGCGTCACCGCGGGAGATGTCGAGGCGCGCAGGGAGGGCTTGCGGCGAATCGTCCGCGTAGCTCTGGTAGTCGATGCGCCAGCCGTGATCGACGAGCAGCGCCGGGCGGCCGTGTGCGTCGCGCAGCCTGACCTCGGCGCTGTCGTCGGGTGCGGCTTGCACCCACAGCGCGAGGCGGGCCACCGGGACCTCGATGCCGAGCACCTGGGGCAGCAGGAGGTCGGCACTGGCCGCCTCGAGGCGTCGGCCGTCCGCGCTCACGAGGCGGGCGCCGCCGGCGTCGCTGTCGAGCCGTGCCGCGACCTGGCCGAGCGGGGTGACCAAGGTCAGGCTGTCGGCGCCGGGCGTATGCTGCCACTCAACGCGGCCGGTCGCCGCCTGCTGGCCGTCACTGGCCGACAGCCGGCCCTCGAGCAGGAAGGCGGGCAGCGCGCTGCGGCTCGCGGCGGCGGTGTCGCCCATCGGGGTGAGTGGCGCGCAGGCGGCCAGCACGCAGCACGCGCCGGCAGCCACAAGCAGGCTGCGCCGGCGCCGCCTGCGGGCGCCGGCCGAAGCGGGCTGCGGGCTCATCGGATTCCCAGGCGCTGCGCGGTTTCGTTCAGCAGGCGATTGTCCGGATGGGCGCTGAGGGCCTCGTCGAGGATGCGGCGGGCATCGTCCTCGCGCGCGAGCGCCCACAACACCTCGCCGAGGTGGGCGGCGATCTCGGCATCCTTGCGAATGGCGTAGGCGCGCTCGAGATGCTCGAGCGCGGTGCTGTTGTCGCCGAGGCGGAAACGCACCCAGCCCATGCTGTCGAGGATGAAGGGGTCGTCGGGCGCCAGTTCGAGTGCGCGCTCGATCAGGTCCTGTGCCTCATCGAGGCGCAGACTGCGATCGGCCAGCGAGTAGCCGAGCGCGTTGTAGGCGTGGGCGTGGTCGGGCTTGAGCTCGATGATGCGGCGCAGCCGGGTCTCCATCAGGTCGATGCGGTCCAGGCGCTCGGCGAGCATGGCCGACTCGTAGAGCAGATCGGTGTCGTCCGGGGTTTCGCGCAATGCATCGTCCAGCACCAGCAGGGCTTCGCCGGAGCGATCGGCATCGCGCAGGATCTGTGCCTCGGCCAGTATGTAGCGACGCGTCACCTGCGGCTCGTCGGGCTCGTCCTGCAGCAGCGTGCGCGCCTCGTCGATGCGGCCCTCGCGCGCCAGGCTCTGGGCGCTGCGGATGGTGGCCTCGGGACGGTGGTTCTCGTCGCTGACTTCGGCAAACCACTTGCGCGCCGCCTCGCCCTCGCCGCGGCTGTCGGCGATCTGGCCGAGGTGCAGGCGGATGAGGTCGGCCTGCGGATGGCCGGCGCCCAGCGCACGCAGGAAGTGCGTCTCGGCCTCGGCAAGCTCGTCGAGTTGCAGCGACAGCAGGCCGACGGCGTAGAGCAGTTCGGCGTCGTCCGGGCTGCCGACGAGCAGATGACGGAACTCGGTGCGTGCGTCGACAAAGCGTTGTGCGCCGACCAGGGCCCGGGCATAGGCCTGGCGCAGCGTCCTGTTGTCGGGCGAGCGCGTGACCTCGGCTTCGAGCTGACGCAAGGCTTCGGCGCCCGCGCCGGCGTGCTGCAGGATCTGTGCCTTTAGCAGCACCCCCGGTTCCCAGCCAGGGCGCAGCTCGAGCGCCCGATCGACGGCGGCGAGCGCTTCCATCGGGTCTTCGGTGATCATCGCCGCCTGGGCGCGGGCGATGTGCGCTTCGGGCACGTCGAGATAGGGCTCGGTCAGGCGGTGCACGATGCTCTTGGTCGCCTGCTTGTCCGGCACCCGGGCCAGCGCACGGTTGAGCCCGAGCAGGTTCTGCGGCAGGCGGCCGTTGGATTGGGCCAGCACGCGGGCGAGCTGGATCTGGATCGCGTCGAGATCGACATCGCCGGGCTCGCCGGCACCGGCGATGCTGCCAAGCACGCGGCGGGCCTCTTCCGAGTCCGGCGCGACCTCGGTCCAGATTCGCGCCGCCTCGGTGGCGATCTGCAGGTTGCGCGAATACATCGCGATCTCGGTGGCGCGGCGTGCGATCCGCGGGTCGCGCGTGGCGCGTGCGAGCTCGAGGTAGAGCTGGGCCGAGAGCCCGATCTGGCCGCGCGCGCCGGCGATCTCGGCGAGCAGGAACTGGTAGAGCGTGCGCGGGGTCAGCTCCTGCGCCGGGAACGCGCCAGCGGCGACGTCGCCGTTGGCGGCAAGGGCGCTCCCACCCGTGCCCAGCGCAAGGGCAAGGCAGACGGAACGGGCGAGACGAGTGAGCTGAATCTTCATGAGCAGGGTCCGACGGACTTCGGTGAGGTGCGCTGGGAATACGCCCCCCGGTATGCCGGCCGGGCGCGCTGTCGCAACTTGGAGGGCTGATCTAGAATTCGGTTCGCGCCATGGTATGCAGATCGGCGCCATGCCTGCAAGCCGGCGACCCGGCGGGGGCCGGCAGTTCCGGCCCCGCCTTTCCCGAACTCGTTCCCGTACACGTCCTCCTGTCTGTCCGCCGCGCGATGCCCGAACTCCCCGAAGTCGAAACCACCCGCCGGGGCATTCGGCCGCATGTCGAGGGCCGGCGCCTGTCTGCCCTGGTCGTGCGCAACCCGCGCCTGCGCCAGCCGGTGGCCGACGACTTGCCCGCGACGATCGCCGGCCTGCGCCTGGCGGCGGTGGGGCGGCGGGCGAAGTATCTCTTGCTCGATTTCGACGCCGGCACGGTGATCGTGCATCTGGGCATGTCGGGCAGCCTGCGCGTCGTGGCCGCCGAGGAGCCGCCCGGGGCACACGATCACGTCGATTTCGTGTTCGGCGAGCAGGCGCTGCGGCTGCGCGACCCGCGCCGTTTCGGCATGGTGCTGTGGCAGACTGGTGCGGTGATGGCACACCCGCTGCTCGCGCGGCTGGGTCCGGAGCCGCTCGACGAGGCCTTCGATGCCGCCTGGCTGCACCGCGTCACACGCGGGCTGCGGGCACCGATCAAGCATGTGCTGATGGACAGCCAGCGTGTGGTCGGAGTCGGCAATATCTACGCCTCCGAGAGTCTTTATCGTGCCCGCATCCACCCGCTGGAGGCCGCCGGCCGGCTCGGGCCGCAGCGTTGCACCCGACTGGTGGCGGCGGTGCGCGACACCCTGACTGCGGCGATTGCCGCCGGCGGCAGCACGCTGCGCGACTTTGTCGGTGGTGACGGCCAGCCGGGCTACTTCCAGCAGCAGTACTTCGTCTACGGGCGCGAGGGCGAGCCTTGTCGCGTGTGCGCAACGCCGATTCAGCGCATCGTCAGCGGCCAGCGCGCCACCTACTATTGTCCGCGCTGCCAGCGACGACGCTGAGCGCCGACCGGGCGCACGCCGCGGTCGGCCCGCGGCGTGCAATTTGGCATGGAAACGGGCTGCTTTCGCCGCTATTGTCCACCGGACGGCGGGCTCCGCGTGGGCCGTCCGCTTGTCGCCCCCGTATCAACGCGTCTGCAATGAGCCAGCCGATGAGCAATCTGACCGAACAGTTTTCTGCCTACAGCCGCTGGCGCGGCAATGCCGGCGAGGCGGTGACGCGGCTACGCAGCTGGCTGTCACGCAACGAGGTGGGCGATGCCCAGTCCGACCTGCGCCTCCACTACCTGCTCGAGCGCCTGCGTGACGACAAGCTGACGGTCGCCTTCGTTGCCGAGTTCTCGCGCGGCAAGTCCGAACTCATCAACGCGATCTTCTTCGCCGATCATGGCGACCGCATCCTGCCGTCGAGCGCCGGGCGCACCACCATGTGCCCGACCGAGCTGCAGTGGTCGCGCGGCGCGCGGCCCGAGCTGCGGCTGCTGCCGATCCACACGCGGGCGCGGCAGAGTCCGGTCAGCGAGTTCAAGCGCTACCCCGAGGAATGGCAAGTGGTGGCGCTCGAGGCGGTCGATGCCGCCAGCCTGCAGGCGGCGCTGGCGCGCGTGGGCGAGACCCTGCGGGTCGACGAGGCCGAGGCGCGGGCACTGGGCTTCGAGGTCGATCCGAGCGGCGAGGACGGCATCAAGCCGGGCGCCGACGGCCGGGTCGAGATTCCCGCCTGGCGCCATGCGCTGATCCAATTCCCGCATCCGCTGCTCGAGCAGGGCCTGGTCGTGCTCGACACACCCGGCCTCAACGCGATCGGCGCCGAGCCCGAGCTGACGCTGTCGATGCTGCCCAACGCCCACGCGGTGCTGTTCATCCTGGCCGCGGACACCGGCGTCACGCAGAGCGACCTTGCCGTCTGGCGCAACTACGTGCAGGGCGGCGGCGGGCGCCAGCGCGGGCGCCTGGTGGTGCTGAACAAGATCGACGGCCTGTGGGACGGCCTGCGCGACGCAGCGCGCATCGAGACCGAGATCGCCCGCCAGGTCGAATCGGTGGCCGAGACGCTGGGCGTCGAGCGCGAGGCGGTGTTCCCGGTGTCGGCGCAGAAGGGGTTGGTGGCGCGCATCCAGGGCGACGCCGCACAGCTCGAACGCAGCCGCATCACCGCGCTCGAGCGCGCCCTGAGCGAGGACCTGCTGCCCACCAAGCAGGACATCGTGCGCGAGGACCTGCTCGCCGAGACGCGCGAGGTGGTGGGTGCGACGCGCGGCCTGCTGGAGGCCCGGCTGGGCGGACTGCGCGAGCAGCTGCAGGAACTCACCGACCTGCGCGGCAAGAACCAGAGCGTCATCGAATACATGATGCGCAAGATCCGCAGCGAGAAGGAGGAGTTCGAGCAGGGACTGCAGAAGTACTACGCGGTGCGCTCGGTGTTCTCCAACCTCACCAACAGCCTGCTCGCCCACATGGGGCTGGATGCGCTGCGCGACGAGACCCGGCGCACGCGCGAGGCGATGCTCGAGTCGACCTTCACCCGCGGCCTGCGCGAAGCGATGCAGGGCTTCTTCAAGAACCTGCGCGCCAACCTCGAGCGCTCGACCACCGAGATCACCGAGATCACGCGCATGCTCGAGACCATGTACAAGCGCTTCAGCGTCGAGCACGGGCTCAAGCTGACCCCGCCCGAGGGCTTTTCGACGCTGCGCTACGAGAAGGAGATCGATCGCCTCGAGGCGGCCTTCAATCGCCAGATCAACACCGCGCTGACCCTGGTCACGACCGAAAAGCACACCCTCACGCAGAAGTTCTTCGAGACCGTGGCGGTGCAGGCCCGCCGCACCTTCGAGGTCGCCAACCGCGATGTCGAGCAGTGGCTGCGCGCGGTGATGTCGCCGCTCGAGACCCAGGTGCGCGAATACCAGATCCAGCTCAAGCGCCGGCTCGAGAGCGTGAAGCGCATCCACGAGGCGACCGACACGCTCGAGAACCGGGTCGAGGAGCTCAAGCAGGGCGAGGAGGCGGTACTCGCGCTGATCGCCGAGCTCGAGGTCCTGGAGCGGGCCATCGCCGAGGCCCTCGGCGTCAGTGACGCAGGGGCTGGCGCGGCGGGCGCCGCGCTCGAAGCCGGACGCGCCGTGGCCTGAGCTGCGATGTGCTAGCGCCGCGGGTGGGCGCGCGAGGCCACGCTGAAGGACAGACGGGCGAGCCTGGCGGCCCGCCCGTCCTGTGACTGCTAGCCGCGAAAGCTCACGCCTTGCCGGTCAGCTTGAGGAACTTCTCCATCAGCTGGTCCTTGCTTTCCTTGTGGTTCGGGTCGAGCGGGATACAGTCGACCGGGCACACCTGCTGGCATTGCGGCTCGTCGAAGTGGCCGACGCACTCGGTGCACTTGTTGGGGTCGATCTCGTAGATCTCGTCACCTTGCGAGATTGCGCCGTTGGGGCATTCCGGTTCGCAGACGTCGCAGTTGATGCACTCGTCGGTAATGATCAGAGCCATGGTCTTTGCTTCCTTGCTTTCACTTTGAGTTCAATTTTTCCCGCAGTCGTGCAAGCACCTGGGGCTGCACGAACTTGCTCACGTCGCCGCCGAGGCGGGCGATCTCACGCACCATGGTGGCCGAGATGAACATGTACTCCTCGGCCGGGGTCAGGAACACCGTCTCGACGTCCGGGTAGAGCTTGCGGTTCATCCCCGCCATCTGGAATTCGTATTCGAAGTCGGACACCGCGCGAAGGCCGCGCAGGATCACGCGCGCGTTCTGCTGCAGCAGAAAATCCATCAGCAGGCAGTCGAAGCCGACCACCGTCACGCCGGGAAAGGCCGCGACCGCCGAGCGCGCGATGTCGACCCGCTCCTCGAGCGAGAAGATGGGGTTCTTGCTGTTGCTCTTGGCCACCGCCACCACGACGCGGTCGAACAGGATCGACGCCCGCCGCACGAGGTCCTCGTGACCCCGGGTGAACGGGTCGAACGTTCCCGGATAGACCGCAATCGTTTCCTTCATGCATCGCTCCCACGCATCAGATGGAAATGAACCTGCCCGGCGTGACCCTGTTTGACGGTGTGCCAGTGGCCCAGGCGCGTCACGGGTGCCTCGGCCTCGACGTAGAGCCAGCCATCGGGCTGCACGATCCGGTCCAGCCAGGGCTCCACGCGCTCGATCCAGCCCTGCTTGTACGGCGGGTCGAGAAACACGCCGTCGAACCGCCGCGGTGTGGTTTGCGCGAATCTTACCGCATCGCCGCGTACGATCTCTACTTGCGAAGCCTGTAGGGTCTTTGCCGTCTTGTGCAGTGCATCGAAGGCGCGCGGGTCGCGTTCGACCAGGACTACGCCGGCGGCGCCGCGCGAGGCGGCCTCGAAGCCGAGGATGCCGGTGCCGGCAAAGAGGTCGAGGCAGTGCTGGCCGTCGAGGTCCTGCCCGAGCCAGTTGAACAGCGTCTCGCGCACGCGGTCGGGCGTGGGGCGCAGGCCCTGGACGTGGGCGACATCGAGCAGGCGCGAGCGCCACTGCCCGCCGACGATGCGCACCCGGCTCAATTGCCGCCGTCCGCGGCGTCGGCCGCCGGGCCCGATCCGTTGGTGGTGCGATCGCCGTCGCCACCCGCAATCACGGTGATCAGCTGATCGGGGCGGATGCGGCGCTGCCAGGCCTCGCGCACCGCCTCGATGCTGACCTTGTGGACCTGCGCGGGATAGGTGTCGAGCCAGTCCAGGGCGAGGCCGTAGAAACCGATCATGGCGACGTGGTCGAGCAGTTTGGCGTTGGAGTCCAGGCGCAGCCCGAAGCCGTTGATGAGGTTGTCCTTGGCCGCCTGCAGTTCCTCGGCACTCGGGCCCTCGGCGAGGAAGGCGTTCAGCGTGTCCCGCACCACGGCGAGCGCTGCCTCGGTCTGGCCGCCGCGGGTCTGCAGGCCGATCTGGAAGGGGCCGGCCACCTGTTGCGGCGACAGGAAGCTGTAGACGCTGTAGGCGAAGCCGCGTTGCTCGCGCACCTCGCGCGTCAGGCGCGACACGAAGCCGCCGCCGCCGAGCACGTAGTTGCCCACCAGCAGCGGGAAGTAGTCGGCGTCCTCGCGCGCCATGCCGGGCTGGCCGACGAGGATGTGGGCCTGGGCCGAGGGGTGGGGGATGTGGAAGGTCTGGGCGCTCGTGGCGGCGGGCGGCGGCGGCGGGGTGGCCGGCTCGGTCTGGGGCAGGGCTTCGGTGAGGCGGATGGCGATGCGTTCGGCGGTGGCGCGGTCGACATCGCCGACGATCGCGACCGCGGCGCGATTGGCACCGTAATGGCGGCGATGAAAGTCGACCAGATCATCGCGGCTGATCGCCGCGAGCGACTCCGGGCTGGTGTTGTTGCCGTAGGGGTGGCCCGCATACAGGGTGGCGTTGAAGGCGCGCGCGGCGAGCGTGCCCGGCTTGGTCAGGGCCTCGCGCAGACCGGCGATCGCGCGTGCGCGCTCGCGCTCGAGGACGTCGGCGGGAAAGCTCGGCCGCGCCAGCAGGGTGGCGACCAGCTCCACCGCGGCGTCGAGCTCGGCGCTGGAGGACAGGCTGCGCAGCGACAGGCTGGCGCGGTCGTTGTCGGCGCCGCCACGCACCTGGGCACCGAGATCGGCCTTGCGGTCGGCGATGGTCTGCTCGTCCAGGTCGCCGGCGCCGGCATCGAGCAGGGCCTGGGTCATGCTCGCCAGCCCGGCCTTGTCGGCGGGGTCGAGCGCGGTGCCGGCGGCGAAGCTGACCTGGATGTCGACCAGCGGCAGGGCGCGGCTCTCGACGAAATGCACCCGCGCGCCGGTCGGCGCCATCCAGTGCTGGATCTGCGGGCCGGCCAGCGTCGGCGAAGCAAGGCCGAGCAGGGAGGCGAGGGTGAGGGCGGGGAGGATGAGGGAGCGAAGCGAGGTGATCATGGCTGGAGGGGGAGTCCCGGTCTGGAGGCGTCAGTGGCGAGGCGCGGCAAAGGGCGAGCGCGGGCGCTTGTCGCCCAGCGGCTGCGGCTCAAGGCGGGCGATGCTGAGGCTGTCGTCGTCGAAATAGCGCCGCGCGACGGCCTGCACCTCTTCGGCGGTGACCGCGCGCAAGCCCTCGAGCAGGCGCTCCTCGTCGCGCCACGACAGGCCGGCAGATTCCAGGTAGCCGATCTCCATCGCCTGCCCCATCAGCGAGTCGCGCTTGAAGACGCGGCTGGCGACGGCCTGGGTCTTGACCCGCGCGAGCTCCTCCGCGCTGATGCCCTGGTCGCGGATACGCTGCAGCTCGGCGCGCAGCGCGGCCTGCAGCTCGTCCATCGTGCGGCCCGGCGCGGGCACGCCGTCGAGGTAGAACAGTGACGGCCCGCGCCCGCTGCCGTCGTAGCCGGCACCGGCCGAGACCGCGAGCTGCTGGTCGCGCACCAGGCGGCGGGTGAGACGGGCACCGTCATAGCCGTCGAGCACCGCGGCCAGCACCTGCAGCGCATAGGCCTCGCGGTCGTTCGCCGGGTCGCGCAGCGCGGGCACCGGCCAGGCCAGGGCGAGGTAGGGCAGCTCGGCCGGCGCCCGCACCTCGGACTTGCGCGGGCCGCGCTGCGCCGGCTCGGGCGAGATGCGGCGCTCGGGCAGCGCGCGCGGCGGGATCGCGCCATAGTGCTTTTCGGCGTCGCGGAACACCTGCTGGTGGTCCACGTCGCCCACCACCACCAGCCAGGCGTTGTTCGGCGCATACCAGCGCCGGTACCACTCGCGTGCGTCCTCGGGCTGCATCGCCTCGAGGTCGGGCATCCAGCCGATCACCGGGCGGCGATAGGGGTGGGCCTGGAAGGCGGTGGCCATCAGTTGTTCGTACACCAGGGCACGCGGCTGGTCGTCGGTGCGCAGGCGGCGTTCTTCCTTGACGACCTCGATCTCGCGCGCGAACTCCTCGTCCTTGAGCACCAGGTTCTGCATGCGGTCGGCCTCGAGCGCCATCATCTCGGCGAGGCGGTCGGGCGGCACCTGCTGGAAGTAGGCCGTGTAGTCCTTGCTGGTGAAGGCGTTGTCGCGCCCGCCGACGGCGGCCACGCGCTTGTTGAATTCGCCCGGGCCGACTTCGGCCGTGCCCTTGAACATCATGTGCTCGAGCACGTGGGCGACACCCGAAACGCCGTCCGGCTCGTCCATCGCGCCCGCGTTGTACCACACCATATGCACCACCGAGGGCGCGCGGCGGTCTTCCTTGACGATCAGCTTCATGCCGTTCGCAAGGGTGGTCTCGAACGGGTTGGCCAGCGCCGGTGGCGCCATCAGCAGGGCGCTGGCGGCGCCCAGCACCAGGGAGCGGGAGAGGGTGTGGCGAAACATGGAGTTGTCCTGCATCTGTTAGAATTCGCGGCACTCCGCGGTGCCCATGCGCGTGACGCTGGCGGGCGCCGGGGAGCCGCATCTTAGCGTGATCGGCTGCGTGCGCCCACGGCTCCCGGGGCGTCGCGCCGACGCAAAACGTCCTCTCTGACCCGAGCGTTTCATGTTTGGTTTCCTGAAGAAGAAGTCGGCCAAGGCCGAGGCCACGGCGCCTGCCGCGGCCGAGCACGTGCCGGCAGAGGCCGCGCCCGAGGTGGCGTCGACCGAGGTGGCGTCGACCGAAGCGGTCGCCCAGGCGGTGACCGAGCCGGCCGTCCCGGCCGTGGTCGAGGCCGCCACGGCCACCGAGGCGGTGCTGCCCGTGGCCGCGCCGGCCGCGCCTGTCGAGCCGCTGACACCGGTGCCGGGCCAGGCGCCCGCCCCCAGACTGTCCTGGTCCGAGCGCCTGAAGGCCGGCCTTGCGCGCACCCGACAACAGATCGGTGGCGGCCTGGCGAGCCTGTTCGGCCTGCGCAAGATCGACGAGGACCTGCTCGAGGAACTCGAGTCCACGCTGCTGATGGCCGACTGCGGCGTCGATGCCACCCAGCACCTGATCGCCGACCTGCGCCTGCGCTGGAAGCGCGACCGCCTCGAGACCGCCGACCAGTTGCAGAAGGCGCTCGCCGACGGCCTGCACGGCATCATCGCGCCGCTCGAGCAGGCGCTCGAGGTTGGCAGCCACCAGCCCTTCATCATCATGATCGCGGGCGTCAATGGCTCGGGCAAGACGACCTCGATCGGCAAGCTCGCCAAGTATTTCCAGGCCCAGGGCAAGAGCGTGCTGCTGGCTGCCGGCGACACCTTCCGCGCCGCGGCGCGCGAGCAGTTGATGACCTGGGGCGAGCGCAACAATGTCACCGTGGTCGCCCAGGAAAGCGGCGATGCCGCGGCGGTGATCTTCGATGCCATCAACGCCGCGCGTGCGCGCAAGATCGACGTCGTGCTGGCGGACACCGCCGGACGGCTGCCGACCCAGCTTCATCTGATGGAAGAGATCGCCAAGGTGCGCCGGGTGATTGCCAAGGCCGACCCCTCCGGCCCGCACGAGGTGTTGCTGGTGCTCGACGCCAACATCGGCCAGAACGCGCTGACCCAGGTCAAGGCCTTCGACAAGGCGATCGGCGTCACCGGCCTGGTGGTCACCAAGCTCGACGGCACCGCCAAGGGCGGCGTGCTGGCGGCGATCGCGCGCCAGTGTCCGAAGCCGCTGCGCTTCATCGGCGTCGGCGAGGGCATCGACGATCTGCAGCCCTTCAAGGCGCGCGAGTTCGTCGATGCGCTGTTCGAGCCGGGCGCGGCCGCGGTCAAGACCGGAGCGGGCAAGCGCGCATGATCGTCTTCGAGGACGTGGCCAAACGCTATGCGGGCGGCTACACGGCGCTGGCCGGGGTCAGCTTCGAGATTCGCCATGGCGAACTGGTCGTGCTGTCGGGGCATTCGGGCGCGGGCAAGAGCACCTTGCTCAAGCTCATCCCGGTGGTCGAGCGCCCCACCGGCGGGCGCGTGCTGATCAACGGGCAGGACGTGTCGCATCTGCCGAAATCCGCCATTCCCTACCTGCGCCGCAACCTCGGCCTGGTGCTGCAGGAGAGCCGGCTGCTGTTCGACCGCAGCGTGTTCGACAACGTCATGCTGCCGCTCGTCATCACCGGCCATCCGCCGCGCGATGCGGCGCGACGGGTGGCGGCGGCCCTCGAGCGGGTGGGGCTGGACGGACGCGGCAAGGAAATGCCTGCCGGGCTATCCGGTGGCGAGCAGCAGCGGGTGGCGATCGCGCGCGCGGTGGTCAACCGGCCGTCCATCCTGATTGCCGACGAGCCGACCGCACACCTCGATCCGGCCTATGCGGCCGACATTGCCGGCCTGTTCCGCTCGTTCAACGAGGCGGGCGTCACCGTGCTGGTGTCCACCCATGATGCCGGCCTGTTCGCGGCCAGTCGTCCGCGCCGGCTGGTGCTGGCAAAGGGACTGCTGGTGGAGGATTCGCGTCCGGGCGGGCGGGCAGTGATGGAGGTGGCGGCATGATGCACTGGCTCTATCTGCACGGGCGGGCGATCGTCCATGCCCTGCGCCGGCTCCTTGCGCAGCCGCTGGGCACCTTGCTTTCGGCGCTGGTGGTCGGCATTGCGCTGTCGCTGCCCGGTGGCGGCTACCTGTTGCTGGACAACGTGGCGACGCTGGCGCGCGGGGTGTCCGGCACGCCCGAGATCAGCCTGTTCCTAGACATGGAGGCGGGCGCCGCCGAGCGGGCGGACATCGAGCAGCGCCTGAAGGCGACGCCCGAGCTGGCGAGCTATCGTTTCGTGTCGCGCGACGAGGCCTTGCGCCAGCTCGAGGCCAGCGGGCTGGGCGACGTGCTCGGCGGCCTCACCGGCAACCCCCTTCCCGACGCCTTCGTGCTGGCGCCGCGCACCGAGGATCCGGCGCTGTTCGAGCGCCTGGCCGAGGACATGCAGGCCTGGCCCAAGGTGGCGCATGTGCAGCTCGATTCGGCCTGGGTCAAGCGGCTGCACGCGCTGCTCGGGCTCGGGCGCTCGGCGGTGCTGATGCTGGCCGGCCTGCTCGGCTTTGCGCTGGTCATCGTCACCTTCAACACCATCCGCCTGCAGATCCTGACCCAGCGCCAGGAGATCGCGGTGAGCCGCCTGCTCGGCGCGACCGACCCCTTCATCCGCCGCCCCTTCTACTGGTTCGGCGGCCTGCAGGGCGCGCTGGGCGGCCTGGTGGCGCTGGGCACGGTGTGGCTGGGCGTGCGCGCCCTGACCGCCCCGGTCACTGCGCTGGCCGAAACCTACGGCGCGGTGTTCACCCTCGGTGGGCCTGACTGGCGCGCGGCGCTGGTCATCGTCGCCTTTGCCGCCTTCCTGGGCTGGCTGGGCGCGGCGATCTCGGTGCGTCGCCATCTGGCGGCGACTTGAATTCGGCGGCTTCACCCCCATGTAGGGATGCGAAATCGATAGGTGGCAAGGCCGGGCGCTGCGCGCAGGCGCTCGAGGCCTTGATAGGCGGGTTCAATCGAGAGTATCTCGATAATCAATTAGATCAATATCGCCGCCCGCTCTAAACTTCATCCCATCGAGTTTCACCCAACGTCCTGCAACCCTTCGGAGGTTCTACATGTCGCTGATCAACACCCAAGTCAAGCCCTTCAAGGCCACCGCTTTCCACAACGGCAAGTTCGTGCCGGTCACCGAAGAGAACTTCATCGGCAAGTGGTCCGTGGTGATCTTCATGCCCGCTGCCTTCACCTTCAACTGCCCGACCGAGATCGAGGACGCTGCCGATCACTACGGCGAGTTCGAGAAGGCCGGCGCCGAGGTGTACATCGTCACCACCGATACCCACTTCTCGCACAAGGTCTGGCATGAGACTTCGGCTGCGGTCGGCAAGGCCCGCTTCCCGCTGGTCGGCGATCCGACCCACCAGCTGACCAACGCCTTCGACGTGCATATCGCCGAGGAAGGCCTGGCCCTGCGCGGCACCTTCATCATCAACCCGGAAGGCATCATCAAGACGATGGAAGTGCACGACAACGCCATCGCCCGTGACGTGACCGAGACGGTTCGCAAGCTGAAGGCCGCCCAGTACGTCGCTTCGCACCCGAACGAGGTCTGCCCGGCCAAGTGGAAGGAGGGCGAGAAGACCCTGGCGCCGTCGATCGACCTGGTCGGCAAGATCTAAGTCGCTGCATCTGCCCGGACCTACCCGGTCCGGGTCGCCAGTTGCACAGCCGGCCACGTGCCGGCTGTGTCGCATCAGGACCGACGTAAACAGCGGCGGTCGCACTCATCAAGGGAGAAGCCATCATGCTGGACGCCAACATCAAGACTCAACTGAAAGCCTACCTGGAGCGGGTGACGCAGCCGATCGAGATCGTGGCGTCGCTGGACGATGGTCCCAAGTCGCAGGAGATGCGCGAGCTGCTGCAGGACGTCGTCGAGCAGTCCACCCTGATCACCCTGACCGACAACGGCAGCGATGCGCGCAAGCCGTCCTTCTCGGTCGGTCCCAAGGGCGGCGAAGGCCGGGTGCGCTTCGCCGGCCTGCCGATGGGCCACGAATTCACCTCGCTGATCCTCGCCCTGCTGCAGTCCGCGGGCTATCCGCCCAAGGTCGAGGCGGACGTGATCGAGCAGATCAAGAGCCTCGAAGGCGAGTTCAACTTCGAGACCTACATCTCATTGTCCTGCCACAACTGCCCGGACGTGGTGCAGGCGCTCAACCTGATGGCGATCCTCAACCCCAACATCCGCCACACCATGATCGACGGCGCGCTGTTCCAGAAGGAAGTGGAAGAGCGCCAGATCATGGCCGTGCCCACGGTCTACCTGAACGGCAAGGAGTTCGGTCAGGGCCGTATGGAGCTGGGCGAGATCCTCGCCAAGGTCGACACCGGCGCCGCCGCGCGCGACGCTAGGAAGCTGTCGGCCAAGGACCCGTTCGACGTGCTCATCGTCGGTGGCGGCCCGGCCGGCGCCGCGGCGGCGATCTACGCGGCGCGCAAGGGCATCCGCACCGGCATCGTCGCCGAGCGCTTCGGCGGCCAGGTGATGGACACGATGGCGATCGAGAACTTCATCTCGGTGAAGGAAACCGAAGGCCCGAAGCTGGTGATGGCGCTCGAGGAGCACGTCAAGCAGTATGAGGTCGACGTCATGAACCTGCAGCGCGCGGCCAAGCTCGTGCCCGGCAGCGAGGACGGCAGCGTGCTCGCCGAGGTGCAGCTCGAGAACGGCGCCGCGCTCAAGGCGAAGACCGTGATCGTGGCCACCGGTGCGCGCTGGCGCGAGATGAACGTGCCCGGCGAGCAGGAATTCCGCGGCAAGGGCGTGGCCTACTGCCCGCACTGTGACGGCCCGCTGTTCAAGGGCAAGCGTGTGGCGGTGATCGGCGGCGGCAACTCCGGCGTCGAGGCGGCGATCGACCTCGCCGGCATCGTCGCCCATGTCACCTTGCTCGAATTCGCCGAAGACCTGCGTGCCGATGCCGTGCTGCAGAGAAAGCTCTACAGCCTGCCCAACGTCACCGTGATCAAGAGCGCACAGACCACCGAGGTAACCGGCACCGACAAGGTCAACGGCCTCGTGTACAAGGACCGCAAGACCGACGAGGTGCATCGCCTCGAGCTCGAAGGCATCTTCGTGCAGATCGGCCTGCTGCCCAACACCGACTTCCTCAAGGGCACGCTCGAGCTCAGCCGCTTCGGCGAAGTCATCGTCGATGCCAGGACGCAGACCTCGCTGCCGGGCGTGTTCGCCGCCGGCGACTGCACCACGGTGCCGTACAAGCAGATCATCATCGCCATGGGCGAGGGCTCGAAGGCGGCGCTGTCGGCCTTCGATCACCTGATCCGCACGTCCGCGCCGGCCTGAGCGTCGCCCCTTCGGCCTGCCAAGTCGCCCCGCCCTCGCGCGGGGCGCTTGCATTGCGGGCACGTCCGGCACACTTGCCTGTCACACCCCGCAGCCCATCAGGAGATGCCCGTCGTGTTGTTCCGCTGGTTTGAAAACCGCGTCGATGCCTACCCGGAAGCGCCGCCCGCGCCTGCGCCGAAGGGCTTCTTCGCCTTCCTGTGGGCTGGCACCGAGGGCCTGCGCCCCTTCATCCTCGGCATGACGCTGCTGACCGCGACCATCGGCGCCTTCGAGGCCTTGCTGTTCGCGATGCTCGGCCAAGTGGTGGACTGGCTGGCGGCGGTCGAGCCGGCGCGGCTATGGGCGGACGAGGGCGGCAAGCTGCTGCTGCTGGCGGCGATCATCATCGGCAGCATCGTGCTGGTGGCGGTCCAGACCATGCTCAAGCACCAGGCGCTGGCGGGTAACTTTCCGATGCGGTTGCGCTGGAACTTCCACCGCCTGATGCTCGGCCAGAGCATGAGCTTCTACCAGGACGAGTTTGCCGGCCGGGTGTCGGCCAAGGTCATGCAGACCGCGCTGGCCGTGCGTGACACCTGCCTGATCATGACCGACATCCTGGTCTTCGTCGTGATCTATTTCGTCACCCTGACCGTGGTGGTGGCGAGCTTCGACCTCTGGATGCTGCTGCCCTTCCTCGGCTGGCTGGTGCTTTACCTGAGCACCTTGCGCTGGTTCGTGCCGCGGCTGGCGAAGGTGGCCCGCGCACAGGCCGACGCCCGTTCGCTGATGACCGGGCGCATCACCGACGCCTACACGAACATCGCCACGGTCAAGCTGTTCTCCCATGCCGGGCGCGAAGCGGGCTACGCGCGCGGCGCGATGAAGGAGTTCATGCACACCGTGCATGCGCAGATGCGCCTGGTAAGCGGCATCGAGATCGTCAATCACAGCCTGGCGATGCTGATGATCCTGTCGACCAGCGGCGTCGCGCTGTGGCTGTGGACGCAGGGCGAGGTCGGCGTCGGCGCGGTGGCGGCGGCGACGGCGATGGCGCTGCGCCTGAACGGCATGTCGCACTGGGTGATGTGGGAGGCCGCACAATTGTTCGAAAACGTCGGCACGGTGCAGGACGGCATCAACACCTTGTCGCGACCGCACGCGGTGGTCGACCGTGCGGACGCCAAACCGCTGGTGGTCAAGCATGGCGAGATCCGCTTCGAGCAGCTGGTGTTCGCCTATGGCGCGCGCGGCCCCGAGGCGAGGCGGGTGATCGACGACTTCTCGCTGCGCATCCGCCCGGGCGAGAAGATCGGCGTGGTCGGCCGCTCGGGCGCCGGTAAATCCACCCTGGTCAATCTGCTGCTGCGCTTCTACGACCTCGAGCAGGGGCGCATCCTGATCGACGGCCAGGACATCGCCGGCGTCACCCAGAACAGCCTGCGCGCGCAGATCGGCATGGTCACGCAGGACACCTCGCTGCTACACCGCTCGGTGCGCGACAACATCCTCTACGGCCGCCCCGACGCCAGCGACGAGGACATGATCGCCGCCGCCAGGCGCGCCGAGGCGCACGACTTCATCCTCGGCCTCACCGACCCCAAGGGCCGGCGCGGCTACGATGCCCACGTCGGCGAGCGCGGCGTGAAGTTGTCCGGCGGCCAGCGCCAGCGCATCGCGATCGCGCGCGTGATGCTCAAGGATGCGCCCATCCTGCTGCTCGACGAGGCCACCAGCGCGCTCGACTCCGAGGTCGAGGCCGCCATCCAGGCCAGCCTGTACCGACTCATGGAAGGCAAGACCGTGGTCGCGATCGCGCATCGGCTGTCGACGATCGCCGCCATGGATCGCCTGGTGGTGATGGACCGGGGGCGCATCGTCGAGGAGGGCGACCATCGCAGCCTGCTCGCGCGCGGCGGCCTGTATGCGCGCCTGTGGGCGCATCAGAGCGGCGGCTTCCTGGGCGAGGAGGCCGAGGACGGCGCCGACGCGCCAGCCGGCCAGGGGGCTGATGAGGGCGAGCCGGCCGCGCTGGCGTGATGCATGCAGCGGCGTCGCCGCGGGCGAATCATTAAAATGCGCCTATGAACCCCGATCGGCCTGCCATGCCTCCACCCCGTACGCCGCTGGACGTCAATTTCGTCCGCACGGTGGTGGTCGTGTACGCATCGTGCGGGCTGCTGTTCGGCGCGCTGATGCTGCTCGAGTGGCACTGGATCGATCGCAGCATCGCCGCCGTCGCGCGCGAACGCGGCGCGGCGCTGTTCTCCCTGATCGAGACGACACGCCAGTGGAACGCGCGCCATGGCGGCGTGTACGTTCCGGTCACCGAGGACGCAAAGCCCAATCCCTACCTGAAGCATCCGCAGCGCGACATCACCACCACCGACGGCCGCGCGCTGACCATGGTCAACCCCGCCTACATGACGCGCCAGATCGCCCAGATCGCCGAGCGCACCGAGGGCATCCAGCTCCACATCACCAGCCTCGATCCGATTCGCGCGGAGAACGGTCCGGACCCCTGGGAGGCGGAAGCACTCGCGCGTTTCGATCGGGGCGAGCCGGAGGTGCTGGCGCTGGTCGATGGGGGCGGCGCCCCGGTGCACCGCTACATGGCACCCCTGGTCGTGGTGTCGGCCTGCCTGCAGTGTCATGGCGTGCAGGGCTACAAGGTGGGGGACATCCGTGGCGGCATCTCGGTGAACATGCCGGCCCAGGCCCTGGTCGAGATGCGCAACTCGCAACGCTGGCGCACGGGCCTGCTGCACCTGGCGGCCTTCCTGCTGTCGGCTGGGCTGATCCATGGCCTGCTGCTCGTCCAGCGCCGCCACATGCGGGTGGTGAGCGACATCAATGCCACGCAGGAGCGGCTGATCGCACGCCGCACGCAGGAGCTGGCCGAGGCCAACCAGCAGCTGGCCGGCGAGGTGGAGCAGCATCGGCGCAGCGCGCGCCAGCTCGCCGACAGCGAGGCGCGCTACCGGGCGATCTTCGAGGGCGCAGCGGAGGGCATCATGGTGACGGACGCGCACGCCCGCATCACCCAGGTCAATCCGGCCTTCTGCGACATCACCGGCTACGCGGCGGATGAGGTGATCGGTCGCAGCCCGGCCCTGATGGCGTCGGGCAGGCACGACGCCGCCTTCTTCGATGACATGCTCGCCCGGCTCGCGCACGAAGGCACCTGGCAGGGCGAGATCTGGAACCGGCGCAAGAGCGGCGACCTGTACGTGCAGTGGATGTCGGTCGCACGCATCGGCGATGCCGGCGACCCGCAGGGCTTTGTCGCCACGCTGACCGACATCACGCAGCGCAAGAAGGCCGAGGAGGAGATCCGCTACCGCGCCGATCACGACCCGCTCACCGGCCTGCCCAACCGCGCGCTGTTCGACGACCGCCTCGCGCTCGCCCTGGCCGGCGCCCATCGGCGCGGGCAGCAGTTCGCGCTGTTGTTCGTCGATCTGGACTACTTCAAGGGGGTGAACGACCGCTTCGGCCATCTCGCCGGCGATGCGCTGCTGGTCGAGGCCGGTAACCGCCTCAACGAGTGTGTGCGCGAGTCGGACACGGTGGCGCGCTTCGGAGGTGACGAGTTCGCCGTGATCCTCAACGAGGTCGGCGGCGCGGCCGAGACCGAGGAGGTCGCCAGCCGCATCGCCGCCGCCATCGCCCGCCCCTTCGTCTTCCCCGAAGGCGAAGCGACGATCTCGGCCTCGATCGGCGTGGTGCTCGCGCCGCAGGACGGCAGCGACGCCGAGACGCTGCAGCGGCGGGCGGACCTGGCGCTATACGCGGTCAAGCACGGCGGCCGCGGCCGCCACCGCTTCTACGGCGCGGAACTCGGCAGCTGATGCGGAACTGACCCCCGGCCGCTGGCCAGGGGTTGGGCGGCATGTGAGGGCGCGATCGCGGTCGCGCCTCAGACCGCGCCCTCGTCGCGCAGCCGGGCGATGTCCGCCGCGCTGTAGCCGAGGCCCTGCAACACCGCGTCGGTGTGCGCCCCCAGCGCGGGGCCGATCCACTCTGCGCCGCCCGGCGTCGCCGACAGCTTGGGCACCACCCCCGGCATGCGGCAGTCGCGGCCGTCGGGCAGTTTCACCGTGTGCAGCATCTCGCGCGCGATGAATTGCGGGTCGGCGAACATGTTGGCCACCGAGTAGATGCGCGAGGCCGGCACCTCGGCCGCGGCGAGCGCAGCCAGCACCTCCGCCTCGTCGTGCTGCACCACCCAGGCGTCGATCAGCGCGTAGAGTTCGTCGCGGCGCGCATCGCGGCCGGCGTTGTCGGCCAGCGTCGGGTCGTCGGCGAGGTCGTCGCGGCCCATCGCCTTCATCAGCCGGCGGAAGATCGCGTCGCCGTTGGCGCCGATGGTGATGTGGCGGCCGTCGCGGGTGGTGTGGGTGTTGGACGGCGTGATGCCCGGCATGATGTTGCCGGTGCGCTCGCGCACGAAGCCGAACACGTCGAACTCGGGCACCAGCGACTCCATCATCGCGAACACCGCCTCGTACAGCGCGACATCCACCACCTGGCCCGCGCCGCCGTTCACCTCCTTGTGGCGCAGCGCCATCAGCGCGCCGAGCGCACCCCACAGCGCCGCGATCGAGTCGCCGATCGAGATCCCGGTCTTGACCGGTGGCCGGTCGGGGAAGCCGGTGACGTAGCGCAGCCCGCCCATCGATTCGCCGATCGCCCCGAAGCCTGGCTGCTGCGCCATCGGCCCGCTCTGGCCGAAGCCCGACAGGCGCAGCATGACCAGGCCGGGGTTGATCGCCGACAGCGCCTCCCAGCCGAGGCCGAGCTTGTCGAGCACGCCGGGGCGGAAATTCTCGACCACGATGTCGGCCTCGGCCACCAGCCGGCGCACCACCTCGATGCCTTCGGGGTGCTTCAGGTTCACCGTCAACGACTTTTTGTTGCGCGACTGCAGGTACCACCACAGCGAGGTGCCTTCGTAGAGCTTGCGCCACTTGCGCAGCGGATCGCCGCCGTCGGGCGACTCGATCTTGATCACCTCGGCGCCGAACTCGGCAAGGATGCGGGCGGCGAAGGGGCCGGCGATAAGGGTGCCGAGTTCGACGACCTTGAGGCCGGCGAGGGGTTTGGGCGCGGAGGTCATGGCAGGAGCGCGGGGAGTGATGAACGGGCTGCCATTATCTCAGCATGGGGGTCGCCGCACCCGTGCCGACCGCTTCCGTGAGGCGGGTTCGGCGCCGCAGCGTGATCGGGGGCGCGTGGGCAGGCGATAATCGAGCCCGCCCGCATCCTGCCTGCCGAATGCCATGCCGCTCCACGACCGCCGCCAGTTCTCGCCCTCCGCCGCGCGCAACCGCGATCCCATTCTCGCCGTGCTGCAGCGCGTGCTGCCGGCCGAAGGCCTGGTGCTCGAGTTCGGCAGCGGCACTGGCGAGCACGCGGTGCATTTCGCCCGCCACCTGCCGGCGCTGCGCTGGCAGCCGAGCGATGCCGACCCCGCAGCGATGCCTTCGATCACGGACTGGGTGGCGTACAGCGCGCTGACCAACGTGCTGGCCC
Source organism: Thauera sp. (assembly GCF_035444905.1). Lineage (GTDB taxonomy): Bacteria > Pseudomonadota > Gammaproteobacteria > Burkholderiales > Rhodocyclaceae > Thauera. The sequence continues at coordinate 21,602 of NZ_DAOMPS010000038.1, forward strand.
CGCTGTGCTTGGATCTTGCGGCCAGCCCCTGGCCGGTCGCCGCGGCCGACGCGATCGTGGCGATCAACGTGCTGCATTACTCGCCGTGGGAGAGCACGCCCGCGTTGTTTGCCGGTGCGGCGGCGGTCTTGCCCGCAGGCGGCGTGGTTTATTGCTATGGCCCTTACCGCCGCGGTGGCGCACATACCGCGCCGAGCAATGCCGACTTCGACGAATGGTTGCGCAGCGTCGATCCGCGCTTTGCGGTGCGCGACCTGGAAGCGGTGGATGCCGAGGCGCAGCTGCGCGGTTTTCGGCTGGAAGAAGTGGTCGACATGCCGGCGAACAACTTCAGCCTGGTGTTCCGCCGCGCCTGAGGGCGCGTGGCTGGCGCAAGCAGCCCGATCGTCGTCGGACCCCGCTGCGGTCCAGCACACGCCGCTCGCCGGTCCGTCGATGCACTTGATTTCTCGAGCCCGGGCCTCATGTGTCGTAGCGGGTAGGCGGGCGCGCGGCCGTGGCTGCAGCTGCCTTGCGCGGCAAGTCGATCCGGCCTTGCGACCCGATGTCGAGACCCGCTTTCAGGAACACGTCATGAACGAATCACTGCACATCGTTTGTCCCCACTGCCACGGCATCAACCGCGTGCCTGGCAATCGGCTGGGCGAGGCGCCCAGTTGCGGTCGCTGTCATCAGGCGCTGTTCGACGGCGCGCCGGCGGCGCTCACGGCCGACAGCTTCGCACGCCATGTCGAGCGCAATGACCTGCCCGTGCTGGTGGACTTCTGGGCGCCCTGGTGCGGGCCATGCAAGATGATGGCGCCGCAGTTCCAGCAGGCCGCAGGCATGCTCGAGCCGCGAGTGCGCCTGGCCAAGCTGAACACCGAGGCCGAGCAGAGTCTGGCGGCACGCTACGGGATTCGCAGCATCCCGACCATGGTGCTGTTTCACGGCGGGCGCGAGATTGCGCGCCAGAGCGGCGCCATGGGCGCGCAGGACATCGTGCGCTGGGCGACGGCGCAGCTGGGCTGAACAGGGCTCGAGAGGCTCATCGCCAAAGTCCGCTGGCACGCCAGCGCGGGCGTGTCGCGGGGGAGTGGTGAGCGAGCGTGGCGGCCGGCCATGCGGGTATGGGCGCCGCCTCTGCGGCGAGCTCGCGCAGGCGCGCGATGCGCTCGTGGGTGGCGGGGTGGGTGCGCAGCCAGGACGGTTCGGGGTGGCCCCAGCCCGGCTGCAGCCAGGCGCGCCAGCCCCGGTTGACCTGCTCGATCTTTGCCAGCGCGGAAGCGAGGCCGGCCGGATCGCCGGTCAGTCGCACGGCGGCGAGATCGGCGTCGAATTCGCGTGTGCGCGACAGACCCAGTTGGGCGAGCACGGCAAGATGTGGTGACACGGCGAGCAGCAGCAAGCTCCACAGGTTGATGTGGACGGCTCCGCTGAGCACGAACGGCAACACGATGAGCAGGGCCAGCTGTCCGGTCGCGGCCAGCAGGTGGGTCAGACGGCTGATGTAGTCGGCCAGCCCCATCACCCTCAAATCGCCGTGCGCGATGTGGGCGACTTCGTGTGCGAGCACGCCGGCGAGTTCGCGCGGTGTCAGCGTGCGCAGCAGGCCGTCGGTCAGTGCGACCGCGGAGCGCCGGCGCGTTCCGGTGGCGAAGGCGTTGACCATGCGGCTGGGCACGTAATGGGGCACCGGCAGGGCGGGCAAGTTCGCCCGCGCTGCCAGCTCCCGCAATATTCGGTGAATGCCTGGCGCCTCATCGTAGTCAAGCGGGCGGGCGCCATAGAGACGCAAAGTCAATGCGGAGGCTGCAGCCGGCTCGAACACCAGCGCCACCATGGCCCCAACGAGCGCCAGCCAGAGCCCCTCCCGGCCGAGGAGCAAGGCGCCGGCAAACGCACAGATGCCCAGCAGCGTCAGTACCAGGAGGAGGGTTTGCAGCCGGTTGGCGAACCGATGCCGCTGCCAGCCGGTGGGGTCGATGGCGGACATTCAGCTCCGCTCCCGCGCGGCTGTTCCAGGCGCCAGTGGATTCAGTGGCGCGAAAGCCGGTTCGGCGTCGGGCCCTGGCACGGCGCGCGCTCCGAGCCTAGCCCTGGCGGGACTCGTAATAGGCGACCCGGTCGCGTAGGCGCCGGATCTCCTCAACCATGTCGGTCACCAGCGCGGCCAATGCGGGGTCGGCGTCGAACTGGCGCTCGATGGCGACCATCTGCCGGGCGCGCCACAGCGTCGCACTCGACAAGAAGCAGGCCGCTTCACGCCAGGTCGCGGTGAGGACCTCGTCCTGCACCCGCGCCAGCACCCAGTCGGTGCTGACCGAGCACAGACGCGCGAAGTCCTCGAGGCACAGCATGTCGCCCTCGATCAGCTCCAGGGCATGGCGGGCGTCATCGGGGTCGGGGTGCGTCATGGTGGCATGCCTCCAAATCATCTCGCGCCCCACTGGGGCGGCCGCGGCTCGAAACCCGGGTAGGCCCTGGCCAGTGCCTCCCAGGCGGCTTTCTGCTCCGGCGTCACGGCTCTGGGCACGCCGACCTCCGGTTCCAGGTAGAGATCGCCCGGTGTGCGGCCCGGGATTCCCTTGCCGCGCAGGCGCAACTTGCGCCCGCGCGCCGATCCCGCTGGCAGGGTCACGCTCAGGGGGCCGGCCGGGGTGGCGACCGTGATCTCCGTGCCGAGGGCCGCCTCCCAGGGGGTGACGAGGACCCGCATATGCACGTCACGCCCGGCAATGCGCAGGGTCTCGTCGCTGCGGATGTGCACCTTCAGGTAGAGGTCTCCTGGCTTGCCGCCCTGAATGCCGGGTAGCCCCTGCCCAGCAAGACGGATCAGTTGCCCCTGGGCGACGCCCGCAGGAATCCTGACATTCAGTGTGCGAACATCCGGCACGACCTGTCCGCCGGCATCGATCCTGACGCCTTGCAGCGTCAGCGTGCGCGCGGTGCCGCGGTAGGCTTCGGCAAGATCGATCGTGATCTCCGCGTGCTGGTCTTCGCCTGGCCATGCCTGACCCGCGCCCGTCGCCCGCGCTTGCGCGCCGGCACGTGCCCCGCGGCCGAACAGCTCCTCGAAGAACTCGCTGTAGTCCTCGTCGAATCCCGGGCGGTGTTCATGCCAGGAAAACGCTCCGTCTCCGGTGCTGTGCGTGTAGGCACGGTTCCACCCCGGCGGTGGCCGCACATCGTCGGCACTGCGGGCGCCTTGCGCCCAGGCCTGGTGGCCGACGGCGTCGTACACCTTGCGCTTCTCGGGGTCCGAGAGCACCTCGTTGGCTTCGTTGACCGCAGCCATGCGCTTGCCGGCGTCGGGTTCCTTGCTCACATCCGGGTGGTACTTGCGCGCCAGGCGACGGTAGGCCTTCCTGATCTCGTCCTGACTCGCCTCGCGAGAAACGCCCAGTGTCGCGTAGTAATCCGGAAACTGCATTGCGCTCACCCAGCAGAAAAAGGACTTACGCCGAAAGTTTAGCCAGAAGCGAGCTTACCCTGCAGCCTCGTCGCTCAAGTGGAGCCTCGGGTTCAGCGAGGCGATCCCTTCCGTCGTCGCTGATGGCGGGGGCCGCCGCCGGCAGGCAAGACACCGCAGCGCCCGGAGGCGCGGCTATGCGGTCGAACGCGAGGCTGTCATGATCCCCTCTGCAGCTCGATCCAGGGTGCCACTGGCCACGGTCCGTTCGCTGCCGTCCGCGATCACGCAATCGAAAGGGGAGCGCAGCATGCCCATCTTCTGGCGCCCGCAAATGAGCATCGGCCACGAAGAGATTGACGCCGATCACCGCTATCTCATCCTGCTGATCAATACGGTCGAGCTGGTGCTGCGCTTTCCCGAGAACCGGCCACATATCGAGATGGCGCTCGAGGAACTGCGGCGCTACGCGGCAGGGCACTTCGAGCGCGAGGAGCGTATCCAGATCGCCTGGGGCTACATCCACCTCGACCAGCACAAGCAGGAACATCGCCAGCTGCTGCGCGAGCTCGACGGGCTGGTCGAGCGCATCCAGGCCTTGCTCGACGATCCCGCGGTCGGCGCCGATGGGCTGCGCGACAAGAGCCAGGAGCTGATCCACTTCCTGCGCCATTGGCTGGTGGAGCATGTGATGAAGTCCGACATGCTGCTTGTGCCCCTGTTCAAAAAGTCGAGGGTGTTCTGATGCAGACGGCACGGGGCGGCGGCGCGGCGGGGGAGCCTGCCTCCAGTTGCTCGGGGGCATGTGCTTGCAGCCGCGTGCCCGCCGCACCGACGCCGGACCCTGTCGTGCCCCGGCGCGCCGATGAGTCTGCGCCATGGGGCGGGGCGATGGCGCGCAGTGTGTTCCATATTCCCGGCATGGATTGCCCGTCCGAAGAGCAGATGGTGCGCATGCGGCTTGCCGATCTGCCGGTGGCAGCGCTGGCTTTCGATCTGCCGGCGCGCCGGCTCGTCGTGGACCATGGCGGCACGGCGGCGGACATCCTCGCGCGTCTCGAGCCGCTCGGCTTCGGGGCGCAGCTGGCCGAGAGCCGCGCCCTGACGGTCGACGAGGCGCGCTGCGCACCGCCGGCCGACGACGCGGCCGAGGCCCGCGCGTTATGGGTCCTGCTCGCGATCAATGCCGCGATGTTCGTCGTCGAGCTTGGTGCCGGCATCTGGGCGCGCTCGGCGGGCCTCATCGCCGACGCCATGGACATGTTTGCCGACGCTGCGGTGTATGGCGTCGCACTGTATGCGGTGGGGCGTGCGGCTGCGCACAAGCTCGGTGCTGCGCGTCTTGCCGGCGTGCTGCAGCTCCTGCTGGCACTTGCCGCGCTTGCCGAAACCGTGCGCCGCATGATGACGGGGGCGCTGCCCGAAGCGGTGGGCATGATGGGCATCGCCTTGCTCGCGCTGGCTGCCAACGTGGCCTGCCTGCTGATCATTGCCCGCCATCGCCACGGCGGTGCGCACATGAGGGCGAGCTACATCTTCTCGGCCAACGATGTGATCGCCAACGTCGGCGTGATCGCCGCCGGCGCGCTCGTTGCCTGGACGGGTTCCGCGTGGCCCGACTGGATCATCGGCCTGGTGATCGGCGCGGTGGTGCTGGCCGGTGCGGTGCGCATCCTGCGCTTGCGTTGAGCGTCCGGCTCCGCCGGTCAAGCCTCGTAGGCGGTGAGCACCACGTTGGCAGCGCGCTCGCGCAGCGGAATCAGCGCCTGGTAGGCCGCCGAGGCGTACCAGCCCTGCAGCGCCGCGGCGTCGGCGAAGCGCAGCACGACGACGTCGGCGTGCGGGTTTTCTCCTGCCAGCGTCGCGAGCTGGCGCCCCCTGAACACCAGCTCGCCGCCCCAGGGGGCGAGGGTGTCCGGAACCTTGCTGCGGTATTCGGCCCACAGGCCTTCGTCCTTTACCGTGATGTGTCCGATTACGTAGGCGCTCATTTCTGTCTCCTTGAAGATGATGTTTGTGCGTCCATTGCTCGTGCGGGGGCCGCAGGACGGGACGTCTACCGGTTCCGATGACGTCGCCCCGCCTCAGGCGACCCCTCGTCGTTCCTCCAGTTCGTCGAACAGCCATTCCTGGAAGCTGCGGATCTTGGGCAGTTCGGCGCGGGATTTGAGCAGGTTCAATGTGTAGCCCTGCACCTTCGGGCCACTCAGGCCGAAAGGCGCGACGAGGCGGCCGGTTTCCAGTTCGCGCTGAACAAGCAACAGGCTCTCCAGGCAGACACCGAGGCCGTCGACAGCGGCGCTGATCGCCATGAACGAGCGGTCGAAGCGCAGGCCGCGTGAGATGTCGAGCCTGACCTTGCGATGCTGCCGCATCCAGTCGCGCCAGCTCACCAGGCAGACCTCGCTGTGGATGAGCGTGTGTTGGCCGAGGTCCTCGGGGCTGAGGATGGGGTGTGCACCCGTCGCCAGCGCGGGCGCGCACAGCGGCACGATTGTTTCCGGCGGAAAGCTCAACACCATCGTGCCGGCCGGTTGCAGGCGCCGCGTGCCATAGCGGATGTCGATATCGACGCCCTGGTTGAGCAGGTCGGCTGGCGGGGGGTACGAAGCGTTGAGTCGAACGTCGATATCCGGGTGTTGTGAGCTGAATCGCGCCAGTCGTGGCATCAGCCACTGGGTGGCGAAACTCGGCGTCGAATGCACCGTCAGGATGTCGCTCTTGGCCGTGCGCCCGAGCTCGCGCGTCGCCAGCTCGATCTTCGCGAATGCCGCCGACACCTCCTCGGCGTAGCGCCGTCCGGCGTCGGTGAGCACCACGGCCCGATGTACGCGATGGAAGAGCTGCACCCTGAATTGCTCCTCCAGCAGCTTGATCTGGTGGCTCACCGCGGAAGGCGTGACGAACAGTTCTTCTGCTGCAAGTGCGAAGGAGGACAGCCGCGCGGCGGCCTCGAAAGCCTGTACCGCCTTGAGGGAAATGCGATTGTGCATTGCGGTATTCACATGAGCTCAATTCACTTATAGGCCCATTAGTATTCGTTTGAGCCAAGAAAATCAAGGGAATAAGATTTCTCCCACTCGCCGGACGCACCGCAAGGGCATCGGCAGAAGCGGAGAGCTCCCCCTCTCCGACCGAGCGAAACGATTCCACCCGGCCCCGACAGGCGCCGGTTTCACTCAAAGGAGAACTGCGTGCAAACAAGTCTTTCCCCGGCCCACGCCCGGGTCGCCGAGAGCGCCTACCGCATCCGCCGCTTTGCGCTGCGGATGGGCGAGGTGCAGGGCCAGGGCTATGTCGGCCAGGCCCTCGGTTACGCCGACGTGCTGGCGACGGCCTACTGCCATGCGATGAACTTCCGCCCCGAGGATCCGGAGTGGGAAGGCCGCGACCGCTTCCTGCTGTCGCATGGCCATTACGCGATCGCCTTCTACGCGGCGCTGATCGAGGCCAGGATTATCCCCGAGGAGGAACTCGAGACCTACGGCAGCGACGACAGCCGCCTGCCGATGTCGGGCATGGCGACCTACACCCCGGGCATGGAGATGTCGGGCGGCTCGCTCGGCCAGGGCCTGCCGATCGCGGTGGGCATGGCGCTCGGCCTGCGCCTGAAGGGCAACCCGGCCTTTGTCTATAACTCGATGTCCGACGGCGAGCTCGACGAGGGTTCGACCTGGGAAGCGGCGATGGGCGCTGCCCACCACGGTCTGGGCAACCTGATCTGCCTGGTCGACATCAACAACCAGCAGGCCGACGGCCCCTCGAGCAAGGTGATGGGTTTCGAGCCGCTGGCCGACAAGTGGGCCTCCTTCGGCTGGCACGTGCAGCGGGTGGATGGCAACGACCTTGCCGCCGTGATCGCTGCGTTTGATGCCGCACGCAACCTGACCGACGCCAGGCCGCGCGTGATCCTGTGCGACACCCTGATGGGCAAGGGCGTGCCCTTCCTCGAGACGCGCGAGAAGAACCACTTCATCCGTGTCGATCCGCCCGAGTGGCAGCAAGCCATCGACATCCTCGACCAAGCCCAGGGAGCCGCCCGATGAGCACCGCCACCGCCAAGAAACCCCGCCTGACCACCTCGGCGATGATTGCCTCGATCGCCTCCGAAGGTCAGCGCGTCAAGGCTGCGCCCTTCGGCAAGGCCCTGGTCGAACTGGCCGCGCAGCGCCAGGATATCGTCGGCCTCACCGCCGACCTCGCCAAGTACACCGACCTCCACCTGTTCGCGCAGGCCAACCCCGAGCGTTTCTTCCAGATGGGCATGGCCGAGCAGCTGCTGATGGCCGCAGCCGGCGGCATGGCGAAGGAAGGCTTCGTGCCCTTCGCCACCACCTACGCGGTGTTCGGCACCCGGCGCGCCTTCGACTTCGTGCATCAGGTGATCGCCGAGGAGAACCTCAACGTCAAGATGTGCTGCGCGCTGCCCGGCCTCACCACCGGCTACGGCCCCAGCCACCAGGCGACCGAGGACATCGCGCTGATGCGCGGCATCCCGGGCATGACCATCATCGACCCCTGCGACGCGCTCGACACCGAGCAGGCGGTGCCACAGATCGCCGCCCACAACGGCCCGGTGTACATGCGCCTGCTGCGCGGCAACGTGCCGCTGGTGCTGGATGAATACGACTACAGCTTCGAACTGGGCAAGGCCAAGATGCTGCGCGATGGTCGCGACGTGCTGGTGATCTCGTCCGGCATCCTGACCATGCGTGCGCTCGAAGTCGCCAAGGCGCTGGAAGCGGACAAGGTCGACGTCGGCGTGCTGCACGTGCCGACAATCAAGCCGCTCGACAGCGCGACCATCCTGCGCGAGGCCGGCCGCTCCGGCCGCCTGGTGGTGGTGGCGGAGAACCACTCCACGGTCGGCGGGCTGGGCGAAGCGGTGGCCACGGCGCTGCTGACCGCCGGCGTGACCCCGCCCTTCCGCCAGATCGCGCTGCCCGACGCCTTCCTCGACGCCGGTGCACTGCCGACGCTGCATGACCGCTATGGGATTTCCACCGAAGCGATGTCGGCAACGATCAAGAACTGGCTCAGCTGAGCCGGGCCGGCAGCGACGCTGCGCCTGGATCTCGAACACACGAAACGCTCCCCGGTGGGGGGCACTGAAAGGAACTTCCGCATGAACAACGCTCTTCTCCTTGACGGCAAGGTGGCCGTGATCTCCGGCGCGGCATCGGCGCGCGGCATCGGCCTGGCCACGGCCCGCCTGTTTGCCAGTCATGGCGCCAGGGTGGTGATCCTCGACCTCGACGAGGCCGCCGCGGTCGAGGCCGCCGCCTCCATCGGTCCCGAGCACCGTGGCTACGGCTGCAACGTGGTCGACAAGGACGCCTGCGTGAAGGCCGCAGAGCGCGCCATCGCCGAGCTCGGTCATATCGACGTGCTGGTCAACAACGCAGGGATCACGCAGCCGGTCAAGACGCTCGAGATCGATGCCGCAAGCTGGGACCGCATCCTCGACGTCAATCTGCGCGGCGTGCTCTACCTGTCGCAGGCGGTCATCCCGCACATGAAGAAGCAGGGCGGCGGCTCCATCGCCTGCATGTCCTCAGTGTCGGCCCAGCGCGGCGGCGGTATCCTCGGCGGCCCGCACTATTCGGCGGCAAAGGCCGGCGTGCTCGGCCTGGCCAAGGCGATGGCGCGCGAGTTCGGTCCGGACAACATCCGCGTCAACTGCGTCACCCCCGGCCTGATCCAGACCGACATCAGCTCCGGCAAGCTCAGCGACGAGCAGAAGGCCTCGATCGCGGCCAGCATCCCGCTCAATCGCCTGGGCAACGCGGAAGAGGTGGCTGGCGCCTACCTCTTCCTGGCTTCGGATCTGTCGTCCTACATCACGGGCGCGGTCATCGATGTCAACGGCGGCATGCTCATCCACGGTTGATCGAACCGTCTTGTTTGTACTGGTTCGCGGGCGCAGCGGCTGATCGCGCCCGCACAACGGACTCGCATCCTGCGCGCTTGCGGATGCCGGCCACACCATCAGGAACTGGAAGGAGAAACTCATGAAAAAGACACTGATCGCGATTGCCGCCACCCTGGCAATGACTGCATCGACCGCCTGGGCACAGCAGGTGCTGCGCCTGTCGCACAACGCTGCACCGGGCAACCCCAAGGCCGTTGCCTCGGAGAAGTTCGCCGAACTCGTCGCGCAGAAGACCAACGGCCGGGTGAAGGTCGATGTGGGCGGCAGCGCCCAGTTCGGCGACGACGTCGAGTCGCTCACCAACATGCGCCTCGGGACGCTCGCCTTCAGCGCCAACTCCCAGGGCAGCACGGCGGGGGTCGTTCCCGAGTTCAACCTGATCGGGCTGCCCTTCCTGTTCCGCGACCTGAACCACGCCTACCAGGTGATCGACGGCCCAGTCGGCGCCAAGCTCGACGAAGCGGCCAATGCCAAGGGCCTGGTCGTACTCGCACTGTGGGACAACGGCATCCGCCACACCAGCAACAACAAGCGTCCGATCACGACGCCTGAGGACCTCGCCGGCATCAAGGTGCGTACGCCGCCTGACACGATGACGATCGACATCTTCAAGTCGCTCGGCGCCAACCCGGGGCCGCTGGCCTTCTCCGAGCTCTACATCGCGCTGCAGCAGGGCGTGTTCGACGGTCAGGAGAACCCGCTGATGAATATCTACTCATCCAAGCTGCACGAGGTGCAGAAGTACATCTCGCTCACCGGCCACAAGTACGAGACCACGCCCCTGCTCGCCAGCAAGATGATCTGGGTCGGCCTGTCCAAGGCGGACCAGCAGGCGGTCAAGGAGGCAGCGGTCGAGGCCGGCAGGCTCAACCGCGAGATGTCGCTCGCAGCCGATGCCGAGCTGCGTGAGAAGCTGACCGCCGCCGGCGTGCAGCTCAACGAGGTCGATCAGGCGGCCTTCGCGGCGAGGACCAAGCCAGTTTATGACAAGTGGGCTGCTCAGTATCCTGAGCTGGTCAAGCTGATCGTCTCGGAAGCGGGCAAGTGATGATGACCGCCCACACGCCCAACGAGGCATCGCCCAACACCGGCGCCCTGTCCTCGGTGGTGATGTGGGTGGACAGGGGTGTCGTGATCGCCGGTACGGCGGTCGCGATCACCGCCCTGGTCATCATGTTCATTTCCCTGATGGCCGAGGTTGTAGTCCGCTACTTCACCAACCAAGGCATGGGCTGGCCGACCGAGATGCCCAACATCCTGTTTCCATGGCTGGTCATGGGCGGCATCGTGCTCGCCGCCCAGCGCGGTCAGCACATCGCGGTGACCGCCATCCAAGGCATGGTCGGGCGCGGTGGCAACCGGGTGCTGCTGATCGGCCATCAGGTGCTCATCGCGGCCACCTTTTTCTATCTCGCCTGGGTCGGCCTCGACGTGCTCGAGATCACCGGGACCGAGGTGTATCCGGTCACCGGCATCACGGCGAAATGGGCCTACCTGGCCATGATCGCCGGCTTCGTCGGGCTGGGCATCACTGCCCTGACCACCCTGGTGCGGCTGCTGCTCGCGAGCGACCCGCTCACGGTGCGTGCCCACCACATCGAGGAGGACGTATGACGCTGATGATGCTACTCGTGTTCGGCGCCTTGCTGATGCTGGCACTGCCGGTCGGTTACGCGCTGGTGATCAGTTCGGGCCTGGCTGCGGTGACGGTCGGTGGCATGCCGAGCGTTGCCGCGGTGGTCAAGATCTTCCAGCCCACGCAGAGCTTCCCGCTGCTGGCGATTCCCTTCTTCATGCTGTCAGGCAGCTTGATGATGGGCGGCACGCTGGGCAAACGCCTGATCAATTTCGCCACCATGCTCGTCGGCCGCTTCCACGGCGGCCTAGGCCAGGTCACGGTGGTGGGGTCGACGGTGTTCGGCGGCGTCTCCGGCTCGGCCGTGGCGGAAGCCTCGGCGCTCGGTTCGATGCTGATCCCGTGGCAGAAGCGCGAAGGCTACCCGGGTGCGTTCGCCGCCGCGGCCACGGCCTCGTCGTCGGTGATTGCCGGCCTGATTCCGCCCTCGATCCCGCTGATCCTTTACGCAGCCGTGTCCAACCAGTCGATCGCCGCGCTCTTTCTCGCCGGTCTCGTGCCCGGACTGATGCTGTGCGCAGGCTTCATGCTGAGCTGCTACTTCTCGGGCCGGCTGCGCGGCTTCAAGCGGCTGACCGACGAGGTCACCCTGAAGGGCGTGCTGCGCGCCACCGTATCGGCCGCCCCCGCGCTGGCCATGCCGGCCTTCATCGTCATCCTGCTGCGCGCCGGCATCGCCACGCCGACCGAGGTCAGTGTGCTGGCGGTGTTCTACGGCCTCATCGTGAGCATGCTGGTGTATCGGGATCTGACCCTGGGTCGTCTCTACGATGCGCTGGTCCATACCGCGGTCACGACCGGGGTGGTGATGCTGGTGATCGCGGCGTCCAACCTCGTCGGCTTCGTGCTGACGGTGGAGTCGGTGCCCACTGCGGTGGCCGAATGGACGGTGGAGACGCTGAAGTCGCCGTGGATGGTGATCCTGATGCTCAACCTGATCATGGTCACGGTGGGCATGTTCCTCGACCTGCCCGCGGCGATCCTGCTGCTCGGTCCGACCTTCGTCGCCATTGGCAATGCGATCGGCCTCGATCTGGTCCAGCTCGGCATCATGATGGCGGTGAATCTGAGCATCGGCCTCTTCACGCCGCCGGTCGGCACCACGCTGTTCATCGCGGCGGCCATCTCGCGCGAGAAAGTGGGCGCGGTCGTGCGCGAGCTGTGGCCCTTCTACCTGGTGGCGATCACGGTGCTCGGCCTGATCTCCTTCGTCCCTGCCTTCACCTTCTACTGACCGAATGCGGCCCCCGCAGGCGCGGGGGCCGCCTCTTCCACAAGGACGATTCATGAACACGATTGCATTCGCCGGACTCGGCTCGATGGGCCTGCCGATGGCGAAGAACCTGCTCGCCGCCGGCCACCGCGTGCGCGGCATCGATCTCAACCCCGCCGCCCTGGCTACGCTGGCGGCGGCTGGCGCAGAGCCGGCAGCCGATGTGGTGGCCGCGGCGCGAGGCGCCGAAGTCCTGATCCTGATGGTGGTCAACGCCGCCCAGGCCGAGCAGGTGCTGTTCGACCACGGCGCGCTGCAGGCGCTGGAAGAGGGCGGCATCGTCTGCCTGATGGCGACCTGCCCGCCGGCTGCGGTCGAGCGTATCGCCGCGCGCGTCACCGCGGCAGGCCGCCGCTTCGTCGATGCGCCGGTGTCAGGCGGTACCGCTGGTGCCAGCGCGGGTTCGCTGACGATCATGGCAGCCTGCGAGCGTGCGACCTTCGACGCCCTGCAGCCGGTGTTCGGCGCCATGGGCCAGCGCATCTTCCACGTCGGCGAGCGCGCAGGGCAGGGGGCCACGGTCAAGACCGTGAATCAGCTGCTGTGCGGCGTGCATATCGCGGTGGTCGCCGAAGCCTTCGCGCTGGCGGCCAAGGTGGGTGTCGATCTCGAGGTGCTGCTCGAGATCATGGGGGGCTCGGCAGCGTCGAGCTGGATGCTCAAGGATCGCGGCCCGCGCATGCTGCAGGCCGCGCCCGAAGTCAGCAGCGCGGTCGACATCTTCGTCAAGGACCTGGGCATCGTGCTTGAGGCGGGGCGGGATGCGCAGGCAGCCCTGCCGATCGCTGCGCTTGCGCACCAGTTCTTCCTCGCCACCTCGGGACGTGGCGATGGCCGCGCGGACGACAGTCAGGTCATCCGCAGCTACTACGCCTTGAACGGGGCGGCGGCGCACGCCTGATCCCGCCTGCTCGGTGGGCGCGGGGCGCTTGCGCGTCGGCCACCGCAGGCGAAAACAACAAAGGACCCCAAATGCTCGTCCAGATCGTGAGCATCGTCTTTCCGGTGTTCACGGTGATTGCGATCGGCTTTCTGTATGGCCGCAAGCACCGCCCCGACATGATCGCCACCAACCAGGTCAACATGGGCATCTTCGTGCCTGCGCTGATCTTTTCCGCCTTGGCGGGCAAATCTGTCGATCTGGCCGATGTGCAGATGATTGCGCTCGGCGGTCTCGTGATCGTGCTGGGGTCCGGGCTCCTGGGCTGGCCGATCGCGCGCTGGCTGGGCTATGCGCCGAAGACGCTGCTGCCGCCGATGATGTTCAAGAACGCGGGCAACATGGGGCTGCCGCTGCTGCTGTTTGCGTTCGGCGAGAAGGTGCTGCCGGCGGCGGTGGTCCTGTTCCTCGTCGAGAACGTCCTGCACTTCGCCATCGCCACCTGGTGGTTGGGCCGCAACGCGAAAGTGTGGCGGCTGGTGCGCGAGCCGGTGATCGTCGCCGGTATCGCCGGCGTACTGGTGAGTCTGTCCGATCTGGCGCTGTGGCCGCCCTTCCTGTCGGCGATCAAGATTATCGCAGACGTCTCCACCGGTCTGATGCTGTTCTCGCTCGGGGTCCGCCTGAACACGGCGCCGTTCGCGGAGTGGCGTATCGGGACCGTCGGCGCGATCGTGACCCCGCTCACGGGGATGTTGCTCGCCTACCTCTTTTGCCTTGCATTCGGGCTGTCGGACATGGAGACCGACATCCTTATGGTGTTTGGTGCGCTGCCGCCGGCCGTCCTGAACTTCATGTTTGCGGAGCGCTATGCGCAGGAGCCGGAGAAAGTGGCGTCGATCGTGATTCTCGGGAATCTGGTGGCGCTTCTTTCCATCTCGCTGGCGCTTGCCTTGCGGCTAGCCCCGTGACGGCAGCGGCCTTGGGTCGATGCGTTCAGTCCCCGCCGCCCTCCTCGAGCATGCGCTTCAGGTAATCCGGCACGCCCGACAGCACCAGGGTGTCGGTGGCGCGGTCGTAGTGCACCGCGCCGGAATGCAGGCCGCTGCGCTCGAACTCCAGCTTCCAGTTCTCCGCGCTGGCACTGAAGCGCACCAGCGGGCGGATGGCACGCCGGTTGGGCACGAAGCCGGGCGCGATCTTGGTCTCCTCGGCGCGCAGCAGGGCGTCGAGCCGTGCCGGCTGCTCGGGGAAGACCTCGCGCGCGAGCTCCTCGAACACCACCGGGGCGCCGGCTTCGCCGAGCGTGTCGAGGTAGTCGTGGGCGCGCTCGAGCACGGCGTCGCGGGTGGCGGGGGCGAGGCCTTCGGTGTCGACGAAGCGGTCGAGCGTGGCCACCAGCTTCTTCGTCTCCTGCAGCGCCACCATCACGTCGCTGCAGCCGAGGACGCGCTTGAACCAGGCGCCGCCCTTGCCGCGTCCGCGCAGAAAGCCGAGGTAGCGCTCGTCGCCGCGCCGCCAGCCGGTGAGGTCGATGCGGCCGGCAGCGTGCAGCGCGGCGAAATCCACATGGCTGCAATCGCGCAGCTCGAGCGCGCCGCTGATGCTCACGCCTGCGGCCTCGCCGAGCACGGCCGCCCACAGGCAATCGGCACCGCCTTCGCCGCTGCCTTCGCGAATGCGCGCCATGACCAGGTGGCCGCCGTCCTCGAGCTCCTCCTCGTCGGCAATCGCGCGCACGCGCTCGGCGAACTGGTGGGACAGGGCGACGAAGTCGAGCGTGTCGTCAATCACATGCGCGCGCAGCCAGCGCGCCAGCGGAAAGGCCTCCTCGCCCTCCTCGAAGCGGCCGAAGCCCTTCGCCGAGCGGCTCTCGTACTGGGCGCAGAGGCGCTCGACCAGGCGCAGCGCCGCGCCATCGAGTGCGCACGGGGCGTCGCGCAGGACCAGGCGCGCGGGGGCGCCGGCGTCCTTGGTCAGCGTATGGACGATGAGGTGGGTGAGGTGGTGTTCGGCGGTGTGCATGGAGCAGGCTCGCAGGAGGGCGGGGGCGAATTCTCGCATGGGTGGGGCGCGCGTCCTTGCGGGGCGGTATCGATCGACTCGGGCTTTCGCTAATCTGTGAGCGGTCAATCCTGGCCTTGATGAACGAAAGGGGAACTGCCATGCACGCCGCCGACACCATGCATTCCATCGTCCGTCTGGCCACGCTGGCACCATCCAGCCACAGCACCCAGCCGTGGCGGTTTCAGCTCACGACTTCGACGATCGACCTGCTGGCGGACTGCCCGCAGTTGCTGAAGCGCTGGGGCTACCCGACGGATGTCTTGCCAGCGGCCCCGCGGCGGCCCCTGGATGCGGTGCTCGAGGCCATTTCGGGCTGAGGGCCCGGCAAGGGGAGTCCCGCCATGACCTGGCTGTCGTTCGGCGTGTTCGGGGTCGCCGTCTTTATCGTTGGTCTCTGGGGCCTGGGGCGGTGGCGCTGGTCGGCGAAGGCACAGGTGCTTCTGGAGCGGCTGGAGGCGACGCGCGCACGCGCTGCTGTCAAGCGCTTCGACCCCGGCGAACTCGATGGCCTGCCCGAGCCTGTCGCACGTCACCTGCGCGCGGCAATCCCCCCCGGCACACCCATCATCCGCGCCGTGGATGTGACGCATCAAGGCAGCTTCAACACGAGCGAGACAGGTGAGCGCTGGAGGCCCTTCACGTCCCGCCAGCATGTCGTCACCCGCCGCCCGGGCTTCGTATGGGACGCCCGGGTGTCGATGGCCCCCGGGCTTGCGGTGCACGTGCATGACGCCTACGTTGGCGGCGAGGGGATCCTCGAACCGGCGCTCCTGGGGCTCTTCAGCCTCGCCAGGCTGCGCGACCGTGGCGAGATGGCGCGTGGCGAGCTGATGCGCTTCGTGGCCGAGGCTGCGTGGTATCCGACCGCGCTCCTGCCCAGCCAGGGCCTGCAATGGGAGCGCATCGATGCGAACAGCGCCCGCGCCACGCTGGTCGACGGCGCGATCCGGGTCTGCCTGAGCTTTCACTTTGGAGCGGACGGACTCCTCGACCGTGTTCGCGCCGAAAGTCGGGGCCGCATGGTCGGTGACCAGTGCATTCCCACGCCTTGGGAAGGGCGCATGTCGAACTACCAGCGGCGCGATGGCCTGCTGATCCCGCTCGATGGTGAGGTGGCGTGGCTGACGCCCGCCGGGCGGTTACCCTACTGGCGCGGCACGATCACGGAACTCAGCTACGAGCGCTAGGCGGGTACCTTGCCGGGCGATCGCCGCCGCTGTCCTTTGCGTCACACCGACCCGGCTGCGGGGCGTGCGCCGGTGCGGTCGGCGTATTAACATGGCTGCCTTTCGCCGCCGAATCTGCCTGGACGCTGTCCCCATGTTGCTCGATACCTGGATTTCCTTCTTCGTCGCCTGCTGGATCATCAGCCTGAGCCCCGGCGCGGGCGCGGTCGCGTCCATGTCCTCCGGCCTCAACCATGGTTTCCGCCGCGGCTACTGGAACGCGCTCGGGCTGCAACTGGCGCTGGTGCTGCAGATCGGCATCGTCGCCACCGGGCTGGGGGCGGTGCTCGCCACGTCCGAAGTCGCCTTCTCGGTGATCAAGTGGTTCGGCGTCGCCTACCTGATCTACCTCGGCTGGAAGCAGTGGGTGGCGCCGCCCGCGGCGATGGCGCTCGAGTCGGGCGACACCGCGCAGGCGCGGCCGTGGCCGCTGGTGATGAAGGGCTTCGTCGTCAATGCCAGCAACCCGAAGGCGATCGTGTTCATCCTCGCGGTGTTGCCGCAGTTTCTCGACCCGGCGCGCCCGCTGCTGGCGCAGTACCTGATCCTCGCGGCCACCATGATTGCCGTAGACCTGGTGGTCATGGCGGGCTACACCGGCCTCGCCGCCCGCGTGCTGCGCCTGCTGCGCGAGCCGCATCAGCAACGCCTGCTCAACCGCAGCTTCGGCGGCCTGTTCGTGGGGGCAGCGCTGCTGCTGGCGACCGTAAGGCGTGCGGCTCACGCCACGCCGGGGGCGTAATGCCCAGAAGCGGCTTCGGGATGCTTTAGCGGACGTTCTGTCGCGGGCGATCGGCTTGCGCACGCAATGTGGTCGCGACGTCCTGATGGCACGTGTTAGCCCCTTGTTGCACCGACAGAAAAGCAAAGGGGCTTGCATCGCTGCAAGCCCCTGAATTTGTTGGTGGTGATGGGCAGAATCGCCCGAATCACCACCAGAGTTCCGTAACGTCTTGATTCGTCAGCGCCCACACTCCGGCGCGGACTGCTTTTGGTGTCCCAGTCGGGACACCAGTTCGGGGCAGTATAACCGGCGGCGCGGTGTCGTGTGGTGATGTATAAGGTTTGGCGAAAAGTTCGGCCCGTTGCAGCAAGGTATCCCCACGTCCCGGCGGCTTTCTTCTAGGACTTCGCTTCCGTCGCTTGGGTAGAAGTAGGAGGGTGATATGTTTCTAAGTTATGCGAATGAGCTGGTTAGCCCGTGACGCAAGAGCGTTCTTCGTCACGGGCTAAAGCGGATGTTTTGTCACGGGCTGAAAGCCTTGCTGATACTGGGTTCTAGTCCGTGACGTAATACACAGGGAACTACGTTCCCTGAGCGCCACCCACACGAGGGGTTTTGTAGTTAAGCGCCTCTTTGATGGCTGCAAGCTGGTTGCCGATGACGTTGCGCGGTAGGGGCTCGCCGCCGGGCATCATGGCGAACAGTTCCGCCGTTCGTGTTGGCGACCAGTCCGCCAGCTCGGCGGCTTGCCAGATGGCAGCGCGCCGCCGGATGGTCGCATCCTTCTCGGCATCGCTACGCCTGTCGCGCGAGCTGCGAACAGCGCCAGCAATTTTTTCGGCTACGCGGTCGCGCTGACCTGCAATCTTCCGACGTCGTGCCGCTATGGGTGCCGGAATGATCCAAGCAAGCTCGGCGGCTTGCTCTAACGTCAAAGCAAGCGCTTTGATGAGTTGCGCGGGCGGGCGGCGCCCTTCCCATAGCAGATGCCGCATAGCCTTGAGCGCCTTATCGTCGTCGGGGTGAAACACTCCACGATGTTGCAGCCATGCGACTTTGTGCGCTGGATGACGCTGGCGAAGCCAAATCAGGTCACGCAGCGCTACATGCTCGATCAGATAGGGGCAGTGGTCGAAGTCGTCACGAAGCACCCGGAAGACGGGAGCGATGCCGCGCCGGTCTAGCTCTTCTGCCAGTCGATTCGCGGCGGCGTCCGATTGAACAGCAAAGTCCCTGTGTGCAAGCTCCCTTCGATAACGGGATAGAAGGTTATCAAGTGGGGCGGCTGCTAGAGCCGCTGCGAGTCGCTGCGTCCGCTCTGTAGGGGCGTTGATGGGTTGCATTGGGGGTGTCGGCGTGGGTAGGTCAGTTGTGACTGACTCAAGACATCCGGGAAAACGCTGTCGCTTTCCCGGATGTCCTGTTTACAGGGTGCTCAGCCTCCCGATTCCGGTGATCGCTGACAGGATCAGCACGAACTCGGAGCCTTGATCGTTGATGCCGAAATGAATGGTCTTGTCGCCGCCGTCAATGCTTGGCTCAAGGTAGCAAGCTTGCTCAAGGATGTCGTGCGCCTGCTCGAATGTCACGGTTTGCATAGTGGTTCCTTAGTTGCGTTGGGGCGGTAGGCCCGCCGCCCCAGTCGGGTTATTAGTGTGCCGTCGCTCGCATGCGGCTATGAGCTTCGATCCGCCTCAGCATGGTCCCTTGCTGGTCGAACTTGTTCAGGCGCCAATGTTGGCGCCTATCGACGCTCAAGGTATTCGCCTTGATGGCGGTCGGTCCGGCGCTTGGCTCGGTCTTCAGCACTTCAGCAATGAAGGCTTCCACGTCTTCAAGCGCATACATGGGGCGAAAGGTGCCGCCGTTCTTGATGCGCAAGCATGGCGTCAGCGTCAGACCTCGAAGGCTGGCGCGTCCGCGAATGCAGTCCGCCAGAAAATCGGACCATGCCCGGATGGGACCAAGCTTCAGTCGCAGCAGGTAGGCGGCTTCCTGCGCGGGAATGGTTGTGGTGTCAGTTCTCATCGCTTAGCCCCTTTGGCCGCTAATGCGTTGGGCAGCCTGTCCGGTTTCGATCAGGTCGCGCCCAAACTCGATGGCTTCCGCCGGGGTCATGACAAAAACGGTCAGCGGCTCGTTGATGATCGCTTGGACGGTGATGGATTCGCCCTCATTGATGAGGTTGGCGCTACCGCCTTTCCATTGGCGTCCTTTCGTGCTGCCGCCCTTCTGCCCGATCCCGAACGCTTGGAGAGCCTGAGCGGCGCGGCCTGAAAGCTTCAGCGTGCCGATTTGGCGCGCCTTCTCAAACTCGATGAATTTTGAAAGCTCGCCCTCTCGGTAGAAGGAAGAGCGCCCGATTCGCTCCACGGGCAAGCGGTAAAAGGCTTGCCGTGCGGTGTTGGCATTGTTGCGAAGGAAGAGCGCCCATTGTTCCGCGTTCTTGTCGGGGAGTTGCTGCGCCAGCCGTTCTGCGGCGGCTTGGCGGCTCAAAAGTTCTGGTGTGCTCATGTTGCATCCTGTTTTTAGAGTAGTGGGGCGACTCTAACAGGAATCAAAAACGAATGCAATATAAGATTAGCTATTGACGCAAGTTCTGGTGGGCGGCAGAATGTGACCACAGATTAAACGTTCGTCTTGTCGTGTGGTCATCAGGGGTAGGGTTGTGGCAAACGGAAAATTCATCGCTTACTACCGAGTCAGCACTCAGAAGCAGGGGGCATCCGGGCTGGGGCTTGAGGCGCAGCAAACGGCTGTTGCTCGCTACCTGAACGGCGGCGCGTGGGAGTTGATCGGCGAGTTTCGGGAGGTCGAAACGGGCAAAGGTGCGGATGCTCTAGCGAAGCGTCCTCAACTCCGCGCCGCCCTTGATGCGTGCAAGAAAAACGGCGCAACGCTACTTATCGCGAAGCTGGATCGCTTGGCGCGGAACGTGCATTTCGTGTCCGGCTTGCTCGAAACGGGTGTTGAGTTCGTTGCCGCCGACATGCCGCAGGCGAACAAGGTCATGATTCAGATGCACGCCGTTATGTCGGAGTGGGAGCGCGACCAGATCAGCGCCCGCACGAAGGCGGCTCTTACGGCTGCAAAGGCTCGCGGTGTGGTGCTTGGTCGTGCTGGTGCGGAGAACCTGCGCCCGAACATCGAAGAGCGTCAGCGCGCCGCCGATGCTTTTGCCGGGAAGCTGCGCCCGCTGTTTGAGGGAATGAAAGCGCGGGGGCTGTCACAACGGGCGATGGTTGAAGAGTTGAACTCGTTTGGCTTGCCCGCCCCGAAGGGCGGGGCGTGGCGGCTCAGTCAGGTGCAGCGGGTGATTGCCCGGCATGGGTAGAGATAGCGGAGGGGAAGTATCTCTGAATCGAAGTCCCTGTTTGGTCCTCGATCATGATGCGATAGTAATAAGTCGCTCCGGGCTCAAGGCGCGTTTCGATGTTTTTCTCCTGCACGCTCCCAAGCGTGACTGACTGCAAAACGCCAAAGATATAGATCCCAGGGTCGAGGGTTACCGCTAAGCGCTCCCCGGTGCTGAACGTTGCTGTTCTCTCTCCATTGATTGAAAAGTGGACGTTGAGCCCAGAGCCGTAAAGTCCCGTGTCTCGAACGACGACTGCCCTTGCGGGGTTTTTTGAGGTAACAGTGGGGGTAGAGTGATGCCGTTCTTTCGGAACGTCTCGTGCCTGTAAGGGTGAAATGGCCTCAGTGGCGCAGCCGGATACAAGAACGGAGGTGGCGAGTGCCGCCAAGGTGCGGTGGAACACAAGATGCTGCATGTGGCTACCTCGTTGATTACTTGAGCGCTGTCTCGAAAGCGGTGAACTCCACTTCGAACCTTACTTGTTCAATGTCAGCCTTCAAGGTCTTGAAGTCGAACATCGTAAGCACGTCGCCGCCGTGGTAGGTCTTGTCTTGGGTGTCGTCGTATTCGTGGCCGGCAAGCCTCGTTCGGCGGTCCTTTGGCACTCCGGCCTTGCGTAAAGCGCTGATAAAGGTGCTGCGGAATGAGTGGATGCTTTTGTTACCCTTCCCGCTGAGTGCGCCGACTCCGCATTTTCGCCTGTAGGCTGTAAATTGCTCAGTAGCTTTTGCGCCGAAGTTGCCGGGGCGTGCCGGGTCTTCCGGTAGTTCCGGGAAGAGGCGTCCTGCTTTGATTGTTCTGACGTAGTCGAGGAAGCCTAGCTCGATTAGCTTGCTGTGAATGGGAATGATGCGCTCCGAAGCCTTGTTCTTCAGGCGCTTACCCTCCTCTCTGGCAAGGATGCTGATTGTTTCAACGCCGTCATGCGTTCCGATGTCAGTAACGGATAGTTGGCAAAGCTCGTTCAGTCGCGCTCCGGTGTGCAGTGCGAGAATCGGCAGCCAGTATTCAGAAGGAGTCTTGAAGGTTCCGTTCTTGTAGCTCTCCGACTCGAATAGCGCTTTGAGGTCGCAGGCATCGAACGCTGCGTAAGAATTTTGTTCGATCTTGCCGGGATAGCGGAAAAGCTCTGCGAAGTCGTCATTAATCAGTCGCTTCTTCTTCGCCCACCGAAGAACAGCGCCAGCGCGGGTAAGGCGCTTATCGCGGTTGCGGGGTGATCCGCCCTTAGGGAACCCCTGATCAATTGACCTTTTGGGCGCGCTCACCCAAGCCAGCCGAT
>NZ_DAOMPS010000039.1:0-40225 GCF_035444905.1 Thauera sp.
CCGGCGGCATCTACGAGATGCTGGCCTTCAACGAGCGGCGCATCGAGCAACTGGTATCGCGCACCGCGATCGCAGGCCTGGATCTGGTGCTCTCCAACGACGACCGCGGTGAGCTGAGTACGCTGCTGTTGCACGCTCCGGACGGGCGCCTGCGACTGCGGCATTTGCTTCCCGTCTTTCGTTCGCGCTACGACTTGCTGCTGATCGACACCCAGGGCGCGCGCAGTGTGCTGCTGGAGATGGCAGTTTTGGCGTCCGACCTCGCGCTGTCGCCGGTAACACCGGAAATCCTTGCGGCGCGCGAGCTGCGGCGCGGCACGCTGCAACTGATCGAGGACATCGCGCCGTATCGGCACCTGGGCATCGAGCCGCCGCTGCTGCGCCTGCTCATCAACCGTGTGCATCCGGTGTCGTCGAACGCGCGGATGGTCCAGCAGGCGCTGCGACAGGTGTTCCAGGAACAGGCCGGTGTGCAGGTGCTGGACACCGATGTGCCGGCCATCGAAGCCTATCCACGCGCTGCGACACGAGGATTGCCGGTGCATCGGGTGGAGTACCGGCAGCCGGCTGGGCGAACGGCGCCCGCGGCACTGGAGACCATGCGTACGCTGGCCGGCGAGCTGTTCCCCGCGTGGCGGGAGCGCTTTTCGCTGGTCACCGGCCGGCCCGATGGGGGAGGGGCCGCCCATGGCGAGCGCGCGTGAACTGGCACGCGGCCGTGAGCGGCTGCGTGCGCTGATCGAGTTCGCGCAGGGCGAAGGCTGGCGCGTGGTGCGCACATCCGGCGGGCACCTGAAATTCACGAAACCAGGTTGCACGTCGATCTACACCAGCGCGACGGCGAGCGACCATCGTGCCGACCGCAATGCCCGCGCGCAGCTTCGCCGCGCTGACCGGCAGGCGCAGGAGATCGGCCATGGCTGAGCTGACGCCCCAGGACATGGCTGCCAAGTTGTTGACCACCGGCTTCGAGCGCAGCGGCCCTTCGGCCGCGGCCTTGAGCGACCCCATCGCCGATACGCCGATGGTGGTGACGCTGGACCAGTTGCGGCCCTACGACCATGACCCGCGCGTGACACGCAACCCGGCCTATTCGGAGATCAAGGCCTCCATCCGCGAACGCGGGCTGGACGCGCCTCCCGCGATCACGCGCAGGCCGGGCGAGACGCACTACATCATTCGCAATGGCGGCAACACGCGGCTGGCCATCCTGCGGGAACTGTGGAGCGAGACCAGGGAGGAGCGCTTCTTCCGCCTTGCGTGCCTGTTTCGTCCATGGCCGGCGCGCGGCGAAATCGTGGCGCTGACAGGGCATCTGGCGGAGAATGAGCTGCGCGGTGGGCTGACCTTCATCGAGCGCGCGTTGGGCATCGAGAAGGCGCGCGAGTTTTACGAGCAGGAAAGCGGGCAGGCGTTGTCGCAGAGCGAACTCGCGCGGCGGCTGACGGCCGACGGCTATCCGGTACCGCAGTCGCACATCAGCCGGATGAACGATGCCGTGCGCTATCTGCTGCCGGCGATACCGAGCCTGCTCTACGGCGGGCTGGGCCGGCATCAGGTAGAGCGGCTCGCGGTGCTGCGCAAGGCGTGCGAGCGCATTTGGGAACGCCGTGCGCTGGGCCGGCCGCTGGCCGTGGACTTCGCTTCGCTGTTCCAGGATGTGCTGTCGCCGTTCGACATGCAACCGGAGGGCTTCTCGCCCCAGCGCGTGCAGGACGAACTGGTGGGCCAGATGGCCGAACTGCTGGAGGCGGACTACGACACGCTGGCGTTGGAGATCAACGATAGCGAAAGCCGCCAGCGTGCGTTGACCAGCGAACCCGCGCCGTCGACGCCACCGGCAGCGTCTGTCGTGCCTGCTCTTCCTCCCCTACCGGTCTCCGCGCCTCAGCAGCCACGCGTCTCGTCTGCGCCGCGCGACACCACGTCGGCCACGCCTCCGGCACCAGAGGCGACGCCGCCTGCATCGCCCAAGGCGACGGAGGAGCAGGACGGCCAGCGCGACGAGCGCTTGCGGGGTCACATCGTGACGCCGGTGCCGACCACCGAGCGCCTGCAGTCCATCCAGCGAATGGTCGCGGACCAGCTCGGCGACAAACTGCCTGATTTCGAGGTCGATGCGCTGCGCGCGATCCCGGTGCAGGCCGGCGGGCTCTATCCGGTCTCCGACGTCTGGTACATCGAGCCAAGCCTTGATGTGCCGGATCGTCTGCGCGTGCACATTGCGCAGTTCGCTCGCGAAATCGCCGACGAAGCGGGAGTGGCCAACCGGGTTGAAGCCAGCGACAGCGGCATCGGCTTCGTCTGCGTGACGCTGGCCGTGGACGAGGCAAAGGCCTTGCCAGCATTCGCGCATGGGGTTCTGATCCTGCTGCGCGCGCTGAGCCCCGCATCGGCGCCTGCGACCGGACTGGATCGCGCGCGTCTGGCCGATGACCTGGGCTCGCTGCTCCATGGTCACGGCGGCCTGGCCATGCGCCTGAGCGATGCCGGGCTGGTGAAGCTGTTCCGTCTGCTGCGCCTGGCGCGCCGGCTGCTGGATCTGGAAGCCGGTGACCCGGGCCACGTGTCTTGAGCGCTGAGGAGGCTCCCATGTCGGCATCGCATCCGCTCAATCAGGCAGTCATTGCCCAGGCGCTGCACGATCTTCACAACGGCCAGCTGCGTCGCTGCAAGGCGATGGGCTTCGGCGAGGAGGAACTGGATGCGCTGAAGCGCCCCGAGCTCGTGAGCATGCTCGTGAATGCCACTGTGTCGTGGTGTTCGGTGTCGGTGAACCGGGAAGTGTTGAAGCGGCTGCTGAGCCAGGTGCATGACGTGGAGCGGGAGATCGCGACGGTGGACCGCATGCTGCGCCTGGGGGCCAGCACCGAGATGGTCAGCAGCTTCTACGGCCTCACGCATCAGGAAGTGGCGCTGCGCCGCGACATCCTCGGGTTGCCAAAGCGCAAGGGCCGGCATCCTGTGCTCGACGAGGCGCAGGACGTGGCCCTGTGGGAGCGCTGGAAGGTCGGCGTCGCCGAGCGCCATGTCGCCCTGACCGACGATATGGCGATGCTGGCGCTGACCATGGACCTGGCCGAGGCGCTCAGCCTGCCGATGTCGGTGGTGTGGGCGGCGATAAGAAACTGGATCGACCAGGGACTGGTGTAGGCCATGACCAAGGGCGACGTACCACGGCGCGAAGGCTCCGTTGCGCTGTCGGCCTTGTTCGACGAAGCGCTACGGCACCTTGAGCCCAAGGAAACGGGGCAGGGCGCGGCGCCGCGCCAAGATGGTTTTCTGTACAGCGGCAACCGGCACGAGAGCGTTCCGCGCGCGCTGTTCCTCGACCGTCGCCTGACACCGCTGGAGCGCAATGCCTGGCAGGTGTTCCGCCTTCAGCTCAACGACGATGGCGTGACCGCCTTTCCAACCTACGATCAGCTCTGCCCCTATCTGGCGTCCATGCCCTGCGCGGCGCAGGCCTCGCACGAGACCGTGGCGCGCGCCCTGACGTTGCTGCGGCTGACGCGTTGGCTCAGCCTGGTACGGCGGCGACGCGATCCCAGGACCGGCCGCATCCAGGGCAACCTCTACGTGCTGCACGACGAACCACTGTCGCCGTTCGAGGCGATGCAGCTCGATGCCGACTACCTCGGCCTGGTGAGCCAGGCGCTGACCCATGCCGCCAAGGCGGTACAGATCGTGGGCATGAACACGCTCAAGGAGATTGCCGAAGACCCGCTGCTAAGCGGCCGCACGCTGCCGACCCGCTTGCAGGCGCTGGCGCAGCGCATGACACGCCACGGTTTGGCGACGGAGAGTTATCCACAGGAGGTCGCCGACTACGATTCCGAAGAAGGCCAGGATGCCCTTCCTCGGAATGCTGCGCGCCCGTCTTCGGAATCCGAAGCAGGGCCGAAACCCGTATCGGACGGCTCACTTCGGATTCCGAAGGAGGACCGTACAGTACGTATTGATCGTATGAATGAAGTACGTACCGTACCGCGCGCGAAGGCAATGCAGAACCTCCGGCTGCCCGAGCGCTTCCTGCGCCTGAAGGACGAGCAGCAGGCCGGCGCACTGGTTGCCCTGCAGCAGGTGGCCGAAACCCAGCGCCAGGCGGTGCTCGACGAGTGGGCGGCGCGCTGTGGCGGCAGCACGGTGCGCAATCCCGCGGGCTACTTGTTCGGCATCATCCAGAAGGCGCTGCGAGGGGAGTTCAAGGCGTGGGCGGGGACCGACGCAGCAGCGCCGCCCGCGCCGCGAGCCGCGGGGCCGGCGCCATCGTCGTCGCCTTCGGGTTCCCGTCCGGCCGACCCCGAGGTGGCGCGCGCCTACCTCGCACGGCTGCGCTCAGCCTTGCGCGACGCCTGAGCTATCCCCACGGGATAGCTGGGACAGGGAGTCTTCCGGCAGGGAGCGGAAAGCTGCTTTGCGCTGTGCGTAAACTGTGCGTATAATATGCGCACGATTCCTTTCCTATGGGAGCAGCGCCATGGCCTCTATCGCTTTCTCGGACGTGCTTGAGTCGGTGCGTGAAGCTGGCACGTCCCACATCTCCGCCACGGGCGTCGCCGATGCGTTTGGTCTGCAGTACCAGGACTTGGCCACGCTGGCCGGGGTGCACCGCAACACCCTGCGCACTCACCCTGAGTCCCCGCGACTGCAGGCCGCGCTGCGCGATCTCATGCGGGTGCTGTCGGCCGCCACGGCAGTGCAGCCGAACACCGCGCGTGCGCTTTTCATGGTCAAGAACGAGCCCATTCCGGCGTTCCGCCACAAGACCCTGCTGCAGTTGGTGCAGGAAGGACGCACCGACGATGCGATCGATTACTTGGAGTCGATCAGTGCGGGGTTCACCGGATGATCCTCCACGACCTGCCGCCCGGCACCACACTGTTCCGCGCGCATACCCCGCAGTGGGCCAGCCGGCCCACCAGCGGCGCGGGTGCGGCGGCCAAGGGCGGGCGCTTCAACCGGGAGGGCATCGAGGCGCTGTATCTGTCGCTGGAGGAGGTGACCGCATTGCGCGAGTACCAGCAGACCTCGCCCTTCCTGTCGCCCTGCACGATGTGCTCGAACACCGCAACTTTGCGCAGACTGGTCGATCTGCGCCAACTCCATGAGGGCGATTCTTGGGATGAGCTGTGGCACGACTGGCGTGAGGACTGGCGCCACCTGAAATTCGACCTGCACATCGAGCCGCCTACTTGGGTGCTGGGCGACATGGTGCTGGCCCAGGGCCACGCGGGGATCCTGTTCCCCAGTCAGGCGAACGACGGCGGCACCAATGTCGTCGTGTACGTGGATCGACTCAAGGACGGCAATTCCGTCGTGGTCAATGATCCCGACGGGCGGCTGCCCCGCGACCAATCCAGCTGGAAGCGCTGACAACGCAACGCCGTCTCACCTTTCGGCCCCTTGCCGGTCGGAACCCTATCCCCAGGGGATAGCCGGCACACACAGCCTTCCGTGCGGAACAAACCGGGCGCGCATGGGCTGCGGTTTGTTGACTGACAGCCTTCCGGCCGATGCCGATGCTGGTGACTCGCCCCTTCACCGCGAGTCGCTCCCATGGCCAACGAACGCACAGAACCCCTGCAACTGAATCTCGGATCGCTGCGCAGCGCGATGTCGCTGACGCTGCACACGCACCACGCCTCGCGCATCTGGCACGGCCGCGCACCGACCGAGGGGCGTCCCGGCATCATCGGTCTCAACGGTTTCATCGGCGCCATGAACAAGATGAAGCGCGGCGCGGAGCAGGACGACCCGTACTCGGACTGGTGGATGTTGCGGATCGAGGACAAGCTCGCCGACACCAAGACCCGCCTGCAGACCCTGCGCGAACAGGTGGATCAGGCCCTGGCCGACGTGCCACCGGCGCTGTCGCTGGGCGAGAACATGAATGTGCAGCCGGTGAAGCTGCCGCTGTTCGTGAATGCGCAGCTCGGCTTCATGGCGGTGTATCTGCTGGCCGACTACGACGACCTGGCACGCAAGCTCATCCTGGCGCACCACACGGCGCTGATCGACCGCAGCACCTTGGAGCGCTGGCTCAATGAGGGCGCACACGCGCTGCGCAGCCTGTTCTCGCTGGCCCAGCAGTACCGCTACTCGGGCACGACGCGCGACGACTTCGCGGCGAAGAACGCGGCGGCGCGAGCGGCGCTGGAGAAATTCGGCGAGCTGCCACAGCAGGTGCTGGAAGGCACGCACCGCTCGCGCTTCGCGCCACCGATCGCGCGGCGGACGAACAAGCACGACACGCCGCCTGCTGCACCCGTCCTCGAGCCCGATGCCCCGGTGCATACGGGTGGCGCCTCCGATGGTAGGGCAGGTGACGAGGGGGGCGGCGCATGACAGCGTCGGGCCCCAACAGCCACGCCACGCGCTTCGTGGCGCTGGAACAGGCGGACTTCCAGCGGCTGGAACACGCAGGCTACCTAAAAGGCCTTTTACAGCCTTTTAAGGGTAAGGGGAGTCTGGAGAACTGGGTCAGCCAGTGCACGGCGCTGCGTGACGGCGTGATCGGCCTCGCACAGCGACGCGTGTTGCCCCAGGCGCGCGCCTACCCCTTCAGCCTGCTCGGCGTGCAACTGGCCCAGCAGACGACTGGCGCAGGGACGACCTTCCTGCGCTGGCGCAATCTCGACCGTTCTTCAATGGGCGTGGCGTTGTGGGAGGCTCTGCTGGCCAACCCCGCGACGCCGGCCGCGCTGATCGACGAGCTGTACGCGATGGAGCTGCAGCGCATCGTGCTGAACATGCAGATCAGCCTCACTCACAGCATCGCTCGCCAAGCCCAGGCGTGCGCCAGCAAGGCCGCGCAGGCCGAAGCGGCTTACCTGCGCCGTGTCCACGGGCATACCGCGCCCGTTCCATCCACCACCAAGGAGTCACCATGAGCACGCACTTCGTCGGCGAGGGCAACATCGGTTCTGCGCCGGACTACCGCGAATTCCCGAATGGCAACGACGAGCCGCGCCGGCTGGTGCGACTGAACGTCTATTTCGACAACCCGATCCCGAAGAAGGACGGCGAGTACGAAGATCGCGGTGGCTTCTGGGCGCCGGTGGAACTGTGGCATCGCGACGCCGAGCACTGGAGGGCGCTGTACCAGAAGGGCATGCGCGTGCTGGTCGAAGGCCGCGCCGTGCGCGACGAGTGGGAGGACGCCGACGAGAACGAGCGCGTCACCTTCAAGATCGAGGCCCGGCGCGTGGGCATCCTGCCGTACCGCATCGAGTCGGTGGCGCTCAGTGCCAAACCGGCCGGCGGACAGTAGTTCGCCCATCGTCGCTTCCCCGAGGGCGGCTGTAGCAATCGTCATACGCCCGCGATGCACCAGCGAGCTATCCCCAGGGGATAGCTCCAAGGTTGTCCAGGGAGTTCCAGCCGCCCTCCCGAAACGACGCTCTTGCTGTGCCAACTCCCGCGGTCTATCCGCACCGCTGCAGCAACGGACCGCCTGCCTGCCGATCGCAAAGCGGTGTCCGCACCAATCGGCTTCCTTGCTGCTGGCATCTCCGGGCCCCACCAAGCTGACCCTCATCCGATGAACCACACACTCACAAGGAGGCTTCATGCGCGTGTTCCTGTGCGAGAAGCCGTCCCAGGGCAAGGACATCGCCCGTGTGCTGGGCGCCGGCCAACGCGGCAACGGCTGCTACACCGGTGTGGATGTCGTCGTGACCTGGTGCATCGGTCATCTGGTGGAGGCGGTTCCGCCCGAAGGCTACGGCGAGCAATACAAGCGCTGGGCCATCGAGCAACTGCCCATTCTTCCTGAGCGTTGGCGGGTCGAGCCCAAGGCGGCGACCGCAGCGCAGTTCAAGGTGGTGCAGCTGCTCGTCGCCAAGGCGAGCGAACTGGTGATTGCGACCGACGCCGACCGCGAGGGCGAGATGATCGCCCGCGAGATCATCGACCTATGCGGCTACCGCGGTCCGATTCAGCGCCTGTGGCTGTCGGCGCTCAACGATGCGTCGATCCGCAAGGCGCTGGGGGCGCTCAAGCCGTCCGCCGAGACGCTGCCACTGTATTTCTCCGCACTCGCCCGATCGCGCGCCGACTGGCTGATCGGGATGAACCTGAGCCGCTTGTTCACACTGCTGGGGCGCCAGGCCGGCTACACCGGCGTGCTGTCGGTGGGGCGCGTGCAGACGCCGACGCTGAAGTTGGTCGTGGATCGTGATCGCGAGATCGCGCGCTTCGTCTCCGTGCCGTATTGGACCGTGGATGTGCTGCTTGTCCATGCCGGCCAGTCCTTCACCGCGAGCTGGATGCCGCCCGAAGGCAGCACGGATGCAGCGGGTCGCTGCCTTCAGCAGGCGGTGGCGCAGCAGGCTGCGGACCGCCTTCGCGCGGCACGCGATGCGCAGGTCGTGTCGGTGAACACCGAGCGCGTGCGCGAGGCACCGCCGCTGCCGTTCGATCTGGGCACCCTGCAGGAAGTGTGTTCGCGTCAGATCGGCCTCGAGGTGCAGGAGACACTCGACATCGCGCAGGCGCTGTACGAGACGCACAAGGCGACGACCTATCCGCGCAGCGACTCGGGATATTTGCCCGAAAGCATGCTCGCCGAAGTGCCGGCGGTGCTCGATGCACTGCTCGCCACCGATCCCAGCCTGCGACCCTTGGTCGGCCAGCTCGACCGCAACCAGCGTTCGCGCGCCTGGAACGACGGCAAGGTGACGGCGCACCACGGCATCATCCCGACGCTGGAGCCCGCCAACCTGTCGGCCATGGACGCGAAGGAGCTGGCTGTCTACCGGCTGATCCGCGCCCATTACCTCGCGCAGTTCCTCCCGGACCATGAGTTCGACCGCACGGTGGCGCAGCTCGCTTGCGGCGGCCAGGCGCTCGTGGCGGTGGGCAAGCAGATCGCCGTGATTGGCTGGCACCGCATACTGGCGAAACCGGAGCCGGACGCTCCTGATGGCGAGGAAGCGCAGCGCAGCCAGGTGCTGCCGCCACTGGCGAGCGGATCGCGCTGCGGGGTCGAACAGGTCGAACTAAAGGCGTTGAAAACGCTGCCGCCCAAGCCCTACACCCAGGGCGAACTGGTCAAGGCGATGAAGGGTGTGGCCAAGCTGGTGGACGACCCGCGTCTGAAGCAGAAGCTGAAGGAGACGACGGGCATCGGCACCGAGGCCACGCGCGCCAGCACGATCACGGGCCTGCTCGATCGCGGCTACCTGCTGAGGAAGGGCCGCGCCATCCGCGCGTCGGATGCGGCCTTCACGCTCATCGACGCCGTGCCGGCCGCCATCGCCGATCCCGGCATGACCGCCATCTGGGAGCAGGCGCTCGATATGATCGAGGCCGGCCAGATGACGCTGGACACCTTCATCGCCAAGCAATCCGCCTGGGTGGCCCAGCTCGTGCAGGAGCATCGGGGCGCGGCGCTTTCCATCGCGCTGCCGCCGTCGCCGCCTTGTCCGCAGTGCGGCACGCAGATGCACCAGCGTGCCGGAAGGAATGGCGCGTTGGTGCACTACGCCCATCTGAAAGATAGAAACCTGCCCAAATCAGCTCAGCTGCATACAGCAGATGGCAGTTGTCTATGGCTGCATGAAATGGGCTTCCCGCAGAGCCATGTCCTCCCTCAGAATGCGCTGGATCTCCAGTATCGCGGCCGCGCTCTGTTGCACGCTGTGCCCCGAAATAATGACTTTCTCGGACTGTGCGCCGGGAAGATGTGCGCTGCGATAAGGCACAAGACCGTCATCGGAATCATCGAGGGCCACTTCGGAATTGGCTTGGGCCACGATCGAGTGATAGCGCACCTGGGATGAGATGGGAAAGCCCGCCGCCGTACGCACGAACGGATCGTTTTCGTCGAGATTGTTCACGCTATTGGGAATGGTTGCCAGGCTTTCACGGCTGCTGGCGGCCGCATTGGGTGCCAGTGTATGGGCGAGTTCTTCGAGCACCGTAATGGGAAAGCGGATAAATCCCGCCATCCAGCGCCCCAGGCGTCCACCCGCGACCGATGTGCCCCGATGAGGCGCCGCGATGAAGATGGCACTGCTGACATTCGGGAAGGGCTCGAAGCGCAACATGGGATCAATGCGCCTGATCTGCTGCGGCGTCAACCGACTGTGATCCGCAGCCAATTGCACCAGCGATTGATCGGTTGACGACACCATCAACCGCGCGATGACCCCGCCCATGCTATGCCCCACCAGCACGAGGTCGGACGACGCCGGCGCTTGGCCGGATGGGTCGAAATGCGTCAGCGTATCCCCGAGCGCCCTGCGAATCATGGCGTGGTTCAACGCGACTGGCATGTTGGTCGGGTAGTAGACCTGCCAGATCTGGTAATGCTGGCGCAGGGCCTCATCGCCCAGGATTTCGTTGGCGAGTTCCACCCAGGCTTCAGGGCTGCTGGCCAGTCCGTGCAGCATGACGATGATCCGCCTGTTCGGATCGTAGGGCTGCATCAAGTAGACGTGCGGGCGGTCGATGCCACCCTCGCGCCCGAGCAGGCTGCGCAGCGACTGGCGGTTGAAATTGGCACGGGCCAGCCATACGCCATAGCCGGCCGTGAAATTGGCCGCCAGCGGCACACGTTGGCCGCGCAGCATAATGGCCGATTCCACATAGGGGTCATGCACCGTCAGACGGGCTGTACGAGCATGCAGCACGCTGTCCAAGTTGTCTCCGTCGGGATGCAGCAGAACCGTCATGGACGGCGCGGGCATCTCGCTCCAGGGCAGCGGTTGCTGATCATGTTTTGCCGCTGGGCGACCACCCCGAGTTGGGGCGGCGCTCAGGGACTCGTCCGGAATGACCGCCACAAGCTCGGCGCCAAAGCCGTCGCGCCGGTAGAGGCTACGCAATCCACGGAAAGACAGGGACGAGGCTGGCAGGAGTTCGGCTGGCACCGCCGTACTGCCCGGTAAGCGCGCGCCGCGCATATCCAGCTTCAGTTCCCAGCCTGCAATGTTCCAACTGGTCTGGTCGGGCAACTGCGTCGGCATTTGTTGCCGAACTTCGAACATGCCGGTGGCCGCATGCTCGACGGCATAGTTATACCAATCCCGCACTTGGGTCTGGCGATCCTCGAAGGCCCGCTCTCCCGGAGTATGGTCACCAAGGAACAGATAAGCATAGGCATAGCGAATCGTCTCAAGCCAGGCGGCTTGCTGCGCTGAGCCGGGCTTCATGGCCTGAGCCTGCGCCAGCCATAGTTCGGACAGTGCAGCCAGGCGTCTATCCGTGGCGACCCCCGTCACGGTAGCCAAGGCCTCCGCGCACTCCGAGGAGATCGGCTTTGCGCATGCCTGCTCATCCAATGCCGCCACCCTGATGGTCTGGACAGTCGCATCGCTGAGCTTGCCACGTGTCAGGATGTCGCCGCGCTTGAGTTCGATGGCCTCCCTGGCAGGTAGCGTATGAACTTCAACCACTGGGCCGAACTCGCGCAGGATCGAGCAGCCCCCCAGCAGCAGCGGAGCAAGAGCGGCGCATGCAATGAGAAGGCAGGCCTGCGGGAACCTCATGGATTCACCTCGTTGGCAGGGATGCCTGGCACGCCTTGTCGAATCGACATCGAGAAGTCATCCTCTGACACATCGGAAGCAAGGGCACGTTCGTTGATATGCCCCAGTGCCTGCAATTCATCGTAACGATAGCCAGGCGTCAATCCATGCAGGTCGTAGACGTACCGCGCAAAATATCCAGACAGCAGCAGGCGATAGTCCATTGGCAATGCGGGCGCAATGACCCGGGCCAGCTCGAATACGATGGTCGTGCAGTTACTGGTTAACGTGTTGTAAAAGCGCGGTTTCTGCCGCAGTTCATTGGCCGCGTTCAGATACTCCAGAAACAACGCGCGGGCACTCGCCTGATTCATCTGCAAGCGATAGAGATAAACATCTTCGCCTCGCGCGTTGCTGCGCGTACGCACAATGTCTCGCTCATCGGCGGCTACCAGGATCTGCTCGAACTGACGGAAGAATCCTCCTACCGCCGAGAAGGACTCATGGCGTTCCTTGCGAATTTCCAGCGAGAACACCACGCGTTCACCGCCATCGAAGCCGAACGACACCAGGGTGTGGGCGATGTGCGGCCCCATCCAGTAGGAAAGCACCAAGTCGGCGCTGCGCAGACGATCCAGGTCGTATGTGCGGCTCTCCCACTGCGGGGTGTAGTCGGTTTCGCTGCGCCACTGGAAGTTGCGCACATTATTCAGGTGAACATGGTTGCCGTCGATCCTGGCCTCCAGCAACTGGGCGACATCGTCAGCCCATACACGCTGGTGTGACGGCTGCAGCGTCCCCCACCACATGAGCAGGGAGGCGGCTGCGATCACAAATGCGAATCCGGCGATGTTGCGATTGCGCCGCCCAAGCAAGCCCGCCCGCGACAAGACAACGGTCACACCCAACGTAGACCACATGGCAATGACGAACCATCGCACCACCGAAGGTCCCGGCATCTGATGCCACAGAGCCAGCGCACCCCACACAGTCAGCAGCAGTACCACAAAGCCGATCGCCAAGCCTGCAAGGGCGCGCAGGACTATGTGCATCACTCCGCTCATTGAGGCTGCAAAAGCTCAAGCAACAGTTGCCGGTGCGCATCCCGTAACTGCACCAGCGAGATGGAAGGACTGCCCTTGGACAGCATCGAGGAACTCAGCCACAGCACTGCGGGCGCGAGCGCCAACGGGAAGAAGTGTTCGGTCAAGACGCCTGGGCGAATGACGCCTCGGCGTATGTTGCGGTGGATGATGGTCTGCGCCCGCTCTTTCAGCCCGAGCGCAACTTCGTTGTGCCAACGCTGCACCAGCTCTGGAGTTCGGGCGCTTTCGGCCAGAAGCAGCCGGTAGATCGACATCGTGGCAGGGGAGCTGAAGGTCGCGTACAGGCGATCCAGGTAGACATCTACCAGCTCTGGCAACGTCAGATCCTCATCCGGGAGCCAGCCCTGGAAATCAAAAATCTGCTTCGTCGTACGTTCGAGCAAGGCGTGAAAAATTTCTTCCTTGCTTTTGAAGTGGGCATAGATGCCAGCCTTGGACAAGCCCGCGCATTCCGCCAGGCGCTCCATCGACACTGCGTTGTATGTCCGATCCGCGAATTCGACCAGGGCCGCGTCGAGTATTTCCTCTTTCCTGGCGGCAGAGGACAGGTAGCGGCGCTTGTTGTCTGGCGCGTCATCTTTCTTGGGTGGCATTCAAAGGCTCTGTTCAAAGATCTGAGGGGTGTTCCCATGGGCCTGTCACCGGCTCTACCAAGAATCAGGGCCTTCCTTGAACCCAAGCCGGCAGCTCGAATTGACCTGCGTCAATGACCGACGAGCCCGCTGATTGCGGTTCTTGGATTGTAACGTATAATTGAAAACAACCGTCCAGTCGTTTGTTTTAAGATTTCACAATGCAGATCAACACAGGGCGCGAGTGAACCCGGCACATCGGGTTACGACACAGGAAGAGCGCCCTATCAACCAGCCGGGGAACACGGGGATGCACATATCAACAAGGAGATGAAGTGGGCTTGACAGCACTTGCAAGCAAGAAAGTAGGGCCTGCGGACACCAGCCACGAACCCCGCATTGCGCGGGTGGCAGCCATTCCCTCCTCTGCGACCAGACCCTCTTCAGCCCGATACCTGTACGGAACGTGACCATGCTCCCAACTTCCCCGTTGTTTCCCGCGTTCAGATTGCGCGCTGCCTCGTCGGCCCTGAGCGCCGTCGTCTTGACCGGCTGCATGTCGCTCGCTCCGGCGCCAGACACCCCGCCATTGCCCGTGCCCGAAGCCTGGCCCGCGCATCTTGGATCAGGCACCGACGGCGCCCACGCGGGAGAGCTTGCCTGGCAGGCGTATTTCACCGACCCCCTGCTGCAACGCCTCATCGAGACTGCGCTGGAAAACAACCGCGACCTGCGCGTGGCCGCGCTGCGCGTCGAGGAAGCCAGCGCCACATTCCGCATTCAGCGCTCGGATCGTTTTCCTGCCATGGGCGTGGGCGCCCAAGGTGGACGCGCGCGGGTCCCTGGCGACCTGAACATGTCGGGCCGATCGCTGGTGGGCGGCGAGTACCGGGCCGAGGTGGGTTTGACCACCTGGGAACTGGATCTGTGGGGTCGGATCCGCAACCTGGAAGACGCCGCCCTGCAAGCTTGGCTGGCTTCCGACGCGGCTCGCCAGGCCGTCCATTTGGCGCTGATCGCCCAGGTGGCAGACGGCTATCTTGGCCTGCGCGAGATCGACGAACGCGTGGCGATCGCACGGCAAACCGTGACCACCCGCGAGGAGTCCTATCGCATTTTCCGGCGCCGCGTCGAAGTCGGCTCGACCTCGAAGCTGGATCTCACACAGGTCCAGACCCTGCTGAACCAAGCTCAGGCGCTGCTGACGCAGCTTGAGCAGGCTCGCACCACGCAACTGCACGCCCTGGCACTGCTGGTAGGCGCTGATCCCGGCCCGCTGCCCGCCAAGGCACCCTTCGATGAAACGACGGTTCTGGCTGAGCTGCGGGCCGGTCTGCCTTCGGAGCTGCTGGTCAGTCGCCCGGACATCATTTCCGCCGAACACCAATTGCGTGCCAGCAATGCCCACATCGGCGCGGCCCGCGCGGCGTTCTTGCCGCGCATTGCGCTGACCGGCAGCTTCGGCACGGCCAGCTCCGACTTGAATGGCTTGTTCGATTCCGGCAGTCGCGCCTGGACCTTCATGCCCACCCTGTCGCTGCCCATCTTCGATGGCGGGCGCCGCCGCGCCAATCTGGAGCTGAGCGAAGTGCGCCGCGACATCGCCGTCGCCGGATACGAAAAAACCATTCAATCGGCCTTCCGCGAGGTGGCCGATGCGCTGAGCGCAAAGCACTGGCTGGCTGAGCAGTTGACGATCCAGAGAGCCAACCTGGAAGCGCAAAGCGAACGCGCACGCCTGGCCAAGTTGCGCTACGACAACGGCTCGGCCGCCTTCTTGGAAGTGCTGGATGCCCAACGCGATCTGCTGGGAGCCCAGCAACAACTGGTACAGGCGCGCCGCGCGCTGCTGTCCAGCCAAGTGGCGCTGTATGCCGCGCTCGGCGGCGGCACCCTCGCCGCAGCCGGCGAGGCACAGGGTGCGGCCTCGACTCCCGCTTCCACCCCATCAACCCGTTAAGGCACGCCGAACCTATGACTGTCTCACCCTCTCTCAAGAAAAAACTCCTGGTCGCTGCCGCTGCAGCGGTTGTTATCGCGCTGGCCTGGTGGGGCTGGACGGAGCTTGCCGACAGCGGACCCGGCGAAGGGTTCGTCAACGGCAATGGCCGCATCGAAGCCACCGAGATCGACATCGCCACCAAGCTTCCCGGTCGTATCGAAGACATCCTGGTGCGTGAAGGCGACTTCGTCGCGGCGGGCCAGCCACTGGCCAGGATGCAACTGGAGACACTTGAAGCGCAGCGCGACGAGGCTCAGGCCATGCGCCAGCAGGCCGAGCACGGGGTGACCGCAGCGCAGGCACAGGTGGCGCTGCGCGAAGCCGACGTTGTTGCCGCCCTGGCCCTGGTCGATCAGCGCGAGTCGGAGCTCGACGCTGCCCAACGGCGGCTGAAACGTTCGCAAACCCTGTCCCAAGAGGGCGCCGCCTCGATACAGGAGCTGGACGATGACCGGGCACGCGTACGGGGCGCACAGGCGACGCTTGCGGCCAGCAAAGCGCAGGCCGCCGCTGCCCGCGCCGCGGTCGAGGCCACCAAGGCGCAGTTGGTCGGCGCGCAATCCAGCGTGCACGCCGCCACGGCCAGCATCAATCGCATCGAAGCCGATATCCGCGACAGCGAACTGCGTGCCCCGCGCGACGGACGGGTTCAGGTTCGCGTGGCGCAACCCGGCGAGGTGCTCGGAGCCGGCGGACGTGTCCTGAACCTGATCGACCTGTCGGACGTGTACATCACCTTCTTCCTGCCCGAGACCGTGGCCGGCCGCGTCGCGCTGGGTTCCGAGGTCCGCATCATTCTGGATGCCGCGCCGGAGTATGTGATACCAGCCACTGTTTCCTTCGTCGCCAGCGCGGCGCAGTTCACCCCCAAAACGGTCGAAACCGCCAGCGAGCGGCAGAAACTGATGTTTCGCGTGCGCGCGCAGATTTCGCAGGAGTTGCTGCGTGAGCACCTCAATCAGGTCAAGACCGGGTTGCCCGGCGTGGCCTGGATCAAACTCGACGCCAATGCCGAGTGGCCTCAAAACCTCTCCGTTCGCGTGCCGGAGTAAGGTATGAGCCACAGTGCGAGTGCGCAGCCCACGACCGTTGCAAGCGTCCGTCAGGTGCGCTTGCGTTACGGCGACGTCATCGCCCTGGATGGCATCGATCTGGACATTCCCGCCGGACGGATGGTCGGCCTGATCGGCCCCGACGGCGTGGGCAAATCCAGTCTGCTCTCATTGCTGGCGGGTGTGCGCATCATCCAGGAGGGCACGGTCGAGGTGCTGGGTGGCGA
Source organism: Thauera sp. (assembly GCF_035444905.1). Classification (GTDB taxonomy): domain Bacteria; phylum Pseudomonadota; class Gammaproteobacteria; order Burkholderiales; family Rhodocyclaceae; genus Thauera. Next base: position 16,434 of record NZ_DAOMPS010000039.1, read on the forward strand.
CATGGCCAGCAAGGCCCATCGCAATAAAGTGTGCCCGCGCATCGCCTACATGCCGCAGGGACTGGGCAAAAACCTGTATCCGACGCTCTCGGTCGAGGAGAATCTGCAGTTCTTCGCGCGCCTGTTCGGTCATGGCGCCGCAGAGCGCCGCCAGCGGATCGATGAGCTCACCCAGGCCACTGGCCTGTTCAAATTCCTGGAGCGCCCGGCAGGCAAGCTGTCCGGGGGCATGAAGCAAAAACTCGGCCTGTGCTGCGCGCTGATTCATGACCCGGATTTTCTGATTCTCGATGAGCCGACGACTGGCGTGGACCCGCTGGCGCGCGCGCAGTTCTGGGATCTGATTGACCGTATCCGCGCCGATCGCCCCGGCATGAGCGTGATTGTGGCCACGGCCTACATGGATGAGGCCCAGCGCTTCGACTGGCTGGCCGCCATCGACGACGGCAAGGTCCTCGCCACCGGCACGCCGAAGGAATTGCTGGCAAGAACAGGCAGCCCGAACCTGGAAGAGGCATTCATCCGCCTGCTCCCGGAAGAGAAAAAGCGCGGACACCAAGCGGTAGTCATTCCCCCCTTGTCGGATGGCGGCGCGGACGATATCGCCATCGAGGCCGAGGGGCTGACCATGCGCTTTGGCGACTTCGTTGCCGTCGATAGCGTGTCCTTCCGCATCCGGCGCGGTGAAATCTTCGGCTTCCTCGGCTCCAACGGGTGCGGCAAGTCCACGACGATGAAGATGCTTACCGGCCTGTTGCCGGCGAGCGAGGGTCGGGCCTGGCTGTTCGGCCATGAAGTGAACCCGCATGATCTGGGCACCCGCCGCCGCGTCGGCTACATGTCCCAAGCGTTCTCGCTCTACAGCGAAATCACGGTACGCCAGAACCTGGAGTTGCACGCCAAGCTCTTCAGTGTGTCCCCGGAGGACATTCCTGCTCGCGTCGATGAGATGGTGGAGCGCTTCGGGCTGGTGGACGTCATCGACAGCCTGCCGGCCAGTCTGCCTCTGGGCATACGCCAACGCCTGTCGCTGGCGGTCGCCATGGTGCACAAGCCAGAACTGCTGATTCTGGACGAACCGACTTCGGGCGTCGACCCGGTGGCGCGCGATGCGTTCTGGCGACTGCTCATCGAGCTGTCGCGGCGTGACCGGGTGACGGTCTTCATTTCCACCCACTTCATGAACGAGGCAGAGCGCTGCGACCGCATGTCGATGATGCATGCGGGCAAGGTGCTCGACAGCGACGTGCCCGCCAGACTGGTCGAGAAGCGCGGCGCCAAAACCCTTGAAGAGGCCTTCATCGGCTACCTCGTCGAAGCCGAGGGCGGCACGGCGGCGCCGGCCAGCCAGCCCGGGGCCGCCGATCACGAGGAGCAACCATCGGCGGCGCCCGCTGAACACGGCGGGCACGGCTCTGGCGGTTTCAGTCTGCAGCGAATGTTCAGCTATCTGTGGCGCGAGACGCTGGAATTGCAGCGGGACCCGGTACGCGCCACGCTGGCGCTGGGCGGTTCGCTGCTGCTGATGTTCGTGATCGGCTTCGGCATCACCATGGACGTCGAGGACCTGAGCTATGCGGTGCTCGATCGCGACCAGACCACGCTTAGCCAGAACTACACGCTGAACTTGGCCGGATCGCGCTACTTCACCGAGCACGCGCCGATCATCGACTACGAGGACCTTGATCGACGCATGCGCAACGGCGAACTGTCGCTGGCCATTGAGATCCCCCCTGGCTTCTCTCGCGATGTGTTGCGAGGCCAGAACGTGCAGATAGGTGCCTGGATCGACGGCGCCATGCCGCAACGCGCGGAAACCGTCCAGGGCTACGTTCAGGGCATGCACCAGCACTGGCTGCTCGTACAGGCCAGCGAACGCAGCGGTGCCAGCGCCGCAGGAAATGCGAGCGTCGAGACACGCTTTCGCTACAACCCCGATGTCAAGAGCCTGCCGGCCATGGTGCCGGGGGTGATTCCCCTGTTGCTGCTCATGCTGCCGGCGATGCTGACCGCGCTGGCGGTGGTGCGCGAGAAGGAGACAGGCTCGATTACCAATCTGTACGTGACGCCGGTCACGCGCATCGAGTTCCTGCTTGGCAAGCAACTGCCCTATGTCGGTCTGGCCATGGTGAACTTCCTGCTGATGAGCCTGCTCGCGGTCACCGTCTTCGGTGTGCCGGTCACGGGCAGCTTCTTCACCCTGTCGCTGGCCGCGCTGATCTTCTCCTTCGCCGCGACAGGCATGGGGCTGCTGGCCTCGGCCGTCACGCGCAGCCAGATCGCCGCCATGTTCTTTGCCATGATCGGCACCATCATTCCGGCCACCCAGTTCGCCGGCCTGAGGGATCCCGTGTCCTCGCTTGAAGGCTCCAGCAAGTTCATCGGCGAGATCTACCCCGCCACGCACATGATCTCCATCAGCCGTGGCGTGTTCAACAAATCACTCGGCCTGGCCGACCTGACGGGGCCGCTGTGGTCGATGCTCATTTCGGTTCCGGTCATTCTCGGCGTGGCTGTTTTGCTACTCAAGAAGCAGGAGCGTTGAGATGCGCAGAAGAAACCTGGCCAACATCTACGACCTTGGTGTCAAGGAGCTGTGGAGTCTTTGGCGCGATCCGATGATGCTTGTGCTCATCGTCTATGTGTTCACCGCGTCGGTCTACACCAAGGCCACGTCCATGCCGGAGACGCTGCACAACGCGCCCATCGCCATCGTCGACGAGGATAATTCGGCGCTGTCCCAGCGGGTTGCCTCGGCCTTCTACCCCCCGCAGTTCACGCCACCGGCCATGATCGACTATGGGGACGTGGACCCGGGCATGGACGCGGGGCTGTACACCTTCGCTCTGGTCATTCCGCCCAACTTCCAGCGCGACGTGCTGGCGGGGCGATCGCCTGCCGTGCAGCTCAATGTCGACGCCACCCGCATGAGCCAGGCCTTCACCGGCAGTGGCTATATCCAGCAGATCTTCACCGGCGAAGTCAATGAGTTCGTCAAGCGTTACCGCGGCACCGACGCGCCACCCGTGGATCTGGCGTTGCGCGCACGCTTCAACCCGGCACTGGACAAGGCCTGGTTCGGCTCGGTGGTGCAGATCATCAACCACATCACGCTGTTGTCCATCATCCTGACCGGCGCAGCGCTGATCCGGGAGCGCGAGCACGGCACCATCGAGCACCTGCTGGTGATGCCGGTTACACCCGCGCAGATCATGCTCTCCAAGGTCTGGTCGATGGCCCTGGTCGTGCTGATCGCCTCCTTCCTGTCCCTCAACCTCATGGTGCGCGGCATCCTGGGCGTGCCCATCGAGGGCTCCATTGTGTTGTTCTTCGCCGGCGCGGCCCTCAGCCTGTTCGCCACCACCTCCATGGGCATATTCATCGCCACGCTGGCGCGCAACATGCCGCAGTTCGGCATGCTGATGATGCTGACCATCATGCCGCTCCAGATGCTATCCGGCGGCGACACGCCCCGCGAAAGCATGCCCGAGATCGTGCAGAACATCATGCTGATCGCACCCACCACCCATTTCGTGGAACTGAGCCAGGCCATCCTTTACCGGGACGCGGGCCTGGAGACGGTATGGCAGCCGTTCCTGGCGCTGGCCCTGATCGGCACGGTGCTGTTTTTCCTGTCGTTGGCACGCTTTCGCAAAACGATCGGCCAGATGGCCTGATCGTTTGACCGCCCGATTGGGCATTTCAACCCAAGCAAGGAGTTTGACCATGAGCAATGAAACCATCCCCCTCAACCTCTTCAAGGCGAACCTGGAACTGCAACTGCGCCTGCAGCGCCTGATGCAGGAAAACGGCCAGCAATGGCTGGAGAACGCCACGCGCGCGGGCAGCGAAAACATTGCCGAGTCCGGCACTGAGATCGAAAGCCTGCTCAAGGCCCAGAACTGGCAGGAGTTGGCCACGCTGCCCGCGCAGGCCTTCTGGCGTCAGTTTCAGCACCAGATGGGTGGCGCGCAGGCACTAACGCAAGTCGCAATCAAGAATCAGACCACCTTCACCCAAGGCCTGCAGCAAGCCATTCAGGACTGGCAGAAATCGGTCACGCAGGCCGTAGGCCAGGCAGATGCGATATTGCCGTTCCAGGATATTTTCAAGCAATGGGGAGCGGTGTGGGCCAAGGCACAGGACAAGGACGCACCAGCCAAGACAGGTGGTCGCAATGCCGGCTGAGCAACGCACTGCACTGGTCACCGGCGGCAGCGGCGGCCTGGGCGAAGCCATCGCCCGGGCCTTGCACGATGCGGGCCATACCGTGCTCATCGTCCATTCGCCGGGCAATGCCAGCATTGGCGCGTGGCTGAAAACCCAAGCCGGCGAAGGTTACGACTTCGCCGCCTACGGCGCGGATGTGGCCGACCATGCCCGTTGCCAGGAACTGGCTGACCGCATCCACACAGACGGGCATCGCATCGACATCCTGGTCAACAACGCGGGCATCACGCGCGATGCCACGTTCCGCAAGCTGAGCTACGCCGATTGGGATGCCGTCCTGCGCGTCAATCTCGATTCCGTATTCAACGTGACCCGGCCATTCATCGACGGCATGCTCGACAGGGGCTGGGGCCGGATCATCAACATCTCCTCCATCAACGGCTCCAAGGGGCAGTTCGGCCAGACCAACTACTCCGCCGCAAAAGCCGGCATGCATGGCTTCACAAAAGCCCTCGCACAGGAAGTGGCGCGCAAAGGCGTGACGGTCAACACCGTCTCGCCGGGGTATCTGGACACGAAGATGGTGACGAACATGACCGAGGGCGTGATCAAGCAAGTGGTTGCCGGTATTCCGGTAGGCCGCCTGGGGCGGCCTGGGGAGATCGCCGCACTGGTGGCATTAATCGCCAGCGAGTCTGCGGGGTGAGCGCAAGCTCACCAAATTTGCATATTGCAAATCAAGAACTGGCTCACTTTCATGGCCTTGCGAGACCCCTGTTCACATCGTCATAGATTGTGCAGTTTTCTACCTTTTTGGGCATCCCATGAAGGCAGGAAACGTCATGCCGCTAACGCCGGTCTTCGTCTCGATTTCCGACCCGCGCAGCGCGCGGCATGCGCGCCACGACCTGGCCGAGTTGCTGACGGTGGCGGTCTGCGCGGTGCTGTCGGGTGTCGACGACTTCGTCGACATCGAACTGTGGGGCGAGGCCAAGATCGACTGGTTGCGAGGCTTCATGAAGCTTGAGCATGGCATCCCGTCTCACGACACGATCGGACGCGTGTTCGGGATGATCGCGCCCGACGAGTTCGAGTGCGCGTTTCGGCGCTGGGTGGGCATGGTGGTACCGGCGCTGGCCGGGGATACAGTCGTGGCGATCGACGGCAAGACCAGCCGGGGCTCGGGTGGCAAGAACAAGGCGGACGCCAGTCCGCTGCACTTGGTCAGCGCGTTCGCGGCCGGCATGGGCGTCGTTCTTGGCCAAATGGCGACCGCCGAGAAGTCGAACGAGATCACCGCGATTCCCGAACTGCTCGCCAAGCTGGCGATCGAGGGCTGCGTGGTGACGATCGACGCGATGGGCACCCAGACGAAGATCGCCCGCACGATCCGCGAGCGCGGCGCGCATTACGTGCTGTGTGTGAAGGAGAACCATCCGAACCTGCACGATTCGATCCTGTTTGCCGACATCGATCCGCGAGGGCCGCTGACGCCGAGCTCGACCCATGAGACCACGATCAAGGACCACGGCCGCATCGAAATCCGTCGATGCCGCGCCTACGCCGCGATCGATCGCCTCTACAAGTCCGAGGACTGGCAGGACCTGGCCAGCTTCGCGGTGGTCGAGCGCATCCGCACCGTGGGCGATCACACCAGCACCGAGCGCGTCTTCTACATCAGCAGCCTGCCCGCCGACGCCGAGCGCATCGCTCGGGCCGTACGCAGTCACTGGGAGATCGAGAATCGGCTTCACTGGTGTCTGGATGTGCAGTTCAACGAGGATCAGTCACGCGTACGCAGCGGCTATGCCGCCAACAACCTGGCCATCGTTCGCCACATCGTGATGAACCTGCTGCGGCTCAACACGACGCGCAAGGCGAGCATCAAGTCCAAGCGCATGCTGGCTGCGACGATTGACGAATTTCGCGCCGAGCTGCTTGGGGTTATGACAGGAGGGTGCGATTGCCCTGCGGCAGGGGGCACGCCAGCGTGACAAAAGTTCAGTCCACAGGCCCCGCTGAATGGAGGCTGAAAGTCGCAGCCTCCTTGCTGCTGCTTTTGCTGAGCACCTCCGCACTGGCTCAGTCCTGCCCCCAGGACAACCCGCTACGCTCAACCGGAACACTCAATCTGCGGATCGACAACGACATGTTCGGCGGTATTGGACAAGATCAAGGGTACTCCAACGGGTTTCTCGTCAGTTGGGTCTCCCCTAACCTTTTGGACTATCGCGACGACCCTTGCCTACCCCGTCTCTTCCGTCGGCTGAATAGCTTTCTCACGGTGCTGCAACCCGATGGTTTCGACGAACAGAACATGACCATCGGCTTCGGGCAGATGATGTATACCCCGAGCGACAAAACGCGCAGCGATCTGATCAAAGACGACCGCCCTTTCGCCGGCGCAATGATGTTGAGCTTCGGCTACAACGCGCGACGCGGCGATACGCTGCGTACCTCACAAATCCGCGTGGGTGTTGTGGGCCCATCCTCCCAGGCAAGGCAAACCCAGAATTGGTGGCATGACACCATCGGAGTGGACAAATTCAATGGCTGGAGACACCAACTGCGCGACGAGCCCGTGCTGCAGTTGCTGCACGAGCGCCGAACGCGAGTCTTCAGGCAAGAAAACGCCAGCGGTTGGGGCTGGGATTTGACCCGCCACTGGGGCGGCAGCTTCGGCAATTTCGCCACCTACGCGAATGTCGGTGGAGAACTGCGCATTGGCCTGCGCCTCCCGGGCGATCTAGGCACGGCACCGCTGCGGCCGGCCGGAGAAAACACCTCGCCCGTGCGCACGACTACTAGCGGCAACTGGAACGCGCACCTCTTCGCGGCGCTAGACGCTCGCTGGGTCATGCACGACATCACTTTGGATGGCAATACCTTCAAGTCCAGCCATAGCGTTGATAAGCGGGCACTCGTGGCGGATGTGGGCTACGGCGTCGCGATTACCCAGGGCAATTGGCGCATCGCGATAGCCCGCTACCACCGCACACGCGAATTCCGGGGACAAAAAGAAATCCCGGTCTACGGAACGATCACTGTAGGAAGGAAATTCTGATGCTGGTCGATTCCTTCCTCCACTCCATATGGGCCGTCCTGTTGTGCTTGCTCGTGTGGAGCACCGACGCCGCTAGATCGCCGCCTTGGTCGGGATCGCCCCTTTCAATCGCGATTCCGGACAGATGCGCGGCAAGCGCGGCACCTTCGGCGGGCGCACCGCGGTTCGGCGCACTCTCTAGATGCCCACGCTTGCCGCCATCCGATTCAATCGTGTGATCGGGCACTTCTACGAGTGCTTCGTCGCCGCAGAAAAGTCCAAGAAGGTCGGCATCGTCGCCTGCATGTGCAAGGTGGGGATCATCCTCAACGCGACGGTCCGATCCGGTGCCTCTTGGAACGATTCGATTCATCTCGCGTGACTCGAAAGACAGTTGCTCATGCCGCGGCGATCCGTGCATACCGCCGCGGCAATCATTCTCCAGCCGGTCGCAAAGCGGTGTTCGCACCAATCGACTTCCTTGCTGCCGGCATCTCCTGGCCCCGCCAAGCTGACGCCCATCCGATGAACCGCACATTTCCAAGGAGGCTTCATGCGCGTGTTCCTGTGCGAGAAGCCGTCCCAGGGCAAGGACATCGCCCGTGTGCTGGGCGCCGGCCAACGCGGCAACGGCTGCTACACCGGTGTGGATGTCGTCGTGACCTGGTGCATCGGTCATCTGGTGGAGGCGGTTCCGCCCGAAGGCTACGGCGAGCAATACAAGCGCTGGGCCATCGAGCAACTGCCCATTCTTCCTGAGCGTTGGCGGGTCGAGCCCAAGGCGGCGACCGCAGCGCAGTTCAAGGTGGTGCAGCTGCTCGTCGCCAAGGCGAGCGAACTGGTGATTGCGACCGACGCCGACCGCGAGGGCGAGATGATCGCCCGCGAGATCATCGACCTATGCGGCTACCGCGGTCCGATTCAGCGCCTGTGGCTGTCGGCGCTCAACGATGCGTCGATCCGCAAGGCGCTGGGGGCGCTCAAGCCGTCCGCCGAGACGCTGCCACTGTATTTCTCCGCACTCGCCCGATCGCGCGCCGACTGGCTGATCGGGATGAACCTGAGCCGCTTGTTCACACTGCTGGGGCGCCAGGCCGGCTACACCGGCGTGCTGTCGGTGGGGCGCGTGCAGACGCCGACGCTGAAGTTGGTCGTGGATCGTGATCGCGAGATCGCGCGCTTCGTCTCCGTGCCGTATTGGACCGTGGATGTGCTGCTTGTCCATGCCGGCCAGTCCTTCACCGCGAGCTGGATGCCGCCCGAAGGCAGCACGGATGCAGCGGGTCGCTGCCTTCAGCAGGCGGTGGCGCAGCAGGCTGCGGACCGCCTTCGCGCGGCACGCGATGCGCAGGTCGTGTCGGTGAACACCGAGCGCGTGCGCGAGGCACCGCCGCTGCCGTTCGATCTGGGCACCCTGCAGGAAGTGTGTTCGCGTCAGATCGGCCTCGAGGTGCAGGAGACACTCGACATCGCGCAGGCGCTGTACGAGACGCACAAGGCGACGACCTATCCGCGCAGCGACTCGGGATATTTGCCCGAAAGCATGCTCGCCGAAGTGCCGGCGGTGCTCGATGCACTGCTCGCCACCGATCCCAGCCTGCGACCCTTGGTCGGCCAGCTCGACCGCAACCAGCGTTCGCGCGCCTGGAACGACGGCAAGGTGACGGCGCACCACGGCATCATCCCGACGCTGGAGCCCGCCAACCTGTCGGCCATGGACGCGAAGGAGCTGGCTGTCTACCGGCTGATCCGCGCCCATTACCTCGCGCAGTTCCTCCCGGACCATGAGTTCGACCGCACGGTGGCGCAGCTCGCTTGCGGCGGCCAGGCGCTCGTGGCGGTGGGCAAGCAGATCGCCGTGATTGGCTGGCACCGCATACTGGCGAAACCGGAGCCGGACGCTCCTGATGGCGAGGAAGCGCAGCGCAGCCAGGTGCTGCCGCCACTGGCGAGCGGATCGCGCTGCGGGGTCGAACAGGTCGAACTAAAGGCGTTGAAAACGCTGCCGCCCAAGCCCTACACCCAGGGCGAACTGGTCAAGGCGATGAAGGGTGTGGCCAAGCTGGTGGACGACCCGCGTCTGAAGCAGAAGCTGAAGGAGACGACGGGCATCGGCACCGAGGCCACGCGCGCCAGCACGATCACGGGCCTGCTCGATCGCGGCTACCTGCTGAGGAAGGGCCGCGCCATCCGCGCGTCGGATGCGGCCTTCACGCTCATCGACGCCGTGCCGGCCGCCATCGCCGATCCCGGCATGACCGCCATCTGGGAGCAGGCGCTCGATATGATCGAGGCCGGCCAGATGACGCTGGACACCTTCATCGCCAAGCAATCCGCCTGGGTGGCCCAGCTCGTGCAGGAGCATCGGGGCGCGACGCTTTCCATCCCGCTGCCGCCGTCGCCGCCTTGTCCGCAGTGCGGCACGCCAATGCGCCAGCGTGCCGGAAGGAATGGCGCGTTCTGGTCATGCACCCGTTATCCAGACTGCACGGGCACGCTGCCGCTCGAGTCCTCGGCAAGTAAGCGCGAAGGGCCACGGAAGCGGCGCGCAGTACCCAAGCCGACCTGACGCCTACGCATCCCTCAGCCTTGCCAGCCGCGTCCCCGGTGGTGGGGCAAGCGTCCCGCGTTTCGCGGGACCCCCAGCGCACGTCTCCTTCTGCAACGGTGCGCGCCCCCGTCTGCCCGCCATCGGACAACGGGGCGAGAAGGCCACTGCTCCCCGAATCGCGCCCACCGCCATTCCCTTGATCGGTGTGTCTTGCTTCGGCCATGAGGGGCTTCCCGACGGCTTGCCGCCAAGCGAGCCGTGAGGAGGCCCCTTGGGCCGAGGGTAGTCCGTGCCGGTGCCCGCCGGCGAAACATCGGGCTCCCTTTGTGTGTGGATGCACGCCAGAGGTTGCCGACCCCAGCCACGAAACGGGTCGGGTGCGATTGCTGACGCAGCGAACGGCTTTGACGACGGCCAGCGCTGATGCAGCCCACAGGTGGTTCTCCTTCCTTCCCAGCCGAAGGCCCGCGTGGCCTTCGGCGCCCTGGTCCTGGCCTTGTTCCCTGATGCGGGCCATTGCCCCAAAGCGGGCCGGCCGCTGTTCGGTTTTCGCTGCGACGGCACCCATGCTGCGCGCCCATCCTGCGGCCATGCGTTGCTGGCAGTTGTCAGCGCCATGCCCAGGCAGTCGAGACCTTCAAGACTGCAGCGCGGATCACCGTGCTGGTCGTTTCGTTCTGCGGGCGCACCTGCGTCCATCCACCTCACCCTCAAGGGATCGACCTCCCTTGCGGGCGGGAGTCCCTTGGTTGCCACAAGGAGCCTCCCCATGGATACCCAAGCCATCCGGGCACAGATGCGAACGCTTGTTGTCGGTCATGTGCCGTCCAACGTCCGTTCGTTCAAGTTCAACCTCTTCGACGGCGAGCCCAAGGTTTCGACGCTGGGCTTTCACATCGACCCGAAGCCTTTCGAGGGCAGGGTCATCGCCACCACCGACGAGGCCATCGTCGTCAAGACGGGACGGGCCGAGTTTGCGGTGCTCGATCGCTCGCTTGTCACCGAAGTTCCCGACGAGGGCGCCAAGGTGCAGGTCGAACCCTACGTCAGACGCCGCTTCGACGGTCAGCGCGCGGACACGCCCGAGGAGCACACCGAGTTCACCGCCGACGGCAAGCCGTACACGGTGCAGCGGTTCGTGCTTGGTTCCGCGTCGGCGAAGCTGCCGATCCCAGAACCTCGCTGCCCCGAGCTGCAGGCGCTGATCCAGCAGATGGAAGAGTTGCCCGCTCCCGACGGTTTCCGGCGCATCACCCACATGCTGGTGGATGCCGGTGCGCGGGACATCACTTGGGTCGATCCGCTGCCCACCGACATTATCCGCACGCCACCGGCCATCGGCTTCACCGTGGCCACGATGAAGTTCCAGGGGTTTGTCACCGTGCTGTATGTGCGCGGCCTCGACCTTTACGCGGTCGAGCTGCGCCGAGATGGCGAGCTGGTCGAGCGGGTCGATGGTGTGTTCTTCGACACGCTCGGCGAGACCTTGGAGCGGCTGATCGATGACGGTAGCTGGAGACGCATCCGCGTACAGTGCCTGTCGGGTCGCAAGGCGTTCCGGCACTGAGCTCCCGGCAGCTTCCCACCCGCGCGGCGGGAAGCATCTCTTCCTCTCTCCATGAAGCTCAGACGTAATTCTTTCCACTCTTGGTCATGGCTGACCGCCCACCCGTGGCCTCCGCCCCGGGGGCTGATTTTCCTCGCAATGCGGACAAACACGAGTGCTGATTGCTGCTCGCATGCGCGTCTTCGCGGCACCACGCTCCGGGCCATGTCCTGCTGACTCCCCTCAGCAACATGCCCAGGTAGCCATGATCCCCGAGGCTACGGCGCGGTTCCGGCCGCGTTGATCACACCAGTTCGCACCGACATCCATGCGCGAACGGCCATCGCCTGTCGATGGCGATGTCACCAAGCTGCTCCATCAACCCACGCGGGGGTTCCACACCTCCCGCGCTTGGGTCCGGTGTGTCTCCGCCTCATTGTTCTCAGGAGATTCACCATGACCACTTCCAACGAAAAGTCCTACTTCGATCTGCACATCACCGGCCTCGGGTATCTCAATCGCATCCGCGAAGTAAAACCCAAGAAAGGGGATTCCTTCCTGGCCTGCGACATTGCAGCGCTCAATGGTCCCAGCGATGACGTCTCGTATGTGCGTTTCGACGCGCGCGTATCGGGATCGGAAGCACAGCACCTGGTGCGCCGCTGCATCCAGGCAGTCGATGCAGAGAAGAAGGTGATGATCGGGTTCCGCCTGGGTGACCTGTGGACCGACACCTTCACCTACTCCAAGGGCAAGCGTGCCGGCGAGCAGGGGGTGAGCCTCAAGGCCCGCCTGCTGTTCGTCAGTTGGATCAAGGTCGACGGCAAGCTCGTCTACAAGGCCGAACCCAAGCCGACCGAGACCGACGAGCGGAATCCGGAGGACTCTCTGGCATCCGACGTACCCGCCGTGCAGCAAGGCCCGGCGCCGGCGTCATCCGAGCACGTCACCGAAACTGCCGACGGCGACGCTGCCGACGTCCCTGCATGGGCTGTTGCCGAGTCGTTCTGATTCGCAAGGCGCATCCCCGGGGCTTCGTCCTCTCTTCGTCAGCAGGAGACTTTCATGATCACCATCCCCGGCCAACTGGCCATCAAGACCATCCATGGCCGCAACGGCGACTTCAATGTCGGCCGCCTGGCGACCTCGATCGGCGAGTTCGTCGTCAAGAACGCCGAACTCGATCAGTACGGCGAGGGCAAGTACGACGGTGATTTCGTCATCGTCGAGATTCGCCCCTCCACGTACAACGCCAACGGTCGCATGGTCATCGAGATCCGCGCCCATCTGGGCGGAATGGCGCTGTCCAACATCGATGCCCTGAGCCGCGACGAAGCTCGCCAGTTGGGCCCGCAGGAAGTCGATCCGATCGACGAGGAAGCGCAGTCGTCCGCGCCGGCTTCGCCTCCGGCCAAGCCGAAGGCGAAGCAGAGAAGCCCGCGCGATCCGCTGGTCGATACCACGCCGTTCGGCAACGAGCCGGTCGCCGCATCCCCCAATGCATCGGTCGATGCGGATGACGCGGTGTTGTTCGGCGCGCTCTGGCCGCTGGGCGAGATCGTCAAGCTTGATGCCACCGTGGATCGCCGCGTCCTGCGTCAGCAACGCGACCGTCTCGGTGCGTTGGGCTACGAGTTCGCTCCGCTGTCCCAGGACTGGCATCTCGCCAAGGCCTGATCCCAACCGTCGCGTCAGCGGCGTTACACCACCCGCCGGGGTTCCTCCCCGGTGGGGCGGGACTCCGGTCTCTCATCCAAGGAGATCGCCATGCAACTCGCGTCCCGCTTTTCTCATCGCTCCCCGGTGCTGCGGTCGCACCATCCGCTGTCGGATGATCAGATTCGTGCCGTCGCGCCCTCCATCTTCGCGGACACCCCGCACGAAAGTCGCTCCGAGCGGTACAGCTACATCCGCACGGCGACCGTGCTGACTGAACTGCGCAAGGAAGGCTTCCAACCGTTCATGGTGTGCCAGACCCGCGTGCGCCACGAGGACCGCCGGGATTACACCAAGCACATGCTGCGCCTTCGCCATGCGAGCCAGATCAACGGCGACGAGGCGAACGAAATCATCCTGATCAACTCGCACGATGGCACCAGCAGCTACCAGATGCTGGCAGGCATGTTCCGCTTCGTCTGCCAGAACGGCCTGGTGTGCGGCGACACGGTCGCCGACGTGCGCGTGCATCACAAGGGCAATGTCATCGATCACGTGATCGAAGGCGCCTACGAGGTGCTGCATGGCTTCGAGCAGGTGCAGGACTCGCGTGACGCCATGCGTGCCATCGCGCTCGATGACGGCGAGGCCGAAGTCTTCGCCAGATCGGCCCTGGTTCTCAAGTACGACGAACCCGGCAAAACCCTGCCGATCACGGAAAGCCAGATCCTGCGCCCCCGTCGTTTCGACGACACCCACGCGGACCTGTGGTCTACGTTCAACCGGGTGCAGGAGAACCTCGTCAAAGGCGGCCTGACCGGTCGCAGCGCCAATGGGCGACAGCAGCGCACACGGCCTGTCCAGGGCATCGACAAGAATGTCCGGCTCAACCGGGCACTGTGGCTGCTCGCGGAAGGTCTGCGCAAGCTGAAAGCCTGACCCCAAAGCGGGTCGTGTCCATCGAGGCGTGGTCCGCTTTTTCCTCGCTGATCTGTGGGGTGGGCTTACGGCCTCGAAGCGACCTTGGCGTGCTCGATGATGTCTGCAAGGTCGACGCCTGCTCTCTGATCTTCAAGCGGCCAATCGCTCTTGTCCGGCTGACCGTCAAGTGCTCGGCCATCCCGGCGTAGAGTCTCCACGTTTGGAAGTCAGCAATGTGGTGGCCAACGCTGACTGCGAAAGGTCATTCTTACATCAGTTTGTGCCGCAGATCTGAATCAAGAAGTCGCAGAATGCGTCCACCGTTGCGTTGGGCTCTGATCCTTTCGCCCGGATGAGGCCGACTTCCATGTCGGGCACGACGTCGAGAACTGAGCGCGCTTCAATTCTCTTTCCCTCCAGTGACCATGGGCGGTAAACCATGTCGGACAGAATGGTAACGCCGAATCCGTGAGCGATGAGCCCGCGGAGCGCTTCCATGGAGCCGGTTCGAAAGGCGACATTTGGGCGTATGCCACGCGCTTGCCAGTAGCGCTCTGTGGAGCGTTCTCCTTCATCGACTGTCACCTGGATATAGGGCCATGCGGCAATGTCCTCCAGTGCGGCCTTGTCCTTGCCGAGCAGTGGATGATCAGCGGCGGTCCACAGTTGGCGGCGCGAGCGCAACAAAACGTGGTGATCGAAGCGTTCGCGCGCGCTCACGTTCGACAGCACGACAACGCCGATATCTAAATCCCCATTTCCTATGGCGTCTTCGATGTTCTCCCGGCTGATGTCTCGGAGGTCGATTTCGACGTCCGGGTAGTTGGTTCGGAAGCGCGCCAACAAGGGCGGGAGGAAGTATCCGAGGACCGTGTAGCTTGCACCGATACGTATTTTCCCCTTGAGCTCGTGAGCCCTGAAGCGAGGCACTCGCATCGCATCGTCGAGCGAGTCGAGGATGTTTCGGGTGCGTTGCAAGAAGCTGTGGCCTTCTGCTGTAAGTCTGACACCCGTCGGTTGGCGCTCGAAGAGTCTTGCGCCGAGCGATGCCTCGAGCTGGAGGACAGCGTTCGTGATGGCCGACTGGGATACATGTACCCGAACTGCGGCCATTGAGAACTGGCCGGTTTCAGCAGCCGCGACGAAGTAGCGCAGTTGGCGCAAGGTCACATTGGTGTCGACTCTCATCTTATTTTCAGATATCAAGGCTCAAAATTTGTGATTTTACGATAAGTATTCATATTTATAAAATGTGTTCAATAAATGATCGTCAGGAGAAGGGTATGAATTCACCACTCAGCGCGAGTGCGATCGAGGCGTTGAGCTCAATCAGCCTTGACGACAAGTACACCCAGCAGCGTGGGCGGGTCTACTTGAGCGGGACTCAGGCTCTCGTGCGTCTCCCTATGCTGCAGAAGGAGCGGGACCTTCGTGCAGGGCTGGACACTGCTGGTTATGTGTCGGGATACCGTGGCTCACCCCTGGGCGGACTCGACACGGCGTTGTGGAAGGCGGAGCAATACCTCAAGGCACATGACGTTGTGTTTCAGCCCGGGTTGAACGAGGACCTGGCTGCCACTGCGGTCTGGGGAACGCAGCAGACAAACCTCTACCCGAAAGCGCAGCGCGATGGCGTGTTCGGAATGTGGTATGGGAAAGGTCCCGGCGTCGACCGTTCCGCCGACGTCCTGAAGCACGCCAACGCAGCGGGTACTTCGAAGAATGGCGGGGTATTGATGCTTGCGGGCGATGACCATGCAGCGAAGTCTTCGTCTGTCGCCCATCAGTCGGAGCATCTTCTGATCGCTTGCGGCATTCCTGTTCTGTATCCCGCCAGCGTGCAGGAGTACTTGGACTTCGGTCTCCATGGATGGGCAATGAGTCGTTACTCCGGTTTGTGGGTCTCGATGAAATGCGTCACCGATGTGGTCGAGTCTTCCGCGTCTATCGAGATCGACCCTGATCGGCTGTCGATTGTGCTGCCCGACAGATTCCAGATGCCTCTTGGTGGCCTCAACATTCGTTGGCCTGATAGTCCGCTGGAACAGGAGGCCCGGATGCTCGATTACAAGTGGTATGCAGCCCTCGAGTACATCCGCGCCAACAAGTTGAATCGCGTCGTGATCGACTCGCCCGATGCACGCTTCGGCATCATGGCGGCTGGCAAGGCATACCTCGATGTTCGGCAGGCACTTGTAGACCTTGGTTTGGACGATGAGACCTGTCGCAGGATCGGTATCCGCCTCTTCAAGGTGGGCTGTGTCTGGCCCCTCGATGCTCACGATGCGCGAAACTTTGCAACCGGGCTCGAGGAGATCTTGGTTGTAGAGGAGAAACGCCAGATTCTCGAGTACGCCCTCAAGGAGGAACTCTACAACTGGCGGGAGGATGTGCGCCCGCGCATCTACGGCAAGTTCGATGAACGTGACAATGCAGGTGGTGAGTGGTCGGTGCCACGCGGAAACTGGCTCCTGCCTGCCCGTTACGAGTTGTCACCGGCAATCATTGCGAAGGCGATTGCAGGCCGACTGGAGCGGATCGGCTTGCCCGAGGACGTGCGCGCGCGCGTGCGTGCACGCATCGAAGTGATCGAGCTCAAGGAGCGGGAGGCGGCGAGGCCGCGCGTCACCGTCGAGCGAAAACCGTGGTTTTGCTCCGGTTGTCCGCACAACACTTCGACCCGAGTACCTGAAGGCTCGCGGGCCCTTGCGGGTATTGGTTGCCACTACATGGCGATGTGGATGGACCGCGATACAGAAACGTTCACGCAGATGGGCGGGGAGGGCGTGTCGTGGCTCGGGCAGATGCATTTCTCAGGCGACAGGCACGTCTTCGCTAACCTTGGTGACGGCACCTATTTCCACTCCGGTCTGCTGGCGATTCGTGCTGCGATTGCGGCCAAGGCCAACCTGACCTACAAGATTCTGTTCAACGAGGCGGTGGCGATGACCGGGGGCCAGCCGGTGGATGGTGTGCTCACGGTACCGAGGATTGCCCGTCAGGTGGACGCCGAGGGTGCCAGTCGGATCGTCGTCGTAACCGACGAGGTGGAACGTTATGCGGGCGCCAACGGTTTGCCGTCGACTGTCCGCGTGTACCACCGTGACGAACTCGACCGTCTGCAGCGGGAACTCCGCGAGACGGCCGGCGTATCGGTGATGATTTATGACCAGACCTGTGCCACCGAGAAGCGCCGCCGGCGCAAACGCGGAGACTACCCTGATCCTGCCCAGCGCGCATTCATCAACCCCGCGGTCTGCGAGGGCTGCGGCGACTGCTCGACAGCTTCCAACTGCCTTTCGGTAGAGCCGCTTGAAACGGCACTGGGTACCAAGCGGCGGATCAACCAGAGTTCCTGCAACAAGGATTTCTCCTGCCTGAAGGGCTTCTGTCCCAGTTTTGTCACTGCGGAGGGGGCTCAGATGCGCAAGCCAGCGAGTAGCGCTGCGAATGTGCTTACGAATGACCTACCCGAACCAACTTTTGCACGCTTGGACACGCCTTGCGGAATCGTGGTCACTGGGGTTGGCGGCACGGGAGTGGTGACCATCGGTGCTCTGCTCGGTATGGCGGCGCATCTCGAGCAAAAAGGCGTTGCCGTGCTCGACATGACCGGGCTGGCTCAAAAGGGCGGAGCAGTCATGAGCCACGTTCAGATTGCCGCGAGTCCATCCGAACTTCACGCCACCCGGATTGCGACGGGCGAAGCGAATGTGCTGATTGGCTGTGATGAGATCGTTTCGGCCTCAGCAGAAGCGCTGTCCAAGGTGCGGCAGGGGGCGACCCGCGCCGTGGTCAATAGTGCGCGTACGCCAACTGCGAGTTTCCTGTCCAACCCGGACTGGAAGTTTCCAGGTGCAGCGGCCGAGAGCGACATTCGTGCCTCGGTCGGCGAGCATTGCGACTTCATCGATGCGAATGGTCTGGCGCTGCGCCTGCTGGGCGACACCCTCTACGCCAATCCCCTGGTGCTTGGCTATGCCTGGCAAAAGGGTTGGATTCCGCTCGGTAAGGCGGCGTTGCTGCGTGCGATCGAGTTGAATGGTGTATCAATCGAGAAGAACAAGCAGGCATTCGAGTGGGGGAGATTGGCTGCCCATAATCCTGCCGAGCTTCGGCCGGAAGCAATGAGCACTCAAGCTATCGAGACGAAGGAAAGTCTCGATGACCTGATTCAGGATCGAATTCAGTTGTTGACGGCCTACCAGAGCCCTACCTACGCGGAGCGCTATCGTAGCGCTGTGGTCCGCCTGCGCGAGGTCGAGAGCAGGTTGACGGGAGCCGACAGCCTCGTATTGACCGAAGCGGTGGCGCACAACCTGGCGCGATTGATGGCCTACAAGGACGAGTACGAAGTCGCTCGATTGTATGCTGCACCGGAGTTCATGACGCAGTTGCGCGAGCAGTTCGACGGCGAGCCCGGTCGCGACTACCGGCTGGTCTTTCATCTTGCGCCGCCGCTAATAGCAAAGCGCGATGCCGAGGGCCGCATGCAAAAGCGTCGCTATGGTCATTGGATGCTTCCCGCCTTCAGGCTGCTGTCACGCTGCAAGGGCTTACGCGGAACCCGCCTCGATCCCTTTGGACACACTGAAGAGCGCCGCGCCGAACGCCGACTGATTGAAGAGTATTTCTCCCTTGTCGATCGTTTCTGTCGACAGCTCGACATTGCGCGCCTTCCTGTTGCGGTCGAACTGGCGAGGCTGCCCGAGCAGATTCGTGGGTTTGGTCATGTGAAGGAGCGCAGCGTGGTTGCAGCAGAAGAAAAGAGGAAGCAACTGCTGGAGCGTTTCGCGATCGTCAGAGACGCCGGCATGCCCGTGTGAATCCACCAGTGCGCATGCCATCAAGCAACGAGGAGACTTAAGGGATGAAGAAGATTGAGCAGGATGCACCGCTATGGTCGCCGCGGCCTGAGCAGAGTGCCGCCACTGCAATCGCCGCGTTTAGCGCCCAGGCGACGGCCTTATCTGGGCGGGAGCTCACCCGCTATGAGGACTTGCATGACTGGTCGGTCCAGTCGCCAGTGCCCTTCTGGCGCCTGGTTTGGGAGTTCTGTGATGTGATCGGCGATCAAGGGGTATGTGGCCTTATCGGAGCAAATCGAATGCAGGATGTGCGCTGGTTTCCCGACGCGCGCCTGAATTTTGCCGAGAATCTTCTGCGTCCCTCAAGCAACCCGGTCGCCCTTGTATTCTGGGGTGAGGACAAGGTCAAGCAGACCATTAGCCGTGATCAATTGCGCATCGAGGTCGCGCGCTTTGCAGCCGCGCTCCGGGCCGTCGGTGTGGAGTCGGGCGACCGGGTGGGAGCTTATATGCCCAACGTGCCGGCGACGCTGATTGCCATGCTGGCGGCGGCCAGTATTGGCGCGGTGTTTACAAGCGCTTCGCCAGATTTCGGGGTGCAGGGTGTGCTGGACCGGTTTGGACAGACCGAGCCGAAGGTGCTGATTGCGGTTGATGGATATTGGTATGGCGGCAAGGCGGTCGACATCCGTGACAAGCTCGCCGAACTCATGCCGAACCTGCCAAGCGTCCGTCACTTGGTGGTGGTGCCTTACCTCACGACGGCCGACGAACTTGCGCTCGAAGGCATTGCTCGCGCGGGTTCATATCGCGACTTCGTTGCGCCTCACCAGCACGAGACGGCGTTGCATTTCGAGCGCTTATCCTTCGCGCATCCGCTCTACATAATGTACTCCTCGGGTACCACGGGTGTTCCAAAGTGCATCGTGCACAGTGCGGGCGGCACCCTGTTGCAACACCTCAAGGAACATCGCCTGCATGCCGACGTTCGGGAAGGAGATCGCCTGTTCTACTTCACGACCTGTGGCTGGATGATGTGGAACTGGCTGGTCTCGGGGCTTGCGAGTGGCGCGAGTTTGATGCTCTACGATGGCAATCCCTTCTTGAATGACGGACGCCTCCTGTGGGACTACGCAGAGCGCGAGCGTTTCACTCATTTTGGCACTTCAGCGAAGTACATCGAGAGCCTTGCCAAGAGCGGCCTGCAGCCGATGCAAACGCATCGACTGGAGAACTTGCGAGCAGTTATGTCGACGGGTAGCCCTTTGGCGCCACAGAGCTTTGATTTCGTCTATCGATCGATCAAGAGCGATTTGCAGGTGGCCTCGATTTCAGGTGGCACCGACATCCTCTCCTGCTTTGTGCTCGGGAATCCGGCGCTGCCGGTATGGCGTGGTGAGTTGCAGTGCGCTGGGTTAGGGATGGCCGTCGATGTTTGGGATGAAGACGGCCATCCGCTCGTCGGCGAAAAGGGTGAGCTCGTCTGTCTCAAGCCGTTTCCAAGCATGCCCATTGGGTTCTGGAACGATCCCAACGGTGAGCGGTACGCGGCAGCTTACTTTGAGCGTTTCGCCGGTGTGTGGTGCCACGGGGATTTCTGCGAGCGCACCGAGCATGGAGGGTTCATCATCCATGGCCGATCGGATACGACGCTCAACCCGGGTGGGGTCCGCATTGGAACCGCCGAGATCTACCGGCAGGTAGAGCGCTTGCCGGAAGTGCTTGAGTCCGTGGTTATCGGGCAGGACTGGCCGCCAGCCGCGCCCACCGATGTGCGAGTAGTGCTGTTCGTTCGTCTGCGCGATGGATTGACGCTAGACGAATCGCTGATTGGACGGATCCGCCAAGTGATTCGGGACAACGCATCGCCTCGGCATGTGCCCGCGAAGGTGGTACAGGTGGAGGACGTTCCGCGGACCAAGAGCGGAAAGATCGTTGAACTGGCAGTGCGTAATGTAGTTCACCGGCAAGCTGTCAGGAACGTCGAGGCGCTTGCCAACCCTGAGGCGTTGTCTTGTTTTGCGAGTCGGCACGAGTTGGCCGATTGATTCAATAGAGCAGAGGGAAAGTATGAAGATTCTGGTTCCCGTCAAGCGGGTGGTCGATTACAACGTCAAGGTTCGCGTCAAGGCCGATGGCAGCGGCGTGGATCTGGCCAACGTCAAGATGAGCATGAACCCCTTCGACGAGATCGCGGTGGAAGAAGCCGTGCGCCTGAAGGAAGCCGGTGTGGTGACCGAAGTCGTGGCGGTGAGCTGCGGCGTCACCGCCTGCCAGGAGACGCTGCGTGCAGCGCTGGCGATCGGCGCCGACCGTGCCATCCTGGTCGAGACCGATGTCGAGCTGCAGCCGCTGGCCGTGGCCAAGCTGCTGAAGGCGGTGTGCGACCGTGAGCAGCCCAGGCTGGTGATCTGCGGCAAGCAGGCGATCGACGACGACGCCAACCAGACCGGCCAGATGCTGGCTGCACTGGCGGGCTGGCCGCAGGCGACCTTCGCCTCCAAGCTCACCCTCGCGGATGGCAAGGCTCAGGTTACCCGTGAGATCGACGGCGGCCTCGAGACCCTGTCGGTCAAGCTGCCGGCGGTGGTC
Organism: Thauera sp.; assembly: GCF_035444905.1. Taxonomy (GTDB): domain Bacteria; phylum Pseudomonadota; class Gammaproteobacteria; order Burkholderiales; family Rhodocyclaceae; genus Thauera. The sequence goes on from NZ_DAOMPS010000039.1 coordinate 37,721, forward strand.
ACCACCGACCTGCGCCTGAACGAGCCGCGCTACGCCACGCTGCCCAACATCATGAAGGCCAAGAAGAAGCCGCTCGACACCGTCAAGCCGGCCGACCTGGGCGTCGATGTGGCGCCGCGCCTGAGCACGCTCAAGGTCTCCGAGCCGCCCAAGCGCAGCGCCGGTGAGCGCGTGGCCGACGTGGCCCAGCTGGTCGACAAACTCAAGAACGTTGCGAAGGTGATCTGAACATGGCCATTCTCGTCATTGCTGAACACGACAACCAATCGCTCAAGGCGTCCACGCTCAACACCGTGACCGCAGCCACCAAGCTCGGTGGCGACGTCCACGTGCTCGTGGCGGGAGCGGGCTGCGCCGCCGTAGCCGAAGCCGCTGCCAAGGTGGCCGGTGTGGCCAAGGTGCGGGTGTGTGATGCTGCGCCCTACGAAGCCCAGACCGCCGAGAACGTCGCCGAACTGGTCAAGGGTCTGGCCGGTGAGTACAGCCACGTGCTCGCCCCGGCGACGCCGGCCGGCAAGAACATGCTGCCGCGCGTGGCCGCACTGCTCGATGTGGCGCAGATCAGCGAGATCGTCGCTATCGAAAGCCCGGACACCTTCGTGCGCCCGATCTACGCCGGCAACGCGCTGGCCACGGTCAAGAGCGCCGATGCGGTCAAGGTCATCACCGTGCGCACCACCGCGTTCGACGCGGCAGGCGAGGGCAATGCGGCACCGGTTGAAGCCGTTGCAGCCGGCACCGACCTCGGCATCACCGAACTGGTCGGCCGCGAGATCGTCAAGAGCGCACGTCCCGAACTGGGCGCTGCCAAGATCATCGTCTCCGGCGGTCGCGGCCTGGGCAGTGGCGACGCCTACCATCAGTTGCTCGAGCCGCTCGCCGACAAGCTCGGCGCCGCGCTCGGCGCCAGCCGTGCCGCGGTCGATGCCGGCTACGTGCCCAATGACTACCAGGTCGGCCAGACCGGCAAGATCGTCGCCCCGCAGCTCTACATCGCGGTCGGCATCTCGGGCGCAATCCAGCACCTGGCGGGCATGAAGGACTCCAAGGTGATCGTGGCGATCAACAAGGACCCCGAAGCGCCGATCTTCCAGGTGGCCGACTACGGGCTGGTGGGTGATCTGTTCCAGATCGTGCCGGAGCTGACGAGCACGGTTTGATGAATGGAAGTCTGCCCTTTGAGCCGCGGACCTCGGCCTTTGGAAAGGACTTGTTCGGGGTTTGAACGATCCTTCGGCGGTAGCGAAGCCCTCTCCTCGCGCCTGGATTCCGCCTTAGGGTGCTTTGCCCATCGGCTCTCGGGTCGGTGGGCATTTTTTCGACTTGAGGCTTTGGCAGTGAGGAAACAAGGGTCTGAAAAAGACCTTGCAATTCTTGTGGGGAACGACTAATCTGAAATCAGAATATTGATTCTTATAGAAGAATTATAAATCACCCAAAGAGGCGACCTTTCAGGTTACGGAGGAGACAATGATTCTCAGGTCCTTGGCTGTTGGATTTGCTGCAGTGGTCGCGTTGGCGGGCTCGAATGCCGACTTGCGTGGGTACGTCAGTGTTGGGGAGACGTGTCACGCAACTCTCGGCTGCTCGCAGCAGGAACTTGCGTTGCGGCACGTAGTCCCGGTGGGACTTGATAATCATCATGTCTTCGGTGTGATTGCGGCTTATCATCGTTGATCTTGCACATGTGCGTCACTCGCCCCATCGACGGTCTGAGTCGAGGAGTGGCAGAAAATTATTAACCCGGCCCTTAAATATATTCACTGCGCAGCATACGCAGCGGCCGGGTGCTGGAAGTAGGACCGGACACGCTCGGGGAGCGAGGCGATGCGGTCCATGATGGCGTGAGCCTTCTTCAAGAGCTGCGAATCATCGCGGCTGGGCGGCTCCAGGCGCAGCGCGGTCTTGAAGTCGTGATTCAGGTATTCGTCCGGATTGGACTCGGGCGCATAGGGTGGCAAGTAGAACAGCTCGATCTGCGCGGCACGCGGCTCGACCCAGGCCCGGACGAGCTTGGCGTGATGCACCCGCAGGTTGTCGACGATCAGGAACACCTTGCTCGCCGCACTGGTGATCAGTCGCTCGAGAAACTCGATGAAACGTTCGGCGTTGATCGTGCCCTCGACGATCTGGAAGGCGATCTCGCCCCGATTGGTGATGGCCGAGATCATCGACAGCTTGGCCCAGCGGGCCGATGCCTCGAGCACGGGCGTGCGGCCGGCCGGCGCAAAGCCTCGAATCCAGTTCGTGTCCTCCTTGACCGCCGTTTCATCGGCCCAGTAGATGACCGCGCCTTCGGCCTTGGCGCGCGCGGCAATGGCCGGGTAGCGCTCGCGCAGCCAAGCCTGGACCAGATCGTTGCGCTGCTCCATCGCCTTCTTGACCGGGCGCTGGGCGGTGTAGCCCCAGCGCTTCAGATACTTGCCCACGAGGCGATCGGACAACTGCAGGTAACCGGTCACTGAGCGGCGTTCTTTGCCCGCCCGCGCCCACGCGGAACAATCC
>NZ_DAOMPS010000040.1:0-39952 GCF_035444905.1 Thauera sp.
GAGTACGACGACCGAAACGAATCCCTCCGCGTCCGTGTCCGGCGCAGCCGCGCAGCCGGCGAACTGGACCTGCCCGTTCTGCAGCCTGTTGTGCGACGGCTTTGCCGTGCGTGCAGGGACCGCGCTGGAACTGATCGGCAGCGACTGCCAGCGTGCGCGCGCAGGACTCGCCGCCTTCGATGGCCTGGGGCGTGTCACGCCGTGGGTGGATGGGGCGAGTGCGAGCCTCGATGCCGCGCTCGATGCCGCCGCCGAACGCCTGGCCGCCGCGCGCCTGCCGCTGTTCGGCGGGCTGGCCACCGATGTGCAGGGCATGCGTGGGCTGTACCGCCTGGCCAACGTCGGCGGCGCGATCCTCGACCACGCCCATGGCGAGGCGATGATGCCCGCGCTGCGCATGCTGCAGGACCGCGGGCAGATGTTCACCACGCTCGCCGAGATCCGTAACCGCGCGGACCTGATCGTCTGCGTCGGCACCGATGCGGTGTCTAGCCATCCCGAGTTCTTCCGCCGCTGCGCGCCGGCCGATGGGCGCGGCGAGGGCGGCCGGGTGGTGTTTCTCGCGGCCGGTGAGGGAACGCCGACCGCGGCCGACATCCCGTGGGCGAGCGCGGTCGAGGCAGTGCGCCCGGCGGGCGACATCTTCGATGCGGTGGCGATGCTGGCGGCGCTGGTCGATGGCCGCCGGGTGTCCGCCGACGCTTCCTCTGAACTCTCCGCGCTCGCCGACGCCATGCGCAGCGCCCGCTATTGCGTGATCGTCTGGGAACCTGCCCGCCTGCCGCCGCACGGCGCGCTGGTCGGCGAAGCCTTGCTGCGCCTGCTCATGAACCTCAACCGCAAGACCCGCGCCGGCGCCTTCACCCTCGGTGGCAACGACGGCGCGCAGACCGCCAACGGTGCGATGAGCTGGCTCTCCGGCCTGCCGCTGCGCTCGCGCGTGGGGCCGCAGGGCGTGCATCACGATCCGCTTCAGTACGCCAGCGCGCGGCTGCTGGAGGAGGGCGCGGTCGACCTGCTGCTGTGGGTGGCGAGCTTCACGCCCGGACTGCCGCCGCCGGAAACCGCGCTGCCGCGCATCGTGCTCGGCCACCCGGGGCTCGCGGCGGGCTGCGCGCGGGCGGGCACCGTGTTCATCCCGGTGGCGACGCCGGGCATCAACGCCGACGGCCATCTGTTGCGCGCCGACAGCGTGGTGTCGCTGCCGCTGCACGCGGTGCGCGACGACGACCTGCCGACCGTGGCCGAGGTGGCACGCGCGCTGGTCGCGCGCCTGACGAGCGGCGCAGCAGCGAAGGAGGGCGCGCAATGACGACGATCCGGCTCAAGGGCGGGCGCATCGTTGATCCCGCCAACGGCGTCGACGGCGAGATCCGCGACCTCGGCATCCGCGACGGCCGCATCGTCGCGCTGCACCCCGGGGACAAGGTCGACACCGAATACGACCTCACCGGCTGCGTCGTGATGGCGGGCGGCATCGACCTGCACACCCACATCGGCGGTGGCAAGGTGAACCTGGCGCGCATGATGCTGCCCGAGGACCACCGCCTGAACCGCCCGCGCGACTCCCTGCTCGAGCTTGCCTCCAACGGTTGCTGCACCCCGGGGACGCTCGAGACCGGCTACCGCTACGCGCAGATGGGCTACACCGCCGCCTTCGAGCCGGCGATGCTGGCCGCCAACGCGCGCCAGGCGCACATGGAGATGGGCGACACGCCGATCCTGGACCACGGCGCCTACGTGATGCTGGGCAACGAGGAGCTCTTCCTCGAGATGCTGGCGCGCGGCGAGGACCCGCAGCGCATCCGCGACTACGTCGGCTGGGCGATCGGCGCCAGCAAGGCGATGGGCGTCAAGGTGGTGAACCCGGGCGGCATCTCGGCCTTCAAGTTCAACCAACGCAAGCTCGACGTCGACGAGGACCATGTGCATTGGCGGGTGACGCCGCGCCAGGTGGTGCACAGCCTGGCGCGCGCGCTGTCCGAGCTCGGCGTGCCGCATCCGCTGCACATCCACGCCAGCAACCTGGGCGTGGCGGGCAACATCGACTCCACGCTCGCCACCATCGACGCGCTCGAGGGCCTGCCCGGGCACCTCACCCACATCCAGTTCCACAGCTACGGGCGCGAAGGGCCGAAGAAGTTTTCCTCGGCGGCGCGGCAGCTGGTCGAGCGCGTCAATGCGGCGCCCAACGTCAGCATCGACGTCGGCCAGATCATCTTCGGGCAGACCGTCACCGCGTCCGGCGACACCATGCGCCAGTTCGCCAACGCAGAGCTCGGCAGCCCGCGCAAGTACGTCGGCGGCGACATCGAGTGCGACGCCGGCTGCGGCGTGGTGCCCTTCCGCTACCGCGAGCAGAGCTATGTGAACGCGCTGCAATGGGCGATCGGGCTGGAGATCTTTCTGCTGATGGACGACCCCTGGCGCGTGGTGCTGACCACCGATCACCCCAACGGCGGCCCCTTCACCAGCTACCCGCACCTGATCAAGCTGCTGATGGACAAGAGCTTTCGCGACGAGCAGCTCGCCCGCCTGCATCCGGACGTGGCGGCGATGGCGGACCTGCGCGAGATCCGCCGCGAGCTCTCGCTGTACGAGATCGCGATCATGACCCGCGCCGCGCCGGCGCGCCTGCTCGGGCTCACCGACCGCGGCCAGCTCGGCATCGGCGCCGCGGCGGACATCGCGGTGTATCGCGAGGAGGCCGACCGCGAGGCGATGTTCGCCACCCCGGAGTACGTGTTCAAGGACGGCCGCCTGGTGGCACGCAAGGGCCGCATCGAGGCGGTGCCGGTGGGTGGCACGCACTTCGTCGAGGCCGACTACGACCCCGCGATCGAGAAGACGGTCGAGGCCTGGGCCGACCGTCACGCCAGCATCAGCTACCGCCACATGAAGATCGGCACCGACGAGCTGTGCTCGTGCAGCAACGGCGGCGCGCTGCTGGCGTGCAAGGTGCACGGACGCGGGAGGGCGCTGTGAGCAAGCCGCAGGAGACGACGAGCGCGATGAACACGGCGCCAGGCAGCGTGACGCTCAACGGCGTGACGATCGACGACACCTTCGCCGAGGCCTTTCCGATGAAGGCCACGCGCGTGCTGATCACCGCCCACAACGAAACCTGGGCGCGCCATGCGGCGGTTTCCATGACCGGCTTCGCCACCTCGGTGATCGCCTGCGGCTGCGAGGCCGGCATCGAGCGCATGCTGGGCGCGGACGAAACGCCGGACGGCCGGCCGGGCGTGTCGGTGCTGCTGTTCTCGATGTCGGGCAAGGAACTCGCCAAGCAGCTCGAGCGCCGCGTCGGCCAGTGCGTGCTGACCTGCCCGACGACCGCGATCTACGCCGGCCTCGATGAGGGTGAGGCGATCGCGCTCGGCAGGAATCTGCGCTTCTTCGGCGACGGCTGGCAGATCTCGAAGATGATCGATGGCAAGCGCTACTGGCGGGTGCCGGTGATGGATGGCGAGTTCGTCGCCCAGGAAACCACCGCGCTGGTGAAGGCGGTCGGCGGCGGCAACCTGCTGCTGCTGGCGCGCGACACCGATGCGGCGCTGGCCGGCGCCGAAGCTGCGGTCGAGGCGATGCGCGCGGTGCCCGGCGCGATCATGCCCTTCCCGGGCGGGGTGGTGCGTTCGGGCTCCAAGGTAGGCAGCAAGTACCCGGCGCTGATGGCCTCGACCAACGACGCTTTTTGCCCGGCACTGACGCCGCTGGCGAAGCACAGCGAACTCGACGCCGACACCCGCTGCGTGATGGAGATCGTCATCGACGGCCTGACCGAGGCAGACGTGTCGGCCGCGATGCGTGCCGGCATCGCGGCCATCGCCGCCCGCGGCGCGGCGGCCGGGGTGACGCGGATCTCCGCCGGCAACTACGGTGGCAAGCTCGGGCCTTTCCATTTCCATCTGCACAAGCTGCTCGGCGGGGAGGGCGCGGCATGAGCGCGACACGAGGCTGGTGCCTGCGCCTGAAGGCGCAGCCGGATTTGCGCGTCGACTTCGGCGGCGTGCAGCCGGCGAGGCTGGCCGGCATGGCGGCGGACGAGGTCGCGCGCCTGCAGGTGCGCCACGGCAACGAGATGCTGGCGCTGGGTGAGCTGTTCGATGTCGCCGAAGTATCGGCCGATGCGCCGGCCCTGCGCCTCGAGGGCGAGTTGTCGCGCTTCGATGGCATTGGCCAGGGCATGGACGGCGGCGTGCTGGTCGTCGACGGCGCGGTCGGCGACCGGCTCGGCCTGGCGCTGCGCGCGGGCGAGATCCGCGTGCAGGGTGACGCCGGGCAGCTTGCCGGCTGCGAGATGGCGGGCGGGCGGATCGAGGTCGCCGGGGACGTTGGCGATTTCGCCGCCGGTGCGCTGCCCGGCAGCATGGACGGCATGCGCGGCGGCACGCTGGTGGTGCGCGGCAAGGCGGGTGCCCGCGGTGGCGACCGCATGCGGCGCGGCACCCTGATCATCCATGGCGAAGCGGGCGACTTCCTGGCCTCGCGCATGGTCGCCGGCACGATCGCGGTCGCCGGCCGCGTCGGCGCGCACTGCGGCTACGGCATGCGCCGCGGCACGCTGGTGTTCGCCGGGCCGCAGCCCCCGGCACCTCCGACCTTCGTCGCGACGCGTCAAGATATCGTCGTGTTCTGGACATTGCTGCGGCGCAGCCTGGCCTATCATGGCGGCCCCTTCGCCACCTTGCCGGCATGTGCGCCGCGCCGCCTGGTCGGCGACCTGGCGGCGGATGGCAAGGGCGAGTGGCTGCTGCCGGACTGAGGCCGCCGCCCAGCCTTGATGACGCCCTCGCGCAACCTGCAGGTGCTGCCGAAACACGACCCCGGCCATCGGCCGCTTTCGATCCGACTTCATTGACTCAAGAGGAAGCATGCGTATGAGCAAGTCCTACACCTTTCACGCTGGCGAAGCCACCGTGCTGGCTGCCGAAGGCCAGTTCACCGACGCCATGCCCGAGATCCTGATCGGCCGCACGGACGGCCCGGTGGGGCAGGCCTTCGCCAACATGATGGCGCAGAGCAAGGGCCATACCGCGATGTTCGCGATCCGCGCCTGCAACCAGATGGTGCGCCCGGCCACGATCACGGTGCCCAAGGTCACGCTCAAGGATTCCGCCAACATCGAACTCTTCGGTGGCGTGGTGCAGGCGGCCACTGCCGATGCGGTGATCGACTGCGTGATCGAGGGCATCATCCCGCGCGAGGTGGCGAACGAGCTGTGCATCATCAGCCTGGTGTGGATCGACCCGCGCTGCGCCAAGGATCCGAACCTCGACAAGAAGGACATGTACCGCACCAACTACGAGGCGACCAAGCTGGCGATCCAGCGCGCGCTCAACGACGAGCCGAGCATCGAAGAGCTGATCGCCAACCGCCACACCATCAAGCACGACATGGACGACTGGAGCTGAGCTGCTCGCCATGACCTGTTTCGCCCTGCTCGACGACTGCCACGCCACCGCCGCCGCGCCGACCAGCCGGCTCTACACCGGCTTCGTGCGCGAACACCGCTGTGACGAGCCCGCCATGCTCGATACCGTGTGGGCGGCGGCCGACCGCGACCTGCGCGCCGGCCTGCACGCGGTGGTGCTGGCCGACTACGAGTGGGGCGCGCGCCTGCTGCACGCCGGCCACGAGCGCCTCGCGCCCGAGCACGGCGGCAGCCTGCGGGTGCTGATGTTCGAGCACATGGCTTTGCTCGGCGCCGAGGCGGTCGATGCCTGGCTCGTCGCGCGCGAGCAGGCGGACACCGGCGGCGGACAGGGCGGCGATGGGCGCAGCCCGGCGCCGGCGGGCGCACTCGATATCCGTCCCTCGGTGGATCACGACGCCTTCTGCGAGGCGATCGCCCGCATCCACGCCGCGATCGGCGAGGGCGAGACCTACCAGGTCAACTACACCTACCGGCTGGATTTCCGCACCTTCGGGTCGCCGCTCAGCCTCTACCGCCGCCTGCGCGCCCGCCAGCCGGTGGCTTTTGGCGCCCTGATCGCGCCGCCGCCGGGCACGACCGGGCCGGACTGGGTGCTGTCGTGCTCGCCCGAGCTCTTCCTGCGCAACAGCGGCGGGCGCCTGATGGCCAAGCCGATGAAGGGCACCGCGCCGCGCGCGCGCGAGGCCGAGGGCGACAGCGAGATCGCCCGCCTGCTCGCCGGCGATACCAAGAACCGCGCCGAGAACCTGATGATCGTCGACCTGCTGCGCAACGATCTCGGCCGCGTCGCCCGCACCGGTAGCGTGCGCGTGCCGGCGCTGTTCTCGGTCGAGGCCTACCCGACCGTGTTCCAGATGACCTCGACGATCGAGGCCGACCTGCCGGACGAGACCGGCTTTGCGGACCTGCTGCGGGCGCTCTTTCCCTGCGGCTCGATCACCGGCGCGCCCAAGCACCGCACCATGCAGCTGATCGCAGAGCTCGAGAACACGCCGCGCGGCCTCTATACCGGCAGCATTGGCTGGATCGCACCGCCGGCAAGGCCGGAGCAGGCCTGCGGCGACTTCTGCCTGTCGGTCACCATCCGCACCCTGACCCTGCAGCAACGTGCTGACGGGGCCGGTTGCGACGGCCGCATGGGGGTGGGCGCGGGCATCGTCATCGATAGTCGCGCGGAAGAGGAATTCGAGGAGTGCGCGCTCAAGGCGCGCTTCCTGACCGGGCTCGACCCCGGCTTCAGCCTGTTCGAGACGATGTACGCGACGCGCGAGGACGGCATCCGTCAGGTCGAGCGCCACCTCGCCCGTCTGGCGGCGAGCGCCGCGGCACTGCACTTTGCCTTTCCGCGCGCGGCGATCGTCGCCGCGCTGCGTCAGCAGGTGGCGGGCCTGGCGCCCGGCCAGCCCAGCCGCATGCGGCTGGCCTTGCACAAGGACGGCCGCTTCGAGATCGTGGTGGCGCCGCTCGAGCCGCTGCCGCCCGGGCCGGTCGAGCTGCTGCTCGCCGGGGCGCCGATCGAGGACCCACACGGCCTCTTCGCGCACAAGACCACGCTGCGTGGCCGCTACGACGCCGGCATCCGCGCGGCACAGGCGCGGGGCGCCTTCGACACCTTGTTCTTCGATGCCGACGGCTGGCTCACCGAGGGCGGGCGCAGCAACGTCTTCCTGCGCATCGATGGCGAATGGCTGACGCCGCCGGTCGGCCGTGGCGTGCTGCCCGGCACGATGCGCGCCGCGCTGCTGGACGACCCCGAGTGGGCGGCGCGCGAGCAGGCTCTGCGCGTGGACGACCTGTTGCGCGCCGAGCGCATCGTGCTCACCAATGCGCTGCGAGGCGTGCTCGAGGCGCGGCTGGCGCCGGGCGAGGCGGCCCGTGTCTCGCCGCCCGCAACCGCAGCGGTACGTGCCGACCGTGGCTGACACGCTCGCGTCCTTCGATCTCGCGCTGTTCGATCTGGATTTCACGCTGATTCCCTTCGACAGCGGCCTGCGCTGGGCGCGCTTCATGGTCGGGGAGGGCGTGCTCGCGCCCGGCACCGACGAGGCCTATCTCGAGGTCTGCCATGGCTATGTCGCCGGCCGCACGCCGATCGAGGTGCTGCACCGCTTCGCCGCGCAGCACCTGCTCGCCATCGCGTCCGACGAGCTGCCCGGCTTGCAGGCCCGCTTCGAGGCGGCGATCCGCGCCGAACTCCCCGCCGCCAGCCGCGAGCTGGTTGCGCGCCACCAGCAGGCCGGTCACCTGTGCTGCATCGTGACCACCACCAACGAGATCGTCGCCCGCCCTTTCGCGCGCGCCTTCGGCATCGGGCACCTGCTCGCCAGCGAGCCGGTGCGCGTCGACGGCCGCTACACGGGCGACTACCTCGGCCCGCTGTGTCACGGCGCGGCCAAGGTGGCGCGCGTGCAGGCGTGGCTGCGGGCGCAGGCCGCGGAGACCGCCGGCACGCCCGACGGCCAGCCGTCCGCCGCCGCCAGCGGTTTCCGCCAGCGCGTCTTCTACTCTGACGCCCGCAGCGACCTGCCGCTGCTCGAATGGGTGGACGAGCCGATCGCCGTCCGTCCCGACCCCGGCCTGCGCGCCCACGCCGAGGCGCGCGGCTGGCGGATCATCGAGCGGCTGGAATAGGGGCGCCAGGCCGGGACGTCATTCAGGCTGGCGCCGCACGATCTTCATATTTCCTTCACAATGGCGCTTCTATAATTCAAGACTTCTAGAAATCTCACTCTATCGGAGCCTGACATGAGGGTTGGCATCAATGGCATGGGCCGTATCGGCCGTCTGGCGCTGCGCGCCGCGATGGGCGCGGCAGAACGGCAGGCGGACGATCCACGTGCCGGCAACCGCCTGGAGGTCGTGCACCTCAACGAACTGAAGGGTGGCGCGGCGGCCACCGCGCACCTGCTGGCCTTCGACAGCGTGCAGGGCAAGTGGCGCGCCGACATCCGTGCCGAGGGCGAGGGGACGATCCGCATCGACGAGCGCTCGCTGTCCTTCTCCTCGCACGCCACGGCGGCCGAGATCCCCTGGGGCGAGCTGGGCGTGGACGTGGTGCTGGAATGCACCGGCAAGTTCCTGAGCCCCGAGACCCTGCAGGGCCACCTCGACCGCGGCGCCAAGCGCGTGATCGTGGCCGCGCCGGTGAAGACCGGCGGCGTGCTCAACATCGTCGTCGGCATCAACCACGAGGCCTATGATCCGGCGCGCGACCGCATCGTCACCGCCGCGTCATGCACCACCAACTGCCTGGCGCCGGTGGTCAAGGTGGTGCACGAGAACCTGGGCATCCGCCACGGCCAGATCACCACCATCCACGACCCCACCAACACCAACCTGGTGGTCGACGCCCCGCACAAGGATCTGCGCCGCGCGCGCAGCTCGCTGCTGAGCCTGGCGCCCACCACCACCGGCAGCGCCACCGCGATCGCGCTGATCTACCCGGAACTGAAGGGCAAGCTCAACGGCCACGCGGTGCGCGCACCGGTGTTGAACGCCTCGCTGACCGACTGCGTGTTCGAGCTGCAGCGCGAGACCACGGCGGAGGAGGTGAACGCCTTGTTCAAGGCCGCGGCCGAAGGCCCGCTCGCCGGCATCCTCGGTTACGAGGAGCGCCCGCTGGTCAGCGTCGATTACGCCCGCGACACGCGCAGTTCGATCGTCGATGCGCTGTCGACGATGGTCACCGACGGCACGCTGTTGAAGGTGTACGCCTGGTACGACAACGAGATGGGCTACGCCTGCCGCATGGTCGACCTGGCCTGCCACATGGAAAGCGTCGGCATTTGATGATGAACGCAGCACCCCGCCCGCCCTCGATGCCCCCCGCGCCCGCAGCGCCCCCCAAACCCGCGGCGCCCGCCGCCGGGGTGGGGCACGCCGCGCGCAACTACGCCATCGTCACCGCCGCCTACTGGGGCTTCACGCTCACCGACGGCGCGCTGCGCATGCTGGTGCTGCTGCATTTCTATCGCCTGGGTTACTCGCCGTTCACGCTCGCCTTCCTGTTCCTGCTCTACGAGGCGGCGGGCGTGCTGGCCAACCTTGTCGGTGGCTGGCTGGCGACGCACTTCGGTATCGCGCGCATGCTGGCGGTCGGGCTGGTGACGCAGATCGTGGGCTTCGTGCTGCTGTCGCTGCTCGACCCCGGTTGGACCGCGGCGATGGCTGTGGCCTGGGTGGTGGTGGCACAGGGCATCTGCGGCGTGGCCAAGGACCTGACCAAGACCGCCAGCAAGTCGGCGATCAAGATCACGCAAGCGGAGGCGAAGGCCGCGTCCCAGGCGGGAAGTCAGGGCCAGCTCTTCAAGTGGGTGGCGTGGTTCACCGGCAGCAAGAACGCGATGAAGGGTATCGGCTTCTTTCTCGGCGGCGTGCTGCTCGAGACGCTGGGCTTTCGCGGCGCGCTGTGGGCGATGGCGGGGCTGCTCGCGCTGGTGCTGATCGGGGTGGCGACATCGCTGCCGGCGATGATGGGCAGGAAGAAGGCCTCGCGCTCGGTGCGCGAGCTGTTCGCCAAGAACCCCGGCATCAACGCGCTGGCGGCGGCGCGGGTCGTGCTGTTCGGCGCGCGCGACGTGTGGTTCGTGGTCGGTGTGCCGGTGTTCCTGTATTCGGCCGGCTGGACTTTCACGATGGTCGGGACTTTCCTGGCCGCGTGGACCATCGGTTACGGCCTGGTGCAGGCACTGGCGCCACACATCGTGCGCCGCAGCGCCGACGGCCTCAGCCGCGAGGTGCCGGCCGCGCGCCTGTGGTCGGTGCTGCTGGCGGTGATTCCCGCCGCGCTGGCAATGGCGGTGTGGCTGCAGGTGCCGAATCTGGAGTGGGTGGTGGTCGGCGGGCTGGGGCTGTTCGGCTTCGCCTTCGCGGTCAATTCCTCGGTGCATTCCTACCTGGTACTGGCCTATGCAGGCTCGGAGAAGGCGGCCGAGGATGTCGGCTTCTACTACGCGGCCAACGCGCTGGGGCGCTTCATCGGCACGCTGCTGTCGGGCCTGCTGTACCAATGGGGCGGGCTGCTGTATGCGCTGATCGGCTCGGCGCTGATGCTGTTGTTGTGCTGGCTGGCGACGCTGGCCCTGCCGCTGGTGCGTCAGGATGCCGCTCAGGTGGAGCCCTGAGCCGTCGGCCTGGAGGACGATCATGGAAAAGAACACTGCACTGCCCATCTTCGAGGCGCTGTCCTCCGGGATCCGCCTCGACGTCTTCCGCCTGCTGGTGCGCGTCGGCCCAGCAGGCATGGTGGCCGGCGAATTGTCGGCCGCGCTCGACGTCCCGCCCACCAACCTGTCCTTCCACCTCAAGACGCTGACCCACGCCGGCCTGGTGTCGGCGGAACAGGAAGGCCGCTTCCAGCGCTACCGCGCCAACATGGCGCTGATGCGCGAACTGATTGCCTACCTCACTGAGGAGTGCTGCGGCGGCATGCCCGAGCTGTGTGGCGTCGACGCCTGTGCCTCGGGACTGAACTGCTGAACTGAAGTTGGAGGCTTGAGATGGGGCTGTTCGAACGCTACCTGACGATCTGGGTCGGGCTGGGGATCCTCGCCGGCGTGGGGCTGGGGCTGCTCGCGCCGGGGGCTTTCCAGGCCATCGCCGGCCTCGAGTTCGCCCAGGTCAACCTGGTCGTCGCCGTGTTCATCTGGGTGATGATCTACCCGATGATGATCCAGATCGACTGGCACGCCGTACGCGATGTGGGCAAGAAGCCTCAGGGCCTGATCCTCACCCTGGTGGTGAACTGGCTGATCAAGCCCTTCACGATGGCGGCGCTCGGCGTGCTGTTCTTCCACCATCTGTTCGCGCCCTGGGTCGATCCGCAATCGGCCAGCGAGTACATCGCCGGCATGATCCTGCTCGGCGTGGCGCCATGCACCGCGATGGTCTTCGTGTGGAGCCAGCTGGTGAGGGGCGACGCCAACTACACCCTGGTGCAGGTGTCGGTGAACGACATCATCATGATCTTCGCCTTCGCGCCGATCGCCGCCTTCCTGCTTGGGGTGACCAACATCACCGTGCCGTGGGAGACGCTGCTGCTGTCGACCGTGCTCTACGTGGTGCTGCCGCTCGCCGCCGGCATGGCAACACGCCACACGCTGGAGCGGCGCTCGCCGACCGCGGTTGCGGAACTCGTCGCGCGCCTCAAGCCCTGGTCCATCGTCGGCCTGATCGCCACCGTGGTGCTGCTGTTCGGCTTCCAGGCCAACACCATCATCGACAAGCCGCTGGTGATCGCGATGATCGCGGTGCCGTTGATGCTGCAGACCTACGGCATCTTCCTCATCGCCTATGTCGCCGCGAAGGCGATGAAGCTGCCGCACAATGTCGCCGGCCCGGCCTGCCTGATCGGCACCTCGAACTTCTTCGAGCTGGCGGTGGCGGTGGCGATCTCGCTGTTCGGGCTCAATTCGGGGGCGGCGCTGGCGACCGTGGTCGGCGTGCTGGTCGAGGTGCCGGTGATGTTGTCGCTGGTGGCCATCGTCAACCGCACGAAGCACTGGTTTGCGTCTCCGGCTGCGCGGCAGGCGGCAATCTGAGGCGCAAGGGCGCACAATAAGGACTTCCGTGCTGCAGGGCGTGCGATGGAGATGGTGCTTTCCTGGGCGCTGCCCGTCCTCCACGGCGGCGTGGGCAACCTCGCCGCCTATCTCGCCGCCCATGTGCTGCTATGCCTGCTGCCGGCCTTCTTCATTGCCGGTGCGATGTCGGCGTTGATCCCGAAGGAGACCATCACCCGCTTCCTCGGTCGCAACTCGAGCAAGGCGGTGTCCTACCCGGCCGCTGCCGCCGCGGGTTCCTTGCTGGCAGTGTGCTCCTGCACCATCGTTCCGCTCTTCGCCGGCATCTACAAGAAGGGCGCGGGCCTCGGACCGGCGATCACCTTCCTGTTCTTCGCCCCGGCGGCCAACATCCTGGCGCTGGTCTACACCGGCGGCATCATCGGGCCGGACCTGGCCATCGCGCGCTTCCTGCTGTCGCTCACCTTCGGCATCGGCATCGGCCTGATCATGGCGCTGCTGTTCCGCGCGGACGACGCCGCGCACGACCTCGCCACCGACAGCGCCTTCGGCGCGCAGGGCGCGGGCATGGGGCGGATGGCGCTGGTGTTCCTGTTCGTGTGGGTGGCGCTGCTGCTGGCCGGCACGCTGAAGCTCGACGTGCTCACCGGGACCTACCTCAACTTTGAGCTATCGCTCGCCGACGCCCAGGGCTGGCAGGCTATGCTCGACCGCCTGGTGCCCTACGACGCGGCCAAGGGCGAGGAGGGCGTGTCGGTGCAGGGCGTGGTGCTGATCGCGTTGCTGGCGGCGATCGGCTTTGCGGCCTGGCGCGGGCTGGAAAACATCGCCGACGGCGCCAACGCATGGACCTGGACGAGCCTCGCACTGATCGCGGCGACGCTGCTGGTGGCCGCGCTCTCGGTGCAGCCGGTGGAAGGCGGACTGCGCATCGGCCTGACCGGCAAGTTCGTCGGCGTGGCTGCCGCGCTCGCGGTGTTGCACTTCATCGTGCGCCACCGCCTGAGCGAGGACGAGCTGCGCGACTGGTTGTGGGAGTCCTGGCGCTTCGTCAAGCAGATCTTCCCGCTGCTGGTGGTGGGCGTGTTCATCGTCGGCATGATCCGCGTGCTGATCCGCCCGGAATGGATCGAGATGCTCGCCGGCACCAACTCGCTCACCGGCAACCTGGCGGGGGTCGCCTTCGGCGTGTTCATGTACTTCCCGACCCTGGTCGAGGTGCCGATTGCCAAGATGTTCCTCGAGCTCGGCATGCACCGCGGCCCGCTGCTCGCCTACCTGATGTCCGACCCCGAGCTGTCGCTGCAGAGCATCCTGATCATCTCGGCGATCATCGGCCGCAGGAAGACCTTCACCTATGTCGGCCTGGTCGCGCTCTTCAGCGCGGCTGCGGGCCTCATCTACGGCGCCTGGATCGATGGCGCCGCGCTGCTCATGCTCGCGCTCTACCTCGCGGGCTTCATCGTGTTTCTGGCGGCGCTGCTGTCGATTGCCAGCCGCCGCAGCACCGCGTCCTCACTCAAAGGAGTCTGATCATGCTCAGCATCAAGGTTCTCGGCCCCGGCTGCGCCAACTGCCGCAAGCTGGAAGAAATCGTGCACGAGGCGGTGGCTGCCACCGGCGTGGAGGCGGAGGTGCTCAAGGTGACCGACATGGGCCAGATCGTCGCCTATGACGTGCTCAAGACGCCCGGCCTGGTGATCAAAGACAAGCTGGTGTCGTCGGGGCGGATTCCGACTGCCGGGACGATCGCGGAGTGGATCCGGGCGGCTTGATGCTTATTTTTTTCGGGGCCGGCGTTTCCGTTCGGCCTCGATCTGCAAGGGTCTCGCGTGCTTGAGAGCGCTGGACAGGCCTGGTTTCGCTTCCTATGTTCAACCGAGGGAGATGCTCGCGAAGGGGCGAAACATGAAACGCTGGTTGCTGACGCTCATGCTGTCGCTCCTGCTGACAGGCTGCCTGCTCGACGGGTTCGACCTGCCCGCTGGCTATCGCCCCGCGCACCCGGGTGCGGTCGCCCCGATCGCTGATCGGACAGTGCTTCACGCGCGGCTCGACCCCGTCAAGGGCGGAGACGTTTATCTGCGCTTCTTCGGCACCGGCCCGACAAGCTACGTCGTGGAGAAGTTCACCGTGCTGCCCGACGGCGAGACGGCTGCGCTGCCGCCAGCACATGTGCGTTTCGTGCCCCTGGACGCCGATCATTACGCGCTGTACTGGCAGATCGCCGCTGTCCCGGGACAAGGCTATGCCGTGGTGCGTTTCGACGCCGGGCGGATGGTCGCGCTGGCGCCGCCCGCAGACCAGGCGGCGGTGATCGCGCTGGGCGGACGGCACGGATTGGCGGCGACGAGCCGGGTCACTGGGGGCTTTGCGCTGGAAGCAACCGACGAAAGCCGGGTGCTCGCCTTTCTCGCCACGCTGGCCGCCCGCCAGGATCTGCGCGCCACCGTGTTCAGCCCCGTGGCCGACCTGCCGCCGCCGCTGCGTACTGCGACGCTCGCCGGGCTGGGAGCCCACGTTCCGCGGCTCAAGCGCGCGGACCTTGGCGATGAGGCCAGTGCCCAGGCGTTTGCCGCCTATGCGAGGATGCGCGCTGAGGACGGCGGGGGCTTCGGCCACTACCTCGTCGCGCGCCTTGCCGCCAACGGCTGGGGCATGGCCGCCGACAGCGCACTCGCCATCCGCGAGGCTGAATCGGCCATGCGCCAGGGCGTGCCCGAAGCCGGCCATGTGATCGGGGCAGTGCACTATCACGGCCTGGGCGTTCCAGCCGACCCCGCCCGCGCCTATCCGTTTGCGCGCAAGGCCGCGGAGGCCGGCTCGCCGGCCGCAATGGCGCTGCTCGGCCTCGCCCTGCGCGATGGGCAAGGGGTGGCGAGGAATGAGGCCGAGGCGCGGCGCTGGTTCCGTCGCGCGGCGGACGCCGGCCATGCGCCCGCGCACGCGCTGTGGGCAGACCTCGTGCTGCAGGACCAGAGCGCGGATGGCGATCGCGCGGCGATCGAAGCCCTGGAGGCCGGCATCGCGCAGGACGACGTGTTCGCCTACTCGCTGCGCGGTTTCATGCACGAGCACGGCCGCGGCGGGCCGAGGGATCTCGCCGCGGCAACGACGATGTTTCTCGCCGCGGCCGAACGTGGCGACGCATACGCCCAGTTTCTCGCTGGCGAGCGCCTGCGCGCCGGGCAGGGCATTGCGCAGGACATCCCGCGCGGGCGCGCGCTGCTCGCCGCGGCGGCGCAAGCCGGCATCGCGGACGCCCGGGCCGCGCTCGAACGCCCCGATCCCGCGCCCCAGGCGGTGAAGAAGGGCTGCGTGGAGGACTGGTGCAAGCAGGCCCTGGCGGCCACCGACGCTCATCTCGAGGACCTCAAGCTTCGCATGCGGAAACTGCGCGCCGAACTGCGTACCTGTCCCAAGCTCGAGAATCCGAATCTATCGTGCAGCGAGCTCGATGCACCGCCACCCGCTTCGACGTCCGCCGACGGCTCGCCGCGCGTGGTGTATTTCTTCGTGTACGGCTGCGCGAAATGCGCCGAAACTGGCACCTTCATCAAGGCCTGGAGTGACCGGCGTGGGGTGTTCGTGTACCGCATTCCCGCCATCTGGAGCGCTGGAGTGAACACGGAGATGGCGAGAGCGTATTACGCCCTCAAGGCCCTGGGCGTGGCCGATGCGCTCGACGGCAAGATGTTCGAAGCGGTCCGTGGCGGGCGCTTCCGCTCTTGGACAGTCGAGGAGTTCGTCGCCCTTGCCACGGCGAACGGCGTGGCGGAGGGCAAGGCGCGCGCTGCTTTCGGCAGCCCTATGAAGGCGACACTGGATCAGGCCCGCGACGCAAGCCGTCTGTACCGGCTCGACGCCGTGCCCGCGCTTTTCGTGAACGGCCGCTACCAGATCGGCCTGGGTCGCGACGATGCGCAGACGCTCGCAGACCTGGACGCACTGCTTGACGAGCTGCTTGCCCAGGAGGCGATGAGATGAACAGAGGGTATGGGAACGGGAACGGCGGGCATGGCAGTCCGGCCGCCACCCTCAGGGCAGCGTAGGCCAGTCCGGCTGCGGCTGACATTGGGGGGCGGGATGACACGGGAGCATGGAGGCGGGCGCAGCGCGCTACGACTCGTGCGTGTCGTGACCCTCGAAACGTCCTGCGTCGGCTGCAAACTGGGCGGAAAGTCCCGCGCTCCGTGCAGGATGCGCACCACGAGTACGTCCGTGGCGGTGGCCTCGAGGACGATCACGTAGTTCCCATGCGCGAAGGAGCGGATGGCGTCACCCAGTTCCGGTCGCAGACGGTAGCCCGGTGGATTGAGCAGAATCCGCTGGCAGTGCTGGCGCAACGCCTGCACGAAGGTGATCGCCCGACGCGGATTGTCAGTGGCGACGTAATCGGCGATGGATTCGAGATCCTGTTCGGCCAGTGGCGTCAAGCGCAGACGCATCAGCGTCCCTAGTCGGCGTATTTGGCCTCGAGGCGATCGAACACTACGTCGGCAGCCTTGGGTTCGCCGCTCGCCCGGCCAGCCGCGATCGCAGCCCGAAGGGCGTCGAGTTCGAGTTGCCGGCGCTGTTCGCCTTCCTCCAGCAGACGCAAGCCGGCACGGACCACTTCACTTGCATTGTTGAAGCGGCCCGCTTGCACCTGCTCTCGCACGAAGCGCTCGAAATGAGTACCCAAGGCAACACTGGTTGGCATGACGGCGACCCAATCACTATTAGTTAATAACTGGTATTAAATCGGCCCCGGTCGTCGGCGTCAATCTTGTGCCTGTAGAGTTAGGTCTGCGGTTGTTAGGGGATGTCATCGATCCCGCCTTTTCTTCAAGACGCAGACGTCCCCCATGCTCGCCATCCTCGCCATTACCGGCCCGATCTTCATCCTCATTGCCGTCGGCTTCGCCGCGGTGCGGCTGCGCGTGCTGGTGCCGACCGACATGCGTGCGCTGGGCGTCTTCGTGATCAATTTTGCGCTGCCCGCGCTGTTGTTTGGGGCAGTGTCGTCGGGGGCGCTCGCCCAGACCGTCCGCCTCGACCTGCTGCTGCCCTATGCGCTCGGCTCGCTGCTGGTGGCAGGCGGCGTGGTGGCGCTGGCGATGACGGCGCTGCGGCGCAAGCTGCAGATGGCGGCGGTGCTGGCGCTGGGCATGTCGGTGTCGAACAGCGCCTTCATCGGCTTTCCGATCGCCCGGCAACTGTCGCCCGATACCGCGAGCGCGGCGCTGGCGGTGTATGCGCTGGTCGAGGCGCTGATCATGTTCCCGCTGCTGCTGGCGCTGGCCGAGCTCGGGGGCGGGGGTGGCGGGCGCTGGCCGGTGGTGCTCAGGGGGATCGTGTTGAGCCTGGCGCGAAACCCGATGATCCTCGCCATCCTCGCCGGCCTTGCGTGTTCGGCGCTGGGCTTGGCGCTGCCGGTGCCCGTTGCGCGCGCGGTGGAGCTGCTGGGCAGCACCGCGGCGCCGGTGGCGCTGTTCTACATCGGCGGCACCCTGGCCGGGCTCAAGGTGCGAATTGCCGCCGGCGATATCGGCCTCATCGTCGCGGGCAAGCTGCTGCTGCACCCGCTCGGCGTCTATCTCGCCTTCCTCGCCTTCCCGGCCGCGGGCGAGGCCTTGAGTACCGCGGCGGTCCTCAATGCCTGCATGCCGATGATGAGCGTGTATCCGATCCTGGCGCAAAAGTACGGCCACGAGGGGCTGTGTGCGGCGGCACTGGTGGCGACCACGGTGAGCTCCTTCTTCACCATCAGCGGCTTCCTGTGGCTGAGCGGCGCCGGGGGGTGAACCCCCGACCTACGTCGTCATGGTGCAGATGAAGTCGGGCGGCGCGGGCGGCGTATCGGGTTGACACCGAGCCCTGTTCCGCGCTGCGCGCGCCCGCAGTGGCGGCAAGGCGATGCGGTCCGAATGCGGCAGCTTGCAAATGATGCGCCCTGTGCTAGACCAGACTCATCAGGCGCGTCGTCATCGGTCATATGACGAAAGGCGCTCCCCGACCGCGGACTACGAGGTGCAACATCGATGGATGCCGCATGGGTCCGCACGAGCCGCTTGCGCGCCGCGCTTGGGGTAATGGGTGCGGTACTCGCGCTGGCCGCGTGCACGACCGTGCGGATCGAATCCACGCTCGACCCCAATGCCGTCAGGATGGAGCGGCATTGGGGCGTGCTCGCGGTGGAGCTGCCGGACGCGACTTCGTCCTATGTGGCCGAGCTGCGCTCGTTCGGGTTGTCGCGCAGTCCGTTCGGCTGGACGGCGGGGTATGCGCGCCAGAGCTGGGCGGCACTCGACGATGAGTGCCGGGTGGTGGTCTGGGTCCTCACCCGCGAGGAGCTCGACGCAGCCCGTCAGTTGGCGAGCGACAGCGCGGGACTGTGCGTCGCCTCGGCACCCTAGGGGCAAACAGGAGATCGATCCGATGTGTCCGCTTGCGAAAGGGCTTGTGTGCGCCGCTCCGCTCATCCTCTGTGCATGCACCAGCGCACCAGCACCGCCGCTTTTCTTCGGCGAGCAGGTCGTGATGGGGCTCGGCCTCGGCACCGGTGCGGCCACCCAGGGGATGGACTTCACGCTGGGCTACAAGGACCAGGACGTGGCCGTCGTGCCGGTCGGAGCGGTCAACCAGGGCAGGGGGCAGGCCGTCACGGCGCGCACGCAGGATGGCGCGGGCACCACATGGGACAAGGACGCGTTGTCGGTGTTCGGCCAGTTCGAAGGCCAGGGCGCCCACGCTGCAGGCAGTGGCTCCGGCACGCGAAAGGTGGCGCTCGGGCGCTTCTTTGCGACCGGCCTCGCCGCGACGAACCTGGCCGAAGCTTACCGTGACGGATGGGCCGGCCGGCCCAAGGGCCGCAAGGCACCGGCCGAGGACTCACCTGCGTCGCGCGGCCCTGCCGGAGCGGCAGCGACATCCGGGACGCGGGATGGCGACGCGAAGGACGGCAAGGCGCAGGCCGCCGAGGACGACTCCGAACGGCGTGGCGCGGCGGGCGCGCCGCAATCGAACTCGGCGAGCCTCGTCTATGTGCCACCCCTCGTCTTTGCGCAGACCAATACCCTGGGCATCGGCCTCTCGACATCGGTGGCCGAGCAGGGCGTGCAGTTCAGCCTGGGCTATTCCGGCCGCGACATCGCCTTCGTGCCGGTCATGATCCGCTCTGCGGATGGTTCGTCCGCACGGCTGGGCGGTCGCCATGGCGGGGAAGGGCCCGAACCCGACTACGAGGACGACGCGCTTTCGGTCTTCGGCCAGTTCAAGGTCGACACTGCAACCGAGACAGTGCAGTTCGGGCTGCAGCGCTTCTTCACCACTGGCATGGCCGCGCGGCGGCTGACCGAGGGGGTCAAGGCGGTGGTCGCGCGCGAGCTGCAGGCGCAACAGGGCGGCGCGGCGGGCGGCGCTGGCCAAGCGCAGTGAGGAGCGCTGTGCGGCACTTGAAGCCGCACAGCGAAGGACGCGCGCCCGCTGATGGGCCTGCGGTTTTGCCCGGCACGGCATGCAGCGAGGAGGCCACATGGCGAAGAAATCCCGAAGCCCGGCGAAGGCCAATGGCGAGGCCGAAGGTGGCCGTGCGCGCAAGACTCCGCCCCCCGCGACGCCTCAAGTGCCGTTTGCGGAGGACATGTCATTCGCGGACGACATGCCGTTCGCGGACGACATGCCCTTCGCGGCGACACCATCCGTCGCCGCACCTGGCGAGCGGCCGAGTGCGCTGCTTGCACCGATCGTCCGTCGCGCTGGTCGCGAAGTGAGCGGCGAGGATGTGCTCGCCCTCGCGCGGCGGCATATCGGCGAGGCTTACAAGCTGGGTGCGCGTGCACCGATGGCCAACGCTGGCTGGAAGGGACCGTGGGACTGCGCCGAGTTCGTGTCCTGGTGCGTGTTCCAGAGTTCGGGAATCCTGTTCGGCACGCAACCGCGCAACGACCCCGTGCGTGCGGATGCCTTCACCGGGTTCTGGGCGCAGCAGGCGCGCGCCGCTGGATGCACGGTGCGCGTGGCTGAGGCCGCAGTGATTCCAGGTGCCGTCCTGCTGCGCTTTCCGCAGCCCGGGGCGGTCGGCCACATCGTGTTCTGCGATGGCAGCGGCGGCACCGTGGAAGCGCACAGCAGCAAGACCGGCGTCATCGCCCACACGATCAGCGCGCGGCGCTGGGACACCGGCGTGCTCGTCCCTGGTATCCGCTACTTCCGCGCCGGCGAGCCGGTTCGGGTGACCGCGCCATCGGGCGTCTTGCGCCTGACTGAGCCGATGACCAAGTCGGACATGGTCGAGAAGATCCAGCGCCGCCTGGTGAAGCTCGGTTTTGCGCCGGGGACGGCAGACGGCATCTATGGGCCGCAGACGGCCGACGCGGTCAAGCACTTCCAGGCCGAGCGCGGGCTGGTGGTGGACGGCGAGGTCGGCCCGGATACGCTCGCCGAATTGGGGCTTTCGTGATGTAGCAGCGCTTTTCTGCTGTCTTTTGGCATCGACGGGATCTGCGCTTTCCTCAATCCTTCATTGTCCAGATTGACGCCCGCTTCACATCCCCTCTGGGCGAGGCGCTTCCGGAGGTGTCCCGGCTGCCCCAGGCGAACGGCCCGCCTCCTCGATCAACCACTGCTTTACCGTCGCCACCGCCGGGCGCAACGGCACCCTGCGCGGGTGCACCAGGTAGTAGCCCTGCGTCAGCGCCAGCGCATGGACGAAGGGTTCCACCAGCGAACCTTCGGCCAGCTCCGCTTCTACCAGGTGCGGACTGGTCATGACCAGGCCCTGTCCCTGGCGCGCGGCCTCGATCGCCATCAGGCTCTGGTCGAAGTGGATGCGCGGGATGGCAGCGATCTGCGCCGCCGACAGCCGGCTGTAGCGCTCCTGCCAGGTGGGCCAGTGCGGTTGCAGCGTCGTCACCAGCAGGGTGGTGCGAACCACGTCGTCCGGCACGCGCAGATCGAGCGGGGCGAGGTAGCGCGGGTTGGCGTAGACGCGGCTCTCGTCCTGCAGCAGCAGCGTCACGTCGAGCTCTGGGGCGCGGCCGTCGAAGTAGCGGATGGCGAGGTCGATGGATTCGCGCTCGAGGTCGACCACCTGCGGCGTGGCATTGAGGTGCAGTTCGATCTCGGGATGCCGGCGCAGCAGGCCGGCCATGCGGCTGGCGAACCACTTGGTGGCAAAGCCGGGCGGCATGGACAGCACCACGGCGCTGTTGCGGCGGTTGCGGAGCCTGTGGCTGGCGTCGGCGATCTGCGCCAGCGCGGGCTGGATGCGCTTCCAGTAGCCGAGCGCATCCTCGGTCGGCTGCACCTGGCGGACCTGACGCACGAACAGCGCGGCCCCCAGCCATTCCTCCAGCTTCTGGATCTGCTGGCCGACGGCACCGGGGGTGACGAAGAGCTCCGCTGCAGCAAGAGAAAAACTGCCGGTGCGCATCGCAGCGTCGAAGGCAACAAGCGCCTTCAGGGGCGGGTAAGGATTCATGGCATAGAAAATCTATTGCACGGCGCAGTATAGATCGTTTGTCGGCGACCGCCTGGGCGAACACAATCGCGCTCGTCCGAAAACGGAAGTTCGCGCCATGTTCCACACCCTGCGCCGCCCCGATGTGCTGGTCGTCACCCTGGCTGCCGCCGGCATCCTGATGGTCACGTTGGGTGTGCGCCAGTCGTTCGGCCTCTTCGTCAGCCCGCTCAACAGTGCGACCGGCATGGGCGTGGCCACCGTTAGCCTGGCGCTGGCGATCGGGCAGCTCAGTTGGGGGGCGATTCAGCCCGTTGCCGGCGCGCTGGCCGATCGCTACGGGGTGCGGGTGGTGCTGGTGGTGGGCCTGGTGATGCTCGCCGTGGGTTGCGCGCTGACGCCCTTCGTCGACGACGGCTTTGGCCTGGCGGTGAGCCTGGGCCTGCTGGCCTCGATGGGCTCGGGGATCGGCAGCTTCTCGGTGCTGATCGGGGCCGCGGCGCAGCGCCTGCCGGCCGATGCGCGCGGTGCAGCGTCGGGTGTGATCAACGCCGGCGGCTCCTTCGGCCAGTTCGTGTTCGCGCCGCTATTGCAGAAGCTGATCCAGTCGATCGGCTGGATGGGTGCAATGTGGGCGATGGCGCTGGCGGCGCTGGCCGCGCTGCCGCTGGTCGGCCGGCTCACGGCGCCCGGTGCCGCGACCGCGGAAGTGCCGGCGCCGGCGAGCGAGCAGCGCCTCGGTCCGGCCGTGCGCGCGGCGCTGAAGGACCGGAGCTACCTGCTCCTGCACGCCGGGTTCTTCACCTGCGGCTTTCACATCGCCTTCCTGGTCACGCATCTGCCTGGTGAGGTCGACCTGTGCGGCCTTCCGGCCGGGGTGGCCAGCACCTCGCTGGCCATCATCGGGCTGGCCAACGTGTTCGGCAGCCTGTTCGCCGGCGCCTGGGTGGGGCGCTACCGCAGCAAGCACGTGCTGGCGCTGATGTATGGCTCGCGCGCGCTGCTGATCGCCTGGTACCTGCTGATGCCGCCCACCGAATGGACCTTCTACCTGTTCGCCGCCGGCCTGGGTTTCACCTGGCTGGCCACGGTGCCGCCGACAGCGGCGATCGTCGGCAAGCTGTTCGGTACGCGCTATCTGGCGACGCTGTTCGGGCTGACGCTGCTGTCGCACCAGATCGGCGGCTTTCTCGGCGCCTGGCTGGGCGGTCTTGCGTTGAGCGAGTTCGGTGACTTCACTTGGATGTGGTACGCGGACATGGCGCTCGCCCTTGCCGCCGCACTGCTCAATCTCCCCATCCGCGAGGCGCGGGTGCAGCCGCTGCAGACGCATGCTGCCTGACCTGCCGGCGGGCGGCGATCGCGTCGTCCGCGGCTGAATTCAAGACCTACACGATGATCGGGCAAAGGAGCCTTGACGATGACACAGCCTCACTACCTAGACGACCTGACCGTGGGCCAGAAATTCGGCTCGGGGTGCCGCACGCTCGAACACGACGCGATCCGGTCCTTTGCTGCCGAGTTCGACCCGCAGCCCTTCCACCTCGACGAGGCGGCGGCGCAGGCAACACTGTTCCGCGGGCTCGCAGCCAGCGGCTGGCATACGGCGGCGGTCACCATGCGGCTGCTGGTGGACAGCGAGTTCCGCCCGGCCGGCGGGGTGATCGGCGCCGGCCTGGAAGAACTGCGCTGGCCGCGCCCGGCGCGGCCCGGGGATGAGTTGCGTCTCGAGATCGAGGTGCTCGATGTGCGCCCGTCGAGGTCGCGCCCGGAGCAGGGCATCGTCAAGGTTCGCGTCACGACGCTGAACCAGAACGATGAGGCGGTTCAGGTCTACGTGGCGAATCTGGTGGTGCAGCGGCGGGAGTGAGCGGAGGCGTCGCCCGGGGCTGAATCACGCTTCACGCATTGCCGAGCGCAGGCCAAGGTGGCGCACGAATGGGTCGAAGTCACGGTCGCTGAACAACAATGCGTGGTCGTGCTCGATGCAGCTCGTGGCGATCACGGTGTCGATGGTCTTGCGGACGGTGATGCCGAGTGCCCGCAGCGTGCGGAAGTTGCGCGCGGCCTGGACGCCGATCGCGGCGCCGCCGAGGTTGAGCACCTCGAGCGCGCCGAGTAGCGTTCTTGCCTGCTCGAAGTCGCGGTCGCCGGTGAAACCTTGCAGGACTTCGGCGAGGATGAGGTCGCCGATGAGGATGGGCTCGCGGCCGAGCAGGGCGTCGAGGAAGTCCGCCTGCGGGGTGGGCGTTCCGCGGAAATAGTCGATCCAGACGCTGGAGTCGACCAGGATCAACGGTCGGTCCTCATCGCGTCGAGATCGCCCTGCCAGTCGAGCTTACCGCGCAGACTCCGGATCCTCTGCTGCTCGCACAGGCGCAGCAGGCTGCGCAGGCCGGTTTCGACCACTTCACGCTTGGTCTTGAGTCCGGTCATGCGCAGGGCGTCCTGCATCAGGTGGTCGTCGATTTCGATGTTGGTGCGCACGATGTGTATTCCTTTGATGATTGATACACATCATAGGCTCGGCGGCAGGCGATCGCAATGACGGAGCTTCGAGCAACTGGTTTCAACCCCCCGTCAGCCTGCAGGCCGCGTATTTGAACTCCGGAATCTTGCCGTACGGGTCGAGCGCCGGATTGGTCAGCATGTTGGCCGCCGCTTCCACGTAGCAGAAGGGTACGAAGACCATGCCTTCGGGCATCAGCGGGTCGGTGCGGGCGGTGAGCGTGATGCGGCCGCGGCGGGTCTCGATGGTCAGCGCGGCGCCGGGTTCGAGGCCGAGGCGGGCGAGTTCGGTGGGGGCGAGCGTGGCCACCGCGGCCGGCTCCAGCGCGTCGAGCACACTGGCGCGGCGGGTCATCGAGCCGGTATGCCAGTGTTCGAGCTGGCGGCCGGTGATGAGCACGGTGGGCCAGGCGTCGTCGATCGGTTCGTCGGGCGGTAGCGGCACCGTCGGCCGGAAGCGCGCGCGGCCGCTGGCGGTGGGGAAGCGATCGCCGAAGACCACGTCCAGGCCCGGGGCGTCGTCGGCGGGGCAGGGGTAGGTGACGGATTCCTCGGCGTCCAGGCGTTCCCAGCTGATGTGGTCGAGTGAGTGCATGCCACGCTTCATCTCGGCGAAGACGTCGCGCGGGTGGGTGTAGTGCCAGTCGAGACCAAGGCGGCGGGCGATCTCCTGGATGATCCACCAGTCGGGACGGGCGTCGCCGGGCAGGGGCACGGCGGCGCGGCCCATCTGCACCTGGCGGTTGGTGTTGGTGACGGTGCCGTCCTTCTCGGCCCAGGCCGAGGCGGGCAGGATGATGTCGGCGAACTGTGCGGTCTCGGTGACGAAAAGATCCTGCACGACCAGGTGTTCGAGTTTGGCGAGCGCGCCGCGCGCATGATCGAGGTCGGGGTCGGACATCGCCGGGTTCTCGCCCTGGATGTACATGCCGCGAATGGTGCCGGCGTGGATGGCGTGCACGATCTCGACCACGGTGAGGCCGGGTTTGTCGGCGAGCGGCGTGTTCCACAGCTCCTCGAAAGCGGCGCGGATCTGCGCGTCGCCCACCGGCTGGTAGTCGGGGAAAACCATCGGGATGAGGCCGGCGTCGGACGCGCCCTGCACGTTGTTCTGCCCGCGCAGCGGGTGCAGGCCGGTGCCGGGGCGGCCGATGTGGCCGGTGGCGAGCGCGAGCGAGATCAGGCAGCGGGCGTTGTCGGTGCCGTGGGTGTGCTGCGAGATGCCCATGCCCCAGAAGATCATCGCGCGCTCGGCTTTGGCGTAGAGGCGGGCGATGTCGCGGATCTCGTCGGCGGCGACGCCGCAGGCGGGCGCCATGGCCTCGGGCGTCATCGCCGCGACGTGGGCCTTGAGCGCCTCGAAGCCCTCGGTGTGGGCGGCGATGTAGTCCTCGTCGTACAGGTGCTCGGTGACGATGACGTTGAGCATGGCGTTCAGCAAGGACACGTCGCTGCCCGGGGTGAAGCGCACCATGCGGTGGGCGTAGGCACCCATGGTGATGCCGCGCGGGTCGAGCACGATGAGCTTGGTGCCGCGCTTGGCCGCCTGCTTGAAATAGGTGGCGGCGACCGGGTGGTTCACCGTCGGGTTGCAGCCGGTGAGGATGATGACGTCGGCCTGCTGCGCCTGCATGAAGGAGGCGGTGACCGCGCCCGAGCCGATGCACTCGATCAGCGCCGCGACCGAGCTGGCGTGGCACAGCCGGGTGCAGTGATCGACGTGATTCGAACGGAAGCCGGTGCGCACCAGCTTCTGGAACAGCCAGGCCTCTTCATTCGAACACTTGGCGCTGCCGAAGCCGGCGAGCGCGTCGGGGCCGTGCGTGTCGCGCAGGCGGCGCAGGCCGGCGGCGGCAAGGTCCAGCGCCTCGTCCCAGCTCGCGGCGCGGAAGTGGGTGAGCGGCTTGGCGGGGTCGAAGTCGGGGTCGAGTCCTTTCGGCACGCCTTCGCGGCGGATCAGCGGCACGGTGAGCCGCGACACGTGGTTGGGGTAGTCGAAGCCGAAGCGGCCCTTCACGCACAGGCGGTTCTCGTTCGACGGCCCGTTGCGGCCCTCGACGAAGACGATCTTGTCGTGCTTGACGTGGTAGGTGAGCTGGCAGCCGACGCCGCAGTAGGGGCAGACCGAATCGACCTTGCGGTCTGCGCAGGCCGAGTCACCGCGGCCGTGCTGATCGACGATGCGGCTGGGCATCAGTGCGCCGGTGGGACAGGCCTGCACGCATTCGCCGCAGGCCACGCAGGTGCTGTCGCCCATCGGGTCGTCGAAGTCGAACACGATCTTCGACGCCGCGCCGCGGTGGGCGAGGCCGATGACGTCGTTGACCTGTACTTCGCGGCAGGCGCGTACGCACAGGTTGCACTCGATGCAGGCGTCGAGGCTGACGTGCATCGCGGTGTGAGAGGTGTCGGGCGGGGTCGGGGCCGCGCGGCGCTGCGGCAGGCGGCTGTGAGGGGCGTCCGGCGCGTCGATGTCGAGCGCCATCAGGTCGACCATCTCCCAGAAGTGGCTGGCGCGGTCGGGGCTGTCGGCGCGCGCCGGCTGGTCGGCGAGCAGCAGCTCCATGACGCCTTCACGCGCGGCGCGCACGCGCTCGGACGAGGCGCTCTTCACCACCATGCCCGGCGTGGCAGGCCGGATGCAGCTTGCGGCCAGGGTGCGTTCGCCCTCGATTTCGACCATGCAGGCGCGGCAGTTGCCGTCGGCACGGTAGCCGGGCGCGTCCTTGAAGCACAGGTGCGGGATGCGCTCGCCGGCGCGCTTGGCGACCTGCCACAGGGTCTCACCCAAAAAAGCCTGCACGCGGACGCCATCGAGGGTGATCTCGAAGGCGTCCAGCGGTGCAGTCAAGGAGGGAGCCGGAGAGAGGGAAGAAGCGGTGGGCGCGGAGGCAAACGTGCTCATCAGGCGGATTCCGTGTTGGCGGCGGCCGGGCGCAGGCGGATGCCCTGTCTTGCCAGTTCGGCCGGGAAGAAGCGCAGCAGGCTGGTAACCGGGTTGGGCGCGGCCTGGCCGAGGCCGCAGATCGAGGCGTCCTGCATGACCTGGGCAAGGCGCTGGAGCTGGTCGGGGTCCCAGTCGTCGCGTTCGAGCAGGCCGAGCATCTTTTCGGTGCCGACGCGGCAGGGCGTGCACTGGCCGCAGGACTCGTCGGCGAAGAAGGCCATCAGGTTCTGTGCCACCGCGCGCAGCTCGTCCTGGTCGGAGATCACCACCACCGCGGCCGAGCCGATGAAGCAGCCATGCGGCTGCAGGGTGTCGAAGTCGAGCGGCAGGTCTGCCTTGCTCGCCGGCAGGATGCCGCCCGAAGCGCCGCCGGGCAGGTAGGCGAGCAGGCGGTGACCGGCCAGCATGCCGCCGCAGTATTCGTCGACCAGTTCCTGCAAGGTGATGCCGGCCGGCGCGAGGTGCACGCCGGGCTTGCTCACCCGGCCGGACACCGAGAAGCTGCGCAGGCCCTTGCGGCCGTGACGGCCCTGGCTTGCGAACCAGTCGGCGCCGCGCTGCCACAGCAGCGGAATCCAATACACCGTCTCGACGTTGTTCACCAGCGTCGGGCGGTCGAACAGGCCCTTCTGCGCGACGAAGGGTGGGCGATGGCGCGGCTTGCCGGGCTTGCCCTCGAGCGATTCGATGAGGGCGGATTCCTCGCCGCAGATGTAGGCGCCGGCGCCGCGGCGCAGGTGGATGAAGCCGGGCGCGGCGAGGCCGGTCGCCTCGACCTCGGCGATCGCCTCGCGCAGCACCGCGTGCAGGCCGGGGTATTCGTCGCGCAGGTAGATGTAGAGCGCGGTGGCATCGACCGCCCAGGCGCTGATGAGTGCGCCTTCCAGGAAGCGGTGCGGGGACTGCTCCAGGTAGTGGCGGTCCTTGAAGGTGCCGGGCTCGCCCTCGTCGGCGTTGATCACCATGTAGCGCGGCGCGGGTTCGGCGCGCACGAAGGCCCATTTCTTGAAGGTCGGAAAGCCTGCCCCGCCCAGGCCGCGCAGCCCGGCCTGCTCGAGCACGCCGCTGAGCTGTTCGACGCTGACCTCGCCGCCGCGGGCCTGAGCGAGCAGGCCGTAACCGCCCTCGCTGCGGTAAGCGTCGAGGCGCTGCCAGTCGATCGGCACGGGGTGCAGATCCTGGCTCGCCAGGAGGGTGCACACCGCCGCTGGCGTGGCGTCGCCAAGGTGGCGGTGACCCACCTCGACCACCGGTGCCGCGTCGCAGCGCCCCATGCAGGGTGCGCGCACCACGCGCACCTGCTCGGGATCGATCGCCTGCGCCAGTGCCGACTGCAGGGCCTGCGCGCCGGCGAGCTGGCAGGACAGCGAATCGCAGACGCGGATCGTTACCGCCGGTGGCGGAATTTCGCCGTCGCGGACGATGTCGAAGTGGGCGTAAAACGTAGCCGTCTCATAGACGGCAGCCATCGGCAGGTTCATCCAGTGCGCCAGCGCGCGCAAGTGAGCCATCGACAGATGTCCCCGGGCGTCCTGCACGGCGTGCAGATGCTCGATGAGCATGTCGCGGGCGCGGCTGCGATCTCCGAGCAGGTGCTCGATCTCGCTCAGGGCGGCGGGATCGAGCTGGCGACCGCGCTGCGTGGCGCGTGTACGCCGCGTCGCAGCAACTGTCGACGCGGGCGAAATGCCGGAGAGAATCGATTGGGCCATCGTGATTGGGCTTCCCGGGCGTGCCTGGTGGTTTGAAGGGAGTGGGCTCAGCGCCCAAGGATGCGATCGAGCAGGCTGGCGAACCAGCCCTTGCTCGGCGCCTGGGGAGGCTGCCGGGGCGCAGGGCTGGGTTGCGACTGCGGCGCACGGGGCGCCGCGCTCTGGGCCGTCGCCGTCGCCGAAGCGGTGGCCGGGCGCTCAGCGGCTGCGGCCGGCTTTGGCGGTGTGGCTGCGCTGGTGCGCGCAGTGGCCGCAGGTGCTGCGGCGGCTGCCGGGGCTGCAGCGGAAGAGGTCGCCTGGGCGAGTCGTGCCTCGAGCAACTGTCGGTAATGACGCAGTTGCACGGAATCCTGGGGCGGGGCGGCGAGTCCGACGGTGGACGCGAGCTGCTCGAAGTGACGACGTAGGACCGAGTCGGTGGGCAGGGGACAGGCACTCATGATGGACGCCTCCTTGGTGGTTTTCGGTTTGCGCTGTGGATCGACGGCGAGCAGGGCTGGCGTGACTCCTTTCATTGCAAGCCTTGTGCCAGAATTGGGAGGCGCGTCCTTGCGCGGCTTGAGGCGCCTTTGTCGTGGGGCGCGCGCTGTCCGTCGGGTTGCGGGGTGAGGGTGGGCGGCGGGCATAGCCCAGCTTGATGCCGGCCATTGTTCATCTGCATTTGCTTCAATCTTGGGCAGGTGCTACTTTTTTGAACATAAATATAAGTCGCATCCCGAAACCATGCTTTTCGGGAGCATACGGAGGAAGACCGACATGGCTGCTGTGCCGCAGTTGAAGGTGGCGCGCGAGGATCGAATTGCCGTCGCGCGCGAAAAATTTTTCAACCGCGGGGTGCTGCCGGAAGACGATGTTTCGCCGCTGATCCTGCGCTCGTGGGAGCGCTGCCGCGAGTCCGGCCTGGATCACCGTGGCGGTGGCAGCGTCGAGGTGGCCAGCCGCGGTCAGCTCGAGGAGTCGCGCAACCAGAGCACCAAGCTGCTCGATCTCGCCA
Source organism: Thauera sp. (assembly GCF_035444905.1). Lineage (GTDB taxonomy): Bacteria > Pseudomonadota > Gammaproteobacteria > Burkholderiales > Rhodocyclaceae > Thauera. The sequence continues at coordinate 29,565 of NZ_DAOMPS010000040.1, forward strand.
GCGGCGTGATGGAACACGTGTTCGAGCAGATCCGCGCCTCGGGCAGCATGGTCATCCTTGCCGATCCCGATGGCATGATCATCCACAGCCTCGGCGATGCCTCCTTCGTCGATCGCGCCCAGCGCGTTGCGCTGCAACCGGGCGCCTGCTGGACCGAGACGCGACTGGGGACGAACGGCATCGGCACGGCACTGCAGGAGCGTACGCCGGTCGAGATCTTCGGCTCCGAGCACTACCTGGACCGCAACGTCTTCCTTGCCTGCTGCGCGTCGCCCATCCTGGACGCCCACGGTCGCATGGCAGGTGTGTTCGACATTTCCGGCGACTACCGCAATCCGCAGCGGCATACCCTCGGCCTGGTCCGCCTGTCGGTGCAACTGCTCGAGAAGCGCCTGTTCGAGTCCGAGTTCGCCAAGGACATCCTGATTGCCTTCCACCCGCGGCCGGAATACATCGGCAGCCTGCAGGAAGGGCTGATCGCGCTCAGCCCGGATGGCACCATCCTCGGCGCCAACCCGGCCGCGCGCGAATGGCTGTCGACGCAGTCCGGCGACGCCGGCGCGCCCAATTTCAGCGACCTGTTCCGGCTCAGCTTCGGTGCCATTCTCGATCGGGCGCAGGCAAGCTCCAGCGCACTCATCCGCCTCGGCATGAAGCAGGGCGGGGAGCTCTACGTGCAGGTGCGCAGCATGCGCCCGCTGGTGCTCACCAACGCCGGACTGGTCGAGGTGGGCGAAGCGCGCGCACGCGTACAGCCAGGGGTGAGCGCCAAGGGCGGCGATCGCAGCGGCGAGCTCCGCTTGACGCTCGAATCCCTGGCGACGGGCGATGAGCGCCTGCAGCGCGCCATCGATCGCGCCAGACGGGTGGGGGGCAAGGACATCCCGCTGCTGATCCAGGGCGAATCCGGAGTGGGCAAGGAATTGTTCGCACGCGCCTTCCACAACTCGAGTGCGCGTGCCGACGGTCCTTTCGTGCCCTTGAACTGCGCCGCCATCCCCGAGCACCTGATCGAGTCCGAGCTGTTCGGCTACGTGGGCGGCGCGTTTACCGGTGCGCGCCGCGAGGGGGCGATCGGCAAGGTGCAGCAGGCCCACGGCGGCACGCTCTTCCTCGACGAGATCGGCGACATGCCGCTGGCGATGCAGACCCGCCTGCTGCGCGTGCTGCAGGAGCGCAGCGTGACACCGGTGGGCGGCATGAAGGCGATTCCGGTGGATATCTCGCTGGTCTGTGCCACGCACCGCGTGCTGCGCGATGCGGTGGCCAACGGCGAGTTTCGCGAGGATCTGTATTACCGCGTCAATGGGCTGACCGTCACGCTGCCGCCGCTGCGCGAGCGCAGCGACGTGTCCACCCTGGTCGATCGCCTGCTGCAGGCCGAGGCGCAGGATTCGGGGCGCAGTGCGATCACGATCAGCGCCGAGGTGCGACGATTCTTCGAGACCTACCCCTGGCCGGGCAACATCCGCCAGCTGCACAGCGTGATTCGGGTAGCCGCCGCCTTGCTCGACGACGATGAGGACGAGATCGATTCGGCGCACCTGCCCGAGGAGCTGTTCGGAGTCGACTCCGCCAGCGAGCGCCTGGAGCCGTGTGCGTCATCGACGCCGGGCACGGTGGCGCCGGCCGCCCCGGCGCCGGCCGATCCGGCCGCCACGCGCAGCCTGGACGAACTCGAGCTCGAGGCCATTGCCGCGGTGATGCACGAAGTCAAGGGCAACGTGTCGGCCGCCGCGCGCCGCCTCGGGGTGAGTCGCAACACGCTTTACCGCAAGCTCGGGCGCATGAGCTGAAGGCCCGCCTGCAGGAACATCGGGCGGCGGCTTGGTACGATCACCCCAGTCGAGCCGCCGTCAAGGATCGGCATCCCGAGTTCGATCGATCCGCCGACCCCGCAATCACCCTCAGCGGTTCTCGAAGCGCGGGCTGCGCTTGTCGAGGAAGGCCGCCATGCCTTCCTTCTGGTCGGCGAGCGCGAAGGTGGCGTGCAGTGTGCGGCGCTCGAACAGCAGGCCTTCGTTGAGCGGGCTCTCGAAGGCGCGGTTGACCGACTCCTTGAGCATCATCAGCACCGGCAGTGACTGCTTGGCGATCTCCACCGCGGCGGAGATGGCTTCTTCCAGCACCTTGTCGGCGGGGTAGACGCGCGAAACCAGGCCGCTGCGTTCGGCTTCGGCGGCGTCCATGATGCGACCGGTCAGCACCAGGTCCATGGCCTTGGCTTTGCCCACCGCGCGGGGCATGCGCTGCGTGCCGCCGGCGCCGGGGATCACCGCGAGCTTGACCTCGGGCAGGGCGAACCTGGCCGTGTCGGCGGCGAACACCAGGTCGCACATCATCGCCAGCTCGCAGCCGCCGCCCATCGCCACGCCGGACACCGAGGCGATGACCGGCTTGCGGAAGGTCTTCAGGCGCTCCCAGTTGCGGCTGATGAAGTTGGACTTGTACACATCCATGTAGCCCCAGGCCTGCATCGCGGCGATGTCGGCGCCGGCGGCGAAGGCCTTGTCCGAGCCGGTGATGACCACGCAGCCGACGTTGTCGTCGGCCTCGAAGCCATCGAGCGCGGCCGACAGCGCGTTCATCAGCTCGTCGTTGAGGGCGTTATGGACCTCGGGGCGGTTCAGGCGGATGAGGCCGACCCGGTTGAGGGTTTCGACGAGGATCACAGATTTCATGCGGTTTTCTCCGTGGCCACTCATTGCGCGTCGGCGAACTGCTTGGCCATCTCGCGCAGTTTGAACTTCTGCAGCTTGCCGCTCGGCGTCGCCGGCATGCTGTCGACGATCTCGAGGCGCTCGGGGGCGTATTGCTTGGTCAGCTTCTGTTCGTCGAGATGGCGCACCATCTCCTCGAAGCTGAACCGGGCGCCCGGCTTCAGCATGACGAAGGCGCAGGCACGTTCGCCGAGGCGCTTGTCCGGGTAGCCGACCACCGCGCAGGCCTGGATCGCCGGGTGCTTGTAGAGGAGGTTCTCGACTTCCATGACCGGGATGTTCTCGCCGCCGCGGATGACGATGTCCTTGCTGCGGCCGTTGATGCGCAGGTAGCCCTCGTCGTCGATGAAGGCGCGGTCGCCGGTGTCGAACCAGCCGTCCTCGGAGGTGGCGTTCAGGTGCGGGCGCTTGAGGTAGCCGGCGAACAGCGAGGCGCCGCGGATCTGCAACTCGCCGGTTTCACCGGCCGGGAGCAGGTTGCCGTTGGCGTCGATGACGCGGATCTCGATGCCGGGCACCGGCCGACCGTCGGAGACGCCGGATTTCTCCAGTGCGCGCGCCGGCTCGGTGACGGTGACGGCGCCGCACTCGGTCATGCCCCAGGCCGAGCTGACGCGCATGCCCATCAGGCGGTAGGCGCGCTCGATGACGACCGGCGGAATCGGCGCCCCTGCGCAACTGAACTTGTTGAAACTCGGCACCGGCGCCTCGCCGTTCTCGACCGCCAGGCACAGGTCGCCGACGAAAGCCGCCGAGGCCATGCTGAAGGTGACGCCTTCGGCACGGGCGATCTGCAATGCCTGCTTGGGATCCCACACGTCCTGCAGGACGACCGTCGAATTCAGGATCAGCGGCACCATGGCGAGGAAGCCATAGCCGGTGAGGTGGGCCATCGGCGAGGCGCCGAGCACGATGTCCGACTCGCTCAGCTCCATTGCCTTGATGTAGGCGTGCAGGTTGGAGAACAGCGTGTTCGAGGTGTGCATCACCGCCTTGGGCTCGCCAGTGGTGCCCGAGGTGTACATCAGCAGCAGCACGTCGTCGGGCTCGAGGCCGGCGGTGGCGAGCGGCGGGGTGTCCGCGCGCATCAGCAGCTTGTCGAAGCTGTTTGCGCCCTCGCCGCCGATCACCACCAGCTGCTTGAGATGCGGCAGGCCGGGAAGCATCTCGACGGCCATCGCCTCGTAGTCGAAGTTGCGGAAGGTCTTCGGCACGATGAAGACCTTCGATTCGCCGAAGTTGAGCATGAAGTTCAGCTCGTTCTGGCGGAAGATCGGCATCACCGGGTTGGCCGCCGCACCGATGCGGGCGCAGGCCAGCGCGAGGGCAATGAATTCCCAGCTGTTCGGGAGCTGGAAGGTCACCACGTCGGACCGCCCAACACCCAGCGCAACCAGGCCACGCGCGATGAGGTCTGCGCGGCGATCGAGTTCGCGATAGCTCAGGCGGGTCGGCTCGGCCTCGCCCTGACGATAGGACACGAGCGCCGTCTTGTCCGGGAAGCGCTCGAGGGCGCGCTGGAAGAAGACGTTGATGGTCTCATCACGCCAGAATCCGGCGGCCTTCATCGGCCCCAGGCGCGGGGCCAGCAGTACGGGATCGAAGTTCATGCTGTTCTCCTGATGAGTTCCGCCTTACTGCTGGACCAGCGGGCACTTGGACTGCGACAGCGGCAGGGCGGCGTCGCTGGCGGGGATCACGGCACGGACGTGGTAGTAATCCCACGGCTCCTTGGATTCGCTCGGCTTCTTGACCTCGAGCAGCAGCATGTCGTGGGCGAACTTGCCGTCGGCGCGGATCTGGCCCTTGAATAGGCCGTCATCGATCTCGGTGGACTTCAGGTACTGCATCACCGCGGTGGCATCGTCGGTGCCTGTCGCCTCGACCGCCTTCAGGTAGTTCAGCACCGAGGAGTACACGCCGGCCTGGGCCATGCTCGGCATCTTCTTGGCCTGCTCGAAGAAGCGGCGGGCAAAGGCGCGCGTCTTGTCGTCGCGGTCCCAGTAGAAGCCTTCGGTCAGCGTCAGGCCTTGCGCCGTCTCGAGACCGAGGGCGTGGACGTCGTTGATGAAGAGCACGATCGGCACCAGGGTCTGGCCGGCGGCGGTGATGCCGAACTCGGAGGCCTGCTTGATCGCGGTGATGGTGTCCTGGCCGCCGTTGGCGAGCGCGATGACGTCGGCCCGCGAGGCCTGCGCGCTGAGCAGGAAGGAGGAGAAATCCGCGTTCGGGAAGGGGTGCTTGGTCGAGCCGACCACCTTGCCGCCGTTGGCGGTCACCACGCTGGCGGCGCCGTTCATCATGGCTTCGCCGGCCGCGTAGTCGGCGGCGATGAAGTACCAGTTCTTCTTGCCGGCGTTGACCATGGCCTTGGCGGTGCCGGCGGCGAGACCGTAGGAGTCGTACACCCAGTGCACGGTGTTGGCGTTGCAGCGCTCGTTGGTAATGGGTAGCGAGGCTGCGCCCGAAACCAGCGCGATCTTGTTCTTCTGCGCGACGACGTCCATCACCGACAGCGCGACGTTGGTGGTGACCAGCTCGGTGATGACGTCGACCTTGTCGCGGTCGATCCAGCTGCGCGCGCGCTCGGCGCCGATGTCGGCCTTGTTCTGGTGGTCGGCGCTGACGATCTCGATCTTCTTGCCCAGCACCGTGCCGTCGGCGGAGAAGTCCTTCAGCGCCATCTGCGCAGCGATCACCGAGCCCTGGCCGGTGAAGTCGGCATAGGTGCCGGCCATGTCGGTGAGCACGCCGATCTTGACCACGTCGTCACTGATCGCAGCGTAGGCAGGCGCGCTCACCACACCCATGAGGGCGAGGGCGCAGGCGAGGCGGGTGGGGGCGCCGAACTGCGCGCGGGCGGGTTTGGCCTGCTGGATTGTGGTCTGGTTGTGCATGTCTCGCTCCATTCTCATCTGTTCATGTGGACGGTCGCCGTCAAGGCAGCGCAAAGCTATCGGTAGGGCTTCTATAAGTCAATAGATTGCACTAAAAAAACTGATGGCCAGATAGATTATTGTGCGACGCACAAGCGTTAAGCTAAAAAAACATAACTAAAACATGACGATAATAATTTATATCTTCATGGGAATGGAGGTTCTGATCTCGAGCTTCATGAAAATGAGTAAAGATATTGACAGATAAAATTGCCTCCCCCAGAATGGCCTCACTCACAACGAACAGGGAGCAGGCGATGGATTTCAGTCTGAGTTCCGAGCAGCAGGCGCTGGTCGATATGGCGGGTCGCTATGCCCGCGAACGTCTGGCGTCGGGCTACAAGGCTCGCGAAAAGGCCGAGCGCGTCGAGCGCGAGATCATTCTGGAAATGGGCGACATGGGCCTGCTCGGCCCCGAGCTGCCGGAAGAGAAGGGCGGGCTGGGCGTGGGCTGTGTCAGCAGCGGCCTGCTGCTCGAGCAGATCGCCTACGGCGACTTCAACGTCTCCTACGTCAATCTGCTGGTGTCGCTGTGCGGCCAGATCGTGGCCACGCACGGCCGCTCCGACGAGGCGCGCGCCTGGCTGGCCGAGGTGGTTGCCGGGCGCAAGACGATCGCGATCGCCCTGACCGAGCCGAGCGCCGGTTCCGACGCCGCTCGCCTCAAGCTCAAGGCGGTGCGCGACGGCAACGACTTCGTGCTGTCGGGTGAGAAGACCTCGATCTCGATGGCGACCCAGGCCGACGTGGCGGTGGTGTTCGCCCGCACCGGCAGCGAGGCCGACGGCGCTCGCGGCATCAGCGCCTTCCTGGTGCCGATGGATCTGCCCGGTGTGTCGCGGACCACCTTCGACGACATCGGCACGCGTCCGGTCGGCCGCGGCTCGATCTTCTTCGACGGGGTGCGCATCGGTCGCCACATGATGCTCGGCGACGAAGGCCAGGGCTTCATCCAGGTCATGCAGGGCTTCGACTACAGCCGCGCGCTGATCGGCCTGCAGTGCATGGGCGTGGCGCGTGCCTCGCTCGACGAGACCTGGCGCTATGTGCAGGAACGCGAAGCCTTCGGCAAGCCGATCGGCGAATTCCAGGGCGTCAGCTTCCCGCTCGCCGAGGCCGAGACCATGTACGAGGCCTGCCGGATGCTGTGCCTGCGCACGCTCTGGCTCAAGGACAACGAGCTGCCGCACACCGCCGAGGCGGCGATGTGCAAGTGGTGGGGGCCCAAGCTGGCCTGCGACATCATCCACCAGTGCCTGCTGACGCACGGCCACGGCGGCTACGGCGGCGACTACGACTTCGGTCAGCGCTACCGCGATGTCATGGGCCTGCAGATCGGCGACGGCACCGCGAACATCATGAAGATGATCATCGGCCGTCAGAAGATCGCCCAGTACCGCATCTGACGCAGCCGTACCCGAATCAAGCCCGGTCGCGGCCGGGTTCCCCAGATCAACAGCATCGGCGCCTTGCGGGCGCACCCGGCCGGCGCGCCGGCAAAGCATCTCACCAAAGGAGCAGGGACATGAAAGGACTCAAGGACAAGGTTGTGATCGTCACCGGTGGCGGCGGCGGCATTGGTTCGTCGATCTGCCGTCGTTTCGCCGAGGAAGGTTCGGCGGTGGCGGTGTTCGACATCAACAAGGACGCCGCCGCGACGGTCGCCGCCGGCATCCGTGACGCCGGCGGCAAGGCGCAGGCCTTCGTCGTCGATCTGACCAGCCAGGAATCGGTGATCGCGGCGGTGAAGGCGGCCGAAGCCGCGCTCGGTGCGACCGACGTGCTGGTGAACAACGCCGGCTGGGATCACGCCGCGCCGTTCCTGAAGACCGACAAGGCGCTATGGGAAAAGATCGTCGCGGTGAACCTGTATGGCGCGCTGTACATGCACCACGCGGTGCTGCCCGGCATGTCCGAGCGCGGTCGCGGCCGGGTGGTCAACGTCGCCTCCGACGCCGCCCGCGTCGGCTCCTCGGGCGAGTCCGTGTATGCCTTCTGCAAGGGCGGCCTGGTGTCGTTCTCGAAGACCCTGGCGCGCGAACTGGCGCGCAAGCAGATCAACGTCAACGTCGTGTGCCCCGGCCCGACCGACACCGCGCTGTTCCGCGATTTCGCCGGCGAGGGCGAGAAGGGCGAGAGGCTCAAGGACGCGCTCACCAAGGCGATCCCCTTCGGCCGCCTCGGCCAGCCGGATGACCTGGCCGGCATCGTCGTCTTCCTGTCGAGCGATGAAGCCTCGTTCATCACCGGTCAGATCATCAGCGCCTCCGGCGGCCTGACGATGGCTGGCTAAGCCCGTCCTGTCCCCACTACTCAAATTCAAGGAATCGAGAGCATGCAATACGAAGACATTCTCTACACCAAGGCCGACGGCATCGCCACCATCACCATCAACCGTCCGAAGCAGTTCAACGCCTTCCGCGCCCAGACCTGCGAGGAAATGATCCACGCCTTCAAGGATGCGGACTTCGACAGGAGCATCGGCGTGGTCGTGCTCACCGGTGCCGGCGAGAAGGCCTTCTGCACCGGCGGCGACCAGGGCACGCAGGACGGCGGCTACGGCGGCCGTGGCGTGATCGGCCTGCCGATCGAGGAAGTGCAGAGCGCAATCCGCGACATCTCCAAGCCGGTCATCGCCCGCGTCAATGGCTACGCCATCGGCGGCGGCAACGTGCTGGTCACGATCTGCGACCTGGCGATCGCCTCGGACAACGCCCAACTCGGCCAGGCCGGCCCGCGCGTCGGCTCGGTCGACCCCGGCTTCGGCACCGCGCTGCTGGCGCGCGTGGTCGGCGAGAAGAAGGCGCGCGAGATCTGGTACCTGTGCCGCCGCTACACCGCGCAGCAGGCGCTGGAGATGGGCCTGGTCAATGCGGTGGTGCCGCAGGCCGAGCTCGACGCCGAAGTGAAGAAGTGGTGCGACGAGATCGTCGAGAAGAGCCCGACCGCGATCGCGCTGGCGAAGAAGTCGTTCAATGTCGATACCGAGATGATCCGCGGCATGGGCGGCCTGGCGATGCACGCGCTCAAGCTTTACTACGAGACCGCCGAGTCGGCCGAAGGCGGCAACGCCTTCCGCGAGAAGCGCAAGCCCGAGTTCCGCAAGCACCAGCGCTAAGGCGGTACGGCGCGGCACGAGCCTTCTCCCCCTCACTCGTGCCGCGCCGCGACCTCCTGCCTCGACATCCACACGCCCACCGCCACGGAGACAGACAAGAATGATCCGCGACCAGGAAACACTGAACATCTTGCTGGACACGATTTCGCGCTTCGTGCGCGAACGCCTGGTGCCGGCCGAAAACATCGTCGCCGAGACCGATCGCATTCCCGACGACATCGTCGCCGAGATGAAGGAGCTGGGCCTGTTCGGTCTGTCCATCCCCGAAGAGCATGGCGGCATGGGATTGACGATGGAGGAGGAGGTGCTCGCGACCTTCGAGATCGGCCACACCTCGCCGTGCTTCCGCTCGCTGTTCGCCACCAACAACGGCATCGGCGGCCAGGGCATCGTCATCGACGGCACGCCCGAGCAGAAAGCCCATTACCTGCCCAGGCTGGTGACCGGCGAGTACATCGGCTCGTTCGCGCTGACCGAGCCGGACAGCGGCTCGGACGCCGCCAGCCTGCGCACCACGGCAATCCGTGACGGCGACTTCTACGTGCTCAACGGCACCAAGCGCTACATCACCAACGCCCCCGAGGCGAGCATCTTCACCGTGATGGCGCGCACCGACCCGGCCAAGAAGGGTGCCGACGGCATCTCAGCCTTCATCGTCGAGCGCGGCACGCCCGGCCTGTCGCTGGGCAACCCGGACGAGAAGATGGGCCACAAGGGCTCGCACACCTGCGACGTGATCTTCGAGGACTGCCGCGTGCCGGCCGCCAACCTGATCGGCGGGCGCGAGGGCGTCGGCTTCAAGACCGCGATGAAGGTGCTCGACAAGGGCCGCATCGCGATCGCCGCGATCTCGGTCGGCGTCGCCGAGCGCATGCTCGAAGACGCGTTGCGCTATGCCTGCGAGCGCAAGCAGTTCGGCAAGCCGATCGCCGAGTTCCAGCTCATCCAGGCCATGCTCGCCGACAGCAAGGCCGAGCTCTACGCCGCGCGCTGCATGGTGCTCGACGCCGCCCGCCGCCGCGACCAGGGCCTGGACGTCGGCACCGAGGCCTCGTGCGCCAAGATGTTCGCCTCCGAGGCCTGCGGCCGCATTGCCGACCGCGCGGTGCAGATATTCGGCGGCGCGGGCTACCTGGCCGAATACGGCATCGAGCGCTTCTACCGCGACGTGCGCCTGTTCCGCCTGTTCGAAGGCACCACCCAGATCCAGCAACTCGTCATTGCCCGCAACATGATCCGGGCCCACAACGGCTGAGGCTTCGCCGCCGCCGCATCCAAGACCCGTAAAGGAGAGACACATGAGCAACGAATTCAGATGGGACGACCCGCTGTTGCTGGACCTGCAACTGACCGAAGACGAACGCATGATCCGCGACGCCGCCCAGGCCTATTCCCAGGGCAAGCTGCTGCCGCGCGTGCAGGACGCCTTCCGTAACGAGAGCACCGACCCGGCGATCTTCCGCGAGATGGGCGAGATGGGCCTGCTCGGCCCGACCATCCCCACCGAGTACGGCGGCGCCGGCCTCAACTACGTCGCCTACGGCCTCATCGCGCGTGAAGTCGAGCGCGTCGATTCCGGCTACCGCTCGATGATGAGCGTGCAGAGCTCGCTGG
>NZ_DAOMPS010000041.1:0-37877 GCF_035444905.1 Thauera sp.
AGACGATCATGGCGGGCCTGTTCATCCGCGAGCTCCTGATGCGCGCCGACGCCCGCCGTGTGCTCATCGTCGCCCCAGGCAGCCTTGTGGAGCAGTGGCAGGACGAGATGCGCGAGAAGTTCGGGCTGGAGTTCCGCATCTTCGGTCGCGACCTCGTCGAGAACAGCGCCAGCGGCAACCCGTTCGAGGACACCGATCTGCTGGTGGCCCGGGTCGATCAGCTCTCGCGCAACGACGACCTGCTGCAGAAGCTCCAGCTCACGCGCTGGGATCTGGTGGTGGTCGATGAAGCGCACAAGCTCTCGGCCAACTACTTCGGCAACAAGATCAACAAGACCAAGCGCTTTCAGCTCGGCGAACTGCTCGGCAGCATCACCCGGCATTTCCTGCTGATGACCGCGACACCGCACAACGGCAAGGAAGAGGATTTCCAGCTCTTCCTGTCGCTGCTCGATTCCGATCGCTTCTACGGCAAGTTCCGCGACGGGGCGCACAAGGTGGATGTGTCCGACCTCATGCGCCGCATGGTCAAGGAAGAGATGCTGCGCTTCGACGGCACGAAGCTTTTTCCCGAGCGCCACGCCTACACGGTCAATTACCGCCTCTCGGATCTCGAAGCCGCGCTGTACGGCGCCGTCACCGACTATGTGAAGACGGAGATGAACCGCGCCGATCAGCTCGAAGACGGTGCGCGCCGCGGCACGGTCGGATTCGCGCTCACCGCGCTGCAGCGCCGGCTTGCCTCGAGCCCCGAGGCCATCTACCAGTCCCTGCGCCGTCGCCGGACCAAGCTGCAACGCCGGGTCGAAGAAGAGAAGCTGCGCCAGCGCGGCGAAGTATTGGCCAACAGCGTGTTCACCAACGGCGCCGGCGAAGACATCTGGGATGCGCCCGACAATCTCGCCCCGGAAGACTACGAGGAGTTCGAGGAATCCGTCGTCGATCAGGCTACTGCCGCCCGCACCATCGTCGAGCTCCAGGCTGAGATCGTCATCCTCGAAGGGCTGGAAGAACAGGCCCGCCAGGTGGTGCATTCCGGCCAGGACCGCAAGTGGGACGAGCTCTCGCGCCTGCTGCAGGACACGCCCGAGATGCACGATGCCGACGGCCGCCAGCGCAAGCTCATCGTCTTCACCGAACACCGCGACACCCTCAACTACCTCGCCGTGAAGATCCGCGGCGTGCTCGGCAGCGAAGAGGCGGTCGTGCTCATCCACGGCGGCGTCAAGCGCGAGGACAGGCGCAAGGTGCAGGAGCTCTTCCGCAACGACCCGGTGGTACGCGTGCTCATCGCAACCGACGCGGCCGGCGAAGGCGTGAACCTGCAAAACGCCAACCTCATGGTCAATTACGACCTGCCTTGGAACCCCAACCGCATCGAGCAGCGCTTCGGCCGCATCCACCGTATCGGTCAGACAGAGATCTGCCACCTGTGGAACATGGTCGCCAACGAGACCCGCGAAGGCGACGTCTTCCAGCGCCTGTTCGACAAGCTGGAAGTCGAACGCAAGGCCCTGGGCGGGCGGGTGTTCGACATCCTGGGCGAAGTGTTCGAGGAAAAGAGCCTGCGCGAACTGCTCATCGAGGCCATCCAGTACGGCGAAGACCCCGCCCGTAAGGCCGAGCTCTTCCGCAAGATCGAGGGCGCGCTCGACACCGACCACCTGCAGAACATCATCCGTCGCAACGCGCTGTGTGAAGAGGTCATGGACCCGCAGCGCCTCTACGCGGTGAAGGAAGAGATGGAGAAGGCCGAAGCCCGCAAGCTGCAGCCCTATTTCATCCGTGCCTTCTTCAATCAGGCGTTCCAGTCGCTCGGGGGTGAACTGCGTTCGCGCGAAGCTGGCCGTTCCGAGATCACCCATGTGCCCGCGGTCATCCGTGAACGTGATCGACAGATCGCGGGTCGGGACCGGCGCTACAACGAGCCCGTGCTGCGTCGCTATGAGCGGGTGTGCTTCGAGAAGGAGCACGTCCGCGTACCCGGCCGAGCCGAGGCCAAGATGGCAAGCCTCATCCATCCCGGTCATCCGCTGATGCAGGCCGTCACCGACATCGTGCTGGAACAGCATCGCAACAAGCTCAAGCAGGGCGCGGTGCTGATCGATCCGGCCGACATGGGACTTACGCCGCGGCTGATTTTCAGCATCGACCATTCGGTGAGGGAAGGGGCAGACCAGACTCGTGTCGTTTCACGCCGTTTGCAGTTCGTCGAGATCGACCCGCAAGGCCACGCGATCAACGCCGGCTGGGCGCCACACCTGGACCTGGAGCCCATTGAGCCTACCGACATTGCCCTGATACAGGATGTGCTTGCAGCGCCTTGGATCGCGAGAGATCTCGAGCAGCTCGCCCTCGCCCATGCTTCCCAGCAACTCGTGCCCATGCACTTCGACGAGGTGCGGCAACGCCGCGAGCAATCGGTCGACAAAACGCTCGGGGCTGTCCGCGAGCGCTTGGTGAAGGAAATCAACTTCTGGTCCGACCGCTACATCAAGCTGCAGGACGACATGGCCGCCGGGAAGGACGTGCGGCTGACGCTGGAGAACGTGCGCCGCACGATCGACGATCTCACCGCCCGGCTCGAGTCGCGCCAGCGCGAACTGCAGGCCATGCGCCACGTCGTCTCTGCCACGCCTGTTGTGCTGGGTGGCGCGTTGGTGATCCCCGCCGGCCTGCTGATGCAGCGCAAGGGCGTGTCGCAGGAGGTAGGTGGCTGGTCGGCCGACGCCGACGCTCGCGCTCGCATCGAGCGCATCGCCATGCAGGCGGTGATGGACGCCGAGCGTGCACTAGGCCACGACGTGATCGATGTCTCCGCGCAAAAATGCGGTTGGGACGTGACCAGCATCCCGCAGTCCATCGACGGTCGCATTCCACCTTCGCGCCACATCGAGGTGAAGGGGCGGGCGAAGGGCGCCACCACCATCACCGTCACCCGCAACGAGATCCTCTACGGACTGAATCAGGCCGACAAGTTCATCCTCGGGATCGTACTTGTCGATGGCGACCACCAAGAAGGACCGTATTACGTTCGTCAGCCTTTCCAGCAGGAGCCGGACTGGGCCGAGACCAGCAAGAATCTGGATCTCGGCCTGCTGCTGGAGCGTGCTGTTCGCCCGGAGGAGACGCTCTGACATGAGCGACATCGTCAAAATGGCGGAGGCTTGGTGTGCGACGCGCGCGCGTCGCATCGCGCCCCCGAGCAACTACATTGCCGGTTTCGAGATGCCCAACGGGCGCCAGATTGCGCTTGAGCGAGACCGAGCGCAGATCTACGTCTGGACCGAGCAAGTCTCGCTCGACGATGCGCCGGCGGCGCCGGTGCGCGCTTACTCGGCCGAGAAGTCGCGCAACTCGAACCTCAACGGGAAGAACTGTCCGCGGCTGCGCGTCGGGAGCCCGGTGCTGTACTGGATCTTCCATACGCTTGACGAGCTCGTTCGTTTCCTCGTCTGGTACGGCGACTTCCAGCAGAAGGGGATCGCTGCAGAGCCGCAGCCAACAAAGGCGCCGCAAGACCTCCTCGCACCCGGCAACACGCCCGCGAATTCCGTCCCCACCCTCGCGACTAACGCAATCCCTTCGAGTTCCTTTTCGATCCCCGGTGCATACATGGGTTACCAGACCACGACCGTTGCCGAAACGCTCAACCGCATCAACCGCGAACTCTTCATCCCCGCCATCCAGCGCCCCTACGTATGGACGCCCGAGCAGATCATTCGGCTCTTCGACTCGCTCATGCGCGGCTATCCGATCGGCGCCCTGATGTTCTGGGACCTTCCGCCCGGCAGCCGTGACGACTGGGAGATTTATCGCTTCGTAACCCACTTCCGCATGGGGTCCATTCACAACGAACCCTCCGGCCTCAGTGCGGACGACCGCGTTTCACTGGTCCTCGACGGGCAGCAGCGCCTGACCTCCCTGCTCATTGGGTTGCAGGGCTCCTACACGGTCAAGCGCAAGCACAAGCGCAAGGCCACCGATGATGCCTGGGACGAGAAGATCCTCTTCATCGACCTCGCCCACGCGCCCGAAATGGAAACCGATCAGGAAAACGACGAGCTGAGCCCGATCGCCGAGCATTACCGCTTCGAGTTCGTGGATCAGGCCCACCCCCCAATCAGCATAGGCGACGAACTCTGGTTCGAGGTCGGGCTCATCCTGGCTGCGCCCACGCCCGAGCAGCGCGACGTGATGGTCGAGAACTGGGTCGAGGCCAACCTCAATCTCAGCGAAACCGGCAGGACAATGGCGCGCGCCAACCTGCTGCGCCTGTGGGATGCCGTCTGGCATGACCAAGCGATGGCCTACTTCACCGAGTACAGCGATTCCTACGACCGGGTCCTCGACATCTTCATCCGCGCCAACGACGGCGGCACACGACTCAGCCGCAGCGATCTGCTGATGTCGGTGATCACCCTGCGCTGGGAGCGCTTCAACGCCCGGGAAGAAACTGAAGAGCTCATCGACGACCTCACCGAGTCCCTGAACCCCAAGCGCGCGATTACGCGCGAGTTCGTGCTGCGTGCTGCGCTCTTCCTCAACGATCTCGATTTCTCGATCAAGGTGCAGAACTTCGTCCCGGCCAACATCCGCGTGCTCGAGCAGAGCTGGGAGCGAACCAAGGAGGTCTTGCGCTTCACTGCCCGGGTCCTGCGCGAGATGGGTTTCTACGGCGAGCGCCTGTTCAGTACCAACGTGGTCATGCTGCTGGCCTACTACCTGCATCGCAGCAATCCGTCGGCCGAGCTTCGACTCGCCGATACTGACCGGCAGCGCATCCGCCGCTGGCTCGTGCTACTCGACTTCAAGAGCCTCCTGAGCCTGCAGACCGGGACGACGTTCTCGACCTATCGCAGCGTCGTCCGGCGCAACCTTCAAGGCCGCAGCGACTTTCCGCTGGCCGAGGTCGCCGAGGGGTTCGGCCGCATGGGTCGCTCGCTCGAATTCGGCGAGAGTGACCTGCGTACCTGGACCTCGACACCCATCGAAGCCTCGAACGCCGAGGCGTTGTTGTCGCTGATCTACCCCGACGACTTGCCCAACTTGAGGCGTCGCGCGCTGCCGTTCGTGCAGTCGCGCTTCTTCATGCCGGATGAGCTGCATCGTGCTGGCGTACACGACGCATTGATGCCGGCCGTCCAGGGCTTTGCCAACAAGCTGATCCTCGGTGTCGCGCTTGATACGCGCGAGCAGGAGAGCTACTTCGCGCTGCCCTTCGAGCAATGGGCCGCCAGCCTGTCGCCCGAGGCGCGCGCGTTTCACTGCTTGCCGGACGACCCCGCGCTCTATGCCCTCGACCGACTGCCGCAATGGGTCAGCGCCCGTCGGGCGTTGCTCTCTAAGAAGCTGGTTGGCCTGATCGCAGACGTGAATGAGCCCGTTGGCAGCATTCCCGAGCCAGCGTGAGACGAGTTGAGTTGCGGTGAGCGCGCTGAAGCCATCTCATCCAAGCTGGAGCCCGACTGGGCCGTGAGTAGCATCAATCTCGACTTGAGCAATTTGTTCAAACGCGTGGAGGCGTCATGCCCCATCTGAATCTGCAGGCGTTGAAACTGCGCGACTACCGCTGTTTCGAGGTTCTCGACATCGATTTTCATCCGCAGCTCACGGTGCTTGTGGCCGCCAATGGGGCGGGCAAGACCTCTGTCCTCGACGCGATCGCAGTGGCGTTCGGCCCCTACGTGGGGGCCTTCGATGAGGCTGTTGGCAAGCATTTCGAGTCCAGTGACATCCGCCTGTTCAAGGTTCGGGAAACAGCCTCGCACGAGATGGAGTACGCCCCGAATGGCGTTCGCTTGGAAGCGTATGGATTCATTCCCGATAGCCTGATCGATAGCGTTTCGGAAAATCACCGATCATCGATCTGGCGTCGGGCACTGACAGGCCCGACCAAGGCCAAGACGACGATCAAGGATGCGAAGGAGCTGATCGACTACGGAAAGCGCCTGCAGGAAGCTGTGCGCACGCCCGGCAAGGTAGTCCTCCTGCCCTTGCTGGCCTACTACGGCACCGGCCGCCTCTGGCAGCAGAAGAAGCTGATGGCGAGCAAGAAGATCCAACGTACTTCGCGCACGATCGGCTATGCCGACTGCCTCGATCCTGCATCGAGCTATAAGGCGTTTGTGGAGTGGTTCCGCTACTGGAATCTCAACGCCAAAGAGACGCGCATCAAGGCGCAAGAGACAGGCCAACGCTCCACCCATACCGAGTTCGAGGGCTATATCCAGTCGGTCAGCGGCGCGGTGAACGCATGTCTTGCGCCAGCAGGCTGGAAGGACATCGAGTATTCGTTCACCGAGGATGCGCTGGTGGCGCATCACGATCAGTTCGGCCAACTCCCAGTCGAGCTGCTCAGCGACGGTATTCGCAACATGATCGGCATGGTTGCTGACATTGCATTCCGTGCTACCAAACTCAATGGCCACCTTGGCTCAGAAGCAGCAATTCGAACACCCGGTATCGTGCTGATCGATGAGGTCGACATGCACCTACATCCGGAGTGGCAACAGGTGGTGTTGCTGAACCTCACTCGAGCCTTTCCGGCCCTGCAGTTCATCGTCACCACCCACAGCCCGCAAGTGCTCAGCACGGTTCGCCGCGAGAACATCCGGGTTCTGAGTCCAGACCAGAGTGGCAACATCATTGCCACTGAGCCCATGGCACGCACCTATGGCGAACCCAGTGGCGACGTGATGCAAAGCGTGATGCTGGTCGATCCCCAGCCGCCGGTCGCTGAAAAGGCCGATTTGCAGCGCCTGACCGAATTGGTGGATCAGGGGCGTTATCAGGATGACACAGCGATCAGTTTGATGAGCGCGCTCACCCAGACGCTGGGCGAACAGCACCCTCAGCTTCAACGCCTTCGCCGCAGCATTCAGCGGCAGGAGGCCCTGAAACGATGAGGGCGATTCACAAGCAAGGTTCGGGAGGTTTCCATCTCAACCAATCGCATGCCAATCCGCCCCAAACGCCCGAACAGGCAGGCAGCCGCTGGAGCAGCTTTGGTTACAAGGGGGAGGTCTTGCAGCGCCTTCTGGACGAGCAGTTTCACCTGTGCTGCTACAGCGAATTACGCGCCGACGAGGAAGGGCTGGGTTATCACATCGAGCACGTCGAGAACAAACGGCAGAATCCGCCTCGCACGTTCGACTACGCAAACCTCGCCGCCAGCGCACTCCACAGCGATGAGCTTGGCACACTGAAGGCTCGAGGCGAGGAGGTGTTCGGCGGTCACGCTTCAGGTAAACAAAGCGCCAATGGGCCTGTGGACATGTTGCGCTTCGTCTTGCCGCATCAACCGGACTGCCGCCGCTTCTTTGCCTACCTGTCCGATGGTCGCGTGACACCTGCTGATGATCTCGGTGAGCAGGACCGCGACCGTGCGCAGTACACCATCGACACGCTTAACCTCAACAGCCCGTTCCTCGTCACCCGACGCCGTCAGTGGTGGGATGAACTCGACGAACTGTTCAGAGAGCACGTCGATAAAGGCTGGAGTCTCCCCGATCTGGTGGCGATCGAGCTTGTGCCATCAGGCAACAAGCTCAGGCGCTTCTTCTCCCTGACCCGACAATTTTTCGGCCCGGTAGCCGAGCAAACGCTGCAACAGCAGGCGCCTGCACTCCTATGACCCCCCTCAAAACCCCCAAAAAACTCATCGAAGTCGCCCTCCCGCTCGACGCCATCAACGTCGCCGCGGCGCGCGAGAAGTCGATCCGCCACGGTCACCCCAGCACGCTGCACCTGTGGTGGGCGCGTCGGCCTTTGGCCGCAGCACGGGCGGTGATCTTTGCGCAGATGGTCAACGACCCCGGCTACGAGCGCCACCTGGGGCGCGGGGTGAACAAGGAAAAGGCCGCCATCGAGCGCGAGCGCCTGTTCAAGATCATCGAGGACCTGGTGCAGTGGGAGAACACCAACAACGAGGACGTGCTCGCCCGCGCCCACGCGGAGATCTGGAAGAGCTGGCGTGAGACCTGCGCGCTCAACCGCAGTTACGTGGCCTCCCATCCGCAGGCGGCCGAGCTCTTCAACCCGGACAAGCTGCCCGCCTTCCATGACCCATTCGCGGGTGGGGGCGCGCTGCCGCTGGAGGCGCAGCGCCTGGGGCTGGAGAGCTACGCCAGCGACCTCAACCCGGTGGCGGTGACCATCAACAAGGCGATGATCGAGATCCCGCCGCGCTTTGCCGGCCGTGCGCCGGTGGGGCCGACCGATTTTCTCCCCTCGCCCTCAGGGAGAGGGGCCGGGGGAGAGGGAGGGCTTTTCGCCAAGGACTGGTCCGGCGCCAAGGGCCTGGCCGAGGACGTGCGCCGCTACGGCGCCTGGATGCGGGCGGAGGCGGAAAAACGCATCGGCCATCTGTACCCGAAGATCGAAGTCACCGCCGAGATGGTCTCATCTGCCACCGCTCAGCGCCCGGACCTCAAGCCGCTGCTCGGGCAGAAGCTCACCGTGATCGCGTGGCTGTGGGCGCGCACGGTGAACAGCCCCAACCCCGCCTTCAGCCACGCCGAGGTGCCGCTGGCCTCGACCTTCGTGCTGTCGAGCAAGGCGGGCAAGGAGGCGTATGTGGAGCCGGTCGTCGACGGGGATCGCTACCGCTTTACGGTGAAGGTGGGGACGCCGCCGGAGAGTGCGAAGGACGGCACCAAGCTCGGGCGCGGTGCGAACTTCCAATGCTTGCTGTCGGATACCCCGATTGAACCGAAGCATATCTACGCTGAGGCCAATGCAGGGAGAGTGGGCGCACGGCTGATGGCAGTCGTTGCCGAGGGTGTGCGTGGTCGTCTCTATCTGTCGCCCATGCCTGAGCAGGAAGCGATCGCACGCGACGCACAGCCAGAATGGAAGCCCGAAGTTGCGATGCCGGAGAACCCGCGCTGGTTCTCGCCGCCGCTCTATGGCCTGAAGACCTACGGCGACCTCTTCACCCCCCGCCAACTGGTGGCGCTAACCACCTTTTCCGATCTAGTGCAGGAGGCGATCGAGAAGTGCCGCCAGGATGCGTTGACCGCAGGATTGGCCGATGACGGCACCGGACTGGATGCCGGCGGCAGCGGCGCGACGGCGTATGCGCAGGCGGTGGGGGTGTATTTGGGACTAGCGATCAGCCGCACGACGAATACCGTAAATGCGCTTGCGGTCTGGTCTCAAAGCAGAGAGCAGAGCGTTAATCTTTTCAGCCGACAAGCAATTCCCATGGCTTGGGATTTTCCGGAAGTAAACCCGTTTGCGGGAGCCGCGGGGGATTTCGCGGCCACCACTGCCTCAATGGCGAAGGTCGTCAGTGATTGTTCGGAAACACCCGCGCATGTCTCGCAGTTCGACGCACAAGCCCAATCAATCACTCAGGGAAAGGTTGTATCTACAGACCCCCCCTACTACGACAACATTGGTTACGCTGATCTGTCCGATTTCTTCTACGTCTGGCTACGCAAGAGCCTGAAGCCGATCTTCCCCGGTCTGTACGCCACGTTGGCCGTGCCCAAGGCCGAGGAACTGGTTGCCACACCCTACCGTCACGGCGGCAAGGAAAAGGCTGAAGCCTTTTTTCTTGAAGGTATGACTCACGCCATTCACAACTTGGCTGAACAGGCGCATCCGGCATTTCCAGTAACGATTTACTACGCTTTCAAACAATCCGAAACCAAAGGCGATGCGGGTACATCAAGCACTGGCTGGGAGACCTTTCTGGACGCGGTTCTTCATGCGGGATTCGGAATCGTCGGTACTTGGCCCATGCGTACTGAACGGCCAACTGGTGTCAAGGTCGCCACGAACGCCCTCGCCTCCAGCATCGTCCTCGTCTGCCGCAAGCGCGATGCCGACGCCGCCACCGTCAGCCGCCGCGAGTTCATCCGCGAACTGAACGCCGCGTTGCCCGAGGCGCTGATGGACATGACCCGCGGCGGCATCAACAGCCCGGTGGCGCCGGTCGATCTGTCCCAGGCCATCATCGGCCCGGGCATGGCGATCTTTAGCCAGTACGCGGCGGTGCTCGAAGCCGACGGCAAGCCGATGAGCGTGCGCACTGCGCTGCAGCTCATCAACCGCTTCCTCGCCGAGGACGACTTCGACCACGACACCCAGTTCTGCCTGCACTGGTTCGAGGGCCAGGGCTGGGCCACCGGCAAATATGGCGAGGCCGACGTGCTCGCCCGCGCCAAGGGCACCAGCGTGGCCGGCCTGACAGATGCCGGCGTGGTGGCCTCCGGCAAGGGCGACCTGCGCCTGTTGAAATGGGCCGAGATGCCGCGCGACTGGAACCCGGAAACCGACACCCGCGTCCCGGTGTGGGAAGCCCTGCACCAGATGATCCGCGCGCTGAACCAGGACGGCGAAACCGCCGCCGGAGCGCTGCTCGCCCGCATGCCCGCCCGCGCCGAACCCATCCGCGCGCTCGCCTACCGCCTCTACACCCTGTGCGAGCGCAAGGGCTGGGCCGAAGATGCCCGCGCCTACAACGAGCTGATCACCGCCTGGAGCGGTGTGGAGCGCGGGGCGAGCGAGGCGGGGCATGTGGGGGCTCAGGGTAGTCTGGATATTTAGGGAGGCTTGGGATGATCAAGACGCTGGAAGTCCAGAATTTCACCGCGCTACCAGACGCGACGTGGGAGTTCGCGTCTGGACTGAATGTCATCGTTGGTGAGAACGGGTTTGGAAAGACGCACGTCCTGAAGCTTCTGTATGCATTGCTTAAGGTCCCGTCGGACGCCAAGGACCTCAGTGCCGCGCAACTTGAGCGGGCCTATGCCGAAAAACTGGTGGGAGTCTTTCGGCCCGAAAGCCTAGGACGCCTCGTAAAGCGGAGGCAGGGGCGTGGCCGCTGCGGATTCAGCGTTCGAATGACCGATTCGCAGTTAAGCGTGGCTGGTGGCTTTGCATCGAACGCCAAGTCGCAGGTGGAGCTGAAGAAGCGTCCGACCAAAGGTCTTGAGCGCTCGCCGGCCTATCTGCCGACCCGTGAGCTGGTGACCCTGTGCCCGTGGTTTGTACCGCTGTACGACAACTATCACCTCGAGTTCGAGGAGACCTGGCGGGATACCGTGTCCTTGTTGGGCAATCCGTCGTTGAAAGGCCCCCGGGAGAAACGCGCGGCAGCGCTGCTGGAGCCGCTGGAGCAGGCCATGGGCGGCAAGGTTCAGGTGGATGCGGCGAGTGGGCGCTTCTACCTTCAACTGCCGGGCGAGGGCCGGATGGAAATGCCGCTGGTCGCGGAGGGACTGCGCAAGATCGCAATGCTGGCGCGCCTGATCAGTACGGGTACGCTGCTGGAGCAGGGTTATCTGTTCTGGGATGAGCCGGAGACCAACCTCAATCCGAAGCTGATCAAGGTTATCGCGGCCAGCATCGTGGCCGTCGCTGCCAGCGGGGTGCAGGTCTTTGTCGCCAGCCATTCGCTGTTCCTACTGCGGGAACTGGAGATGCTGCTCGGCGACAAGCAGTACCAGAAGCTACCCAGGCGGTGGTTCGCGCTAGCGGCGAAGGACGGCGATGTCGCGTTGGAGCAAAGCGATCAGGTCGAGCATATCCAGACCCTGGTGATGCTAGATGAAGAGCTCGCTCAGTCGGATCGGTTCATGAACTGGGAGGGCGCATGAGCACGACCATTGCGGAAGGCGCGTTGACCTTCACGTTCGCGGCCGACGCGGAGGCGAGCAAGTACGACGACTGGTCCTTCTATCGCAACCAGTTCCAACAGGGCTGCTTCACGGACAACAAGGCGGTAGATCTGCTGTGCGAGTTGAATCGCAGCGCCTGGCTGATCGAGGTGAAGGATTACCGGGCGCATGCTCGTACCAAGGCGGTAGATCTGGCCGACGAGGTGGCGATCAAGGTGCGGGACACACTGGCGGGTTTGGTTGCCGCGAGCGTCGGCGCCAACGACCCGGTTGAGCGCGCATTCGCTCGCCGGATGGTGAGGGCGCAACGTATGCGGGTGGTTTGTCACATCGAGCAGCCGGCCAAAGCCAGTCGACTACGCCCCCGCGTGATCGAGCCGGACAAGCTCAAGCTGAAGCTTCGCACGCTGCTCAAGGCCATCGATGCGCATCCCATCGTGATGGACCGGAGTGGCACAGCCGCCACGTTGCCGTGGGTAGTCTCCTGAGTCCGTGCCGTAGGAACTGAATCGATGACTGCTCCGAGAACCGACGCCTCCTTGCTGAACGAGCTGCGCGGCCTGATCGAACAGGCCCGGCAGCACATCGCGCAAACGGCCAACAGTGCGGTGACGATGCTGTACTGGCATGTCGGCCTGCGCATCCGCAGTGAGGTGCTCAAGAACGAGCGTGCCGAGTATGGCGAGCAGATTGTGTCGACGCTGTCGACACAATTGGTCCGCGAGTACGGCCGCAGCTTTGGCGTGCGCAGCTTGCGCCGCATGGTGCAATTTGCCGAGGTGTTCCCGGACGAGGCGGTGGTGGCATCGCTATCGCCGCACCTGAGCTGGAGCCACTTCATCGAGATCCTGCCGCTGAAAAAGCCGCTGGAGCGCGAGTTCTATGCCGAGATGTGCCGCATCGAGCGCTGGAGCGTGCATACCCTTCGGGAACGCATCGGCAGCCAGCTCTACCTGCGCACGGCGCTCACCAAGCAGCCCGAGGCGCTGGTCGATGCCGAGCTCGTCAAGCTGCGCGCGGGCGGCCAGATGACGCCCGACATCGTGTTCCGCGACCCCTACATGCTGGACTTTCTCGGCCTGCCCGACGGCTACAGTGAGCGCGACCTGGAGGCCGCCATCCTGCGCGACATGGAGCGCTTTCTGCTGGAGATGGGCGCGGGCTTCACCTTCGTCGCCCGCCAGAAACGCATCAGCGTGGGCGGTGACGACTTCTACCTCGACCTGTTGTTCTACCACCGGCACTTGCGTCGGCTGGTGGCGGTGGAATTGAAGCTGGAGAAGTTCCAGCCCGCCCACAAGGGCCAGATGGAGCTGTACTTGCGCTGGCTGGACAAGTACGACCGCGCCGCGGGCGAGGAGTCGCCCATCGGCCTGATCCTGTGTGCTCAGGCCGACACCGAGCAGATCGAGCTGCTCGACCTGGGAAGCGCCAACATCCGGGTTGCCGAGTACCTGGACAAGATTCCCGACATGAAACTGCTGCGCGAGCAGTTGCACCGTTCGGTGCAGCGGGCGCGCGAACAGGTTGCACTGGGTGCCCTGCCGCCTGTGTCCGAGCCTGATGGAGAAGAACAATGAGTCTGAAGCCGTGGCGCGAGATCGCCGTTCCGCACGAGGACGTGCTCAAGGGCACCTTCCAGCAGGCCGAGTTCGCGGCCGACCTGTCGCGCGTGCATCTGGGCACGGCGACCGCCGAGTACCAGGACCCGTCGCTGTTCTTCCAGCGCACCTTCATCACCGAAGGCATGCGTCTGCTGCTCGACTCCGTGGTCCATCGCCTGACCGGGCGAGGAGGCGATCCGGTAATCCAGTTGCAGACGGCCTTTGGCGGCGGCAAGACGCACACGATGCTGGCGGTGTATCACCTTGCCAAAGGCGAGGTGTCGGCCTCGGACATGCCGGGCATCCCGTCGATCCTGAACGCGGCCGGCGTGGTGGAGATGCCGCGGGCGCGTATCGCGGTGCTCGACGGCATCCGCCTCTCGCCCAACCAGCCGATGAAGCGCGACGGGCTGGCGGTGAACACGCTGTGGGGCGAGTTGGCTTGGCAGCTCGGTGGTGCCGAGGGCTACGCCATGGTGCGCGAGGCGGACGAGTCCGGCACCTCGCCCGGCAAGGGCGTGCTCGCGGACCTGCTCGGGCGCTACGCACCCTGCGTGATCCTGATCGACGAGCTGGTGGCTTATATCCGCCAGTTCGAGGAAGGCAAGACGCTGTCGGGCGGGTCCTTCGATTCCAACCTGAGCTTCGTGCAGGCGCTCACCGAGGCGTTGAAGGCGGTGCCCACCGCAGTGCTGCTCGCTTCGCTGCCCGAGTCGGACAAGGAAGCCGGCAGCCAGCGCGGCGTGAAGGCGCTGGCTGCCCTGTCGCACTACTTCGGCCGGGTGCAGGCGCTGTGGAAGCCGGTGTCGTCCGAAGAGGCCTTCGAGATCGTGCGCCGTCGGCTGTTCTCGAGCATCGGCGACAAGCTGGGTGCCGAGGCGGTATGCCGGGCCTTTGCCGACTACTACATCGCCAACGCGGCCGACCTGCCGCACGAGACCCAGGAGGCGCGCTACTTCGAGCGCTTGATGCACGCCTACCCCATCCACCCCGAGGTCTTGGTGCGCCTTTACGAGGACTGGTCTTCGCTCGACAACTTCCAGCGCACCCGCGGCGTGCTGAAGCTGATGGCGAAGATCATCCATCGGCTGTGGAAGGACAACAACGGCGACCTGATGATCATGCCCGGCAGCCTGCCGCTGTACGACGCCGACACCCGCAACGAGTCGATCTACTACCTGCCGCAGGGCTGGGACCCGGTGCTGGAGCGCGACGTCGACGGCGAGCGCGCGGAGACCACCGAGCTGGAGAGCGTGGATACGCGCCTGGGTAGCGTGCAGGCGTGCCGGCGCACGGCGCGGACGATCTTCCTTGGTAGTGCGCCATCCACTGCTAACCAGATGGTGCGCGGCATCGAACTGGAGCGGGTTCTGCTGGGCTGCGTGCAACCGGGGCAGCAGATCGGCGTGTTCAAGGACGCGCTGCGCCGCCTGAACGACCGCCTGCACTATCTGAACTCGGGCAATAACCGCTTCTGGTTCGACACGCGGCCCAACCTGCGCCGCGAGATGGAAGACCGCAAGCGGCGCTTCCAGGACAAGGACGATGTGATCCCTGCCGTCCGCGACCGCGTGCAGCGCACGCTGGCGCCGGGCGTGTTCGGCGGTGTGCATGTGTTCACCGCCAGCGCCGACATTCCCGACGACTGGGCGCTGCGTCTCGTGGTGCTGCCGCCGACAGCCGGCTACAGCCGCAGCGGCGACCAATCGGCGATCCGCTACGCCACGGAGATCCTCAAGCACCGCGGCGAGCAGCCGCGTTTCAAGCAGAACCGCCTCATCTTCCTGGCCCCGGATGCGGACAGTGTGAGCCGCCTGAAGGATCAGGTGCGCTCGGTACTGGCTTGGCAGTCGATCGTCGCCGACATCAAGGACCTCAAGCTCAACCTCGACCAGTACCAAGCCCGGCAGGCAAGCCGCAGCCTGGACGACGCTAACGAGGCACTGCGCGGAATGGTGAAGGAGAGCTACCGCTGGATGCTGGCACCGGCCCAGTTCGCCGAGCGCGGGAAGGGGCTCTCGGAGCTGCAGTGGGAACCGTTCCAGATCAACTCCGGCGCGCAGAACCTGACACAGGAGATCGAGCGTGTGCTACGTGAGAACGAGCTGCTGATTACGGAGTGGGCCCCGATCCACCTGCACAACGTGCTGAAGACGTGGTTCTGGAAGGACGGCACTGGCGAGGCCAATGCGCTCAACGTCTGGCAGCAGACCTGCCAGCAGTTGTACCTGCCACGCCTGAAGGACGACGCGGTGTTCCACAACACGCTTGCTGCGGGTGCTGAGAGCCGGGATTTCTTCGGCTTCGCGCAAGGCAAGGAGGATGGTCGCTACCTGGGCTTCCGCTTCGCGAAGCGGACAACGCCCATTCTGGACACCGCGCTGATCCTGATCGAACCATCACTTGCACACGCCGAGGCCGAGCGCATCGCGGCCGAACGCGCGCAGGAGGCGGCGGGCGCTGCAGCGGTGACCTATCCGCTTGGCACACCGCCCAGTGGGCAAAAGGCTGCAGACTCGGGCGCCGCCCCGCGCGTTGTCTCTACGCCAGCCGCGGGGACCACGGCGCCTCGGACACACTTCTTCGGGACGATCGACCTCGATCCGGTCATGGCGAAGCGGCAGTTCGCCGACATCATCGACGAGGTGGTGCTGAACTTTACCGCTAAGTCGGGCGTGAAGGTGCGGATCTCGATCGAGATCGACGCCGAGAGCGAAGCAGGCTTCGAGGATGGGTTGCAGCGTGCCGTGAGGGAGAACTGCAACGTGTTGAGGTTCAAGAACGCGGAATTCGACTGAGCCCGATCTCTGAACGGATCAACGCCCGGGAGCGCGCTGTCGAGCTCAGCTCGGCGATAGCTGCATCCTGCTTCGGTTCCCGCCGGGACGAACGTCAGCGTCGCGGCGCTGACTTCATAACGAGACAAGAAAATGCTTTCTGAACTTGGTTTGAGCGTGGCCCGTTCCATCCCCGTCGAGCAGGTGATTGGTTTGGCGACGGGCAACCTGAGCCTTCACGGTGGGGTGATCCGGGACGCTGCAGGTCGAATCGTCTCCCACTTGGCAATGCCGGCTTCTGCTGGCCTGCTTGGTGCGGTTCCAGGCTTGGGCGCGATCGGGTCGGTCGTGACCGGAATCCAGATGCAAGCCTTGAGCGCGAACGTGGCTGCAGTGAAGGCGGCGACCGATCAGATCCTGAACTACTCGATCGCGACCACCGCGCTGTCGGGCTTGGGTATCGTCACGTCGGTAACTGGCTTCGCCTATCTTGCTTCTCGCCTGAACCGCATCGACAAGCGGCTGAGCACTCTTGAGAAGCAGACGAAAGCCATCAAGCAGTTCCTGCAGTCTTCGCAGCATGCCCAACTGATGACCGCGGTCGATCACCTGCGCCTGTCTCAGCAGGCCACGGATGGCGAGACGCGGCGACACTTGCTCCTTCAGAGCAAGCAGCTGTTCACGACCCTGGCCCATCACTACAAGGTCCAGCTCGGGGAGATCGACGACATCACCGAACTGAATGCGACGGAGGACTGCTACGTCCTCGCCTGCCTCGGCAGCGTGATGGCGATGAGCGACCTCGGCATGGGTGAGGCCGCCCGGGATGAAATGCTTCGCCACTACGCCGACTGGCGTGTGATCGCTCGCAAGCACTGCGGCAAGCTGCTGCTCAAGGATGACCCTGCACGCCTGTTTGACGCCCGGTACGTGCAGTCGGTGCCGGCCGCAAACCTGATTCGCTTCCTCGACTTCACGAATGACAGCAACCGCGGCGTGCAGTGGTTTGACGAGTTACGGCGAACTCTCGACAAGGCCACACTGGTCCGCAGCGCGATGTCAGTCGTCGAGCCCGCCTGCATCGAGTACGCAAACAAACTGCTTGTCAAGAACGAGGTGCTGCAGGGCTTCAACGCCCATATGGGGTTCCTGGCCGAGAAGAAGCTATCGCTCTCGTACTTTGCCCAGAGGGTCGAGGAGGTCCGGGAACGAGAGGGTGCGAAGTTCCTGGTGCTGCAGAACACCGCTTCAGCGTAGCTGCATGGCAGACCGTCGGATCGATGAGCAGGGAAGACGATTGACCCGTCACCTACTGTTGCCGGGGGTATTTTTGGGGGTATGAAAGGACTTTGAGGTCTTAATAGTCTTTCGTTCTGTGGCTTTTAGGCAACAGTTCGATAGCCCTTCGGCCACCATATGCAAGGGCTCGGATTTTCTCCGGGCCCTTTCCTTTTGGCGTCTCCCCCGCGTCGCGCGGGGTTCAGGCGATCCGTGCTGTGGGTGGTCGCCTGCCGAAACGCCCGCAACGGGCCACTTCTTCGGCCAGAGCCGTCTCTTTTCTCCGTTTGTCCTGCGGGTAGGCGCAAGGCGCGGCCTTGAAGAATCAGAAACTTATGCGCGGCATTTCATCGTCAACCAAGGCTATCGGTCGGACGTTCAAACTGCCATGCTGGCTTGACGGGAACCTATACGTTACCATCAAGTCCATGAGCTACCAGATCAAAGAACTACTGCTGGACGATGGATACAGCCCCTTTGCGCAGTGGTTCGGGTCGCTGGAGGCCGTTGCTGCTGCCAAGGTGCGGGTGGCCGTAAGCCGGATGGAGCAGGGCAACCTGTCCAACGTCGAGTGGTTTCGTGGCATTGGTGAGTACAAGATCGACTGGGGGCCGGGGTTGCGCATCTACCTGGCCAAGGACGGTCTGAAGATCATCATCCTGATCGGTGGTGGCACCAAGAAGCGCCAGCAGCAGGACATCGGTCAGGCTGTGGCGCTGTGGGAAGACTACAAGCGCCGCAAGGCATCAACCTCCAAGGGAGCGAAGTGAGATGGCACTGACCCGTGACTTCAAAGAGACCGTGGCCGCGCGTGTGCAAAGCGATCCCGCCTTTGCGCAGGCGCTTCTGGACGAGGCCATCACCCTGTTCGTTAACGGCGAGCCGGAGTCGGCCAAACTGATCCTGCGTGACCTGGTCAACGCCACGGTGGGTTTCGAGGCGCTGGCCGAGGAAATTCACAAACCTGCCAAGAGCCTGCACCGGATGTTGTCAAAGTCGGGCAACCCGACCATGAGCAACATTTCGGCCGTATTTGCCGCCATCAAGCGCGCGCTCAAGGTCGAGGTGCATACCCGGATCGTGATGGCCTGAGGTGCCCTACGTTTTCCGCCTTCCAACTGGCCGTCCTCATGCTGCCATTTCTTGCTGATCCTGTCGTTTCAGTTCTGCAAGAACGTGGTCGGCAGGTTCCGGAAAAACGCAGCTTGCGCTTCGCCTGCTCGACGACGCGGCGACCGCAGGGCAGCGGGCCCTTTACGTCTGCTTCAACCGCACCCTGGCGGATCACATCGGTCGCATCGCGCCGGCGCGTGCGCGGGTGTCGAGTTTTCACGAGCTCTGCGTGGAGCACTGGCGGCGCACTCAGGGTGAGCCGGACTTCACCGCCGAGGGCATCTTCCAGGCGGTCGTCGACCGCTACGGCAGCGACGCGCAGGACTTCGAGGCGCTGTACGACCTCGTGATCATCGACGAAGGGCAGGACTTCGACCCCGCCTGGGTCGTGAGCCTGCTGCCGCAGTTGAAGGAAGACGGGCGGCTCTATCTGCTCGAGGACGAGGCGCAGCGTCTCTATGAGCGCGACGGCTTCGACCTCGACGGCGCGGTCAGCGTGCGCTGCAACGACAACTTCCGTTCGCCGCGCGCCATCGTCGATGTGATCAACGCCCTGGGCCTGGCGGAGGGCGTGGTCGAGGCACGCAGCCCCTACGTGGGCGAACTCCCGGGGTTTCGCGCCTACGACGACGAGCGCGGCCTGCGTCGCCAGACGCTGGCGGCGGTGGAGTCTTTGCGCGAGCGCGGGATCCCGCTTGCCGACATCGTCGTCCTGAGTGCGCGTGGGCACGGGCGTTCGCTCCTGCTCAAGGCGGCGAAGCTGGGGACCTTCGGGCTGCGGAGGTTTCTGGGGCGATATACCGCCGACGGGGAGCCGGTGTGGTCAGAGGGCGAGCTCCTGATCGAGTCCGTTCACCGGTTCAAGGGACAGAGCGCGATGGGCGTCGTGCTCGCGGAGGTGGATTTCGAGCAACTCGACGACGCGGTGCGCAGGCGTCTGTTCGTTGGCATGACGCGAGCGCAATTGGCGCTCGAGGTGGTAGTGTCGCGGGCTGCGGAGTCGGCGCTGGGTGAGGCGCTGGCATGAGTACGCGATGCCTCGCGCCTTCTGCTTGTACCCGATGGAAGTAAGATTCAGGCATGAGCAAAGCGAGCTGCCCCTTCTGCGCGCTGCCTGCGGAGCGCATCCTGATCTTGGCGGATGAGGCGCTGGTGATCCGTGACGCCTTTCCTGTGTCGCCGGGACACACATTGGTCATCCCGCGTCGTCACATCGGATCCTTCTTCGACTTGAGCGACGCAGAGCGCACCTGCGTGGTTGAACTGCTCGCGCAGGCGAAGGCACAGCTGGATCTCAGTTTCCAGCCAGACGGCTTCAATATCGGCATAAACGACGGCGCCGCTGCCGGGCAGACCGTCCAGCACCTCCATCTGCACCTGATCCCGCGCTTTCTGGGTGACGTCCCGGACCCGCGTGGTGGCGTGCGCTGGGTCATGCCCGGCAAGGCGAAATATTGGGTCGAGTGATGAGTCTTGCCACCTACGCCGATCAGTTCCGCCGGCTCAAGGTCAATGTGGCGCATGGCCGTGCCAGCCCGCACAAGATCTGCATGCTGCTCGCCGTGCTTGATCTGGCCCGCGGCGGGGCGCTCACCGAGAACCGCATCGAATACGCACCGCCGCTGCTCGAACGCTACGCGATGTACTTCAACGCGGTCCGGGGTCCGGGCGACCATCCCAATCCTTACTTTCCCTTCTTCCACCTCGCGGGGAGCTTGCGCGGTGGTGGCGCGAGTTTCTGGCACCTGCAACCCAGGCCTGGGCGCGAGTCCGTGTTCGAGAGCATGAGCACCGCGAGAACGGCAAGGCAGATGACGGAAAACATCGATCATGCCCGGCTCGACACCGAACTTTTCGAGCTGCTGCAGGATGAGCGCGCGGTCGATGCGCTGAGCGCGGTGCTCGCCGAGACCTGGTTCGACCGTGGCCTGCGGGACCTTGACGCGGTGGTGGGGCGGACGCGGCAAATCAATCACTACGAGCGAGTGCTCCGAACTTCGAACAGTCCGGCCCTGATCGCTGCCGAGGCGGCGCCGAGCTATGTCCGCGACCCCGCGTTCCGGCGCGTGGTGACCGAAATCTATGACTTCCGCTGCGCGGCAACTGGCCTACGGCTGGTGTTGCCCGATGGAGCGGCGATGGTGGAGGCGGCACACATCCATCCGTTCAGCGAAGCTGCTGATGACGACCCACGTAATGGCTTGGCACTTACGCCAGACATGCACTGGGCGCTCGATCGTCACCTGATTGCGCCGGACACCGACTTTCGCTGGCGGGTGAGTTCCTCGCTGGATCGCCGCATACCCGACTACCGAGTGCTGACCGAGCTGGAAGGCAAACCGCTGTTTTTGCCGCGCGAGGCGCGGATGTATCCGAAGCGGGAGGCGATTGAGTGGCGGATGGCGATGCTGCTTAGGTAAGTGCGACCCGAGGTCTGGCGGTCGCCGCTCATGAGAAGTGCCGGCGCGACTTCGATAAATGTCAGGGCGCACCAGCTATCGAACTGGGTGCACCGGGTGAGCCTTGGATGTCGGAAAGTGGCAATCGAAAAAACGACCACTCACGAGCCCATTTCATGACCCAGAAGTTCGACACCGCCCTGTCGCTCGCCCTCGAAGCTCACGCGGGCCAGATCCGCAAGGGGACCGAGAACGCTCTTGGCTTGCCATTGCCGTACAGCACGCACCCGGTTGCAGTGGCGACTTTGGTTCAACGCTATGGTGGCAACGAGGACCAGGTCATCGCCGCGCTGCTGCACGACGTCCTCGAAGACGGTGGTCCGCAGTGGGCCGAGCCGATCCGCGACGCCCTTGGTGGCAAGGTCCTCGACCTCGTGCAGTTCTGTACCGACGGTCTGCCCGATGCCCAGGGGCAGAAAAGCCCCTGGCGTGAGCGGAAGGAGCTCTACCTCGCCCACCTGCGCGCGGCAGAGGGCGACGGCGTTCTCGTTTCTGCCTGCGACAAGCTGGCCAACCTGCAGGCGATCCTGCTTGACCTCACGGAGATCGGTGAGTCGGTGTGGAAGCGCTTCACCGGGGGCAAGGACGGATCGCTGTGGTACTACGCGGAGTTGGTCGAGGCCTTTGGCGGACGGGTGCCGGCGGCGCTGGAAGTTGCATTGCGGCGCGATCTGGCGGCGGTGCTGGAGCTTGCCGAAGCGAAGAGTGTTCGGCGCTAGCGGTGGTAGTGGATCTCGGTGATCGTGCCTCTCCAGTACGGTCGTCGGCCTTCTGGCGTGATCCATGCCACTTCGCCCCGAACGGGAATCAGCAGCCCGTCGCGTCGCTGGTAGTCGAACACGCGGCCCTCCCAAGGCGTCGGGATGATCCGATTGCCCACTGTGCGGCCGCGGTATTCGGCGCGGATGGTCTCGATCAGCCCGTCGGCGCCGAAGTGG
The DNA here is from genome assembly GCF_035444905.1 of Thauera sp. Taxonomy (GTDB): domain Bacteria; phylum Pseudomonadota; class Gammaproteobacteria; order Burkholderiales; family Rhodocyclaceae; genus Thauera. The sequence goes on from NZ_DAOMPS010000041.1 coordinate 21,800, forward strand.
AACGTCATGGTCAGCCGTACGTCGCCGTCCACCAGTGTGGCGCGGGCGCTCTGCTCGTCGACCGGCTCCCACTGCATGCCCTGGCTGGGCAGCAGTGCGGTGGGGTACCACGCCGCCTCGGCCATGAAGCGCATCAACTCGCCGCGTGCCACCTCGCCCCGGTCGCGCAGGCGCATCAGGGTGACCAGCCCCGCGATCGCCGGCTCCAGAATCCCCTCGCCGTCCACATAGGCGTCATGCACGAGCACGTCGAGCCCCGGAGCGATCGACACACGGCCGGCCCAAACGAAGCCGGGGCGGCGCGTCACCACACGTTGCCGGGAGGTGAAGGGCTTCCACTGATCGCCCGTCTGGCTCATGTTGAACGAACCACGGTGGACCACATCCACGGCCCGGATGATCGGTGTCCCCTCCGGCAAGACCTGCTGCAGATGACGCGCAACCGGCTCCGGCAGCCCCTGCAGCTCCTAGGGGTTGAAACGCTCGACCGCAGCGCTTGATCGGCTGGCCTCCAGCTTGTCCAGCAACGCGCGCGTCTTCGAGGACCAGCACCACCGCCCGAGTCCCCAGAGGGCGATTGCGACGATGACAACGGCCACTAGGCCGAACAGGAGCCATTTCATGATGGGGTGCATCCCCGGTCCGCTCGGCTCGCCACGGCTTCGAGCACCGCCTCCGGGGGACGCCGTGGGGCGGGCGGAAGGGCTTCCGTGGGGTGTCCCCATCGCATCAGCAACTGGGGGTGATCCACCGTGCCCAGCAGAGCCTGGAGGCGCGTGCGCAGCTTGGGCACTTCGACCGGCTGATTCAGGTAGGACGCTTGCAGCCCGTGGCGGCAGCCCACGAGCAGGGCGCATTGCAGCGCCTGCCCGGCATGCAGCCAGGACTGGACGTCGTCCCCCGCCGTGGTGAGCACCGTCAGCCAGGGGGAGGCCGTCAGCAGTTGCTGGTCCTTGGCCGCCACGCCGTTACCCATGTCGAAGGTGCGTACCACTGCCTGCGCAATCGGGGCGGCCAACGCAGGTATGCTCAGGCCATCGCCGTCGCGTCGGGGATGCATCCACATGGCCAGTTCGCGGCGCCAGCGCGGGTCGTCCCACTGTTGGCGGTCGCCCTCGGCGACCAGTGCTCCAGCCACCTGCCGCTGCTCGATGTCGAGGGTCAGCAGCCTTGCGCCCTGCGCAGCCACAGACGAAGTGACACTCGCGACGACGTCTGGCGAGACCTCTCGGGCGTCGAAGGCTTTGCGGTAGGTGCGGCGCTGCTCGATGAGCGGACCCAGGGCAGCGAGGTCCGTGTCGGCCGGATCGGCGGTCAGCTCAACGCGTGCCAGCCAGTCTCCGTCGGTATCATCGGGCAACAGATGCACTCGCGTGCCCCGACCTGCATCGGCCGAGGCTGCCCGCAGCGCCATCAAGGCGGCTCCGCAACTGATGATGAGCTCCCGGTCGAACGGGTCGTTTACCGGCAGGGCGCGGGTGCGATCCGCCAACAGGTCGATAGCCGAAGCCGTCGCACGAAACCGCCATGGCTGGGTGTTGTGGCTAGAAGGGGCAAGAACGGCCCGTTGAACAAGGGCGCGGATGGCGTCGGCAGCAAGCATGGTGATTTCCCCCTCATCGGTCGAAGCCAGATCGATGCTTCACAGATTATCGAAACCTCATGTCAATCGACAAAGACCCGCGTGTCCATCCATGAGCTTGCGCCCGGTTGCCGTTCGGTATCGGCTCGGTCTGCATTTCAGTCAGGTTCAGCCCCGCAAAGCGGCCCATCGACCCGACTTCGTAGCGCGCATCCGCCATTGCCGGGTCGGACGGCGCGTACACTGCCTATAATCCCGCCCGGTCACCAAGGTGCGCATAGACCACGCGCTACGTCCGAGAGGAAGATGTTGAGCATGGAAGCGGTGGCAGTCATAGATTTCGAGACCACGGGGCTGTCGCCCGCGCAAGGCGACCGTGCCACGGAGATCGCAGCGGTCATCGTGGAGGACGGTCGCGTGGTCGACCGCTACCAGAGCCTGATGAACGCGGGCGTGTGGATTCCCGCCTACATCGAGGCGCTGACCGGGATCACGAACGCCATGGTCCGCAGCGCACCTTCGGCGGGCGAGGTCATGCGCGAGGTGTCCGATTTCATCGGCGACATGCCGATCGTCGCCCACAACGCCTCGTTCGACGCCAAGTTCTGGGACGCGGAGCTCGCGCGCATCCAGCGCAGCAGAAAGCAGGACTTCGTGTGCTCGCTGCTGCTGTCCCGACGCCTCCTGCCCGCCGCGCCCAGCCACAAGCTCGGGGTCCTGGTCGAGTACGCCAATCTGCCGGTCGCCGGGCGCTACCACCGTGCGCTGGCCGATGCGGAGATGGCCGCGAGCCTGCTGCTGCGGCTCGAGGATGAACTGCGGCTGCGGCATCAGGTGCCCAGGGTGTCGGTCGATCTGCTGCGCCAGATTCAGCGTGCGTCGAAGGCGCAGCTGCCACGATGCCTGGCCGCTGCCCGGGAATGCTGATGCGCGTGCGACGTGGGGCGCGGACAGGGACTCAGCGATGACGGCCCGCTTCACGCTCGCTCCCGACGAGATCGAGATCACCGCGATCCGCGCGCAGGGGGCGGGCGGCCAGAACGTGAACAAGGTGTCGAACGCGGTGCACCTGCGCTTCGATATCGCCGCATCGAGCCTGCCCGAGGACATCCGCACGCGACTGCTGGCCCTGCGCGACCATCGGATCAGCAAGGAGGGCGTGGTGATCATCAAGGCGCAGAAGTTTCGCAGCCTGGAGAAGAACCGCGCCGAGGCGCTGCGCCGGCTGGAAGAATTGATCGAACACGTTGCGTCACCTCCGAAGGTGCGTCGCGCGACCCGACCGACTCGCGCGTCCGTCACCCGCCGCCTGGAGGGGAAGGCGCGGCGGGCGTCGGTCAAGGCGGCACGGGGGAGGGTGAGTGATTGAAGTGCGGCGGACAGCGCCCAGAAATGATCAGGTCGACGAATGAGGTTCTCCATGAAACACATCGCCGCAGCATCGGTCAGCCTTGGCCTTTACCTTTCGAGTGGCGCAGCGCTCGCCAGCACGGCTCCGGACGACGTCTCGAGCGGCCGTGCATCGCTGCTGTTCATCGTATTGCTCGCGGCCGTGGTGATCCTGGTTGGCAAGACGGCGATCGCCATTGCAAGAAACAAGATGGAAAAAGAGAACGCGGCCGCGAAGGCGCAGGCTGAGCGCGAGGCGCAGAAAAGCGAGTCCGAAACGAAGGGGTAGGGCGGGCGCCGGGCCTTCCCTCAGCGTGCCTTAGCGAATACGCGCTCTAGCCACCTCCCAATGTCGGCGATCTCGGCCATGCACACCGAGTGGGGCATGGCGTAGGTGCGCCACTCGGGCTCGAGACCGAGCGTCTGCAAGAGGCCCAGCGCCTGCTCCCCGAGTTCGAGCGAGACCACGTCGTCGTGGGTTCCGTGCGCGGCAAAGACCGGAATTTGCCGGTTCGCTTCGGCGAGGTCGTCGGTGATCAGCCTGGCGCTCGGAATGTAACTGGAGAGCGCCATGAGGCCCGCGAGCGGCGCCGGGTGCGTGAGCGCGCTCAGGTAGGCGACGGCGCCGCCTTGCGAGAATCCCGCGAGGATGATGCGTTCGCTCGGGATGCCGCGCGCGGCTTCGCGCTCGATCAGGTGGCGGACGAAGGCGCGCGATTCGAGCAGGCCGGCTTCGTCGAGCTGACGGGCGTTGGGCGCCAGCGAGATGATGTCGTACCAGGCGCGCATCACGTAGCCGCCGTTGCAGGTCACAGGGCGGAAGGGCGCGTGCGGGAAGACGAAGCGCAGCGCCAGCCCTGCGGGTAGGCCCAGCTCCGGCACGATCGGCGCGAAGTCGCTGCCGTCGGCGCCCAGGCCATGCATCCAGATGACCGACCACTGCGGGTTCGGGCCGGTTTCGATCTCGATGGGCGGGGTGTCGGCGGTGAAGGGGGTGTGTTCGGTCATCTTGGTCTCGGCAAGGGCTTCGTTGCGGCGTGGCCCGGAGCTTTTCCCCAGCCGGTGGGGACAGGGGTGTGGGCGAGCCTGTGGATAAGGGACGCGGCCCCTTGTTGTCCGTGCGTTTCCGGGGCACGCTTAATTTTGAGGCAGTTTGAGGCTGAGGGGATGCCTGCTGGCGCAAAGCCTATAATGCGCCCCCGCCAAGTCGATCGCGAAGCCGCCATGCGCCACAACCTGAAGGTCCCGTTTGCCGAGAAAGACCAGGCCAAGAAGCTGGGTGCGCGCTGGGATGCAGCGCGCAAGCTCTGGTACGTCGAGGCCGGTCTTGACTTGGCGCCGTTCTCGCGCTGGCAGCCTACGCCGCATGACGCCTCGGCGCCGGCATCGGCGCCCGCCCCGCGACGCAGTACCGCCGCGAAGTCGATGACCGAGGGAAAGGTTCAGGTGGGCAGCCGCTTCGTGGCCCTGCCGCGGGTGTGCGACTGCCTGCCGTGGGAGGACTGCGACAAATGCCGGCTGCAGCAATGGCCCGAGCCTCAACCTCGGTCAGGGTATTGATCGCACCGTCGAGACCATGCTTCATGGATCAGGCACACGGTTGTGTGAGGGCATTCGGAATGCCGATTGCGTGGGGGGCGCGCATGCGGCAAGCTCGCCTTGTGCGCTGCTTTCCAGCCTGCAGCGCGCTTATCGACATCATGCAGTTCGCCGCAGCCAGACCTTCGGCAAGCGACAGATTTCCGGATGGTGCAGACACCGCAGACCCTTCAACCAAAATGCCTGATCTTCGACCTGGAGACCGTCCCTCAAGCGGACGGTGACCGCCAACGGATCATCAAGATCGGCGCCCTTCGACCGGACACCGGCGAGACGCTCGAGCTCAACGTGCGGGCCCGGCTCGAGGCCGCGCTCCCTCGTCTCGAGTCGATGTGTGCCGGGGCGAGCTTCGTTCTCGGACACAACGTGCTGGCCCACGACCTGCCGGTGCTGCGCGAGCTCGCTCCGGATTCACGGCTGCTGCAGCTTCCGGTGATCGACACCCTGCGCCTGTCGCCGCTCGCCTTTCCGCAAAACCCCTACCACCGGCTGATCAAGAACTACAAGCTGATCCGCGACAGCCTCAACTCGCCGCTGGCGGATTGCCGCTCGACGCTGACCCTGTTCGCCGATCAGCAGCTCGCCTTCGACAGGCTGTTCGAGGCGAATGCCGACGAGCTGCTGTGCTACCAGGCCTTGATCGCACCGCGCACCGGGCCGGGGCTGGGCAACTTCCTGTTTGCGCTGACCCGGCGTACGCCGCTGTCGCTTGACGCCGTGGCGGATCGTCTGCCGGCCCTGCTGGCGGAAACCGACCCCGGGCTGGCGCGCACGCTCAAGGTGTGCCGCACCCGGCTGGCGAGCCTGATCGCACTGCCTGTCGAAGTGGGGCAACGACTTCCGGCCGGACTACCTGTACGCGGCGCGCTTCATCCGCGAGTTCTCGGGAGAGGGTGCGCTCGCACCGATCGGCTGCTTCACCGCCACCGCCAAGCAGGACGTGCTCGACGACATCCGCCAGCACTTCCTCGACGAGCTGGGCGTGCGCTTTGCAGCCTTCATCGGCACGCCCGAGCGGCCGAACCTGCATTTCGAGGTTTTCCCGGTGACGGCGGGCGAAAAGTTCGCGCGCACGCACGCCCTGCTGCTCGACGAACTGGGCGATCGAGACGGTGGCGCGGTGGTCTTCGTCGCCAGCCGCAAGAAGGCGGAAGAGTTGGCCGACTTCCTGCTGGGGCAGAACTGGTCCTGCCGGTATTTCCACGCCGGGCTGCAGCCGCACGAGAAGGAGGACATCCAGGACGACTTCCTGCGCCGCTACTTCGCGGGCAAGGAGGACGTCCTGCAGCTGGCCACCAGCGAGGGCTCGTGGAAGGCGATCATCGAAGCGCTCAACCCCACGCAAAAGGCCATCGTCACCGATCACGAGGACCGCAACCGACTCGTGCTCGCCGGCCCGGGCTCGGGCAAGACGCGGGTGGTGGTGCATCGCATCGCCTACCTGCTGCGCGTGCGGCGGGTGCCGGCCGCGGCGATCATCGCGCTCACCTTCAACCGCCATGCGGCCAACGAGATCCGCACGCGCCTGTTCGCCCTGGTCGGCAAGGACGCGATCGGGATCACCGTGCTCACCTACCACGCGATGGCGATGCGGCTCACCGGCACCAGCTTCGAGCGCCGTGACAAGGTGGAAGAGGGCGAACTCGACGCCGTGCTCGATCGCGCCGCGGCACTGCTCGAAGGTGGCGCTTCGATGGAGGGCGAGAACGACCTGCGCGAGCGCCTGCTGCAGGGCTATCGCTACATCCTGGTGGATGAATACCAGGACATCGACGACCGCCAATACCGGCTGGTCAGTGCGCTTGCCGGGCGACACGACGAGCAGGACGGCGAGCTGTGCATCCTCGCCGTCGGCGACGACGACCAGAACATCTACCAGTGGCGCGGCGGCAGCAATCGCCACATCGCCCGCTTCTGCGAGGAATACGGCGCGCAGATCAGCTTCCTGGTGGAAAACTACCGCTCCAGCCGGGCCATCATCGCCGCGGCCAATCAGCTGATCGAGCACAACGCCGCGCGGCTGAAGGCGGAACATCCGATCCGCATCGACCAGGCGCGTGCGGCCGGTCCCGCCGGGGGGCAGTGGGAGGCGCTCGACCCCGCGCGCCGCGGCAGTGTGCTGAGGCTGCGTGTTGCGGGGCCCGACCGGCCCTGCGGCAACCTGCAGGCCCAGGCCGCAGTGGCCGAACTCGACCGGCTGCGCGCACTGGACGGGCGGGCAGACTGGCAGGGGTTTGCGGTGCTCGCGCGCAGCCACCGCTACCTGTGGCCGGTGCAGGCCTTGTGCGAGCGCGCGGGTATTGCGTACTTCCTCGCCACCGACAAGCAGAGCGGGCTGCCGCTCACCCGGCACCGTCCCTTCGTTCGCCTCGTCGCGCACCTGCGCGCGCGCGCCGGGCCTGCGCTCGCAGCCGCGGCGGTGGCCGAGATCGCCCGCGAGCACACCGCCGATCCGCTCTGGGGGGATTTCTTCGCCACCGCCTTCGAGCAACTCGGTGGCGAATATGGCGACTGCCTGCTTGCGCCCGCGACGGTGATCGACTGGCTCTACGACTACGCGCGCGAGCTCCGCCAGCAGGCGCGCCCGGGGCTCTTTCTCGGCACGGTCCATGCGGCCAAGGGGCTGGAGTTCGGCCACGTCGCCCTGCTGGACGGAAACTGGGAGGCCTCATCCGAGCAGCTGGACGAGGCCCGCAGGCTCTACTACGTGGGCATGACGCGGGCTGAGCAGACGCTGACGCTGTGCGAGTTCGACCCCGGTAACGCCTTCGTCGCCGAGCTGGGCGCGTGTACGCAGTACCGTCGCTTCGAAGGCAGTCACGACCCGGCGCTGGACGCGCAGTACCAGGTGCTGGGCCTGGGCGATGTGGATATCGGCTTCGCCGGCCGCCAGCATCCTGGTGCGCCGGTGCACCAGGCGATCAGCAGACTCGAACCGGGCGACCCGCTGACGCTGCGCGCGGACGGTGATCGTTGCGCCTTGTTCGATCTGCGCGGTAACAAGGTCGGCCGCACGGCAAGGGCCTTCAGGCTCGCCCTCGAACCCGAACGCTGCGAGGTCGCCGGCATCGTCGTCCGCTACAAGGAAGAGACCGAGCCGGCCTACATGGACAGCGTGAAGTGCGAGCAATGGGAGGTGGTGGTGCCCAGGCTGCGTGGCAGCCGGGTGGGCTGACTTTGGAACGTATGCGCACGACACCCGTCCGAGACACCATGAACATCAAGAACCTCAAGACAACGACGTTCGCGCTGCTGCTGGCCGCCGGCGTGCAATCGGCTTGCACGACGACGGCCGACACGGCCAGCAGCGCGCCCCTGCAGTCCATCCCCACGCTGGATGTGGCGCGCTACATGGGTACCTGGCACGAGATCGCGAAGTACCCCAACCGCTTCCAGCAGCAGTGCGTCAGCAATACGCAGGCCGAGTACAGCCTGCAGGGCGCAGGGCGTGTGCAAGTCATCAACCGTTGCCAGACCAGCGATGGCAGCGTGGCCGAAGCGGTCGGCACGGCGCGCCAGGTGGGGCCGGCCGACTCGTCGCAACTCAAGGTCCGCTTTGCCCCGGCGTGGCTGTCCTGGCTGCCCATGGTGTGGGGCGACTATTGGGTGATCGATCTCGACCCGGCTTACCAGCTGGTCGCAGTGAGTGAGCCGCGGCGCGAGTATCTCTGGGTGCTGTCGAGGACGCCTGCGGTCGACGAGCAGGCCTACCGCCGACTGCTCGCTCGCCTCGAGGCGCGCGGATTCGACGTGCAGCGCCTGGAGCGCAGTCCGCAGGATGCCGACGAGCAGGTCTCGCCCGAATAGGCAGCAGGGCTTTCGCCGCAGCTGCCACCCCGAGAGGCCGCCCCGGGGGCAGGGGCGGCTTCTCGGCTCAGCTCGCGCGTGCAGCTTCGGCTTTGCGCGCGGAGTACCACAGGCTGGCCGCGACCGAGCAGGCGAGGATGGTGGCGACCACCGACAGCGACACCATGACCGGAATCTTCACCCACTCGACGATCAGCATCTTGGTGCCGATGAAGACCAGGATTGCCGCCAGGCCGTACTTGAGCAGCTCGAAGCGATCGCCGAGGTCGGCGAGCAGGAAGTACATCGCGCGCAGGCCGAGGATGGCGAACAGGTTCGAGGTCAGCACGATGAAGGGGTCGGTGGTGATCGCGAAGATCGCCGGGATGCTGTCGACCGCGAAGATCACGTCCGAGATCTCGACCAGCACCAGGGCGAGAAAGAGCGGCGTCATCATGCGCACGCCGTCGCGCATCACGAAGAAGCGCTCGCCCTCGAGCTTGTCGGTGACCGGGTAGTGGTTGCGGATCCAGCGGATGAGCGGGTTCTTCTCGAGGTCCGGGTCGTGCTCGGAGAACCACGCCATCTTGATGCCGGTGACGACCAGGAAGGCGCCGAAGACGTACAGGATCCAGTGGAACTCGCTGATCAGCCAGCTGCCGGCGAAGATCATGATCGTGCGCAGCACGATCGCGCCGACGATGCCGTACAGCAGCACGCGGCGCTGCAGCTCGAGCGGCACCGCGAAGAAACTGAAGATCATCATCCACACGAAGACGTTGTCGACCGCAAGCGACTTCTCGACCAGATAGCCGGTGACGAATGCGAGGGTCTTCTCGTTGGCCAGCGCGCGCCCCATGCTGCCGTCCAGATACCACCACAGCCCGCCGGCAAACAGCATCGCCACCGTGACCCAGGCCAGCGACCAGCCCGCGGCCTCTTTCAAGGACACCCGATGCTGCCTGCCGCCACCGAAGGCGAACAGGTCCACCAGCAGCATCGTTACCACGATGGCGGCAAAGGCCGCCCATAACCACCACGTTCCGATCGATTCCATCGCATGCTCCGCACAAAACGAAAAAGGGCCTGTTCCCGAAGGACACAGACCCCTGCGTGCTGTCGTTGCACGGACCTTGCCCTTGGGCAAGGTCTCGCTTGCAACGGATTCGAACGTTGCCCCCGGCACCGGGAGAGGATCTGGCGACCGCTCTGCCGTGATGACGATGCCGGGGCGAAAAAGCTACTCCCCTTGATGGGCGGCGAGTTTATGCCGACCTGTGGCAAAGTCAAGGCCCATGACGGTCATCGCCCCGGCCCGCGGGTTCCGAGGGTCCCGACCTTGATGGCTGATGGTCTCACTGCCCGTCGGGTGAGCATTCCGCCAGCGCCGTCCAGCGCAGCCACTGGCCACATGCCGAGCGTACGCCACGCAAGCTCCGATGCCACGGTCCTTCGATGCACACGCCGCGCACCGCGGCCGAGGCGACCTCGACCGTGTCCGGCTCGACACCGGGTCGTCGTCGCCCATGCCAGCGGTTGCAGCTGATGCAGCGCCTGTCGCTGACCGCCTGGACTAAGGGCATCGTGCTTTCCTGCTTGGTCACCCTGAATTCCCTTTCACATCCGCGTTGCGAGCGTCGGCGATGATTCTACTTGGGAGTGCCGCGAAGTTCATTGCGCTATCGTCTGTGGCACGGTGTATGCACGGCACTTCGGCCTCGATCCGGTGCCCTCAGGAGAAGGAGGCGCTCGACGCGGGCCGCTTGCTGCGGAAACGCCTCTGGATCGGCGAATTTTCGGCTGATGCGCCGGACAGACCCGCGTATCATGAGTGCCTCTGAAACGAAGTGAGTCTGCGCATGACCATCGAGCTGAGTGAGCACACCCTGCCAGAACTGGAGGCCATGCTTGCCGAGGTCGAGCGCGAGATTGCGGTGCGCGAGGGGCTGGAGGCCGCGCGGGTTGGCGGCGAGTCGGCCGCGCCGGTGGCGGGCGAGGAGCCGCAGGCGGCCGTCGCCGACGAGGCGACTGTAGTGGCGCCCGAGGTGGCGCCCGAAGTGGTGGCCGAAGTGGTGCCCGCAGCGGCGCCCATTCGCTTCGTCCATCCTGCCAGCCGCGCCTTGACGTGGAACGGTGAGGGTGCGACGCCCGACTGGATCACGGCTTACCTGGCGCATGGCGGCTCCTGGAGTGCGCTGGAGAACGCAGCGGAAAAGCTGGCGCAGAGTCACCACCGCCGTTCGTCTTGAGCATGGCGCGGGCTGGAGCAGGCTTCAGCCCCGCGGCCGTGGGCGCGTGGTGGCGTGTGCTCGATCCGATGAGGACGTGACCATGACCGCAAGCCATGCCGCGCAATCCGCCTGGGTGCGCTGGCGGCGTGCACGCGGTGCCGTCGTATGGGTTGCGGCCTACCTGCTGCTCGTGTGTGCGCCGCTGCTGTTGCTGCTCAGCGGCAGGGTGCCGCCCGGTGCGGGGCTGTGGTGGGATCTGTCGATGGCGTTCGGTTTTGCGGGCCTGGCCGTGATGGGCGTGCAGTTTGCCCTGACGGCGCGCCTGCGTCGTGCGACCGCGCCATTCGGCATCGACATCATCTATTACTTTCACCGTCTCGCCGCGCTCGTCGGCATCGGCCTGATCCTCGCTCATTGGCTGATCGTGCGTGTCGCTCATGGCGAGGCCCTCGGGTCGCTCGACCCGCTCGAGGCGCCCGGCCACATGAGCGCCGGACGACTTGCGCTGGTCTTCTTCCTGGTGCTGATCGGCACCTCCCTGTGGCGCAAGCGGCTGGGCCTGGAGTACCGGCGCTGGCGCATGCTCCATACGGTAGTCGCGACAGCGGCCATGCTGCTGGCGGTAATCCATGTGCTGGGGGTGGGCTACTACACGGGCGAGGGCTGGAAGCGGTGGCTATGGATCGGCTACACCTTGTCGTGGGTGTTGCTGATTGTGCATGTGCGGGTGGTCAAGCCCTGGCGCATGAGGCAGCGGCCCTACCGGGTGGTGGAGGTACGCGCCGAGGGAGGTGGCACGACCACGCTGACGGTCACGCCCGACGGCCATGCCGGACTGCGCTTCGCGCCGGGCCAGTTCGCCTGGTTGACGGCGCGCGCCTCGCCGTTCAGCTTCGAGGAGCATCCGTTCTCGTTCTCGGGCAGTGCGGAGCAGCCCGGGCGACTGGCGTTTTCGATCAAGGCGCTGGGAGACTTCACGCGCACCGTGGCCACCATGGAGCCCGGCGAGACGGTGTACCTCGACGGTCCCTACGGTGTGTTCAGCACGGAGCGCTATCCACAGGCGAGGGGCTTCGTCTTCGTCGCTGCGGGGGTGGGTATTGCACCGATCATGTCGATGCTGCGCACCCTGGCCGATCGCGGCGATCGGCGGCCCTTGCTGCTGATCGATGCGAACAGGGACTTGGGGTCGGTGATCTTCCGTGACGAGCTCGAAACGCTGCGCGCACGGCTCGCCCTGCGCATCGTGCATGTGCTCGAAGATCCGCCAGTCGACTGGCCTGGCGAGCGCGGCCGCATCGACGCGGCCCTGCTGCGGCGGGTGCTGCCGGCTGCGCTGGAGGGGCATGAATACTTCGTCTGCGGGCCGCGGGTGGTGAGCGAGATTGTGCAACGCGAGCTGCACGCGCTCGGCGTCGGCCTCGGCCATTTGCATTTCGAACTCTTCGACATGGTGTAGCGATGCGTGAGCGACTGGCCCGCTGGGTTGCGCTGCTGACGGTGCTGGTCACCGTGTCCCTGTCGCTGCGCTTTGCCTGGGTGCACAACGAGCAGTCGTTCGCGCGCGAGGGCTTGAACGATTCTGCGCCCGTCGCGCTGCCCGCGCCGATCGAGGGGGGCGAGCATCGGGGCCGGGTGGTGTTCGACCGCAATCGCTGCGCGAATTGCCATTCGGTGGCGGGCGAGGGGAATCCACGCTATCCGCTGGACGGCGTCGGCGCCCGGCGCACCCGCGCCGAACTGCACGACTGGGTGGTGGGCGCAGCGGCGCTGGAGGCGGTGCTGCCGTCCAGTGCATATCGGCGCAAGCAGCAATACCAGGCCATGCCCGACGATGAACTCGATGCGTTGCTCACTTACCTGCAGAGCCTGCACGACTGACCGGGGTGCGCCCGGGCTGGTGCAGGTGGCGCGCGCCGGGCGCTAGGCTGCGGGCGTGGCAGTGGCAGTGGCAGTGGCAGTGGCGGTGGCGGTGGCGGGGGGAAGCGGGGCGACGACAACTTGGTTGCGGCCGGCCTGCTTGGCTTGATACATCGCCGTGTCGGCACGCTTGAGGGCGGCTCCAAGGGGCTCGCCGTCGCCCAGCGGGGTGACGCCGGCGCTGAAGGTGATCACCACCTTCTGCTGATCGGCCATGAAGAATTCCCGAGTCAGCTCGCGCTGCAGGCGGACGAGCGCCTGCTGGGCATCGCTGTCGGCCGTCTCGGGGAGCAGGATGACGAACTCCTCGCCGCCGAAGCGGGCGAGCACGTCCTGTGGGCGCAGATGCTGGCGTACGATGCGCGCCAGATGCACGAGGGCGTCGTCGCCCACTTTGTGGCCGAGGCTGTCGTTGAGCTTCTTGAAGTGGTCGATATCGAGCAGCGCGATGGCCAGACGGCTGCCGCGGCGCTGGGCGCGTGCGGCCTCATTCTGGAACATCTCTTCCAGGCCGCGCCGGTTCAGCGCGCCGGTGAGCTGGTCGTGGCGCATGAGGCGGCTGGTTTCCTCGAGCTGGGCCTGCAGGCTGGAAACGCGCGACTCGGCTTCGCGCGCCTGTTCGCGGGCCGCGATCAGTTCGCCGCGCGAGCGCCGCGCCTCTTCCTGGATGCTGCGCGTCTCGGCCATGACCTCATCGAGCAACGGGCCGATCTCGGCGATGTCCCTGGCCTGGGCAATGCGTTGCGCGCAGGTGCCGATGCGGTCGTGGTACGTGCCGGTGCTCTCCGAGAAGCGCGCGAGCTGATCGACGAAGCCCGCCAGCATTTCGCGCAGGTGACGTTGGGTCTCGACCAGACTGTGCTTGAGCTGGCCCTGCTTGGAGATGAGTTCGCCGAGTCGCCGTGTGGCATCGTCGATCTTGCGCGGATCGGGCTTGCTGTCGACGATCTCGCGCAGCATCTCGACCTGCCCGCTGAGCCATTGATCGTCGAGCACGATGTCGTCGATGTTGCGCAGCAACAGGCGCAGCAGCTCGAGCAGGCCGGCGCGCACCTCGGCGTCATCGGCGGCGGTGAGCTCGATCTCGCGAGTGAGTTTGCGCAGGCGCTGGCCGATCGGAGGCAGGTCGGCGACATCGCGGCTGGCGTCGACGGCGGCCGCGATTGCCCGGGCCTCAGAGCTGAGTTCGGAGTGCTCGGTGAGCAGTGCGGGAAGGGCCTGCCCCAGGCTGATGCGCAGTAGCTCGCGCAGGGTGTCGAGCAGTTCGATACTGCCGGCGGTGCCGACCATGCGAGTGGTTGCGGTGCCGGCGCGGGCTGTCGCAGGTGGCGTTGGCGCGGTGCCAGGCCCCGTGTCAGCGCTACCGGCCACCTCCACTGCGTTCGAATCGGCATTGGCGCCCGATTGGCTCCAGCCGCGCATCAGTCCCTGCAGCCGAGTGTACAGCGTGCTCGCGTCGGAGGCGTTGAGCACGCGGTCAAGCGATTCGCGCTTGCGCGCGGTGGTCCAGCCGGCGTGGCGGGTCTCCCATTGACGCAGCAGGCTGGCGATGACTTCGTTCCAGGCCGGTTGTTCGACCGCCTTGAGTCCGTCGATATAACGCTCCAGCGCGGCTTCGGCGACTTTCGGCTGGCCGTCCGTGAGCGCTTGCTCGATTTGGCGCAGGTGGCGCTGTCGGTCTGCGGTGTCGCGCGGCAGTCGGCGCGCGAGCTTGCGTACGAAGGCTTCGGGTAGCTCCTCGTCCCTGGCTGTCGAGCCTGCGATCTCGTGATAGAGCTTGCGGTAGTTGTCCGGCGTGGGTGCCACTCGGCGCATGGCGAGCTGGCGAAGCGTCTCGCGGGCGATTTCTGAGGGATTGCTGAGCGCGGACATGGCGGACGTGACCTCGAGCAAGAGCGTGCAGGCCTCGCGATTATACGGGGCGGCGGCGAGCGGCAGTGCAAGCCCTCAGTCGATCTGTCCGCGTGTCAGGCGATGGCAGGAGCCCTTATCGTGGTGCGTTTTCGTCGGGCAGGTCATAGCGGTCCGCGATATAGGCGGGCCCCTTCATCACGAAGACGATGAAGGAGCCGATCGCGACCGTGACCACGACCGTCCAGTGCAGCACGACCGCAGCAATGACCCAGATGTCGATCATCTGCAACGCCCGCGCAGTCTCGACACTGGTGTCGCCCCACCACAGCAGTCGTGCGAACAGTGAAATGGCCACGCAAGCGGCGGTGCCCGCCAGCGCGATCATCGGCAGGCGTCGCAGGATGCGCCGCTCGATGCCGGCGGGCTCGCTACGTGAGTCCGGTAGTCGCTTCCAGCGCTTCTTCATGACGCGCTCCAGAAAAGTGAGCCGACGCGTTGCGGTGCCGCGACAACTGTCGGGAAAGGGCGGCGCCAGACTCCAGAAGTGATCGTCGGCAAGGTCTTGCAAGGGGGGCAGGGGTAGAATGTCGGACCAGTCGCAAGGCTTTGCCGCAATGGATTACCCCGAGCCATCCAGTGTGCCGTTGACGCCCGACCTTACTCCAGAGTTCTCGAACCGATGACCGCCGAACACGCCTCCACGTCCACCGCTGCTCCGGGAGCAGCGCCGTCCGTCGAACCCGCCAAGCCTGCTCCTCGCCTCGAACCCCGCGCGATGCTAAAGCGCCTGGAAGCTGAGTGCCCGGTATTTCGGGACTGCAAGCCTTTGGCGCTGAAGATCGACAACAGCATCATCGAGCGCTTTCCCGACTTCGAGCGCAAGACCTTGCGTATCGCGCTGCGTATGCATACCGCTTCCACACGCTACTTGAAGGCTGTCGAGCGTAATGCCCAGCGATTCGACCTCGATGGCAATCCGGTAGGGGAGGTCACCGAAGAGCAGCGGGTTCACGCCAGCACGACGCTCAAGGAGCGCTTTGCCGCGGCCGCCAAGCAACAGCGTGAAAAGCGTGAAGCCGAGGAGGCCGAGCGCCGCAAGCAGGAAAAGCTGCAGCAATTGGTGAGCCGCTTCGGCCGCTGAAACCGGGTGATTGACTGGCCGCGTGCCCGAGGGCTTGAGGACACTGGCCCTGGCGTGCGCTGGCTGACATGGCCTCAGGGGGTGTCGCGCCTGAGCGCTCCTGACCTCGCAAGCCACACGGCGGCACCGGCCGCGATGGTCACCGCAAGGCCTCCCCCGACATGGCCGGTGCCGATCATGAGTCCTGCGAGCAGCCCTAGCGCCATCAGGGCACGCGTGTTGATCGATTGCATGGTGCCGTCTCCTGCATTGGTTTTGCTGTAGGGGAACTGTATAGAAATACAGTAACCGATGCAAGTCTCGCGGGGCAGTCAGTTCGTCCGCCTTAGGCTATAATCCGCGTCCGTCGCCGGCATAGCTCAGTTGGTAGAGCAGCTGATTTGTAATCAGAAGGTCGTGGGTTCGATTCCTATTGCCGGCACCACCGATCATTGAAGCGGCTGTTGAGTCAAGAATCTTTTGCAGTGCAAAAAATGATTTGACTTTGGTTCAGTTGTCGCTTATAGTTCTGTTTCTCCGACGCGGGGTGGAGCAGTCTGGCAGCTCGTCGGGCTCATAACCCGAAGGTCGCAGGTT
>NZ_DAOMPS010000042.1:0-36902 GCF_035444905.1 Thauera sp.
CGCGTCCGCCAGGCAAAAGACTCTCTTCATTATGGAGAGATTTGCATAGCGACCCGAAGCCGACATCGGCTTCGGCGAAAAGCGGTCACTCGACGTTCCGGTTCAGCGGAGGCGCGGAGTTTGTTCCGCTGCAACCATTAGAGAGCACTTCACTATAGCGGCTCTTCGTCACTGTTCTCTCGTCGCGTCCCAACAAGGCGCCAACCAAAACGAAGCTTCCCGAGGGCATCGTCTAGCGTTAATGCCTGGCTCCGTGCAACCTTGAGATCGCCCTCTTCCAGTTGAAGCTCGTACCCGTCCACTATGTCTAGCCCAAGTATCGCGTTGAGGAAATGAGCAGCTCTTTCCGCGCTCGGTTCTATCGCCTCCGGCGGCTGGCCGTCCTGCTTGGCCGCATGTCGGATGGCATGCATTGTGACGAACGGTAGGTCACGGAGCCTTTCGACGAGAGATGCGAGGCAGTCCGGTGGGTACAACCAGGCGCCGTCGTCAAATCTCGCGAAGAGTTCTTCGGACGCCGCTTTCGAATGAGTGAACTCGACTGCCGACACATGGGGAAGTTGCTGAAAATCCACCCCTGGCCGCAGTCGAAACGTCCAAGCGTGCTGACGCGCAGGCCTCAACCCCGGCCCGA
The DNA here is from genome assembly GCF_035444905.1 of Thauera sp. Taxonomy (GTDB): domain Bacteria; phylum Pseudomonadota; class Gammaproteobacteria; order Burkholderiales; family Rhodocyclaceae; genus Thauera. The sequence goes on from NZ_DAOMPS010000042.1 coordinate 635, forward strand.
ACCCCACGGGCTCGAAAAAATTTGAATATCCGGGACCGAAGGCAGCCCAATCGAAGCGATACATGACACCGGTCCCCGACTCCATTGGATGGAAGGAGTTCGATTTCTTATCCCATCTCGCGACCGCGAAGAAAGCAGCGACTTCGGCGTTCGACGTCAGGTCCAGCAAAGATGTTGGTATACCGTAGTGCTGAGCGAGGCCGTGATAGTCCACGTGGAATCCACGCTTGTCCGAAACGTTCTTGAATGGGTGGTCTCTTAGAACCAACTCAAGTTCTGCAACCCTGAATCGCTCAAGGGTCAACCGTGCCTTGATCTGCCACTCGTCGTTTGGAACATCCCGAAGCAGAGAAGGCTCGCAAGTTGGATATCGGGTGGTTTGACCTCTGTACATGTACGAACGGTTGCCGGGCCGCCCGGGGAGATTCAGAGACTCACTCGGGACAATTCGTGTTGTGCCGTTCCAATGCACAACCTCGAATTCAAGGAATTTGCCGTAGGCGACAGGATCATCCTGGCCCAGATAGATCAGCGGGGGGTCGGATTCCCGGAAATCATGCACGATGTCAAGGATGGTCTTCATCGCTGTCGCCCGAGCCGTTGGCTGCTCTGATCTCTAACAATCAGAAAAAAACGGTAGTGTCAATTTACACTCGGCTCATGGCCGAAAAGAGCCGCATGCCATCCACGTGTTCAAGATAGACGAGCAATAACGACCTGAAAGTTAAACGTAACGGTCACAGGTAGTTTGTAATCGGGACTCCGCGTTAGGCCCCTGCACCGAGACCTGCCGCACCAACTCTTGGTCGAACGGCAGTTCGGTCGGTCTCCGACGGGCCGGGCCCGAGATGAACTGCGCGGTCAGCCGACAATATCCGGATAGACTGCTGGATGAATCACTTCCGAGTATTGCCGAACAAGTTCAGCTAGGAAGTCGAAAATCTCAGTCTGCCTCGTCCCGCGCTCGTCGTACAGCGTCTGCGCTGTCTCGAAATTGAGTTTCAGATTCGAGCGTAGATCGATGGAGGTGATGTTATTGATGCACTGACGTATTGGCTCCGAAAGGAGCTCTGGAGTTCCCGCTTGTCGGATGTTCATTCCAGATGGCAAATACTCCGGATACCGGGGCACCGAGTCGTAACTGCAAAGCAAGTCATCGAGCAGAACTAGTCCGTCCGCGTAGTTGTTGAAGTCCTCGATGTTCTTTAGCTGTGAGAAATGCTGCTCGGGTAGATTTTCGAACCTCATCTTATCAGCTCCATGCCAAAAGGTCGTTCACGGCAAGTGCGTGGCTTGAGTAGTACCCAGTGGGGTTTCTCAAGTTCCCGTATTTTGTCGACTGATTGTCGTCAAAGTAGATATCGAACTCCGAATTGTCGAGCTCCTGAATTAGATACTCGCTTGATCCAGCTAACCCGGAGCCCGCCAATACCGCTCTCCCTGCGGCGACTAACGAATTGATATCAGTATTAATTCTGTAGACCACCGGGTAAAAAAAATCGAGATTAATGCGGTCGGCAACCCGGTTGAGATCCTTCGCTATGCGCTTGGAGATCGCTCCGTCATTCTTCTTGGCAAGAACGCCTTTGCGAACCGACATTCGATGCTGCGCAATGAATTTGTCGTATGGATCCCGATCCTGCCAAGGTTGATATAGGTCGGTGAAGATCAGCAGCGGATTCGATGACTTAGGATTTCCTTTTCCGTATGGGTAGAACCCCTCGGCGACGTACGTGAAATGCTTGCCGCTGTATAGGTGCTTGTTTATGGAGAGCGTCAGAAATGTGGTAGTCGAGTAATAGGTTGCGGGCATTGATCGCCTCCATGTGTAGATCACGATGCTCGGACATGCTCATTCCTAGGGTTTCAGACTGGCTGGATTCAAAGCCTCTTTGGTGTCCCTGGTGCCGCCGAATGAAAACACTGGATAAGATGAACGTGATTGGAAAACGTTAAGTCGCTGCCACCGCAGACAGCACTGCATAAGCGACGCGTGAGTTACTTACGTCCCCATGATCCTTGATAAATGCGTCGGCGTTCAGATTGTGCAGCTTGCCGGGCTGCAGGGCATAGGAGGCGCCGACCTCGACCAATTCAGAATCGACCGCCTCGGGGGTTTTCTGGGCACCGTTGCGACCAATTCCACCGTACTTGGAGTCCTTGTCGCCGAGACCCGCAGCCGTCTGGCCGGCAACCAGCGATGCGATCGGATAGGCGATCCCCACCGCCTTGTCGTTCGATGTGCACGTGATGATGACCGGACCGGAGATTGCGTTCCTCCCTACGACCCGTCGGAAGAAACCGTTGCCGCCCTTGCCATCCCAGTTCGTGGCGAAACCGTGGTGCGAAAAGGCAGCCTGCAGCAGGCTCACCGAGTTGGCGGAAAGCACCGTCGCGTCATCGACCCCGGCCACGGCCGCCGTGACGACACGACCGCCGAAGCTGTGGCCCACGAGATGAATCCGAAGCGCTGAGTGTGCGGCGCAGATTCTGCGAAGGATCGGGTTTACCCCCTCTGCGCCGATGCGTCCTGCGCGCTCCTTCATCTGGTAGTAAGTTGTGAGATTCAGGAGGTTGCGCGCGCCTGACAGCACGCCGCTGACAAAGTCGCCGAGTCCGGCTGCGTTGCCGGTCTCGATTCCGATCCCTAATCCCGCTGCGCCGCCGCTTGTGTCCGGGGCCTGCACGGCAACGTAGGAGATTGGCTGAGTGAGTGTCCTGAACAGGTCGAGCGGCTTCATACTCATGAAATCACGCGAGCCGTCCTCGTCGTCCCCAGTGCTGGGTTGCACGAGCGCACGCGCGACCTCGGTGAATTCGCGGCATGCCGCGTCGCTGTCTTCGAGCTTGGGGAGCAGGGCTTTCAGCTGCTGAATCTTCCTCGTCGCATCCAGTGTGTCGAACGCATCGGCGAGGGTGTCGAGTTTCGTCCGCAGCTCGGCGACTTCGACCGTACTTGCGATCCCGGCTGCGCCACTCGGGATCAGCTCCTTGTCGGCGAACTTCTTCGACGGCCACAGAACGCCCATGACGGCAAACTTTCGGCCCGCGACTGCGGGAACCTTGCCTTTGGCAAGCAGGTCGGCCGCGTTCGAGAAGAACTTCTCGTACAGCGCGTCCGCTTCAGCTATGTCGTTGTTCCACCCATGCGAAATGACGATCAGGTCGGTCGTGCCGGCTTGGCCGAGATGGCGGGTGAGCGCTTTCACTTCGGCCTGCGAGACCACCGTCGCCTCCTTGTTGAACTGAACGGGGAAATACGGAAATGCCGGAATGCTCTTCATCACATATCTCCTCTCGGTGAACTCAGACGAACTGGATGGCTCGCATCAGATCGATCAGCCCACGCCCCTGAAAGCTGCGCTCGCGGCCGAGATCGGTCGCTGTCTGCAGAAAAATCTCCTTGACCCGTTCGGGTTGACCGATGAATTCGCGCTTTACCGACAGGAACGATGCGATGCAGCCGGCGACATGAGGCGCCGCCATGCTAGTGCCGGAGTATTCGGCGTAGTTCGGTTCGGGGCTGCCCTCTGGCAGCTTGTCCATGACATTGCGCACGAACCCGCCGGCCGCGCACGAGAGTACCTTCTCACCGGGCGCGAGTAGATCCGGCTTTGGCCGGCCGTCACCGGTCGGTCCCTTCGCGGAGAAATAGGAAACGCCATACACGTGCGGCATGGTGCGGTGCGTGGAGCCGACCGTGAGCGCAAGTTGCGCGTTGCCGGGATCGTTGATTGTGAGTGCCATTCCGGCCTTGCGTGGCCCGAGCGCCTCGGTGGCGAGCGTGCCGTAGCCCGTGTTTCCCGCAGCCACCACCACAGAGACCCCCGAGCGCACGAGACGATCGACCTCCACGCAAAGCTGGCTCTGCCCGCAGGCGAACCACTCGGGGTCGAAGGGATAGCCGACGGAGAGGTTCACCCCGTGAATGCGGATGCGGCGGCCGTACGCATTGATTTCCTGGACGTGGGCGAGCGCGGCAATGATGTTGCTGACCTGGCCGCGGCCCTTCTCGTCCAGTACGCGCAAGCTCACGATCTTCGCCTTGGGCGCCATACCCGAAATCGAGTCCAGTTTGATGCGTTCGAGCGTGATCTCCCGCTCGCTGTCCTCGCTATCGGCCTTCAGTACGCGCTGGAACGCAACTATGTCCGGATGACGGGTAACGTTGGGCTGGGCAGGTATCTCCCCGGCGATGATTCCCGCGACGTGTGTGCCATGCCCGAAATCGTCCGCGAGAGGGTCATCGTGACCTGTGAAGTCTCGATGCCACGCCTCGACGATGCCGACGAGGTTGGCGTGATACTCGAAGTGCTTGTGCTTGTGGACCCCAGAATCCACCACGGCCCACACCACGTCCTCGCCGGCAGCCCGGAATGCGGCACGCCCGGCGTCCGCCTTCACCGTCGCGATCGAGCCGTAGATGAGCGGAAAGATTTCGAAGTCTTCCCAGATCTGATAGATGGCGCGCGGCGCAGGCTTGGAGGCATCCCAAGAGGCAGGCACGTCCTTAGTCGGCAGTCCGCGCCCTGTCAGTTCGGCGTTGCTCATCGCGTCGCACAGGACGATCTCCCGGATGATGCTGCCCGGAATCCGCGCAAATACGTACTGGAGCTGATCCTTGTTCTTCTCGCCCTTGAATCGGGGGTCGGCCAAAGGGTCGGATGCACCAAGGAGTTTCGCCAGGGTGGCGATCGTCCACTCACGCGCCACCCTGCGTCCCGCAGGGTGGTCAAGGTTCGCATCAATGATGACGTCAAACGCCTCGGCCTCGCCGCCAACTCTGCCCCGGGTTTCGTCACTTAACTTATCGAGCAGCGGCAATGCGATGGTGGTCTTGATCAATGTGCGCTGTATGCGCTCGCGACTAGCACGTTCAGCGTCCCCCACGTCTGCAGGTGCTGCAGCGCTCCTCTGCTGGGTGGCACTTTTCGATCGAGGCTTGGTGCGCGAAGGCCCTTTGTCGGAATCCTTGCTGACCATCTTACTTTTGGAGGGCATGACTGTACTCTCAGTTTGCCTAGCGCACTTTCACCCAACAGAGCTTCACCTTTTCCGAGAAAGGTCGCGTTTCACATTATTGATCCACGATAGTCGGCGGCTGTCGAAATTCAAGAGAAATGCAAATGCCAATAGCAGGCTCCGACCGACCCCTTCGGCATGTGATCGCTTACACATAGACAAGCGCGATCGACAACCAAGGGGAATGTAACGGTCACCGGCCGCTTCTGGCCGCCTGCTGCCTGCCATGAGTGGGCCGGCAGAGAGGTCGTTGAGGGGCATGGCGCGTCGTGATTAGACAAAATGAACCATTTTGTCCAATAGCTGGGCGCCATCCCCAGCAACGACGAGGCTTCGAGCCCGTCCTTCTTGCCGTACTTTGGACAAAACGGACAGGGGACTAACCGAATGGCAGCAGCCCAAGTGGAGCGGCCGTTCAAGCGGCAACTCTACCTGCGGGCCGAACGGCGGGTCGTGGCCGAGTGTGTGAGGCGGCGAACGGCAGCTTCCGAGAAGCGAAACTCGCGGGAGACCCGTCCGGCTGATCGGCAGCTTTGCGGAAGCCTCTATGACCGCTGTGGTCGAATCCAGCCGAGCCTTCCCCGCGGGACCTTCGAGGCCTTCGGTCGCATGTTGTCAACAGACCCTAGTCACGTACGCTGCGTTGATGCAAATGTCGCTTGAGTGGGTCCAGGCATGCCGTTGGTGACTACGACTCCTACGCGAGGAGGCAAGATCCTTATGTCGTCTTAGGACGAGGCGCGCGGCAGCGGCCCCTTCCCAATGTAGAACATAGTCATTCTGATGCTGAGTGGTTTCGTAAGAAAGTCTTGGAGACCGGGTGTCCAAGAACTCTCTCTTGCTCGAGCGATCCTCAGCATGCGCGGGTGTAGTTCAAAATCAAACCCCGCAACTCGCCCACAAAGCTTGATCGCGTTAGAGATGGCCCGACCGTTCAGAGGAAGTCCCTCCTCCGACACGAACAAGGCATCGCCCTCTGGCGCCAAGCAGGCACGCTCCTTAAGCCAAACTTCCAAGGCATGCAAGTGATCACTTTGCAGGGGGTGTGTCGCAATGAAGCCTTCCTCCAGCGGAGTCACTCCTAGCTTGTAATGGGGCACCTGCAACTCCCGCTTGGTCAGATCGACGTGCTCCAATTTAAGCGAGCACACCTCACTCAATCGAAGCCCCTGATCGGACATCAGACATATGAGGCAACGGTCGCGCGCCGCGGTTGGGCTGCCGTGGGTGGCGGCGATGAGACGCTCGATATCGGGCACAGTGAGATGATTGCGATGATTCATCGTTTTCTCCGCGGCAAGGCAGGAAGGCGAGCGAGGAAGCCTCAGCGTGCCTGAGGTACAGTCGCTTGACATTAGATGACTCACTCAAGTTTGTCCAGGCACCCCGTGGCTGAATCGCCCCAACACAGCCAACACAACGGGTCACCGGTAGGGGCAACCCCGATACACTCCAAAGTTGGCGATCCTGAAATGCGCCGGCTACTTGCAGGTGCAGAGATCAAAAATCTGCTAAGTCGACGGCGGCCTGACTAGGCCCGGTCCCTGCGCCCGCGGACTCCCCACCGCCCGACCCACCGGATAGGCCTCGATTTCCGCTGACGGGTAGTCACCGACGCGCTCGAGCACAATTTTCGCGTCGGTAACACCAGGATCCAGCCAAGCGGCGTAGTCCTCGGACCGGATGATGAGCGGCATCCGATCATGGATAGGCCGCATCAATTCATTCGCCGCAGTCGTCAGAACCGCGAAGGTGAGGACCGACCCCGTAGGCCCCTCCCAGTGCTCGAGGAGCCCACCGAAGCCGAACAGCGCCTCACCACCGACGGGCCGAATGAAGTAGGGCTGCTTGTAGCCGGCAACCGGTACCCACTCGTAGAACCCCGACGCAGGCACGAGCAAGCGCGACCGCTTGAACGCGTGCCTGAACATCGGCTTCTGGCCCGCGGTCTCGACCTTCGCGTTGATAGGCTGGGCGAGCTTGCCAGGCTCCTTCACCCAGGACGGCAGCAGGCCCCAGCGTGCGGGAATCAACTCGCGCTCTCCGTCGGCACCGCAGCGCACGATCGGCGCGTCCTGCGACGGCGCGATGTTGTAGCGCTCCTCGAGGTCGGCCGGCTCCACGCCAAACTGCTCTCGCAGGCGCGATTGAGGACCGTGCAGGGCATAGCGACCGCACATCACAGTCTCCGGTCAGTACGTTGTCACGACACCCTACACCGGTCGAACGAGCCCGGCTAAACTGTATTTTCGTACAGCCAATAACGCGCCACCATGTTCGTTCGCATCCGCCGCCTGCGCCAAGGTGGTCGCCGCATTCCAGACCACGAAGCCGGTCGGCCCGAGCACCAGGCGGTCGGTGATTTGCAGTCGAAGGGCCGCAAGTTCGAGCTGCACCAGCCACTGGCGAACGCCGGCCCGAGATACTTGCTCCACGACGCTCGCGTGGTTGCCGTTCAACCGGGCGTCGGCGGCATGCTCATTCGTGGGTTCGAGGAGTACCGCGGCGGCGCCGTGCTGCAGGAGTGGGAGGTCACGCCCCTCGACCAGGTACTCGGCCACGACGGACTGAAGCATTGGAACTGGCCGCGCTAGAATATGCCTTTGGAAAATCGAAAGTCCGCCATGAAGCTCAAGATTTACACCGGCGCCGAGGTCCGCGAACTGCGCCGCAAGCTACGCCTCAACCAGCTGGAGTTTTGGACGCCCTTCCAGACGACTCAGAGCGGCGGCAGCCGATACGAGTCCGGTCGCGAGATCCCCAACCCCGTCCAGGTGCTGCTGAACATCGCCTTCGGTACCGACGCGAAGGCCGCGGCGATCTTCGACGAGTTGCGCGCGCACGGGAGGCCGAAGAGGAAGGCCAAGACCACTAAGGCCGAGGCCAAGTAGTGCCGGGCACCGCAGCGCTCATCGTCGGCCTCGTAGTGGCGATCGCCGACGGCGACACGCTGACCGTGCTGAACGAGGACTTTCAGCAGGTCAAGATCCGACTGGCGGAGATCGACGCCCCCGAGAAGAAGCAGCCTTTTGGCACCCGCTCCAGGCAGTCCCTCGGCGAGTTGTGCCACGAGAAGCGCGCCGAGGTGAGGGTAGAGGACGTCGACCGCTACAAGCGCATCGTCGGCCGGGTCACCTGCGCGGGCGTGGATGCGAACGCCGCCCAGGTGCGCCGCGGCATGGCGTGGGTGTATGACCGCTACGCGAAGGACAAAACCTTGTACCGCCTGCAGGATGAGGCGCGCAGCAACGGACGCGGGCTCTGGCGCGATCCGCATGCCGTATCGCCTTGGACGTGGCGCAGCGGGCAGCGAGCCAATCGCGGCTGAGGCTGTTGTCGAAATCAATCAGGAGAAATTGATGTTTGAATGGGTACTGTTGTTCGCTCTCACCCTGAAAACGACACCAGGAGAGATCCGCGACATCTCCCCCGTGATCGTGCAGGGCTTCACATCCAAGGAGCGCTGCACACAAGCTGGCGAGCTGCTGGCAAGGCAGACAATCGTCTTGGCCGGGCGTGCAAGAAAGCAGCAGGGTGTCAGGAACGACACGTCGGAGGGCATACCTTCGATCAACTTCGAGTGCCTGCAGATTCAGAAGTGAAGCGGCTTCACTGGGGCGCCGCGTAGGTCGGACATGCGAGCCTGCTATGCTTACGCGTTGAAAGCTCATCAGCGCCCAACGAAGCAGCAGCCCATGACCCCAGCCCAGTTCATCGCCAAGTGGAAGGACAACCCGCTCTCCGAGCGCTCCGGCTCTCAGGCCTTCTTCCTCGACCTGTGCAGCATGCTCGGCGTAGAGCCGCCGAACGATCCGGACAGCTACTGCTTCGAGCGCGGCGCCACCCGCACCGGTGCCGGCCACGGCTGGGCCGACGTGTGGAAACGTGGCCACTTCGGCTGGGAGAACAAAGGCCCTGACGGTGACCTTTCCGGCGCTCTGCGTCAGCTCATGACCTACGCGCTCGCGCTCGACAACCCGCCCCTGCTTGTCGTCAGCAATCGCGCGATCACCCAGATCCACACCCACTTCACTGGCACCCCGAGCGAGACTTACACGATCCGCCTGAATCACCGCCCCGGAGAAGTTCCGACCCGGCCGCACGGTGCTCGATATCACCACGGATGCCGCCGGTCGCTTCGCCGACGTCGCGCGGTCCATGGCCGAGCGCGGCCATGACCCCGCGAAAGTTGCGCACTTCCTCATCCAATCCTTGTTCTACATGTTCGCGGAGGATATCGGCCTGCTGCCGAAGAGGCTTTTCGAGCGCGTCATCACCAAGCGCCAGGGAGACCCGGCCAAGCTCGCGGTGTCGATGGCGGAGATGTTCCAGGCGATGCGTACGGGCGGTGACTTCCTCCTCGAGGACATCGCCTACTTCAACGGCGGGCTGTTCGAGCACGTGGAAGTCGTGGAGTTGATCCCGGGCGAGATAGACACCCTGCTGGCAGCCAGCCGCATGGACTGGAGCGCGATCGAGCCGTCGATCCTCGGCACCTTGTTCGAGCCCGGCCTGGATCCGAAGGTCCGCGCACCGCTCGGCGCCAACTACACCGACCCAGGCACCATCATGAAACTGGTCCGCCCCGTCGTCGTCGAGCCGCTCGAGCGCAAATGGGAGACAGCCAAGGCCAGAATCGCCCCCTTGGTCGAGAAGTACCACGCCGGCGGGAAAGGCTCCCAGAAAGCCGGGCAGGAGGCGCAGGCGCTGTTTCTGGGCTACCTCGAGCGGTTAAAGAACTTCAGGGTCCTCGATCCCGCGTGCGGCTCCGGCAACTTCCTGTACCTCTCCCGGCGCGCCCTAAAGGACCTCGAGCACCGCGCGAACCCCGAGGCCGAAGCGCTCGGCCTGCATCGCCAACTCACCATTGAGACCAGCCCGTACAACTTACGCGGCATCGAGATCAACGCATACGCCGCCGAGTTCGCCCGGGTCACGGTCTGGATCGGTGAGATCCAGTGGATGCTCAAGCACGGCTACGACTGCCGCCGTAACCCGATCCTCGCGCGCCTGGACCACATCGAGAACTGGGACGCGCTGCTGAACGAGGACGGGAGCGAGGCCGAGTGGCCGGCAGTGGACGCGATCGTCGGGAATCCGCCATTCCATTCCTCGGCGACAAGCGCATGCGCAGCGAACTCGGCGCCGAGACAACTGCGCGGATCCGCTCCTGCTACGACGGCCGGGTGCCTGGGGGCGCAGACCTCGTGCTGTACTGGTTCGAGAAGGCCCGGGCGCAGATCGAGGCCAAGTGCTGCGAGGCAGTCGGCCTCGTCGCGACGAACTCGATCCGCGGTGGAGCAAACCGGAAGGTGCTGGACCGCATTGTCGAGAGCACCCGGATCTTCAGGGCGTGGAGCGATGAGCCGTGGGTGAATGAAGGCGCTGCAGTGCGGGTGTCGCTAGTCTGCTTCGGGAACCGCACCGGCGCGGCACTTGATGGGCGCCCAGTGCAGGAGGTTCACGCAGACCTGACGGCTACTGACGGAGGACACGACTCGCCCAGCGACCTCACGGCAACTCAGGTCCTCATAGAGAACGAAGGGGTCGCTTTCAGCGGGATCACGACGAAGGGGAAGTTCGACCTGACCCGGACGGAGGCGATCGAGTTGCTGCTGTGCGGCGGGAATCCGCATGGAAGGGCAAACTCTGACGTCGTCGCCCCATGGATGAATGGCGACGCGGTCACCGGCCGGAATCCGGAGTCATGGATCATCAGCTTCGGTGAGCGCACAGAGGACGAGGCCCGCTGCTACGAGGCCCCGTATGCTCGGGTCGAGCTTCTTGTGAAGGAGCAGCGGCTCGCAACTGGATCACCGGCGGAGAAGCGCGACTGGCGGAAGCTGGGCCGACGGGCGCCTGCCATGTTCGACGCCATCGCCCGACTGGAGCGCTTCATTGTGACTCCAGAAACGGCAAAGCACCGCGTTTTCAAGTGGATGAAGCCGCCGGTCATTCCTGACAAGAATCTGGTGGTGATAGCTCGGGCGGACGACGTCATCTTTGGCGTGCTCGACAGCCGCCTCCACGAGGTATGGGCGCTCCGAATGGGAACTAGCCTAGAGGACCGCCCCAGCTACACATCGAAGTCGACGTTTCGGACCTTACCTTTCCCCGCCGATGTGACGCCCGCCGACACGGCCGCAGGCGCGCCGACAGGCCCCCGGGTCGAAGCGATCGCCGCGGCTGCCCGCCGGCTCAACGAGCTCCGCGAGAACTGGTTGAACCCGGCCGAGTGGGTCGATCGCGTCCCCGAAATCGTGCCAGGCTTTCCGGATCGGATCATCCCCAAGCCGGGGCACGAGGCCGAACTGAAGAAGCGCGCGCTGACGAACCTCTACAACCTGCGCCCCGCATGGATCGACAGCGCACACAAGGTGCTTGACGCCGCGGTGGCCGCCGCCTACGGATGGCCCGACTACACTCCCGACATGCCCGACGATGAGATCCTGCGCCGGCTGCTGGCCGTGAACCTACAGCGCGCTGCACGAAGCTGAAGCTCGCCACCCCGGTTGAGTGTCCGCCTTGCCAAATACTGCATGCCTTTACAGCACTATATCTAGTTCTTGAAAACTTTTATTTCCGCACCAATTTTCGCAGCATATTGTTTTTCAACGTATTTCTTTTTTGCTCGCTCGCCCGATCCGCTGTAACCTTGCCGAGCAAGAAAGAAACCCAATCCCGGCCGGATTTTTAGAATAGGACCTTAACATGCTGCATATCACCACATAGAAAAAAGCCCCGACGTTTGGGTTTTACGAGAACCCGAACGTCGAGGCTTCTTGCTTGGCGCAGACCGATTGGCGTCGGTCTGTAAGTGAATGAGGGCGACCCAAGCACCTGCGCGCCAGTCTTGACAGGACGAAAGCAGTCTATCTGCTTCATGGTTCGCGGGCAATCCGACCGCCCTCCAATCCGCTTCTGGATGGAGGTATGCCCATGCGCATCTTTCGCAAAGCCAGGGACGTGTTTGTGTCGGCCTACACTCGGCGCCGCTTCGGCAGGCTCGAGCATGTTCGCCAGCACTGGCGCTCCCACCCGGGGCAGTTGTCGCTCTTCTGATCCACTCCCGCCCGTACCTCGGGTGACCGCAGATCGATCGTAGAGAGATCTCGTGGAAAGGCCGCTGCGATGCGGCCTCTTATATCTTCAAGGCCTGTTCTTCCTCCCGGCGCATCTGCTCCGGAACTGTGGAACGATGCTCGGCCCCTTCTTTTCATCGACCTGCCTCCCGTTGTCTGCGGCCTCCCTCGTGCCCCGGTGGGACCTCACACATGACAGCACGCTTCTCATGCGCCCTGTATTGGGGCGCCGCTACTCGGCGTCGATGGCAAATTTGAGGACCTACAAGCGCTGCCACAGCGCACTCCGCGCTCGTTTAGTAAACTACTAAAACAAAGCGCCCGCCGTTACTCACTCACGCGGAAATAGTATCGTTTTAACTCGGTATAACGTCATCGGTCGGCATGGTGATGTCGGTGACCCCGCAGATCAGCGCCGCCGGCGACATCACCCTCAACGTGCGCCCGACCATCTCCGGCATCTCCGGCTTCAAGGACGACCCCAACCCCTCGCTGCGCAACATCCCCAACCGCGTGCCGCAGATCCGCACGCGCGAGATCGAGTCCATGCTGCGCCTGCGCAGCGGCGAGATCGCGGTGCTCGGCGGGCTGATGGAAGACCGCATCGACCACGACACCGGCCGCATCCCCCTGCTCGGCGACCTGCCGGTGGTGGGCGAACTGTTCACGCGTCGCGACAACGCGGTGCGTCGCACCGAGCTGCTCATCTTCCTGCGCCCGCGGCTGATCGACGACCCCAGCACGCAGACCGACTTCGCCGCCTACGCCGAGCACCTGCCCGACGCCGACTTCTTCACCCGCGCGCCCTCGCCTGGCCAGCGCAACTTCCCCGCCCTGCCGCTGCGCCCGCTGCTCGTCCCCACCGGTGGGCAGGCGCACACGACGCCACCGCCACTCGCCGACTCGCACCAGCCATGAACGCACCCCTGCCCATCGGTCAGACCCTGCTCGCCGCCGGCCTCATCGGCGAAGACCAGCTGCGCATCGCCCTCCACGAACAAACCACGCGCAGGCAGCCGCTCGGCCGCGTGCTGGTCGAGCTCGGCTTCGTCAGCGAGGTGGCGCTGCGCGAGACGCTTGCCGCGCGCAGCGGCCTGCCCTGCGTCGATCTGTCGAGCGCACTGGCCGACCCCGACGCCATCGCACGCGTGCCGCAGGCGCTGGCGCGCCGCCACCGCCTGCTGCCCCTGCAGTACGACGCCGCCCGCCACCGCCTCATCGTCGCCATGGCCGATGCCCACGACATCGTCGCCCTCGACCGCCTGCGCAGCGAGCTCGGCCCCGATGTGCACATCGAGCTGCGCCTGGCCGGCGACGGCGAACTCGGGCGCGCCATTGACCAGCACTACGGCCAGGCCAGCTCGATCGAGGCGCTGGTGCGTGCGCTCGAGCAGCGCGGCAGCGCCGACGCGCGCGACACCCAGCTCGTGGTCCGCCTGGTCGATGCGCTGCTCGCCGATGCCGCCGCGCGCGGCGCCTCCGACCTGCATTTCGAGCCCGAGGCCGGCTTCCTGCGCATCCGCCATCGCATCGACGGCACCCTGCGCCAGGTGCGGGCGATCCACAAATCGTGCTGGCCCGAGCTCGTCGTGCGCCTCAAGGTCATGGCCGGCATGGACATCGCCGAGTCGCGCAGCCCCCAGGACGGACGCATCAGCCTCACCGTGGGCGGGCGCCCGATCGACTACCGCGTCGCCACTCAGCCCACGCTGCACGGCGAGAACATCGTGCTGCGCATCCTCGACCGCGACAAGGGCATCGTGCCGCTCGACGCCCTCGGGCTCGCGCCCGCGCAGGCCGCCAGCCTCGCGCGCATCCTCGCCCGCCCCGAGGGCCTGATCCTGGTCGTCGGCCCGACCGGCAGCGGCAAGACCACCACCCTGTACTCGATGCTCAATGCCCTCAACACCGAGGCGGTCAACATCATGACGCTCGAGGATCCGGTCGAGTATCCGCTCGCCCAGATCCGCCAGACCCAGGTCGGCGAGGCCAGCCGGCTCGACTTTGCCGACGGCGTACGCGCCCTGCTGCGCCAGGATCCCGACATCATCCTGGTGGGCGAGATCCGCGACGCCGACACCGCGACCATGGCCTTGCGTGCCGCCCTCACCGGCCACCAGGTGTTCGCCACGCTGCACGCCAACACCGTGTTCGGTGCCCTGCCGCGCCTGCTCGACATCGGCCTCAACGCCGAGCTGCTCGCCGGCAATCTCGCCGGCATCCTGTCGCAGCGCCTGGTGCGCTGCCTGTGCCCCGACTGCCGCGCGCCGGCTACCGCCACCGCCGCCGAATGCGCCCTGCTCGGCCTCGCGCCCGCTGCCCCACCGCCGGTGCTGTACCACGCCACCGGCTGCCCCGCGTGCGACTTCGGCGGCTATCGCGGACGGCGCGCCATCATGGAGGTCCTGCATGTGGACGCCGCCCTCGACGAGCTCATCGCCCGCCGCGCCAGCCCCGGCGAGCTGCGTGCCGCCGCTCGTGCCGGCGGCCACCGCAGCCTGGCCGAGGACGGCCTGCGCCACGTGCTCGACGGCAGCACCTCGCTGAGCGAACTCGGCCGCGTCGTCGACCTCTCGTCGCTGATCGCATCCCCTGCCGGTGCGGACCGTCCGGAATGAAGCTGCACCGCTACCGCGCCGTCGACGCCGAGGGCCGCCGCCGACGCGGCCAGCTCGAAGCCATCGACCTGGATGATCTCGAGCACCGCCTGCGCGCCCACGGCCTGCTGCTCATCCATGGCGAGGCCTGCCGCCCGCGTCTGCTCGGCCGCCGCCGCGTGCCGCGGCGCGAGCTGATCCCGTTCTGCTTCCACCTCGAGCAATTGCTCGCCGCCGGCGTGCCGCCCTTCGAAAGCCTCGCCGCGCTGCGTGACGCCAGTCAGGACCTGCGCATGCAGCGTGTGGTCGCCGCCCTGCTCGCCGACATCGAGCAGGGCCGGCCGCTGTCGGACGCCGCCGCCCGCCAGCCCGCCGCCTTCTCGCCGGTGGCCGTCAGCCTGCTGCGCGCCGGGGAACAGGCCGGCCACCTGCCACAAGCCGTGCGCGACATCGGCACGGCGCTGAGCCGCGAGGAAGAACTCGCCGGCCACGCCCGCCGCCTCGCGATCTACCCCAGCATCGTCGGCGCCGTGCTGTTGCTGGCGGTCATCGTCGCGCTCACCCAGGTCGTCCCCGAGCTCGAGAAGCTGCTGCGCAGCAGCGGCCAGAGCCTGCCGCTGCAGACCCGCCTGCTGGTCGGCCTGTCGAACGCGCTGCGCGACTGGGGCTGGGCCCTGCTGCTGGGGATGGCCGCGGCACTGGCGATCACCGTGCAGGCGCTGGCGCGCTCGGAAGCCCTGCGCGTGCGCGCCGATGGCCTCAAGCTCGCCCTGCCGCTGGTGGGCAGCCTCCTGCGCAAGCTCGCGCTGGCCCGCTTCGCTGCGCTGTTCGCCACCCTCTACGCCGCCGGCATCAACGTCATCGACGCCCTGCGCGCGAGCGAGGACGCCACCGGCAACCTCGCCCTGCGCGAAGGCCTGCGCCATGCGCGCCGCAGCATCGAGCAGGGTCGGCCGATCTCGGCGGCGTTCGAGAGCGCCGGCGTGTTCCCCGCGCTCGTCACCCGCATGCTCGGCCTCGGCGAACAGACCGGCGCCCTCGACAACGCGCTGACCAAGGTCGCCAGCCTCTACCAGCGCGACGTCGCCGAGGGCATCGCCCGCCTGCAGACCGCGGCCGAGCCGGTCATCACCCTGCTCATGGGCGGCCTGCTGCTATGGATCGCGAGCGCGGTGCTGGGCCCGATCTACGACCTCATCACCCGCCTTCCGGTCTGAAGCATGACGCGCAACCCCCTGCTCCTCAGGCTCGACGCGCACGGTCTCGACGCATGGCAAATGCATGACCGGAGCCTTGCCCGGGTGGCCCGCTTCGGCGCCGGCGAGCACGCCGCCTTGGCCACCTGGCTGTCGGACCGGCCGCGGGCTGCGCACTGTCGCGTGCTGGTCGACTTCGCAGATGAAGCCTTCGAGATCGAGGACCTGCCGCGCGTGCGCGGCGCAGACCGGCGCGCCCTGATCGCGCGCAGGCTGAGCAGCTGGTTCGCCCGCCCCGAGTTCGCGCTCGCCACCGCGCTCGGCGACGCCGCCCAGGAGGCCGGCCGGCGCTTCGAGCGCTTCCTGTTGTCGGGCCTGAACCGCCCCGCGCTGGTCGAGCCCTGGCTGCAGGCCGTGACCGGCGCGGGCCACCGGGTCGACCGCGTGGTGCCGGCGTCACACCTGCTCGCCCACGTCGTCGCCCCCTGCGTGACCCGCCATGCCGCGCTCCGCCAGGCCGGGCCGTCGCGCAGCACCTTCGTGCTCGGCGCCAGCCGCAGCGGCCTGCGCATCAGCCTGCTGGGGGGAAGATCCTTGCTGTTCTCGCGCCTTGTCGAAGGTGCGTGCCTGCCAGCCGAAGCCGAAGGCGCCGCACTGCAAGGCTGGCAGCACGAACTCGCCCGCACGCGCGATTACCTGCGCGCCCAGCGCCGCATCGCGGCGGACGAGACGCCCGGCGTGCTGCTGCTCGCCACAGCCACTGCGCCGACAAGGCAGGACGACCGCGACGCGAACGGGGGTGGCGAGGGGGGTCGCGAGGGAACGGACGAAGCCGCGCCCGTCGCCATCGATCCGGCACGGCTCGGCGCGCTCGCGCTGCGCGACGAAAGCGGCGCCGCCATCACCGGCGAAGGACTCAGCGCCCTGCTGCTCCCTGCGCTGTGTCGCGCCCCCGCGCACCTGGGCTGGCCCGCGGGCCGCGGCACGGACGCAGCGGCACGAGCCGCGCGGCGCCCACTGCTGGCGCTGGGGGCGATCCTCGTCAGCGCCGTTGCGATCGGCGGCTGGTACTGGCAGCAGTCAGCCGCGCAGGCCGCCCACGCGGCGGCGGCCGAAGCCGCAGCGGCGCGGCTGCGCGCGCTGCAGGCAAGGAGCGAGGACGACATCGGCACCCAGGCCCACGCGCAGGCGCCCGACGCAGAGGACGCCGCCGTCGCGGCGCCCAGTCCGGAGGAAGAACCGACCCTACCGCCCCCGCCACCCACGGACCTCGCGGCGGAAGATTCCGCCCCCCTTCCCCGTCGCATCGACGGTATCCTGCGCCGGCCCGACGGCCGCGTGTTCTTGTGGGTCGACGGCCAGCTCACCGACCCTGCCAGCGCCGGCCTGCGCCTGGCGCCCGACCCTGCGCTGAGCCTGTCGCCACGCGACGCCGGCCGCACGCGTCTGCGCGTGGGCGACCACTGGCCCCCACTGGCAGCCCCCGACACGGCCGGGACCCCGCGATGAAACGGGCGCTCGGCGCGCCGATGCGCGTACGCGGCCAGGCCCTGATCGCGGCCTTGCTGCTTGCCCTGCTGCTGGCTGCCGCAAGCCTGCTCGGTGGCGGCGAACTGCGCATGCGCAGCAACGCAGTGGCCCATGCGCGCAGCGTGGCGGCGCTGGCGCAGGCGCGCGATGCGCTGATCGGCTATGCGATCAGCTACGACGAGCGCCACCCGGGCGAGGGCTACGGTTTTCTTCCCTGTCCGGACAGCGGCAACAGCGGCTCGACACCGATCGGCGCCTGCGGCGCGCGCGATCTCGGCGCCCTCGGCCGCCTGCCCTGGCGCACCCTCGGCCTGGCCGACCTGCGCGACGGCTGGGGCGAGTGCCTGTGGTACGCCGTCGCCGGCAGCATCAAGCACAACCCCAAGCCCTTGCTGCTGAACTGGGACAATGCGGGCCAGTTCGCCCTGCAGGCGGCCGACGGACGCATGCTGGCCGCCGCCGCGCCCGACCGCCTTGCCGTCGCCGTGGTGTTCGCGCCCGGGCCACCCCTGCCCGGCCAGCTCCGCCCGTCGGCGCCCGGCAGGGCATGCAGCGGCAGCGCGTCGGCCGCCGCCGATCTCTCGAGTTATCTCGAGGGCGACTATCCGGCGACCGTCAGCGGCACGCTCACGGTCGCCGCGGGCGAGCAGCCGGACGGCGCGCAAGGGCGGCGCAACGATCTCATCGCCTGGATCGGCATCGACGACCTCTTCGATGCCCTGCGCCGCCGTGCCGACCACCCAGACCAGGTGGACGCCCTGATCACCACCGCGGCCGATGCGCTCGCCAGCCGTCTCGACGACGCCGACTTCATCGCCGCCCACAGCGAGGGCAGCGCCGGCCTCCTGCGCATCGGCCTGCTGCCCGCGGGCGCCGCGCTCGGGCTGCCGGCACCGGATCGCCTTCGCCTCGAGCGCTGGCGCGACCAGTTCCGCTTCGCCGTGTGCACCGACGGCAGCGCCTGCATCGATGCCGAGCTGGATCCGCCCTCGGCGACGCTGGCCTGTCGCGGCGTGCTCCTGTTCGGGGGCGAACGCCTCCGCAGCGGCGTCGGTCAGCAGCAGCGCATCACGCCACAGCAGCGTGCCGACCCCGCCCAGTACTTCGAGGGCGACAACGCCCGCCATCTGTCACAGGGCATCCCGCATTTCAGCGGCGCAGCGCGCTTTCGCGTCGCCGACCCCCACCAGCCCGCCACCGCCGACGTCGTCCGCTGCCTGCCATGACACGCCTGTCCGCACCGCTTCTGTCCACACCGTCTCCGCGCGCGCCGCGCCGCCACGCCACAGCCAGCCCTCTGCCGGCGTCCCTGGGGGCGCACAGCCGCGGCTTCACCCTCGTCGAGCTGGCCATGGTGCTCGTCATCCTGGCCCTGCTCGGCAGCGCGCTGCTGGTGCCGCTGGGCAGCCGCATCGAGGCCCGCGATCGCCAGCTCAGCCTCGATCGCCTGCACGACATCCAGCACGCGCTCATCGGCTTCGCGCTGATCCACGGCCGGCTGCCCTGCCCGAGCAGCGAGGCCGACCCGACGAGCCCGCTGTATGGCCTCGAGGACGCGCCGCCTTGCAGCTTCGCCAGCGAAGGCCGCCTGCCCTGGCGCAGCCTCGCCATGCCCGCCACCGATGCCTGGGGAAACCCGCGCACCAGCGCCGCCGACGACTGGGCCGGCCATTGGCGCTATCGCGTCGACCCGCCCTTTGCCGCCGGGCCGATCACCGCCGCCACCGCGCCCGCGGCCAACCTGCAGATCCGCTCCCACGACGGCAGCCGCATCACCACCACCGACTCGCAGGCGGTCGCGATCATCTACTCGACCGGCCCCAACCGCCGCCCCGATGGGCTCAACGCCAGCTATGCCGCCAGCGGCGCGGAGTACCAGGCCGGGGTACCGACCCCCGACTTCGACGACCTGCTGCTCTGGATCGGCCGGCCGCTGCTGATCGCCCGCCTCGCCCAGGGCGGCGGCCTGTGAGCCTGCCTGCGCGAGCCCGCTGCCAACCCGTTTCACCCACCACCCGGAAGAAGGAGAGCACGCAATGAAGAACGCACAGTCCGGATTCACCCTCGTCGAGATTGCCGTCGTGCTGTTGATCGTCGGCCTGCTGCTCGGCGGCGTCATGAAGGGGCAGGAACTGATCGACAGCGCCAAGGTAAAGAACCTCGCGCAGGATTTCCGCAGCATCCCCGCCATGGTCCATGCCTATCAGGACAAATTCCGCGCCCTGCCCGGCGACGACCGCAATGCCCGCCTGCACCTTTGCAGCGGCGGCGCACAATGCACCACGGCGGGCAATGGCAATGGCCTCATCGATGGTGGCTGGGACGATGAGCAGGGCAGCGAGAGCGTGCGCTTCTGGCAGCATCTGCGCCTGGCAAACCTCGCCAGCGGCAGCACCGACCCCGACGACGCGGCCTTCCTGCCGCGCAATGCGGTCGGCGGACGGCTCGGCGTGCAGCGCGGCGGCAGCGTGCTCCAGGTCCCCGGCAGCCTGGTGGTGTGCTCGGGCGCCATCCCCGGCAAGCTCGTGCGCCAGCTCGACATCGCGCTCGACGACGGCAACCCCGCCACCGGCTCGCTGCGCGCCGGCACCCTCGGCGGCAACGGCCTGGTGGCGGTGTCGGCGGGCAATCCGCTCGACGAGGCCGCCAGCCACACGGTGTGTGCGAGCCTCTAGCATCGCGGTGCGGGGCGGCGCGGGCGGCGCGGGCGGCACGCCGGCGCTTGTTATACAATTGCGCCGCTGCAGCCGGCGCCGCGCGCCATATCAGGGGCATCGCGCCACCCTTTGTGCCCGTTATATGCATGGACCGCATGGACCCAACTCCCGAACCTGCCGACAGCCGCGCCGTCGCCCTCGCGCGCAACGTCCTGCGCATCGAAGCCCAGGCCGTGGCCGCACTCGCCGATCGCCTCGGCGCTGAATTCGAACACGCCGTCGACATCATCCTCAGGCGTCGTGGCCGGGTCATCGTCACCGGCATCGGCAAGTCGGGCCATATCGCGCGCAAGCTCGCCGCCACCCTGGCGAGCACCGGTACACCGGCCTATTTCGTGCACGCGGCCGAGGCCGCGCATGGCGACCTGGGGATGATCACCCCCGAAGACGTCGTCATCGCGCTGTCGAACTCCGGCACCAGCGAGGAGGTGCTCACCATCGTCCCCCTGGTCAAGCGCCAGGGCGCGCGCCTGATCTCGATCACCGGCCGCCCCGAGTCGCCCCTTGCGCGCGAGTCGGACGCGCACCTCGAAGCCGCGGTCGCCGAAGAAGCCTGCCCGCTCAACCTCGCCCCCACCGCCAGCACCACCGCGGCGCTCGCGCTGGGTGACGCCCTCGCCGTCGCGCTGCTCGATGCGCGTGGCTTCGCGGCCGACGATTTCGCCCGCTCGCACCCGGGTGGGGCGCTCGGCCGCCGCCTGCTCACCCATGTCGGCGACGTCATGCGCGCGGCCGACGCCGTGCCGCG
Source organism: Thauera sp. (assembly GCF_035444905.1). GTDB lineage: Bacteria > Pseudomonadota > Gammaproteobacteria > Burkholderiales > Rhodocyclaceae > Thauera. The sequence goes on from NZ_DAOMPS010000042.1 coordinate 21,527, forward strand.
GGTACGGCCCGACGCCCTGCTCAGCAGCGCCCTGCTGGCGATGACCGCGGGCGGCATGGGCATGACGGCGATCGTGGACGAGCACGGCCGGCCGCAGGGCATCTTCACCGACGGCGACCTGCGCCGCGCACTCGAGAAGGGCTGCGACGTCCGCAGCGCGCGCGTGACCGAGGTGATGACGCGCAACCCGCGCTCGATCGGGCCGCAGGCGCTGGCCGTCGAGGCCGCCGAGATCATGGAGCGCATGCGCATCAGCCAGTTGCTGGTGGTCGACGCAGCCGGCCAGCTCGCCGGCGCGCTGACCACCCACGACCTCATGCGTGCCAAGGTGATCTGATTGATCGACGCCTGGCGCCTCTTCCCGGTCCTTGCGCTCGCCGCGCTGGCAGGGGCCTCGGTCTGGCTCGAGCGCATCACGCGCATCGAGGAGCCGGCTTTCGTCGGCGAACAGACCGGGCCGGACTTCGTTGCCGAGCACACCCGCGTCGTCGGCTTCGGCGAGGACGGCCGCCAGCGTTACGAGCTGATCGCCGATCGCCTCGAGCACTTTCCCGCGGGCGACATCACCCGCCTGCACCAGCCGCAGCTGCGCATGCAGGACGAACAGCGCGAGACGCGGATCACTGCCGCGCGCGCGGACGTGTCGCCCGGCGGCGAACGCGTCGACCTTGCCGGCGAGGTCAAGGTGCGCCGGCCTGGCGCGGGCGACGATCTGCCGCTCGCGCTCGACTCCGAGACGCTCACCGTGTGGCCCGACGCCCACCGCGCCGAGACCGACTCGCCGGTGGTGCTGGTGCGCGGCGCCAGCCGGGCCACCGCGCTCGGCATGCGCGCCGACAACCTGTTCGGCACGCTCGAACTGAGCGGCGAGGTGCGCACCTTCATGCCCCGCCGCCAAGGATCACCGTCATGAAACGCTCGCACCCCACGCTGCCCTTCGCCCGCGTCCCCCGCGCCCCCTTCGGCCGCCGCCTCCTCGCCGGCGCGCTGCTCGTGCTGACGAGCCTGTCGCTGCCCGCGCTGGCCGAGCGCGCCGATCGCGACCAGCCGGTCAACATCGAGGCCGACCGCCTCACCGTGGACGATCGCAACAAGGTCCATGTGTTCGAAGGCAGTGTCATCCTCACCCAGGGCACGCTGATGATCCGCGGCGACAAGCTGGTCGTCACCCAGGATGCGGCCGGCTTCCAGAACGGCGTCGCCACCGCCTCCGGCAACCGCCTCGCCACCTTCCGCCAGCGCCGCGACGGCACCACCGACCAGTACATCGAGGGCGAGGCCGAGCGCATCGAGTACGACAGCCGCAGCGAGAAGGCGCGCCTCTTCAACCGCGCCCGCGTCACCAGCGGCGGCGATCAGGTCAGCGGCCACTACATCGAATACGACGCCCTCACCGAGAACTACCTGGTCACCAACGCCCCGGGCAGCCAGCCCGGCACCGCGCCCAGCCGCGTGCGCGCGGTGATTCAGCCCAAGTCCGAAGGCCAGTAGACACCGCCGCGCGCCATCCCGCGCGGGGCAGCACACCCACACGAGGAGAAACCATGAGCTTCGAAATGATCATTGCCGAGAAACGCGGCCGCGTCGGTCTCATCACGCTGAACCGGCCCAAGGCCCTCAATGCGCTCAACGACCAGGTGGTGAACGAGATCACCGCGGCGCTGAACGACTTCGAGTCCGACGCGGGCATCGGCGCGATCGTCATCACCGGCTCGGAGAAGGCCTTCGCTGCCGGCGCCGACATCGGCGCGATGGCAAGCTTCTCGTACATGGACGCCTACAAGAGCGAGTACATCACGCGCAACTGGGAGCGCGTGAAGACCTGCCGCAAGCCGGTGATCGCCGCGGTGGCCGGCTTCGCCCTTGGCGGCGGCAGCGAGCTGGCGATGATGTGCGACATCATCATCGCCGCCGATACCGCGAAGTTCGGCCAGCCCGAGGTCAAGCTCGGCACCCTGCCCGGCGCCGGCGGCACGCAGCGCCTGCCGCGCGCGGTGGGCAAGTCCAAGGCGATGGAGCTGTGCCTGACCGGCCGCATGATGGATGCCACCGAAGCCGAACGCGCCGGCCTGGTCGCGCGCGTGGTCCCGGCCGACAAGCTGCTCGAGGACGCGCTCGCCACCGCGGAAACCATCGCCAGCTACTCGCTGCCGGTGATCATGATGATCAAGGAGTCGATCAACCGCGCCTTCGAGAGTAGCCTCAACGAGGGCCTGCTGTTCGAGCGCCGTGTGTTCCACGCCGCCTTCGCGCTCAACGACCAGAAGGAAGGCATGGCCGCCTTCGTCGAGAAGCGCAAGGCCAACTTCAGACACGACTGATCGCGCGGAATCTCCTGCCGGGGCTGCGGTCATCTTCCTGCAACAGGATGACTGCATGCTGCGCTGACCCACAGCCCTGCATGGCACGGTGGATACGTCCCGGAATGCGCTGCGAGCGCCGTCACGAATGATTGAATCAGACAATCGAATCTCGATTGTGCGATGCACAAGATTTCGCTTGACACCCCATTCCGGGCCCGTATAATCCGCACCATGCTGCAACGCAACATGTGGCATGAAACCACGATGTGCATGCAACCCCGGCTTTCACCAAGGAGATCCAAATGAGCAACTTCGTCGCCCCCGAGCAATTCGCCGCCGCCAACAAGGCCAACATCGAAACCATGCTGACCCTGGCCAACACCGCCTTCGCCAGCGCCGAGCGCCTGGCCGCCCTGAACCTGAACACAGCCCGTTCGATCCTCGAAGACGGCGTGGCCAACACCAAGGCCCTGCTGGCTGCCAAGGACGTGCAGGAGCTGGTGAACCTGCAAGCTTCGCTGGCCCAGCCGATCGTCGAGAAGGCCGTCGCCTACGCCCGTAGCGTCTACGAGATCAGCTCGCAGAGCCAGGAAGAAATGTCCAAGGTCTTCGAAAGCCAGGTCGCCGAGCTGAACAAGGGCGTGGCTTCCGCGCTGGACAAGGCTGCCAAGTCGGCTCCCGCCGGTTCGGACGTCGCCGTCGCTGCCGTCAAGTCGGCCATCGCCGCCGCCAACAGCGCCTACGACAGCATGAGCAAGGCTGCCAAGCAGGTCGCCGAGATCGCCGAAGCCAACGTGGCCGCCGCGACCAACGCCACCGTCAAGGCCGTGAGCACCACCGCCAAGACCGCCTCCAAGAAGGCTGCCTAATACCCCACGCAGGTTCGCCTGCTGAGGTCTGCAGTACCGGAACGGCCCCTCGATGAGGGGCCGTTCTGCGTTTACCGGGCGCCGGGAGATCAGTCGTACTTGATGTAGCGAAAGCGCTGATCCTCGTTCGGCGTGCCCTCGAGCACGCCGCCCTCGCGCCCCGGCTGCCACTGGATCACGTCCTCGATCTTCCTTGCCAGCGCGAAATCACGCTCGGTGACGCCCTTCGAGGAGTGGGTGCACAACTTGACGATCACGAAGGCATAGGACACGGCGAGGTCCGGGTGATGCCAGGCGGCCTCGGCCAGATGCCCCACGGTGTTGACCACCATCAGCGTGCCCTTCCAGCCTTCGGTGCGGTACTTGCGGCGGATCCAGCCGTTTTCAAGGTACCAGTGCGGCAACTCGCGCTCGAGCCGCTGGCGGATTTCGCCTTCCGTCAGTGCGGGCAGTTTGTCGCTCATGTCAGCCTCCTTGGAGTTGGGGCTTTCAATGTAGCGAGCGCCGTCGCCGCCGTCCATGTCCGGCACGCGCGGCAGACACGGTAAGGAACAGGCCTCAGCCGGCCTCGCCGTCGCGCGCGTCGGCGCCCTGCGCCGGGCTGCCGGCCGCCGCCTCACCGGCATAGTGGTGCGGGAACAGGCGGCGCATCTCGCCCTCGATCCAGGCTTCGGCGCGCAGGTTGATCTCTTCGGCCTTCACCCCCTTGACGTCGATCGCCGGCCCGATGCTGACGATGATCTCGCCCGGGCGCTTGATGAAGGCGTTGCGCCGCCAGAACTCGCCCGCGTTGTGCGCCACCGGCACCACCGGCACGCCGGCACGCTTGGCGAGGATCGCGCCACCCGGCTTGTAGCGCCGCACGGTGCCGGGCGCCACCCGCGTGCCCTCGGGGAAGACGGCGACCCACAGCCCTTCCTTGAGGCGCTGGCGGCCCTGCTCGACGACTTGCGACAAGGCGTCCTTGCCCGCCGCGCGGTCGATCGCGATGCCGGGGATGCTGGCCAGCCCCCAGCCGAAGAAGGGCACGCGCAGCAGCTCGCGCTTGAGCACGTAGCACAGCGGCGGAAAGATCTGCTGCAGCGCAATGGTTTCCCACGCCGACTGATGCTTGGCCAGGATCACCGACGGCACCGTGGGCATGTTCTCCGCCCCGATCACGCGGTAGCGGATGCCGAGCACGTGGCGGATGACCCACATCATCACCGGCACCCAGGAGGTGATCAGGCGATGGCGGGTCATCGGCGGCAGCCAGAAGATCAGCGTGGCGAAGATCGCGTAGGGCACGGTGATCAGCGTCAGCAGGATGGCGAACAGGAAGGAGCGGATCAGATGCACGGCAGGACTCTGCAGAAATTTGGGGCGATGCGCGCGGCACCGACGCTGGCCCGCCAGGCGGGTCGGCGCATGCGCACGCTCAGGCGGTCAGGGACGCGGCCACCGCATCGAGGTCGGGAAACACCCGGGTCGCCGGCGGCAGCTCCGGGCTCTCGTGCGTAGACTGGCCCTTGCCGGTGAGCACGAGGTAGGGCTGGGCACCGGCGGCGACGGCGGCCTGCAGGTCGCGCAGGCTGTCGCCGACGCAGGGCACGTTGGCCAGGTCCACGTTGAAGCGCTCGCCAATCTGCAGGAACAGGCCGGGCCCGGGCTTGCGGCAGTCGCAGGTCGAATCGGACGCATGCGGACAGAAGAAGATGGCGTCGAGCCGGCCGCCGACCTGCGCCAGGCTCTTCACCATGCGCTCGTTGATCGCGTTGAGCGTGTCCATGCCGAACAGCCCGCGGCCAATGCCGGACTGGTTGGAGGCCACCACCACCCGCCAGCCCCACTGGTTGAGGCGGGCGATGGCCTCGAGCGAGCCCGGAATCGGCCGCCATTCATCGGGCGACTTGATGAACTGCTCCGAGTCGGCGTTGATGACGCCGTCGCGGTCGAGAATGATGAGCTTCATCGGCATGGTCGTTCACCCCGGGTGGTTTGCCGCACGCGCCGTCGCGGGACGGCGCGCGGGCGGGTCAGGCCGACAGGCGCGAGATGTCCGCCACCTGGTTCATCAAGCCGGCGAGCTGGGCCAGCAGCGCGATGCGGTTCTGGCGCGTCAGCGGCTCCTCCGCCATCACCATGACGTCCTCGAAGAACTGGTCCACCGCCGCGCGCAGGCCGGCGAGCGCGCACAGCGCGTCGGTGTAGTCCTCGTTGGCGACGTGCGAGCGCACCAGCGGCGCGACCTCGAGCACCTGATGGAACAGCGCCTTCTCGGCCGCCTCCTGCAGCAGCGCGATATCGGGCTCGCCCGGCGTGCCGTCGGCCTTCTTCAGGATGTTGACGATGCGCTTGTTGGCGGCGGCCAGGGCCTCGGCCTCGGGCAGCGCACGGAAGGCCTCGACCGCGCCGAGTTTGGCCGGCACCAGGTCGATGCGCACGGGCTTCAAGGCCAGTACGGCGTCGATCACCGCGCCGTCGCGGCCACCCTCGCGGAGCAGGTTCTTCAGGCGCTCGAGCATGAAGTCCTGCAGCTGCGCGGCGAATCCCTCGGCGCTGAGCAGGCCGGGCTTGAAGCCGGCGGCGGCGGTGTCGATCAGCTTGGGCAGCTCGAGCGGCAGCGGCACCTCCATCAGGATGCGCAGCACGCCGAGCGCGGCACGGCGCAGCGCGAACGGGTCCTTGTCGCCGGTCGGCACCATGCCGATGCCGAAGAAGCCGACCAGGGCGTCGAGCTTGTCGGCCAGCGCCACCGCGGCGGCGACGTTGCCGGCAGGCAGCGCGTCACCGGCAAAGCGCGGCTGGTAGTGGGCCTGGATGGCGTCGGCCACCACCTCGCCTTCGCCGTCGGCGAGCGCGTAGTAGCGGCCCATGATGCCCTGCAGCTCGGGGAACTCGCCCACCATGTCGGTGACGAGGTCGGCCTTGGCCAGGCGCGCGGCACGCCCGGCAGCGGCGACATCGCCATGCAGCTGCGCGGCGATCGCGCCGGCCAGCGCTTCGAGGCGCTCGACGCGCTCGAGCTGGCTGCCGAGCTTGTTGTGATAGACCACCGGCGCGAGGCGCGGCAGGCGCGCCTCGAGGGTCTGCTTCTTGTCCTGCTCGAAGAAGAAGCGCGCGTCCGACAGGCGCGGGCGCACCACGCGGGCGTTGCCGGCGATGATGTTGCTCGGGTCCGCCACCCGCATGTTGGAGACGATCAGGAAGCGGTTGAGCAGCTTGCCGGCGCCATCGAAGAGCGGGAAATACTTCTGGTTGGCGCGCATGGTCAGGATCAGGCATTCCTGCGGCACGGCGAGGAACTCGGCCTCGAACTCGCCCACGTACACCGTCGGGTGCTCGACCAGTGCGGCAACCTCGTCGAGCAGGTCGTCGTATTCATTCAGCAATGCGCCCTGCTTCGCCGCCTCGGCGAGCAGCTGGCGCTCGATGTCGGCGCGGCGCTCGGCGAAGCTGGGGATGACCTTGCCTTCGGCAAGCAGGGTCGGCTCGTAGGCGTCGGCGGTGGCAATGTCGATGTCGCCACGGCTCATGAAGCGGTGGCCGCGCGTCCTGCGGCCGGCCTCCAGGTCGAGCACGCGGCCCGGCACCACGTCGGCGCCGTGCAGCAGGGTGAGCTTGTGCACCGGGCGCACGAAGGTGGCGTCGCCATCGCCCCAGCGCATGACCTTGGGGATGGGCAAGGCCTTGACCGCGTCCTGCACGATGCCCGACAGCACGTCGGCGAGCTTCGCGCCCGGCACCATGGCGGTGTGGAACAGCGCCTCTGCCTTGCCGTCCATGCGGCGCTCGAAGCCGGCGACGGCATCAACTGAGATACCTTTCGCTTCCATCTTCTTCAGCAGCGCCGGGGTCGGCTTGCCCTCGGCGTCGATCGCCACGGACACCGGCATCAGCTTCTCGGTGACCTCCCTGGCGGCGGCTTCAGCAGCCACCTGCGCCACCGTCACCGCCAGCCGGCGCGGGCTGGCAAAAGTACGGAAGGCGGCATCAGAAGGCGCCAGCCCTTTGGCCTTCAGGCCCTCGGCAATCTTCGTGGCGAAGGTCTCGCCCAGGCGCGGCAAGGCCTTGGGCGGCAGTTCTTCGGTGAGCAGTTCAACGAGCAGGGTCGCGCTGGTCATCACGCGGCCTCCTTTTCAGCATTCAGCATCGGGAAGCCGAGGGCTTCGCGGGATTCGAAATAAGCCTGGGCGACCGCGCGCGACAGATTGCGGATGCGGCCGATGTAGGCGGCGCGCTCGGTCACCGAGATGGCGCCGCGGGCGTCGAGCAGGTTGAAGGTGTGCGCGGCCTTGAGCACCATCTCGTAGGCCGGCAGCGCGAGGCCGACCTCCATCACCCGCTTGGCCTCGGACTCGTAGTTGTTGAACAGCGAGAACAGGAAGTCGACGTTGCTGTGCTCGAAGTTAAACGCCGACTGCTCGACCTCGTTCTGGTGGTAGACGTCGCCGTAGGTCACCTTGCGCCCGTCGGCGGTGACCGCCCACACCAGGTCATACACGTTCTCCACGCCCTGCAGGTACATCGCCAGGCGCTCGATGCCGTAGGTCAGCTCGCCCAGCACCGGCTTGCAGTCGAGGCCGCCGACCTGCTGGAAGTAGGTGAACTGGGTGACTTCCATGCCGTCCAGCCACACTTCCCAGCCCAGGCCCCAGGCGCCGAGGGTGGGGTTCTCCCAGTCGTCCTCGACGAAGCGGATGTCGTGCACCATCGGGTCGATGCCGAGCGCGCGCAGGCTGTCGAGATAGAGCTCCTGCAGGTCGGGCGGGGAGGGCTTCATCACCACCTGGAACTGGTAGTAATGCTGCATGCGGTTGGGGTTCTCGCCGTAGCGGCCGTCCTTGGGGCGGCGCGAGGGCTGCACGTAGGCGGCGTTCCAGGGTTCGGGGCCGATCGCGCGCAGGAAGGTGTGGGTGTGGCTGGTGCCGGCGCCGACCTCGAGGTCGTAGGGCTGCAGCAGCACGCAGCCGCGCTCGCCCCAGAACTGCTGGAGGGTGAGGATGACTTGCTGGAAGGTCGGTTTCACGAGTCTGGATTCGGTGGTCATGGTCTCGGGCAGCCTCCGGGCTGCGCAGCGCACGCAAAAGCCGTGATTTTAACGGGCTTCGGGGTGCACAGGGGCGTCAGGCGCGCGCGCGGCGGAATCCGCAGCCTGCCGCGAAGCCCGCCGCCACGACCAGCATCGCCGCCCCGATCGCGAACAAGTCGCCCCAGCGCGCGTACGGGGTGAGGCCGTGGTAGCCCTGCACCTCGACCCGCAGCGCACCGCGCTCGAACTCGGGCAGCACCCCGGCCACGCGCCCGTCCGGCTGCACCAGAGCGGTCATGCCGGTGTTGGTCGAGCGCAGCATCGGCCGCCCGGTCTCCAGCGCCCGCACACGCGCGATCTGCAGGTGCTGGGGCTGGGCGAGCGAGTCGCCGTACCAGGCGAGGTTGGAGATGTTGAGCAGCAGCGTGGCCTCGGGCAACGCACGGATCAGCTCGGCGCCGAACAAGTCCTCGTAGCAGATGTTGAGCGCCACCCGCTGGTCGCCGAAGCGCATCGGTGCCTGGTCGGGCGCACCGCGGGTCTGGTCCGACATCGGGATATCGACCAGGCGGTAGAACCAGCCGAACAGCGGCGGCGAGTACTCGCCGAAGGGCACGAGATGCTGCTTGGCGTAATGCTGCACCGGCGCGCGGCCCAGGCTCAGCGCGGCGTTGTAGATGTGGCCCTGCTCGTCGCGGCGGAAGACGCCGAGCACGAGGTCGCCGCCGGCCTCGCGCGCGAGCTGCGCGAGCCAGTCCAGATAGCCCTCGGGCAGGCGGTCGAGCAAGGTCGGCAGCGTCGTCTCGGGCAACACCACGATCGCGGGCGGATCCGGCTGCAGGAACTGCCCGCGCACCAGGTCGAGATTGGCCTGCAGCACGCTGGCGAAATGGTCCGGATCCCACTTCAGGCTTTGCTCGAAATTGGTCTGCACCAGCGCGACCGACACCGGCGCACCGACCGGCGCCGTCCACGCGCGCCCGAGCAGCGCGCCACCCGGAGCCAGGACCAGCAAGGCTGCCAAGGCCGCCGGCCAGGCGCGGGCGCGCCAGTCCGCCATGACGGCGAGCGCGGCCAGGAAGGCGGTGAGCCCGCCCACGCCATACACGCCGACCACCGCCAGCCAGCCGCCGAGCGGGCTCGGCGGCGTCTGCGAATAGCCGATCGCCAGCCAGGGGAAACCGGTGAACAGCACGCCGCGCAGCCATTCCGACAGCAGCCACAAGGCCGCGAACAGCATCGCCGCACGCACGCCCTGCGCCGGCTGCAGCCTCAGGCGCCGGCGCAGCGCCACGAACAGCGCGCCCGCCAGCGCCGGATACAGCGCCAGATAGGCGCAGAACAGGGCAATCGCCAGCGCCGCCAGCGCCATCGGCATGCCGCCGTAGCGCTCGAGCGCGACGTACAGCCACGACACGCCGGCCGCGAAGGCGCCGAAACCCCAGGCGAAGCCGAGCGCCAAGCCTTCGCGCCAGCGCGTGGCGCCGCCGAGCAGCCAGGCCAGCACGGCCAGGCTGAGGAAGGCAAGCGGAAACAGCCCGAAGGGCGCGAAGGCAAACACCGACGCGCCGCCCGCGAGCAGCGCGGCAAGCACGCGCCGGCGCATCACTCGGCGGCAGGCTCGGGCTGCGGCAGGCGTTCGACCACCAGGGTGTAGACCCGGCGGCTGTCGGCGCGCAGCACCTGGATCCTCACCCCCTCGAGTTCGACCGTCTCGCCGCGCTTGGGCAGGCGGCCGAAATGACGGATGACGAGGCCGCCAACGGTGTCGTATTCCTCGTCGCTGAAATGGGTGGCGAAGGCTTCGTTGAAGTCCTCGATCTCGGTCGTGGCCTTCACGCGGTAACGGCCGCTGTGGTCGAGCCGGATGCTGTCGCCGACCTCGTCGAAGTCGTACTCGTCCTCGATGTCGCCGACGATCTGCTCGAGCACGTCCTCGATCGTGACCAGGCCGGCGACGCCGCCGTACTCGTCGACCACGATCGCCATGTGGTTGCGCGACACGCGGAACTCGCGCAGCAGCACGTTCAGGCGCTTGGATTCGGGCACGAAGACCGCCGGGCGCAGCATGTCGCGCAGGTCGAACTCGCGCCCGGCGAAATAGCGCAGCAGGTCCTTGGCGAGCAGGATGCCGGCGACGTCGTCCTTGCCGTCGCCGATGGCGGGGAAGCGCGAGTGTGCGGTGTCCATGGCGAAATTGACGATCGCGTCGATGGGATCGTCCAGATGCACGCAGTCCATCTGTGCGCGCGGCACCATCACGTCGCGCACCTGCATGTCGGACATCTCGAGGGCGCCTTCGATGATGGAGAGGGCATCGGCGTCGATCAGGTTGCGATCGAAAGCCGCATGCAGTTGCGCGAGGAGTTCATCGCGATCTTCCGGCTCGCGCGAGAGAAAGGCCGAAAGTCGCTCGAGTAATGAGGGTTTAGGGGAACTGTCCATTTTGGGGGGTCGGGATCTCCGCTTCAGACCAGTTGGCCGATCGTGCCGACGGCGCCAGCGCGCCGTCTGCAATCAGGCGTAGGGGTCGGCATAGCCGAGGCCGCGCAGGATGTCGGTCTCGAGCTTCTCCATCTCGGCCGCATCGGCCTCGGTCTCATGATCATAGCCCTGCAGATGCAGCATGCCATGCACGACGAGGTGCGCGAAGTGCGCCTCGAGCGTCTTGCCCTGCTCGGCCGCCTCCTTCACCACCACCGGCACGCACAGCACCAGATCGCCGCTGAGCGTTGCGGCGCCGGTCTGCGCCCGCCCCGGCAGGTCCTCGCCGCCGGCATAGACGAAGGTGAGTACGTTGGTGGCGTAATCCTTGCTGCGGTATTCGTCGTTGAGTTCGCGGCCCTCGGCGGCACCGACCAGACGCACCGTGACCTCGGCGTCCTGCTGCAGCGCGGCCTGCGCCCAGCGTCGGATGTGATTCTTCTTCGGCGCGTTGGCCTTGTCCTCGCCCTCCACCGCCTTCTGCACCGAGAGCTTGAGCACTGGCGGATGCGCGCTTTCGGGCAGGCCTAGCAGATCGGGCGAGTCGACGAAGGCCAGGTCGTGATGCACGTCGACCCGCAGGGTCAGCAGATTGCAGGCGCCGGGCTGCAGCGACAGCATCGGCACGGCGGCCTCGTCGTCGGCGTCGGCCTCGATCTCGAGGTCGCCCCAGGCGCGCTCAGGAAAGGCCAGCAGCAGCTTGCGGCCGTCGCCGAAATCGATCTCGAGGCGTTCGGCCTTGAGCTTGGTCGCCTTGCCATCGGCGGCGATCGCGACCACCCGCGGCATGCGCGGCGTCGATGAGTCTGAAGATTTCTTATTCGCCATCTTCGCCATCCTGCGTGTCCTTGTCCTGCTGTTGTTGAGCCCGGGCGGCGGCCTTGGCGCGCTCGACGCGCGCCGCTTCATCGTCATAAGCTTCGACGATGCGTGCGACAAGCGGATGACGCACCACGTCTTCCTTGCCGAACTCGGTGAAGGCGATGCCACGCACCTCCGCCAGCACCGTGCGCGCCTCGCGCAGGCCGCTGCGCTGGCCACGCGCCAGATCGACCTGGGTGAGGTCGCCGGTGACCACCGCCTTGGCACCAAAGCCGATGCGGGTGAGGAACATCTTCATCTGCTCGGGCGTGGTGTTCTGCGCCTCGTCGAGGATGATGAAGGCGTTGTTGAGCGTACGCCCGCGCATGAAGGCGAGCGGCGCAACCTCGATCAGGCTGCGCTCGAAGAGCTTGCCCACGCGATCGAAGCCCATCAGGTCGTAGAGCGCGTCGTACAGCGGGCGCAGGTAGGGGTCGACCTTCTGCGCGAGGTCGCCGGGCAGGAAGCCCAGGCGCTCGCCGGCCTCGACCGCCGGGCGGGTGAGGATGATGCGCTCGACCAGGTCGCGCTCGAAGGCGTCCACCGCGCTCGCCACCGCGAGGTAGGTCTTGCCGGTACCGGCCGGGCCGATGCCGAAGGTGATGTCGTATTCCTGGATGTTGCGCAGGTACTCGACCTGGCGCGGCGTGCGCCCGTGCAGCTCGGTGCGCCGCGTCAGCAGCACCGGCGCCGGCTGCGCGCCATCGCCCGCTGCGTTGCCGCGGCTGCCGATCTCGATCAGGCCGAGCTGCACGTCGTCGAGCGACAAGTCCCTGTCGGCGCGCTCGTAGAAGTGCTTGAGCGCCATCTCGCCGCGCAGCACCTGGCTCGGGTGGCCGGTGAGGGTGAAATGTTCGCCGCGGCGGCTGACGGTGATGTCGAAGGCGTTCTCGATCTGGCGCAGGTTCTCGTCGAGCACGCCGCACAGGCGGGCCAGCCGGGGGTTGTCCACCGGCTCGAAGAAGACTTCCAGGGTTTTCGCCATTCAGGATTCCCGGGTGAGGATCTCGCCGCGCAGGCTGTGCGGCAGGGCTGCGGTGATGCGCACGTCGATGAACTGGCCGATCAGGCGGTCGCGATTGGGCGAGGACGCGGGGAAGTTGACCACCCGGTTGTTGTCGCTGCGGCCCATCATCTCGGCGTCCGCGTTCTTCTTCGCCGTGCCTTCCACCAGGATGCGCTGCACCGTGCCGACCATGGCCTCGCTGTTGGCCTGGTACTGCGCGTCGATGCGCTTTTGCAGGCGGGCGAGCCAGGCGAGCTTGGTCTCCTGCGGCACCGGGTCTTCGAGGTCGGCCGCCGGCGTGCCGGGGCGCGCGCTATAGACGAAGCTGAAGGAGCCGTCGAAGCCGATGTCCTCGATCAGCTTCATGGTCTTGTCGAAGTCGTCCTCGGTCTCGCCGGGGAAGCCGACAATGAAGTCCGAGGTCAGGGAAAGATCCGGCCGCGCCGCGCGCAGCTTGCGCACAATGGATTTGAACTCCAGCACCGAGTAGCCGCGCTTCATCGCCGCCAGCACGCGGTCCGAGCCCGACTGCACCGGCAGGTGCAGCTGCGAGACGAGCTTGGGGATCTTGGCGTAGCAGTCGATCAGGCGCTGCGTCATCTCGCGCGGATGCGAGGTGGTGTAGCGGATGCGCTCGATGCCCGGGATCTCGGCCACGCACTCGAGCAGGAAGGCAAAGTCGCCCTCCTCGCCGTCCTCGCGCACCAGCTCGCCGCGCCAGGCATTGACGTTCTGGCCCAGCAGGGTCACCTCCTTGACCCCCTGCGCCGCCAGGCCGGCGATCTCGGCCAGCACGTCCTCGAGCGGGCGCGACACCTCGTCACCACGGGTGTAGGGCACGACGCAGAAGGTGCAGTACTTGGAGCAGCCTTCCATGATCGACACGAAGGCGCTCGCGCCCTCGACGCGCGCTGGCGGCATGGCGTCGAACTTCTCGATCTCGGGGAAGGAGATATCGACCTGCGAGCGCCCGCTCTGCTTGCGCGCCTCGATCAGCTTGGGCAGGCGGTGCAGGGTCTGCGGGCCGAACACCACGTCCACATAGGGCGCGCGCTTGACGATGGCCTCGCCTTCCTGGCTGGCCACACAGCCGCCGACGCCGATGATGAGGTCGGGCTTGGCCTGCTTGAGCAGGCGCACCCGCCCGAGGTCGTGGAACACCCGCTCCTGCGCCTTCTCGCGCACCGAGCAGGTGTTGAAGAGGATCACGTCGGCCTCTTCCGGGTTGTCGGTCTTGACCAGTTCTTCGTGGGCACCGAGCACGTCCGCCATCTTGTCGGAGTCGTACTCGTTCATCTGGCACCCGAAGGTGCGGATGTAGAGTTTTTTCATCTTGAAAGGGAAATCAGGCTGGGCCTTGCGGCCGGCGGGGCGGGCATCGCGGCACCCATCAGCGCTTCGGCTCGGGCATCGCCGCCTCTTCCGGGGTGAGGATCCACACCCGATGCACCTGGCCGCCGTTGTCGAGCAGCATGCGCACCGTGTATTCGCCGCGGATGTGCGAGGGCAGCACGATGCGATTGGCAGTGTCGCGGATCTGCGCACCGGGGCTCAGGCGCAGCGCCTTGCCCTTGACCTGTACGACGCCGGTGGGCGAGAACTGCATCTTCGCCTTCGCCGCGTCATCGGGAAAAAGCCGCGGCAAGCCGGCGAGGGCCAGCGAAGACGCCAGGCCAAGCACGCTGGCTAGCAGTACGGAGAGGGAATGCGGGCGCAAGGACGAGCCGGACAGATCCGGAACGGTAGGGAACAGGCGTCGGATGATCCCCGATCGCCCCGCCGATGTCAATGCAAAAGCCTTATAAATCAAGACGTCCGAACGGCCCGACGGAGGCGCCGCGGCGCATGCAGCGGGGCACTGTGGCAGACGGCAAGCCCTCTGCAACAAGCCACTTCGTGGCACGAAGCTATTGACGCACACGGAAGAGACCCGCTATATTCGCGCGCTCTGTTGGTGATGTAGCTCAGACGGTTAGAGCGACGGATTCATAACCCGTAGGTCGGCAGTTCGATTCTGCCCATCACCACCACCCTTTTCGGAACCCGCTGATTCGTCAGCGGGTTCTTTCGTTTACGCCCTCACACGCTGGCGCGGTGCCCCGAATCGGTGTCCCGACTCACTCGGGACGCCCTGACCGCAGAGGGCGCGCATGGCCTACCGACTGCCTGCCAACCTACACCGCAACCGGCACGGCACCCTATACTTCCGCCTCACGATTCCCGCCGACCTGAAGCACCTGTTCGAGCAGCGGGAGCTATACCGCAGCCTGAACACAGCTCGCGTGCGGGAGGCTGCCGACAAGGCCCAAGCACTCAGGATCGCGTTCAGAGCAGCATTCAACGACCTGCGCAGCCTCTCCTGTATGACTGACCAAGAAAAACCCGCCTCAGTCGATCTAGCACGCCTACAAGAACTCACCCGGCACACGAAGGCCAAGCTTGCCCTCATAGACAAGATAGAACGCCTCGAAGCTGATCTTGCGGAAGCCGCCACAGAACGAACCCAAGCACACAAGCAACACCGACGAGAACTAGCCATCGCCATCGCAGCAAAGGGAGCGGGTGCGCAGCCGGCGAAGCCCAAGGGCGGCAAGACAATCTCCCAAGCGTGGGAGGGCTACAAGGCAGAGAAGATTGCGGCGAAGGCATGGCGCGACGGCGAAGACACGGCAAAGTATGACCACCTGCCCCACGTCCGAACCCTGATCGAAGTTATTGGGGACAAGGCGCTCCATGAGATCACCGCCGACGATATCAACAAGTTTCAAGTTCACGTTCTGGATGACCCTAAGGATGCTCTGATTTATTCAGAGCCGGTAAAATACTGAGGTCATAAACCGCG
>NZ_DAOMPS010000043.1:0-35930 GCF_035444905.1 Thauera sp.
CCGCCACCATCGCCGCCAACGGTTTCCGCTTCCGCGTGCCCTACGGCACCCTGCTATGCGTCAGCGACAAGCCGATGCACGGCGAGATCAAGCTGCCCGGCATGGCCGACAAGTTCTACCGCGAGCGCGTCGACCAGCACCTGCGGATCGGCATCCGCGCCCTCGAGCGCCTGCGCGCGCAAGGCGTCGACCGCCTGCACAGCCGCAAGCTGCGCAGCTTCGCCGAGGTGGCCTTCCAGTAGCGGCGCGATGCACGCCCGCCGAGGCGCTCAGTAGCGCGCGCGGAAATGCCACTCGCCGGGCGCGATGTCGTTGCTCACCGCCCGCCGCGTCGCCTCGTCGACGCGTTCATCATCGATTTCATACAGGCCGCACAGGCGTAGCGCGCGACGGACCTCGATCGTGTGGCCGAGGTATTCGTACACGACCCGCGCGCAGCACGGCATGCGTTCGCCACTGCCCGACACGCCGAGCTTGAGCCCGGTGAGGCGGGTGACGCGATTCTTGAACGAGGGAAACAGGATCGTCTGCGTCATCTCGAGGCCGGTCAGCGTTTCGTAATCGGTGAGGAAGATGCGGTCGGTCAGGAAATGCGCCAGGCCGCGGTAGATGCCGTGGTAGGCCTTCTCGCGCGGGTGCTCGATCAGGCGCTCGGTGCGCTGGTAATACACCCGGCCGTCACGCTTTTCCAGGCACACCAGGGTGCGCAGCAGCTGACCCGGGCAGGCCATCGACAGGTAGGTCTCGAAGTAGTAGCCGAGGTACTTGTCCAGCCCGGCGGTGCCGATGTCCTTCAGATGGGCGAGATGGGCCGCTTCCGGCGCTTCGCTCGCGGCCGGCACCGCCGCGCGCGGCCGCACCTGCACCAGGCGCTCGAACTGTGCGCTCGGCATCAGGATCTCGTGCTCCTCGACGCCGAAGAAGGCGCAGAAGCGGCGCAGCGTGTGTGCCGACGGCCGATAGCGCCCGCTCAGGTAGCGGTTGAACTGCGGCCGGTTGATGTCGAGCCGGCGGCAGACCTCGGCCACCGAGCGGTAGTAGCTGCACAGCAGGCGCAGGTTGCGGGCGAAATCCTCGTGCATGGCGGGCTCCTCGGGCGGGGGGCTGGGCGGCTCATTGGCGCGGCGCGAATGCGGCAGGCGGCTGCGGCACACAGTGCATCTGTCGCAGTATGGCGCAGTTTCAGCGTCACTCGGCAACGCTCGGAACCAGAACGCCAAATTCCCCCGCAAGCCGCGGCTTGCTGAAATGCCTCCACCCCTGCCGCCCGTGCGGGGGAAAACGACAACAGCGGCCACGCGCCGCGCAGCAAGGAGACACTTCATGCCTGCCCACCCGAGTCACGTCGCGGCCCCGGCCGCTAACCTGCGGCCCTTCATGCCCACGGCCGGCGACCGCCGCCTCCGCCAGGGAGGGTGCCGCCATGCTTGAGCTGCTCAACGACCTGCTGTGGTCCAAGGTGCTGATCGTGGTGCTGATCGGCCTCGGCCTGTGGTTCACCATCGGCTCGCGCTTCGTCCAGTTCCGCTACTTCGGCCGCATGTTCCGCATCCTCGGCGCGAACCAGGCCTTCGCCCATGACAAGCACGGCCACCTCAGCTCCTTCCAGGCGCTGATGCTGTCGGTGGCCGGCCGCGTCGGCGGCGGCAACATCGCCGGCGTCGCCGTCGCCATCACGCTGGGTGGCCCCGGCGCAATCTTCTGGATGTGGATGGTCGGCCTGATCGGCATGGCGACCAGCTTCTTCGAGTGCACCCTGGCCCAGGCCTACAAGAAGGCCGAACCCGACGGCACCTACCGCGGCGGCCCGGCGCACTACATCGCGCGCGGCATGGGGGCGAAGTGGAAGTGGCTGGCGGCCGTGTATTCGGTGCTGTTGCTGCTCACCTTCGGTTTCGGCTTCAGCGCGCTGCAGTCGTACTCGGTGGCGACCTCGTTCAACGACGCCTTCGGCATTCCGGTGGTCGCCACCGGGCTGGCCTTGGCGGTCATCGTCGGCGCCATCATCTTCGGCGGCGTCAAGCGCATCGCCCAGGTCGCCGAGGTGCTGGTGCCGGTGATGGCGCTCGGCTATCTGGCCATCGCACTGGTGGTGCTGGCACTCAACATCACCGAATTGCCCGCGGTGCTGGCGCTGATCGTCAAGAGCGCGTTCGGCCTCGAGCCCGCGATCGGCGGCGGCATCGGCGCGGCCATCCTGATGGGCGTCAAGCGCGGCCTGTTCTCCAACGAGGCCGGCCTGGGCAGCGCGCCCAACGTCGCCGCCGTGGCCTACGTGCCGCACCCGGCCAGCCAGGGCGTGGTGCAGGCCTTCTCGGTGTTCATCGACACCCTGATCCTGTGCACCTGCACCGCCTTCATCGTGCTGCTGGGCGAGGTCTACCAGCCCGGCGTGGCCTCGGAGATCGGCGGCGTGGCACTGACCCAGGCCTCGCTCGCCGGGCATGTCGGCGAGTGGGGGCGCGTCTTCGTCAGCATCGCGCTGATGCTGTTCGGCTTCACGACGATCATCTACAACTACTACCTCGGCGAGAACAGCCTGAGCTTCTTCAGCGACAACAACCCGCTGCTGGTCGGACTCTACCGCGTGCTGGTGATCGCGCTGTGCGGCTGGGGCGCCACCACCGACCTCGGCACCGCCTTCGCCTTCGCCGACGTGACGATGGGCTTGCTCGCGCTGGCGAACCTGTTCGCCCTGGCGATGCTGTTCAAGCCCGGCCTGCGCCTGATGCGCGACTATGACCGCCAGATCGCCGCAGGGATCGAGGAGCCGGTGTTCGACGCCACGCGCTTTGCCGACCTCGACATCGACCGCGCCGCCTGGGTGATCGAGCCCGAGGACGGCGGCACCCCCGCCACCACGGCCACACAGCCGCGCACCACCTGAGGCCGTCCCGCGACGCTCAGCCCTCACCCACCGGGGCCGCAGTGGCCCCGCTCCGATACCCCCTCTTGGACGGATCATCCAGCATGACTACCCGCATCGAACACGACCTCCTCGGCGACATGGCCCTGCCGGCCGAAGCCTGGTTCGGCATCCAGACCCAGCGCGCGGTCGACAACTTCGCCATCACCGGCGTGCCGATCAGCCACTTCCCGGCCTTCGTCAATGCGCTGGCGATGGTCAAGGCCGCTGCCGCGCGCGCCAACCACGAGCTCGGCCTGCTGCCGGCGCACAAGGCCGAGGCCATCCTCGCCGCCTGCGACGACATCATCGCCGGCCGCCTGCACGACCAGTTCGTCGTCGACCTGATCCAGGGCGGCGCCGGCACCTCGACCAACATGAACGCCAACGAGGTGATCGCCAACCTCGCACTGCAGAAGCTCGGCCAGCCCAAAGGCGCCTATGCGTTTCTCCACCCCAACGACGACGTGAACATGTCGCAGTCGACCAACGACGCCTACCCCACCGCGGTCTGCGTCGGCCTGCAGTTCGCCGTCGAGCCGCTGCTCGATGCGATCGCCAGCCTCAAGCGCGCGCTCGAGGACAAGGGCCGCGAGTTCGCCGACGTGATCAAGATGGGCCGCACCCAGCTGCAGGATGCGGTGCCGATGACGCTCGGCCTCGAGTTCGAGGCCTTCGCGGTGAACCTCGGCGAGGACATCGACCGTCTCAACGAGGTCTGCCTGCTGTTGTGCGAGGTCAACCTCGGCGGCACCGCGATCGGCACCGGCATCAACACCCACCCCGACTACGCGGCACGCGCCGTACGCCACCTCGCCGCGATCTCCGGCAAGCCCATCGTGCCGGCGGCCAACCTGGTCGAGGCGACCTCGGACATGGGCGCCTTCGTGCTGTTCTCGGGCGTGCTCAAGCGCTTCGCGGTCAAGCTCTCCAAGCTCGCCAACGACCTGCGCCTGCTCTCCAGCGGCCCGCGCACCGGTTTCGGCGAGATCCACCTGCCGCCGATGCAGCCGGGCTCGTCGATCATGCCGGGCAAGGTCAATCCGGTGATCCCTGAGGCGGTGAACCAGACCGCCTATCAGGTGATCGGCAACGACCTCGCGGTGACGATGGCGGCCGAGGCCGGCCAGCTCCAGCTCAACGCCATGGAGCCGCTGATCGTCTACAACCTGCTGTCCTCGGTGCGCATGCTCGACGCCGCCTGCCGCATGCTCGAGGCGCGCTGCATCCGCGGCATCCGCGCCGATCGCGAGCAGTGCCGCCGCCATGTGGAAAGCAGCATCGGCGTGATCACCGCGCTGGTGCCGCGCATCGGCTACGCCAACGCCTCGCGCATCGCCTCGCAGGCCCTGCACAGCGGTGACACCGTGCGCGCCCTGGTGCTGGGCGAAGGCCTGCTGGGCGAGGCCGAGCTGGACGCGCTGCTGAGCCCGCAGTCGATGCTGGCGCCGCAGCGACACGCGGCATGAGGGCGCGCGTGCTGGTGCTCCACACCGGGGGCACCATCGGCATGGCGCGCGGCACCGACGGCTACCGTCCGATGCCCGGCTTCGCCGCGGTGCTCAGGCGCCACCTGGACGGCGTGCCAGGCCTGCCCGCCTTCGACCTCGTCGAACTGGCGCAGCCGATCGACAGCGCCAACCTGCAGCCGGACCACTGGACGGCGATTGCCGGCGAGCTCGTCGCGCGCTGGGACGACTACTGCGGCTTCGTCGTGCTGCACGGCACCGACACCATGGCGTGGACGGCGTCGGCGCTGTCCTTCATGCTGCGCGGCGCCGACCGGCCGGTGATCCTCACCGGCGCGCAGATTCCGCTGGTCGAGCCGCGCAGCGATGCACTCCCCAACCTGCAGGCGGCGCTGGCCCTGGCGGCCGGACTGCCGGCCGGCGAGGTGTGCGTGTTCTTCGGCCGCCGGCTGCTGCGCGGCAACCGCAGCACCAAGGTGAGCAGCAGCGCGCTCGACGCCTTCGACTCGCCCAACGCCGCTGCACTGGCCGAGACGGGCATCGACATCGAGCTGCAGGCCGCAGGCCTGCTGCCGGTCACGGCGCGGGACTTCAGCCTGCCCGACTTCGACCCCGCGGCCGTCGCCGTGCTCACGATCCATCCCGGCATGGCGGCACGCAGGGTGGCGGCCGTGGTCGACGACCCCGCGCTGCGCGGCCTGGTGTTGTGCAGCTACGGCGCGGGCAACATCCCCGATGCCGAGCCGGGCCTGCTCGATGCACTGGCGCGCGCCGTCGCGCGGGGGGTGGTGGTGGTCAACCGGACGCAGTGCGCCAAGGGGCCGGTGGTACAGGGCGCCTACGCCACCGGCGCGGCACTCGCGCGCATCGGCGTGGTGTCGGCTGTCGACATGACCCTCGAGGCCGCCTTCGCCAAGCTGCACGTGCTGCTCGCCACCCACGCCGATCCGGCCACCGTGCGCGCCCGCTTCGCCACCGCGCTGTGCGGCGAGATGTCGTGAAGCGGCGGCGAGCACGCTGAGGTGCGCCGGCCCGGCAACGCTCACGTAGAATGAGCGCCCCAGGCCCAGCGCATTCAATGGTGGTCGGGGAGTGGCGCCGCCCTCGCCCGCAGGGGTGAGGCGGCGTGCCGCCGAGGCACGCCGCCGGCCCCGCTTTCCGGCGCACCGGCGGTCAACATGGCAACAGACACCTCGCCGCGCGTCTTGTCGGTGATCCCACCGATGACGCAGCTCAACACCCCTTACCCGTCCACCGCCTATCTCACCGGCTTCCTGCGCGCGCGCGGCGTGGACGCAGTGCAGGACGACCTCGCGCTGAAGTTGGTGCTGCGCCTGCTGTCGCCCACCGGTCTGGACGATATCCGCGCCCGCGCCGAGGCGCTGCCGAAGAAGCAGCGCACGCCGCTGGTGCAGGGCTTCATCGAGCACTTCAGCCGCTACCGCGCCACCATCGCGCCCACCATCGCCTTCCTGCAGGACCGCGACCCGACCATCGCCCACCGCATCGCCAGCCGGACCTTCCTGCCCGAGGGGCCACGCTTCGATGCGCTCGACGCCTACGTCGACCCCGACGACCCGGACGGCGGCGATCCGCTCGCCTGGGCCTTCGGTGCGCTCGGCCTGCATGACCGCGCGCGACATCTGGCCACGCTGTATCTCAACGAGCTCGCCGACATCCTGCGCGACGCAGTCGATGCCCGCTTCGAGTTCGTGCGCTACGCCGAGTCGCTGGCGATGAGCCAGCCCAGCTTCGAGCCGCTCGCCGCCGCGCTGGCCGCGCCGCCAACGCTGGTCGACGACAGCCTGCGTGCGCTCACCCTCGAATCGGTCGCCCGCCATGCGCCGCAGGTGGTACTGGTGTCCACGCCCTTCCCCGGCTCGGTGTACGGCGCCTTCCGCATCGCCCAGGCGATCAAGGCGGCCCACCCGGACATCGTCACCGTGCTCGGCGGCGGCTTCGTCAACACCGAGCTGAGGGAGCTTTCCGAGCCGCGCGTATTCGATTACTTCGACTACGTGACGCTCGACGACGGCGAGCGCCCGCTGCTGGCGCTGCTCGAGCACCTGCAGGGCAAGCGCGGGCGCTCGCGCCTGGTGCGGACCTTCGTGTGCGATGCGGACACGCAGGGCGTGCGCTACATCAATCTCGTCGAGCCCGACATCCCCTTTGCCGAGGTCGGCACCCCGACCTGGGACGGCCTGCCGCTCAACGGCTACCTGTCGGTGCTCGACATGCTCAACCCGATGCACCGGTTGTGGTCGGACGGACGCTGGAACAAGCTCACCGTGGCCCACGGCTGCTACTGGAAGAAGTGCAGCTTCTGCGACGTCAGCCTCGACTATATCGGCCGCTACGACAGCGCCCCGGCCGCGCTGCTGGTCGACCGCATCGAGGCCATCATCGCCGAGACCGGCCAGACCGGCTTCCACTTCGTCGACGAGGCCGCGCCGCCCAAGGCGCTGCGCGCGCTGGCCGAGGAGTTGCTGCGCCGCGGCGTGGCGATCTCGTGGTGGGGCAATATCCGCTTCGAGAAGTCCTTCACTCCCGAGCTGTGCCGATTGCTCGCCGACAGCGGCTGCATCGCGGTGTCGGGCGGGCTGGAGGTGGCCTCGGACCGCCTGCTGAAGCTGATGAAGAAGGGCGTGTCGGTGGAGCAGGTGGCGCGCGTCACCCACGCCTTCACCGAGGCCGGCGTGCTGGTCCATGCCTACCTGATGTACGGCTTCCCGACGCAGACGGTGCACGACACCGTCGATGCGCTCGAATACGTGCGCCAGCTGTTCGAGGCCGGCTGCATCCAGTCCGGCTTCTTCCACCGCTTCGCGTGCACCGTGCATTCGCCGGTAGGCATGAACCCGCAGGAATACGGCGTCGAACTCGTGCCCCTGCCCAAGGTGAGCTTCGCCAAGAACGACGTCGGCTTCATCGACCCCACCGGCGTCGATCACGATCGCCTCGGCAAGGCGCTCAACAAGGCGCTATACAACTATATGCACGGCATCGGACTGGACACCGACGTGCGCAGCTGGTTTGCCGACAAGGTGCCGCGGCCGCGGGTGGCACGCCAGTTCATCGCCCGCGCGCTGCAGCAGGATTGATCGACGAAGTTTGACTTTGGGCATGAACCTGCGGTCGTGATGACCGCTAGAATCCTCCGACGCGCAACCCCACGCATGCCATTGCGATAAGAACATGGACGACCACCTGCCCGCCGGCCCCCAGCTCACGCTGACGCTCGACGAAACGACGCGCACCCTGTGCGCCAGTCTCGCGCACGACACGCGCTTCCCGCGCATCGACGCGTTGTGGCTGCGCGACCGTCTCGGCGACGCCGGCTATGCGGACGTCAAGATCCGGCCGCAGGCGATCAAGGAACTGATCGCCCGCTACAACGCCGGCGAGTCCGTGCCGCCCCTCGACATCGCCGAGTGCCTCGACGCCAGCCTGCAGATCACGACCACGATCGACGGCCTCTGCGCCCGCCTCACGATCGTCCCCGCGAAGGGCGGCAAGACAGCCACCAAGACCGAGCTGCTCGCCCTGCTCGCCGCCAAGGGCATCGTCGAAGGCGTGCGCGTCGATGAGATCAACCGCGCGATCGCCGCCGGCAAGGCCGACGAGCTCGTCATCGCCGTCGGCCGCGAACCGGTACCCGGCGAGGACGGCCGGCTCGAATACCTGCTGCCCGACATGCGCGAGCGCGTACCCAGCATCCGCCCCTGCGGCCGCACCGACTTCCGCGACCTGGGCGAGATCCTGGTGGTGGAAACCGGCGACGCCCTGATGCGCCGCCACCCCCCGACCCGCGGCGAGGACGGCCTCAGCGTGTTCGGCAAGCCGATCGCACCCAAGCCCGGCAAGGACGCGCGCTTTGCCAGCGGACTGCGCGGCGTGAGCCCCTCGGCGCAAGACCCCGACCTGCTGGTCGCGGCCTGCGACGGCCAGCCGGTACGGGTGCGCGGCGGCATCATCGTCGAGCCGATCTACACCGTGGATGCCGTCAACATGGCCACCGGCAACATCAACTTCGACGGCACGGTGAAGGTCCGCAACGACGTGCAGGCGGGCATGAGCATTCGCGCCAGCGGCGACATCGAGGTGGGCGGCGTGGTCGAGCCGGCCACGCTGGAGGCCGGCGGCAACATCATCGTCCGCGGCGGCGTCATGGGCGGCATCGGTGGCAAGACGGCCGGCAAGGATCTCAGCGCCCACGCCATCCGCTGCGAGGGCAGCTTTTCCGCCACCTATGCCCAGCAGGCGAGGATCACCGCCGGCGACTCCATCTTCATCGACGACCTCGCCATGCAGTGCCAGCTCCAGGCCGCCAACCACGTGCGCATTGGCAACCTGCGCCGCGGCCACATCATCGGCGGCAAGACGCACGCCTGCCTGTCGATCCACGCGCGCGTGATCGGCGCGCCCAACCGCATTCGCACCGAACTCGAGATCGGCAGCGACACCGAGCTGGCGCACGCCGTCCAGCAGAAGGCCGAGGAACGCGATGGCAAGGAAAACCGGCTGCTCGAGATCGGCAAACTGCTGACCGTCGCCGACCGCAACCCGGGCAGGCTCACGCCCGACATGCTCGCCCGCGCCGAGCAGGCCGCCGCCGCCCTGTCGGCCGAGATCGAGGCCCTGCGCGGCGAGGAGGAGGATCTGCGCTTCCGCCTCGAACTCGCCCAGCAGGCGCGCGTGAATGCCGAGCAGGCCATCCACGAGGGCGTATCCGTCAGCATGGGCGACAACAGCCTGCGCATCCCGCAGGAACGCGGCGCCACCACCGTGCGCCTGTCCGAGCAAGGCCTGGCCGTGTTTCCGCTCGAGGACGACAGCCACTTCGATGCGCCGCAGCGGCCGGGTGCCGAGACCGGCCGGCGGCGCTGACCGGTCAACGCAGAACGGGCCCCGACTGGGGCCCGTTCCGGCTCGGCACGCGGCCGTTTCTTACTTCAGCGCGGCGAGCGCAGCGGCGTAATCCGGCTCTTCCTTGATCTCCGGCACCAGCTGCGAGTACACCACCTTGTCGTTGGCATCGATCACCACCACCGCACGCGCGGTGATGCCGGCCAGCGGGCCGGAGGTGATGGCCACGCCGTAGTCCTGGGCGAAGGCCGGGTTGCGGAAGGTCGACAGCGTGTGCACGTTGTTCAGGCCCTCGGTCTCGCAGAAGCGCTTGGCGGCGAAGGGCAGGTCGGCAGAGACGACCAGCACCACGGTGTCGGTCAGCTTGCCGGCCTCCTCGTTGAACTTGCGCGTCGAGGTGGCGCACACCGGGGTGTCCAGGCTGGGAACGATGTTCAGCACCTTGCGCTTGCCGGCGAAGGCGTCGAGGCCGACGTCCGCCAGGTCGGCGGCGGTCAGCTTGAACGCGGGCGCAGCACTGCCGGCGCGGGGAAAGCTGCCGGCGACGTCGATCGGGTTGCCGCCAAGGGTGACTTTGCTCATGGTGTTCTCCTGTGGGTGAGGGTGATGCCGGCTTGTTCGTCGGCCGCCGGCTGGTCCGCCCACTAGCCTACACCAAGCCGGTCAAGCCTGCTGCCACTACCCCGCACCACTACCCGGCCCTGGGCGGCCCATCGCTCGGCGCCCGACTCTCAATGTCGGCCTCTCAGCGCCCGACCCGCGACAGCTTGAGCCGGCGCGAGCCACGGTCGATCAGCACGGTCAGCAGCACGATCATCAGCAGATAGGTTCCCGCGCGCTCGAAGCGGAACCACTCGAAGTTGAAGCTGAACTGGAAGCCCAGCCCGCCCACCCCGATCAGGCCCAGCACCACCGCCGCGCGCACGTTGCTTTCGAACTGGAAGAAGCTGTAGGTCATCCAGTCGCGCCACACCCGCGGCAACGCCACCAGGCCGTAGGTCGCCATGCGCGAGGCGCCGCAGGTCGGTTCGAAGCGACGCAGCGGCTGGTTGTCCACCGCCTCGCCGAACACCCGGGTGAGCACGCCCAGCGTGTGCAGCGCGATCGCCAGGGTGCCCGCCACCAGCCCGGGGCCGAAGAAGGCGATGCAGAGGAAGGCCCACATCACCTCGGGCACCCCGCGCGCGATCACCGCGGTGGCGCGCGCCGCCGCGAGTTGCAGGGCGCGCAACGCGCGCTGCCAGGGCGCCGGCGTCTCGCCGGTGAAGCGCGCGGCGTGGAGCTGGAAGCTGGCCGAATGCGGGTAAGTGAGCAGGATCGCCCCGACCACGCCGAGCACGGTACCGACGACCGCGATCGCGAGCGGGATGGCGGCCGACTCGACCACCCGCCACACGAACCACTTCTGCAGTTCCTGCTGCCAGGCGGCCCAGGCCGAGGGCCGCCAGAAGTCGAGCGCTCCGTGCTCGCCAAACAGCTCGACCGCCTTGCCCTGCTCGAGGCGCGCCGCCGCCTTGGCCGGGTCGCCCAGGCCGATCGCGGCGAGGTCGAGCTCGGGCTGGAGCAGGCGTTCGAAAAAGCGCAGCTTGCCCCAGGCCTCTCCGCTCAACAGCTCCGTGGCCGGCGCGAGGTGGTTGCGTGCCGCGCCCTCGTCACCGGCGCGGTTGCCCCAGCCCATGAACCACAGCGACCACAGCAGGGCCAGCACGACCAGGCCGGTGGCCAGCCAGGGGCCGAGCGGCGGACGGGCGGCGCCGTCCGCCGCGGACGGGGTCCCATGCCCGCGGGCAGGCCGGCCCTGCCCCCGCGCATCCCTGCGCACCGGAGGCTGCGGTTTGTCGGCCGCCGCAGCGCCACCGCCCGCCACTGCGCACGAGGCGCCGCTGCCCTGGCGGGACTGATCACCGCGCAGCTGGCGGCGGATGGTGTTGCTGACGAGGTCGGCGGCCAGCGTCAGCAGCAGGGTGAACAGGATCAGCGTGCCCACCTTGTCCCAGGCGCCAAAGCGCACCTGGTACCAGATCTCCGAGCCCAGCCCGCCGCCGCCCACGGCGCCGATCACCGCGGCGTTGCGGATCGCGCATTCGGCGCGCATCAGCGTGAAGGACAGCACGTTGCGCGAGGCCAGCGGCCGGATGCCGTACAGGAAGGTCGCCAGCCGGCCGCCGCCGAGGCTGCGCACCTGGGCGTAGCGTGCCGGGTCAACGCTGTCCCACAGCTCGCTGTACACCTTGGCCAGGATGCCGGTGATGTTGAGCGCCAGCGCCAGCGCACCGGTCAGCGGCCCGAGGCCGACCATCGCCACCAGGATGATCGCCCACACGAAATCCGGCACCGCGCGCAGGATGTCCTGCACCAGGCGGCAGGCCGCGCACAGCAGGGCCGCTGGCGAGCGCAGCGGCAACAGGCGCCATAGCCGTGCAAGCGGGCCCGCCCCCTCCACGCCGCGTTCCTCGCCGACGCACACCGCCCGGCTCGCCCCCATCGCCAGCGGCCAGGCCAGCAGCACCGCCAGCGCGGTGCCGAGGATGGCGGCGGACAGGGTCTGCAGGGTCAGGTCCCAGGCATGGAGCACGAACGCTGGCGACAGGTCGGGACGGGCGAAGGCCGCCAGCCAGGTGCCGATGCGCGCTGCCGCCTGGGCGCGGCGCTCGGCGTCGGTGAGCGCGCCCCAGTCCCAGTCGGCCGCGGCGAAGGCCGCCAGCAAGGCCAGCAGGACGGCGAGCAGGGCGACGAAATGGCCCAGCGGGCGGCGCTCGTAGCGCGCGCCGGTGGCCAGCGCGAGCGTGCTCATCCCCGCGCTCCGGCACGATCACGCGCGGGCGCGTCCGGGCACGCGGCCTTGCACCGTGAAGACGTGGATCCGCTCACGCCGGCACCTCGATCTCGTCCAGGTGCAGCGCGCGGTATTCGGCGCCGTAGAGCTCGCGCAGCAGGTTCTGGGTGATCTGCGCCGGCTCGCCCTGCCAGAACAGGCGCCCGCCGCGTAGCGCGACGACGCGGTCGAAGTGGCCTTGCAGCAGGTCCAGCGTATGCAGGTTGACCACCAGCGTCGCCCCGTCACGCCGGGTCAGGTCGCACAGCAGGCCGATGATCTCGCGGCCGAGGCGCAGGTCGAGCGCGCTTACCGGTTCGTCGGCCAGCACCAGCCTGGGCTGCTGCACGATCAGGCGGGCGACGGCGACACGCTGCTGCTGGCCGCCGGAGAGCTCGTCGGGCAGCGCCCACAGCTTGTCGGCGAGTTCGACGCGCGCCAGCGCCGCGCGCGCGCGCTCGATCTGCTGCGGCCACAGAAGCGACAGCAGCGCGCGCGCCAGCGACCAGTGGCCAAGGCGCCCCATCAGCACGTTGTGCACCACGCGCAGCTGCGGGATCAGGTTGTCCTGCTGGTGCAGGAAGCCGAGCTCGCGGCGCAGCCGCGCCAGCCGCCGCCCGCGCAGGCGGCGGGTGTCCTCGCCCAGGGTCAGCGCGCGCCCGGCGGCCGGCTTGACGAGGCCGGCGACGAGCCGGAACAGCGTGGTCTTGCCGGCGCCCGAGGGGCCGATGACGGCGACGCGCTCACCGGGCGCGATGTCCAGACTGATGTCGTCGAGCACGCGCTGGCCGCCGTAGGCGACCGCAGCGGCCTCCAGGCGGATCGGAACGGCAGGCAGGGCCTGCGCGTCGATGGAGTCGATCTTCATGATGATCACGGACAGGGGCAGGAGCAGGGCGCGGCGCAGCGTCCGCCCGGACGCCGCGGCTGCCCGCCCCAGGGGTGCGTCAGCCGCCGATGTCGATGCCGGACTCGAGCAGGTCTACATAGCCCTGCCACTCGCCGATGTCAGCCTCGATGAACTTGCCCGCCTTCAGGTACTTGAGCACCTGGGCGCCTTCCGGCGTGCTGCCATCGACCGCGAGCAGGGCGGCACGCAGCCTGGCGAGCAAGTCCGGGCCGAGATCGGCGCGCGCGGCGAGCGCATAGTTGGTGTAGGGCGGGGTCTTGTAGACCATCGGCGCGCGCGCCTTGAGCGCATCGTCGGCCTTGTCCCAGGAGGCGTAGTTGAGGGCGCCGAGCTGGTGCGTGCCGTCGGCCACCATCTGCATCACGACGTCGTGGCTGCCGGAATAGGCCACGCTGCGGAACACCTTCTCCGGCGTGGCGCCGGCCTGGTCCATGAAGTACTTGCGCGGCATCATGTGGCCCGAGGTGCTGCTCTTGCTGCCGAAGGTGAAGCTCCAGCCCTTGCCCTGCGCGGCCTGGGCGAGTTCGCCGAGATCGCTCACAGGACCAAGGCCGGTCGCCGGATTGGCGATGAAATAGCTGACGAAGCCCTTGTCGATGTCGCGGCAGCCGAGAATGGTGAGCTGCTCGCCCATCTGCATGCGCGCCTGCGCGGTGGTCACCGCGCCGAGCCAGGCGACGTGGGCGCGGCCGGTGGCGAGCGCGGTGACGCTGGCGGCGTAATTCTCGACGTGCATGTACTCGACCGGGATGCCCACCGCCTGGCCGAGATGACGGGCCAGTGCGCCGAAGTTCTCGCGCATGCGGTCGGCGTCGCCGTCGTCCGGAATGGCGGTGATGATGAGCTTGGCCGGCGGCTGCTGGGCGAAGGCCGCGCCCGCGTTCACGCCCAGGCTGGCGGCCACGGCGAGGGCGGCGGAGGACAGCAGGAAGCCTCTGCGCGAGGCAGGACGATGGTGATGCATGTGTTGCTCCCGTTGTACGGAGGCGGCGGGCATGCGCGATGCCGCCCGGCTTCCAGCCACCCCGGTGCGGGCGCGCCGGGGTTTAATCGCCCGGCGCAAGCACCGGGCAGGATGGACGGCCGATATGAAGATCGACGCTCAGGGGTCCGGCGCGCATTATCCGCAATCGCGCACGGCAGCGATACCGTGAGGCCCGATGCAGCGGAGCCGACGGAACCGGTCCGCGGCGCCCCTGTCTCGACCACACCTGCCTTGACGCAAACAGGAGCCTTGCCGATGACCCCCTGGCCACGCACCGTCGCGGCAAGCGCCGCCCTCGCCCTCGGCGGCTGTGCCCAGCTGCCGGCAGTGCCCTTCCATGGCGACAGCCTGCTCGAGCAGACGCGGGCTGCACTCGACACCCGGCCACAGCGCATCGAACTTGCGCCGGCCGCACGACCGAACCTGCAGCGCGGCGACACCTTCGTCTTCGGTCGCAGCACGATCAGCCGGGTCAGCGCCGCCAGCGCGCAGTCGCTGACATGGACGCTGGCCGACGGCCGCAGCCTGCGCGGCACGCGCGACTTCTTCGTGCCGCCCCTGGCGGCGGACTACCCCGGGCGGCGGGTGCAGAGCACGATCAGCGGCCAGCCCGCGAGCCTGTGGCCACTGGCCGCGGGCAAGCGCGTCAGCTTCGAGGAGACGCGGCGCACCACCTGGACCGAGACCGGGTACGTCGCGACGGTGCACCGGCGCTGGGACTGCGAGGTGGTGGACGCACGGGTCAGCTTCGTCCCGGCGGGCGACTTCGCCGCCTGGCATGTCCGCTGCAACGCCTATGCGCCCAACTTCCCGCTGCCGTTGCAGACGATCACCTGGGATTACGCGCCGTCCCTCGGCCACTACGTGCGCCGCAGCTGGTTCGAGGAGCGCCGCCAGCGGGTGGCGATGTTGTCGGCGGCGCTGCCGCGCGGAGTGGCCACGCCGGCGCGCATCGAGGCCGTGCTCGCGCGCCTCGCCGCCGAATGAGCCTACGGCACGCCGGGCCGGTCAGCGGCAATCGCGATCGAAGCGCGGCTTGCCGTAGCCGAATACCGGATCGCGGCCCGGATCGCCGAGGTCGGCGAGCCCGCCGAGGCGCCCGTTGAGCAGGACCTCGCGGCTGGCGCTGCGCTGCGCCAGGCTCTGCGTGCTGAGCGCCACCATGTAGGGCACGGCGTAGGAGGTGCCGCTGCGCGCCCGCCCGCCGCCGGCGGGGTCGGCGGTCCACACGTTGACGCCGGGCAGGGCGTAATCGATGTAGTCGCCCTGGTTGGCGCGCCAGTAGACCCGACGATCGGCCGAGATCGCGGTGACGCCGAGCACGCGTTCGTGCGCCGCCGGGTAGGCGGGCGGCGCGTTGCGGCCGCCGTTGCCCGCCGCCGCGACCACCACGATGCCGCGCGCCGCCACCCGTCGCACCGCCTCGCGCAGCACGGCGTTGTCCGGGCCGGCCAGGCTCAAGCCGATCACCGCCACCCCCTGGCCGGCCAGCCAGTCCAGAGCCTTCACCAGGCCCACGGTGTCCGTCGTGGCGTTGCCCGACGGCAGGGTGTAGAAGGGCGCGGCCGCGAACAGCCGCGCGCGCGGCACCAGGCCAGCCACCACCGAATCGGGCTGGCCGACCAGCAGCGCGGCGACCGCCGTGCCATGGTCGGCCGGCGCGGCCGCCTTGCCCTCGATGACGAAGGCCTGGCGGCGGATATCCGCCCCCGCCAGCGCCGGATGGCCCGCATCGACCGCGGTGTCGACGATGCCGATCGCCTGGCCACGCCCGCAGGCGCGGCTGTCGGCCGGCCAGCCGATGAGCGCGCGGGCGGCACAGCCGGGGCCGTCGCAGCGCGCCGCCGGCGCGCCCTGGGCGATCCTGTACAGGTGGTGGAGGTCGAAGCTGCCCGGTCCGCGCTCGGCCAGGATCTGGCGCGCGCTCCGTGCATCGAGGCCGGGTGGCAGGCGCAGGCGGGCGAAGGCGAGGCCGAGGTGGCGCGTCTGCACGCGCTCGATCACGCGCAAGCCGATCGCGCTGGCGCGATTCAGTGCCGCCTGGGTGGGCGCGAGCAGCAGCAGCTCGTCGGCGATGAAGGTCTCGCCGGCAATCGGCAGCGGGTCTTCCAGCGGCTTGTAGGCGGCCTCGCCGCCCCCGCCGCCGTCACCGCCCCCGCCTGCACCGCCGCCTCCACCGTCGCCGCCATCGCCATCGCCGTCCCCGTCGCCATCATCGGCATGCACGCTGACACCGGCGACGAGGCCGCTCCACGGGGCAAGCTCTACAAACGAAGCGCCATGGAGCACCAGCAGCAGCACGAGGGCGCGCAGCGTGCCGCGCAGCGGGAGCCGATTGTGGGGTTTCATCGTGTTCCGATCCGAGTGGCTGAGTGGAAGGGTGGCCCCGCCTGCCGTGCCAGGCCGCGGTCCAGGGCGCGCAGGGTGCATGCAATCCGAGTCGCCGGCCGGGGAGCCGGTTCCGCAGCGCTGATAAGATCGCCGCGCCCCTGCCGCGTGCAGCGTTCGTCATCGACGGGCCCTGCGCTCAACGACAACGCCGCGAGCGCGAGAATATTCCGCCACCGGGCGGGAATATGTGCCACCGCCCGCCGTTATCCACACAAGGAAAGCCCATGTCGGCCCCGGACCCGCGCGCCGAACTCGTCAGCCTGCTGCCGCGCCTGCGCCGCTTCGCCTTCGGCCTCACCGGCGACGCGCATGTCGCGGACGACCTCGTCCAGGCCGGCTGCCTGAAGGCGATCGAGCGCTGGCACCAGTGGCAGCCCGGCACCAGCCTGGCGAGCTGGATGTTCCGCATCCTGCAGACGACCTGGCTCGACGAATACCGCAGCCGCCAGCGTCAGCAGACCGAGGCCGACAGCGAGGCGCTAGAGGCGATCGCCGGCGAAGACGGACGCCGGGTGGTGGAGGCGCGCAGCGATGCGCGCGTGGTGCGACGGGTGATTGCCGAATTGCCGGAGGAGCAGCGGGTGGTGTTGATGATGATCACGGTCGATGGACTGTCGTACAAGGAAGCCGCCGAGGCGCTCGGCGTGCCGATGGGCACGGTGATGAGCCGGCTGGCGCGCGCCCGCGCCCGGCTGGCGGACGCCATCGGCGGCGAAGGAAGCTGACATGAGGATCGACGACGACACCCTGGTCGCCTACCTCGACGCCCAGCTCGGCAGCGACGCCGAGTACGAGGCGGTCGAGGACGCGCTCGCCGCCAGCCCCGCGCTGCGCGCCCGCCTGCAGGCGCTGGCCGAGAGCGGCGAGCTGGCGCGCAAGGCCTTCGATGCCAAGCTCGAGGAGCCGGTGCCGCCGCAGCTGATCGCCGCGATCATGAATGCGCCGCTGCCGCAGGCCGACACCGGCTGGGCGGGGCGCCAGCCGGTGTCGGCCGGTGGCGCAAACGACGTGGAGGACGCCGCCGCCGGCGCCGCACCGCGGCCCGCCACGCCGGCGCCGTCCGCGCCTGGTGCGCAGTCGGGCGCCACTGCGCGTCCCGCCGCAGCGGGCCTGGGCGCACGGCTGGCGGCCTGGCTCGGCCAGGGCTTCGGCGGCGCCGCCGCCTTCGCCTCGATCCTCACCCTGGCGCTGGGCGCGCTGATCGGCCACTACCTGCTGCCACCGCCCGAAGCCGGTGCACCGCTCGCGCGCCAGGGCGAGCCGATCCGCAATGCTGCGCTGGCCGTGGCCCTGCAGGCAGCGCCGAGCGGCCTCGCGGTCGATCTGGGCGATGCCCGGGTGGAGATCATGGCGAGCTTCGCCGGCCGTGACGGCCGCGTCTGCCGCGAATACGCGCTGAGCGGCCCGGCCAGCGGCCACGAGATCGGCATCGCCTGTCGTGACGGCGCGGCCGAGACCGGCTGGCGGCTCGCCTTCGTCGCCCATGAGCCCGCCACTGCCGCAACCGAGGGGGGCTATGGCACCGCCAGCGACCGCCTGCACGAGGCGGTCGATGCCTTCCTTAGCGAGCACGTCGACGGCGAGCCCCTCGACGCCGAGCGCGAACGCACGCTGATCGAGCGCGGCTGGAGCGCGGACTGATTTTTTCGGCCGGCGCGGAATAAGGCAGCCGGTTGCGCGTTGTCGGAACAAGCAGGGCAGTGCCCTGGCTCGCATTCCTCAGGAGTTCCGACATGAAAACCCCGATCCCGGCCCTCGCCCTCTCCGCCGCCGCCCTCGCCGGGCTGGGCGGCTGCGCCACCCTCGTCAACGAACAGGCCAGCGGCAACCGGAGCCCGGTCAGCCCGGTGATGACCGAGCATTCACTCGCGCTGGCCTGCCTCGGCGGCCTGGTCGAGCGCAGCGCTCGGCCCACGCTCACCGTGTTCGTCGAGGACGTGCCCGACACCACCGTGCCGCGCAGCTTCGAGGAACGCCGCCTGAGCAGCGGCGGCGCGTGGTGGCTGCATACCGCAATCAACCGACTGGGCACGAGCAAGGTGCGCTCGGCCAGCGCGGAACGCGCCAAGCCGCGCGGCCACCACATCGTGCTCGAAGGCGCCTGGACCCAGGACGACGCCGACGTCGGCAGGGGCGGCATCGATGCCGGCGGGCGGCGGCGCACCGGCAGCGGCCTGCTCGACCTGGCTTTCGGCTACCAGCGCCGCGCCGACGTCATCGCCGGCGACTTCCTGTCCTCGCGCGACGGCCACGTGCTGCATGCGAGCGCGATAAGCGTCGCGGTCAATGCGAGCAACGCCGGGCTCGACCTGCGCATCGAGGATGGGCGCAACAGCTTCGGCGTCGATCTCGGCACCAGCAGCAGCGACGGCCCGCAGTTCGCCCAGCGCCGCATCGCCGAAGCCGCCGTGCTGGTGCATGTCGCCCACGCCTTCGACGTCGATTACCGGCCCTGCATCGAGCGCGCCTGGGCCAGCCCCGGCAGCTACGAGGCCAACGTCCAGACCTATGCCCGCATGAGCCCGGGCGAGCGCCACCGCGCGGTGCAGCAGGCGCTGGCGCGCGCCGGCCATGCGCCGGGTACGGCCGACGGCGTGTGGGGCGAGCAGAGCACGCGCGCGCTGATGCGCTTCCAGGCCGCGCACAAGCTGCCCGTCAGCGGCCGCCACAGCGCCGAGGTGTATGCCGAGTTGTTGCGCCGGGCGCGCGACTGAGGGCGGTGGCCAAGCCCGTGAGGGCGGGGCGGCATGCAGCGGGGAGGCGCCGGCGGGCGTCTCCCCGCCGTCTTTTCGGCCGCCCTGCGGTGCGCCCCGGTCCGTCGTCGAATTTGTAAGCGGAATGTAAAAGGCATGGTGGGCGGGAATAAGCGGCGCGACGGCGCGTTGTCGGTGCAAGGGCAGGCAGCACGCGGCCCGGATGCAGATCGCTACAACCCCAGCGCCGGAGAAAACAAATGAACCTCGACTTCCCCCATCCCGCCATCCTCGAGCTGGTCGCCCGCTTCGCCATCGACGTCCTCGCCATGGCGGCCCTGGTGTTCGGCATGTACTACCGCCGCTACCGCGACAAGGAGCTGGTCACCGCCGCCGCGCTGTTCAACATCTTCGCCTTCGCGGTGCTGACCATCTTGTCCTCGGTGGACTTCAGCCTCGCCGCCGGCTTCGGCCTGTTCGCCATCCTGGCACTGTTCTCGTTGCGTTCGGAGCAGATCGGCAAGACCGAGATCACCTACTTCTTCGGCAGCGTGGCGATCGCGGTGATCTGCTCGGTGCAGGGCACGACGCTGGAGTTCGTCGCCACCGTGGCCGCGCTGATCCTGCTCGCCGCCTGGATCATCGACCACCCGCGCATCCTGCGCTCGGCCGACGGCGTCAAGATCACCCTCGACAAGATCGACGCCCACGCCCTGTCCAACCCCGACGTCATGAAGGCCGACCTGTCCTCGCGCCTCGGCGTGGAGGTGATGTCCTACCAGATCACCGCGCTTGACTACATCAACGACATGGCGCGCATCAATGTCTTCTACCGCAAGCCCTGAGCCCGCTTCCCCCACGGAGACCCTCATGAGCCACACCATCGACCACACTGCCCGGCTGTTCGGCGAGTTCGCCCCGATCTCGCTCGCGGCGCTGAACGCCAAGGCCGCCATGCTCGAACGCCTGGACAACAAGTACGTGATCCGCGAGGCCGTGTTGCGCGCAGCACTGGCCGAACTGGCGCGGCACTTCGACGTGCTCGAGATCAACGGCAGACGCACCTTCACCTACGACACCTGCTACTTTGACGACGACGCACTGCACAGCTACTACGATCACCACCAGGGCCGCCGCCGGCGCTGCAAGGTGCGGGTGCGCCGCTACAACGACGCCCAGTTGTGCTTCGTCGAGGTCAAGCTCAAGGACAAGCGCGGCATCACGATCAAGAAGCGCCTCGACTACACGGTGGACAAGTACGGCATGCTCGACGAAGCCGCCTGCGCCCACGTCGACCGCTGCCACCGCAACCTGTACGGCGAGCCCTTCCGCTACGCCCTGGCGCCGGTGATCGAGATGCGCTACCAGCGCGTCACCCTGGTCGCCCGCGAAGGCGGCGAGCGCATGACGATCGACTCACGGCTGCTGTTCCGCCGCGGCGAGCGCAGCTGCATGACGCCCCCCGACGTGTTCGTGGTCGAGACCAAGTCGGCCAACGGCAACGGCATCGCCGACCGCATCCTGCGCGCCCTGCACCAGCACCCGACCGCGCGCTGCTCGAAGTACTGTGTCGGCATGGCGGCGCTGGAAGCGGTCGAGCGTCACAACAAGTTCCTGCCCGCGCTGCGCAAGCTGGAGGTCGAACCCGCACGCTACCGCGCGCCGGACGGGCCGCCCCGCCTCCCGTTCGCCCCGCTGCTGCAGGCCGCCCTGCACTGAACACGCGATCCTCCGCGCCCTTGCCGCCACCCGTGCGCGCCGCCGCACCCGACGATTCAACACAGGACTTCAAGGATGAATGCAAAGCTCACCGCCCTCCCCACCCTGGCGCTGTCGCTCGCGCTCCTGAGCCCGGCCGCGCTCGCCCAGACGCCCGCTGCGAGCGCCACGCCCACGCCGGCGCCGGATGCCGAAGCACTGGTGGTCGCCGCCAGCCTGCGCGTGGTGGGCGCCACCATCGACGGCGAACGCATCGCCGAGCTCTCCGGCTTGGCCTGGGACGCCGACGCGCAGCGCCTGTACGCGATCTCCGACCACGGCGTGCTGTTCCGCTTCGCCGTCACCCTGGGCGCAAACGGCCAGCTCGAGGTCGAACCGCTCGCCGCCGGCCGGCTCGCCCCGCCACCGGGCAGCAACGGCGTGGATGCCGAAGGCCTCGCGCTCACCCATGCCGCCGACGGCATCCGCGGCAACAGCGAGCTGCTGGTGGCGACCGAGGGCCAGCCGCGGGTGATCCGCTACACGCTGGCCGGCGAAGCGCTTGAGACCCTGGCGCTGCCCGGCGGCCTCGACGACCCCGAGCGCTTCCGCCGCAGCAATGCGATGCTCGAGGCGGTCGCCCTGCATCCCGAGCACGGCCTGCTGGTCGCCGCCGAAGCGCCGCTGGAGGGCGAGGCCGCCGGCCAGCACCGCGTGGTCGCGGCCGGGCGCAGCTGGTCCTTCCCCAGCTATCCCGCGCGCAACGCCCGCCTCAAGGGCATGGACGTCATGGACGACGGCCGCCTGCTGGTGCTCGAACGCGCCGAGACGGGGAAAGGCAAGGGCAAGGCCCTGGTCGTGGTGCTGCGAGAGGTGGACCTGGCCTCCTGCGCCGAGGGAGCCACGTGTCCGGTGCGCGATCTCGCCCTGCTCGACCGCGCCGACGAGGCCGACAACTTCGAGGGCCTGACCGATCTCGGCGATGGCCGCGTCATGATCGTCAGCGATGACCGCGGCAAGTCGGGGCGCGGCACCACCTTCACCGTACTGCAGCGTCGGTCGGCGACGGACTGATCCACGCGCGACGCGAGCGCGGCAGGGCCACGCAGACGGCAGCGCCGGCCTGATCTATGTTTAAGATCGGATCACATGCCAGGGGATTGCTCGCGATGGAACCGGTGGATCTGTTCTACAGCTACGCCCACGAAGACGAGAAGCTGCGTGACGAACTGGACGGCCATCTGGCGCTTCTGCGGCGCAAGGGCGTGATCCGCCCGTGGCACGACCGCGGCATCGTCCCGGGGCAGAAATGGGACGAGGCAATCGACACCCAGCTCACCCACGCCGACCTGATCCTGCTGCTGGTGAGCATGGACTTCCTCAACTCCGACTACATCTGGGGCAAGGAACTCGCCACCGCGGTGGCGCGTGCCGAACGCGGCGACGCCAGCGTGGTGCCGGTGCTGTTGCGCGCGGTCGACATCGAGGGGGCGCCCTTCGCCCATCTGCAAGGCCTGCCCACCGACCTGCGCCCGGTCACCTCCTGGCCCAACCGCGACGAGGCGTGGACCGATGTGGCCAAGGGCATCCGGCGCACGGTGGAGAACATCCAGCAGCGCTGGGCGAGTGCGCCGCCGGCGAGTCCAGCGCCGTCAGCGCCGCGCTCGAGCGATTTCGGCACTGCCACCGCAACGGCAACGGCGACAGCCCCCGATGCGGACTTCAAGCTACTTGGGGCAAGGCTCGGCGCACGCACGAAAAAGGGTGTCAGCACGGCGGACAAGAGTCCGGATCCGCTGGTGCGGCGCATGATGGCCGGCTTCACCAACGAGCTGTCGGTGGCGGCACGCATGCGCGGGGTTGAGGACATCGGCAGCGACGAGGCCGAGGACACGGCACTGGCGCTGATCGACATGCCCGATCAGAAACGGGTGCTGTGGGTCGATGACAGGCCCGAGGGCAACCGCCACGAAGTGGCTGCGCTGGCGAAGCTGCAGATCGAGACCGTCGCCGCGCACAGCACCGAGGAAGCGCTGGCGCGCCTCGATGCGGACGAGGAGGGCTTCGACCTGGTGATCTCGGACTGGAGCCGGCCGGAGGCGCTGGAAGGCATGCCAAGCGCAGGCCTGAAGCTGCTGCGCGCGCTGGCAGCACAGCCGCGCCGGCTGCCGGTGATCTTCTACCACGGCGAGTTCGACGACACGCGACGCACGGCACGACGGGATACGCTGCTGCGCGCCGGCGCCTTCGGCGAGGCGGTACGCCCCGGCGAACTGCTCGCCCTGGTGCGCACCGCCCTGCAATCGGCCTGAGGGCGCTCAGCGCATCGCGAGCAGGCGGGCGATGCGCTCCTGAGTGGCGGGGTGGGTCGAGAACAGGCCGCGCAGGCCGCCGCCGGAGAGCGGATTCATGATCATCATCTGCGCGGTCTCCGGGTGCTGCTCCGCGGTGTGCATCGGGATGCCGCGCGCGTAGGCGTCGATCTTGCCAAGCGCACTGGCCAGTGCCTCGGGGTCGCCGGAGATCTCCGCACCGCCGCGATCGGCACCGAACTCACGGGTGCGACTGATCGCCATCTGAATGATCATGCCGGCCAGCGGCGCGAGGATCATCATCGCGATCGACACGATCGGGTTGGGGCGGTTCTCGCCATCGCGGCCGCTGAAGAACATGCCGAAGTTGGCCAGCATCGAGATCGCACCGGCCACCGTGGCCGAGATCGTCGAGATCAGGATGTCGCGGTTCTTGACGTGCGCCAGCTCGTGCGCCATCACGCCGCGCAGCTCGCGCTCGGACAGCATGCGCATGATGCCGGTGGTGGCGGCCACCGCGGCGTTCTCCGGGTTGCGCCCGGTGGCGAAGGCGTTGGGCTGGGCCTCGTCGATGATGTACACCTTGGGCATGGGCAGCTCGGCCCGCTGGGCGAGCTCGCGCACCATGTTGTACAGGTAGGGCGAGGAGGCGGCGTCGACCTGGCGCGCCTTGTACATCTTCAGCACCGCCTTGTCCGAGAACCAGTAGGCCCAGAAATTCATCGCGCCACCGACCACCAGCGCAATCAGCATGCCTTGCTGGCCGCCGATGGCCGCGCCCATCGCGCCGAACAGCGCGACGATGCCTGCCATCAGGATGGAGGTCTTGATCCAGTTACCGAGCATTGCGGTTTCCTTCCTGCAAGAAATAGGTTCAGCAGCCTAGTTTGGGGCCCGGCCGGGCATATTCAAGCGCCGCGCTGCGGCCCGGACGGGCTGCGGCGCTCAGGCCGCAGTTGTGAAGCGTTCGCCCACAGAGACCGGGAATCCACGCAGGAATTCCCCCGCGGGCAGGCGCTTGCTGCCCGGTCGCTGTAACACCGTGCAACGCAGCGCATCGCGCCCGCAGGCGACGGTGATGCCCTCGTCGCCCACCGCCAGCACCGTGCCGGGCTCGCCCTGGCCGGGCACGATCGCGGCCGACCAGCACTTCACCGCCGTGTCACGCAGGCTGGAGACAGCGCCCGGAAAGGGATCGAAGGCGCGCATCGCGCGCTCGATGGCGGCCGCCGGCCGCGTCCAGTCGATGCTGGCCTCGGCACGGCCGATCTTGGCGGCGTAGGTGACGCCTTCGGTCGGCTGCGGAGTGGCGACCAGCTCGCCACGCTGCAAGGCAGCCAGGGCGTCGACGATGCATTCGCCGCCGAGCGCCGCGAGTCGGTCGTGCAGCGTGGCGGTGGTGTCGCCGGGCAGGATCGGCGTCGCGCGCTTGAGCAGCATCGCGCCGGTGTCCAGGCCTTCGTCCATCTGCATGATGGTGATGCCGGTCTCGGCATCACCGGCCTCGATGGCGCGGTGGATCGGCGCCGCGCCGCGCCAGCGCGGCAGCAGCGAGGCGTGGATGTTGAGGCAACCCAGACGCGGCAGCGCCAGCACCGCCTCGGGCAGGATGAGGCCGTAGGCGGCGACCACCAGCACGTCCGGCGCGCATTCGGCGAGGCGCGCGCGCTGGTCCTCGGTGCGCAGCTTCTCCGGCTGATCGACCGCGATGCCGCGCGCCAGCGCAAGCTGCTTGACCGCGCTCGGCGTCAGCTTCATGCCGCGCCCGGCCGGGCGGTCGGGCTGGGTCAGGACCAGGGGCACCGCGTAACCGGCGGCGAGGAGGGCCTCGAGCGCGCAGGCGGCGAACTCGGGCGTGCCGGCAAAGGCGACGCGCAGGGAAGGGGCTTGGGTGGCCGTCATCACGCGGTGATGCGGGCCTTCTTGGCCAGCTTGCTCTTGATGCGGCCGAGCTTGAGCTGCGACAGGTACTCGACGAAGACCTTGCCGTCGAGGTGATCGATCTCGTGCTGGATGCAGACCGCGAGCAGGCCGTCGGCCTCGAGCTCGAAGGTTTCGCCTTTTTTGTTCAGGGCGCGAACTTTCACACGCTCGGCGCGCGCCACCTTCTCGTAGATTCCGGGGACGGAGAGGCAGCCTTCCTCGCACACCTGCTCGCCTGAGCGTTCGAGGATCTCGGGATTGATCAGGGCCATGAGGCCGGACTTGTCTTCGGAGATGTCGATCACCACCACCCGTCGATGCACATTGACCTGGGTCGCGGCGAGGCCGATGCCCGGGGCTTCGTACATGGTTTCGGCCATGTCGGCGACGAGCTGGCGGATTTCATCGTCCACTTCGGCAACCGGCTTGGCGACCGTGTGCAGGCGGGGATCGGGGTATCGGAGGATGGGTAGGAGAGCCATGAATGCCTTGCCGCGTTAAACCTTTAAGTGCAGAATTTCAAGCGATTTCACATGCATGCACATGTGCTGCGCCGGGGACTCGAAGCGCTTCACGGCCGGTTCCGCGTCGCACGGCCCTGAAATCGCCAGGTGAGACCCGGGCGGGCCAACAGCGTTCCGGGGCGGTTACGGCGCGCCCCGCATCTACCGGAAGCGATCAATGACCCGAATTATATTCCCTCTGCTCGTCGCCTTTGCAGCCCTGTTCAGTGCTGCGAGCCAGGCCCAGTCCGGCGTGCGCCTGGCGGACAACGCCCCCGACAGCTACACCGTGGTGCGGGGCGACACCTTGTGGGACATTTCCGGGCGCTTCCTGCAGCAACCGTGGCGCTGGCCCGAAGTGTGGCGCCTCAATCGCGACCAGATCCGCAACCCCCACCTGATCTACCCCGGGCAGGTCATCCTGCTCGATCGCAGCGGCCCGTGGCTGACGATCGGACGCCCGATCGGCAGCGGCACGCAGGATGGGCGACTGCAGCCGCGGGTCTACAGCGAGCCGCTCGACGCTGCGCTGCCGAGCATCCCGCTGCAGATCATCGAGCCCTT
Source organism: Thauera sp. (assembly GCF_035444905.1). GTDB lineage: Bacteria > Pseudomonadota > Gammaproteobacteria > Burkholderiales > Rhodocyclaceae > Thauera. The sequence goes on from NZ_DAOMPS010000043.1 coordinate 26,035, forward strand.
CCTCAACCGCCCGCTGGTCATCGACGGCCCGCGCCTCGAGGGCTCGGCCACCATCATCGCCACCGAGACCAGCCGCGTGCTGACCGGCTCGGGCGACACCATCTTCGCCAAGGATGTCGGCGCCGAGGCCGAGGTTTGGCATGTGTACCGTCCCGCCCGCCCGCTCGAGGATCCGGTGACCGGCGAAACCATCGCCTGGGAAGCGGCCTACCTCGGCGCCGCCCGCGTCACCGAGCGTGGCGAGCCGACCACGCTCGAGATCGTTTCCGCGGTCGAGGAGATCGGTGTCGGCGACCTGATGATGCCGAGCGAGCGCCCGAGCGTCTTCGCCTATGCACCGCACGCGCCCGAGCAGCAGGTCGACGGCCGCATCGTCGCCATTCATCGCGGCGTCAGTGAAACCGGTCGCCTGAACGTGGTGGCGCTCAACGTCGGCGAGCGCGACGGCATCGAGCGCGGCCATGTGCTGTCGCTGTTCCGCAATCGCGGCGTCGCCGAATACGCCGGCGAAGGCGGCAAGGAAAACTTCCAGCTGCCCGAAAAGCGTTACGGCGTGGTGTTCGTGTTCCGCGTCTTCGAGCGCGTGTCCTACGCGCTGGTGATGGAATCCGACGGCCAGGTGACGATTGCCGACGCCGTGCGCCAGCCCTGAACATCCGCCTTCGCAAGACCTGCACGCGCCCGTGACCGCACTCGGCTCGCTGTCCGAGGACCGGATCGCATCCGCCGACGCGGATGACCGCGCCGACTGGCTGCGGCTGAGTTCGATCCCCGGCCTGGGGCCCGAGCGCCAGCGCAACCTGCTGGCCGCCTTCGGCCTGCCGCGCCACATCTTCGCCGCCAGCCGCAGCGCGCTCGCTGGCGTGGTCGGCAGCGAAGCCGCCGATGCCCTGCTGACGGCACCCGCCCCGGACTGGATCGAGCGCGCACTGGCATGGGCGGCCGAGCCCGACAGCCACCTCCTGACCCTGGCCGACGAGGCCTACCCACGCAGCCTGCTCGACATCGCCGACCCGCCGGTGCTGCTGTACGTGAAGGGCAACCCGGCCCTGCTCCAGCGGCCCGCGCTCGCCCTGGTCGGCGCGCGCTCGGCTACCGCGCAGGGCGAGGCCAACGCCGAAGCCTTCGCCCGCAGCCTCGCGGCCCAGGGCCTCACCATCGTCAGCGGCCTCGCCCTCGGCATCGACGCCGCCGCGCATCGTGGCGCCCTCGCAGCCGGCGAGGCGGGCGGCGGCACCGTCGCCGTCATCGGCACCGGCATCGACCGCATCTACCCGGCGCGCAACGCCGCGCTGGCGCGCGAGATCGCCCGTTGCGGCGCAATCGTCAGCGAGTTCCCGCTCGGCATGCCGCCGCTGCAGCACAACTTCCCGCGCCGCAACCGTCTCATCGCCGGCCTCGCCCAGGGCGTGCTCGTGGTCGAGGCCGCCCTCAACAGCGGTTCGCTGATCAGCGCCCGGCTGGCCACCGAGAGCGGGCGCGAGGTCTTCGCGATCCCGGGCTCCATCCATTCGCCGCTGTCGCGCGGCTGCCACCGCCTGATCCGCGAGGGCGCCAAGCTGGTCGAGACCGCCGAGGACGTCATCGAGGAGCTGCGTGGCCGGCTGGGCTGGAAAACACCGCCCGCGCCGGCGCGCGGCGGGCGCCAGCGCAGGCCGGGCGGCGTACGCGCCGCCGCGGACGCTCCTGCCGCCCCCCCTGCCCAGGCCGCATTGGCGCTGGACGACGAGGCCGCACGCGTGCTCGGCATCATCGGCCACGACCCGGTGGACATCGACACGCTGGCCCAGCGCTGCGGCTTGACGGTCGATGCCCTGTACGCCATCCTGCTGCCGTTGGAGCTGGACGGTCACCTCGCCCGCCTGCCCGGCGGTCGCCTCCAGCGCATCTGAAACGGCATCCCCAGCCTCGCCTGCGCGGCCGCCGACCCCGCGGCAGGGTCCGTCTGCACACCTCAAACGCGTATATCGCCCGACCCCGAAGAGGCCGTTTTGTTCGACATCCTCGTATACCTGTTCGAAAGCTACATTCACGCCGACGCCTGCCCCGAATCCGATCTGCTCGCCCGCAAGCTGTCGGCAGTGGGCTTCGAGGCGGAGGAAATCTCGGAGGCGCTCGAGTGGCTTGCCGGCCTGCGCCGGGTGGCGCGCGAGATCCAGCCGGGCATCGCTCCCAGCGCCGGCTCGGTACGCATCTTCTGCGAGCAGGAACAGGCCCAGCTCGATGCGCGCTGCCGCGGCTTCCTGAGCCTGCTCGAGAGCGCCGGCGTACTCGGTGCGGCCCACCGTGAGCTGATCATCGAACGCGCCATGGCGCTGCAGGACTTCACCATCACGCTGAACCGGCTCAAGGTCATCGTGCTGATGGTGCTGTGGCAGCAGGAAGAACCGATCGACACCCTGATGGTGGACGAACTCCTGACCGAGGAAGAGGACTGGGCCTACGAACCGATCGTGCACTGACCGGTCCACCCCGCCAGCTTGCACGCGCAAGCGGGCAGTCCTTATCATCCGCCGCTTCCCGAACCCGCGCGCCTCCCGGGCGCCACAGCCGTCTCGACACGAGCATGAGCAAGCAACTGATCATCGCGGAAAAGCCTTCCGTTGCGCAGGACATCGCCCGTGCGCTGGGCGGCTTCACGAAAGAGAAGGACTACTTCGAGTCCGACGACTATGTATTGTCGTCGGCCGTGGGTCACCTTCTCGAGCTCACCGTGCCCGAGGAGTTCGAGGTCAAGCGCGGCAAGTGGACCTTCGCCCACCTGCCGGTGATCCCGCCCCACTTTGCGGTCAAGCCGATCGAGAAGACCGAGGACCGCTTGAAGCTGCTGACCCGGCTGATCAAGAGGAAGGACGTCACCGGCCTCATCAACGCCTGTGACGCGGGCCGCGAGGGCGAGCTGATCTTCAATTTCATCGCCCAGCATGCCGGCAGCAAGAAGCCGATGCAGCGCCTGTGGCTGCAGTCGATGACGGCGCAGGCGATCCGCGACGGCTTCGCCCACCTGCGCGCCGCCCAGGAGGTCGAAGGCCTGCGCAACGCCGCGATCTGCCGTGCCGAATCCGACTGGCTGATCGGCATCAACGGCACGCGCGCGATGACGGCGTTCAACTCCAAGACCGGCGGCTTCCACCTCACCACCGTGGGCCGGGTGCAGACACCGACGCTGGCGATGGTGGTCGAGCGCGAGGACCGTATCCGCAAGTTCAAGTCGCGCGACTACTGGGAACTCGAGGCGCGCTTCGGCTGCGCCGCCGGCGAATACCCCGGGCGCTGGTTCGACGAGAAGTTCAAGCGCCCCGAGGGCGACGAGCACGCCACCGCCTTCCGCCTGTGGGACAAGGCTCAGGCCGAGGCCATCCGCGCCAAGTGCGCGGGCAAGCCCGGCGTCGTCACCGAGGAGGCCAAGCCTTCAACCCAGCTGTCGCCGCTGCTGTTCGACCTCACCAGCCTGCAGCGCGAGGCCAACGGCCGCTTCGGCTTCTCCGCCCGCGTGACCCTGCAACTGGCGCAGGCGCTGTACGAGAAGCACAAGGTGCTGACCTATCCGCGTACCGACGCGCGCGCCCTGCCCGAGGACTACCTCGCCACCGTGAGCGAGGTCATGCGCACCCTGCCCGACCAGTACGCGCCCTTCGCCAACGAGATCGCCAAACAGGGCTGGGTGAAGCCCAACAAGCGTATCTTCAACAACGCCAAGATCTCCGACCACTTCGCCATCATCCCCACCGGGGCGCTGCCGAAGAACCTGTCCGAAGCCGAGCACAAGATCTACGACCTCGTCACCAAGCGCTTCCTGGCGGTGTTCTATCCGGCCGCCGAGTACCAGATCACCACCCGCATCACCCGCGTCGAGGGCGAGGCCTTCAAGACCGAGGGCAAGGTGCTGGTCAATCCGGGCTGGCTGGCGGTGTATGGCAAGGAAGCGGCCAACGACGACAAAGACACGAAAGAAGGCAGTGCCCCGCAGCTGGTGGCGGTGAAGCAGGGCGAGACGGTGTCCACCGAGGACATCGTGGTCAAGGCGCTGCAGACCAAGCCGCCGGCGCGCTTCAACGAAGCCACGCTGCTGTCGGCTATGGAAGGCGCCGGCAAGATGGTGGACGACGAGGAGCTGCGCGCGGCGATGGCCGAGCGCGGCCTCGGCACCCCGGCCACGCGCGCGCAGATCATCGAAGGCCTGATCAGCGAGCAGTACATCCACCGCGAAGGCCGCGAGCTGATCCCGAGCGCCAAGGCCTTCTCGCTGATCACGCTGCTGAAGGGCCTGGGCGTGACCGCGCTGACCTCGCCGGAACTCACCGGCGGCTGGGAATACAAGCTCGCGCAGATGGAGCACGGCAAGCTCAGCCGCGAAGCCTTCATGAACGAGATTGCCGAGATGACGCGCGAGGTCGTCGAGCGCGCCAAGCGTTATGAATCCGACACCGTGCCCGGCGAGTTCGTCACCCTGCAGACGCCGTGCCCGAAGTGTGGCGGCGTGGTGAAGGAGAACTACAAGAAGTTCGCCTGCCAGGCCTGCGACTGGAGCACCTGGAAGATCGTCGCCGGCCGCCAGTTCGAATACGACGAGATCGAGACCCTGCTGCGCGACGGCAAGGTCGGCCCCCTGCTCGGCTTCCGCAACAAGATGGGGCGGCTGTTCAACGCCGACATCGTGTTGAACGAGGACAAGCAGCCCACCTTCGACTTCGGCCAGCCCAAGGAAGGCGAGGAGGCCGAGGCGGTGGACTTCTCCGCGCAGGAGAGCATCGGCGCCTGCCCCAAGTGCGCCAGCCGGGTGTACGAGCACGGCATGGCCTATGTGTGCGAGAAGTCGGTCGGGCCGGGCAAGAGCTGCGACTTCCGCTCCGGCAAGATCATCCTGCAGCAGCCGATCGAGCGCGAGCAGATGGCCAAGCTGCTGACCGAGGGCAAGACCGAGCTGCTGAAGGGCTTCGTGTCGGCGCGCACGCGGCGCAAGTTCTCTGCCTTCCTGGTGCGCGGCAAGGACGGCAAGGTCGGCTTCGAGTTCGAGGCCAAGGCACCCAAGGCGGCTGCGGCCAAGGCGGCCGATGCACCCGCCGATGAGGGCGGTGAGGCCAAGCCGGCGGCGAAGAAGCGGACCACGACGCGCAAGACGGCCTGAGCGGACCCGCGCCGCGCCTGCCTCACACAGACGAAGGGCCGCCGATGCGGCCCTTCGTCATTCAGGCACTGCGCTGCGCTCAGCCTTCGAGCAGGCTGCGCAGCATCCAGGCGGTCTTCTCATGCACCTGCATGCGCTGGGTCAGCAGGTCGAGCGTGGGCTCGTCGCTCGCCTTGTCGGCGATCGGAGCGATGCTGCGCGCGGTCTTGATCACCGCCTCCTGACCCTGCACCAGCAGGCGGATCATGTCCTGCGCCGCCGGCACGCCGTCGGGCTCGCTCATGCTGGTGAGCTTCTGGAACTCCTTGTAGGTGCCCGGGGCGGGGAAACCCAGCGCGCGGATACGCTCCGCAATCTCATCCACCGCCAGCGCCAGTTCGTTGTACTGGGTCTCGAACATGACGTGCAAGGTGTTGAACATCGGCCCGGTCACGTTCCAGTGGAAATTGTGCGTGGTCAGGTACAGCGTGTAGCTGTCTGCCAGCAGGCGCGACAGGCCTTCCGCGATCTTGGCGCGATCCTTCTTGTTGATGCCGATGTCGATTTCCATACCGTTTCTCCTGTCATTGATGCGTCGGGATGGCCGCTCGCAGCCTTGCCACCGAATGCTAGGTCAATCGCGTGAGTGGCGCCAATTGACCCGGAAGATCCCCTTCATCCAGCGTGGCTATCGGGCACGCAGGCCGAGAGCCGCTGGGACGTGCGCCCCACCGGCCTCACGCCGGGCAGCTCGCTGTCGAGGATGGCCGCGCGCAGCACGTCGATCGCGCCACTGCGCGGATAGGTCACCCGCCAGGCCAGCGCCACTCGACGCAAGGGCTCGGGCTCGCTGAACGGGCGCACCGCGACCAGCGGGTTCTGCTCCGACATCTCGTCGGCGGCCGAGCTCGGCAGCACGGTGACGCCCAGCCCGGTGGCGACCATGTGGCGGATGGTCTCGAGCGAGCTGCCCTCGAGCGTGCGCTGCAGGCCGCCGATGTTGCGGCAGCTCGGACACACCTCCAGCACCTGCTCGCGGAAGCAGTTGCCGGCGCCAAGCAATAACAACTGGTCGTCGGCCAGATGCTCGGCGGCGATCGCCTTCTCGCGGGTCCATGCATGATCCGAGGGCATCAGCACGCGGAAGGGCTCGTCGTACACCGGCTGGGCGACGATGCCCGCTTCCTCGAAGGGCAGGCTGATGATGATGACGTCGAGCTCACCGCGCTTGAGCGCCTCGGCCAGGCGCGCGGTGAAGTTCTCCTGGATGATCAGGGGCATCTTGGGCGCGAGCCGGTGCACGCGCGGAATCAGCCGCGGCAGCAGATAGGGCCCGATGGTGTAGATCACACCCAGGCGCAAGGGACCGGCGAGCGGGTCCTTGCCGGCGGCGGCGATCTCCTGGATCTGGCTCGCCTCCATCAGCACCTTCTCCGCCTGGGCGACGATGCGCCGGCCGGTTTCGGTGATCTTGACCTCGGAGGCGCTGCGCTCGAAGAGCTGGATGCCGAGCTCTTCCTCCACCTTTTTCACCGCCACCGACAGGGTCGGCTGCGACACATGGCATTTCTCTGCAGCACGGCCGAAATGACGCTCGTGTGCGAGCGCGACGAGGTAGCGGAGATCGGTGAGGGTCATGGTGTCGACGCGCCGCGCGGGCTATCCATCTGAAATGGGCAACACGGGGATGTTACCGCGTCCACCCGGGTCCTGCTCGCACGGTGTGGCCGCGTACCGCCGCAGGGGACTTGAAGTCGCCGCCCTCGCCCCGATGTGAAAACGCAAGTCTCGGCGGGAACAGGACACGGATTCGGACGTCCACGCAGTCGTGTCGCTCAAACCCGCCCACTCCTTTTCCACGACCCGCGCGTGAATACCGATATGAAAAAGATTCTTGCCTTCAGTGCTTTTGCCGTCGCCCTCGCCGCCGCGCTCCCGCAAGCGCCTTTCGTGTCGCCGGCGCTCGCCCAGGCCGCCGCCGCCGCACCGACGATGGTGTCGCCCAACCGCTACGGGCTGCCCGACTTCGGCGATCTGGTCGAGCAGGTCGGCCCGGCGGTCGTCAACATCAGTGTGGTCCAGCGTCAGGCGCAGGGGACGACGGGTGAGAACCCCTTCGCCAACGACCCCTTCTACGATTTCCTGCGCCGCTTCGGCGTGCCGATGCCGGGCTTCCCCGGCCAGCCGGGCATGGGTCCGCGCATGCGCCAGGGCATCGGCTCGGGCTTCATCGTCAGCCAGGACGGCTACGTGCTGACCAACGCCCACGTGGTGGCGGGCGAGAATGCCGATGCGGCCTTGTCCGAGGTCACCGTGCGGCTGATCGACAAGCGCGAGTTCAAGGCCAACGTGGTCGGCATCGACCGCCGCACCGACGTCGCCTTGCTCAAGATCGACGCACAGAACCTGCCCACGCTGAAGATCGGCAATCCCGACGACGCCCGCGTCGGCGAATGGGTGGTGGCGATGGGCTCGCCCTTCGGCTTCGACAACACGGTCACCGCCGGCATCATCTCGGCCAAGGCGCGCCGCCTGCCCGACGAGACCTACGTGCCCTTCATCCAGACCGACGTCGCCATCAACCCGGGCAACTCGGGCGGGCCGCTGTTCAACCTCGCCGGCGAGGTGATCGGCATCAACTCGCAGATCTACTCGCGCTCGGGCGGCTTCATGGGCATTTCGTTCGCCATCCCGATCGACGTGGCGATGAACGTCAAGGACCAGCTCGTCGCCCATGGCCGCGTGCAGCGCGGACGGCTGGGCATCGCCATCCAGGGCGTGGACAAGGATCTGGCGCAGTCCTTCGGCCTGCCCGAGGCGCACGGCGCGCTGGTGGCGAGCGTGGACCCGGGCAGCGCGGCAGAGAAGGCCGGCCTGCAGCCGGGTGACGTGGTGCTCAGCGTCGATGGCCGCCGCATCGGCGACTCGGCCGAGCTGCCGCGCGTGATCGGCGAGAAGCGGCCCGGGACGCAGGTGCGCATGGAAGTCTGGCGCGACGGCCGCTCGCGCAACCTCACCGCCACCCTCGACGAACTGACCACCGACACCGTGGCCAGCGCCGAGCCGGCGCCGAGCCAGGTCGAGCGCTTCGGCGACAAGCTGGGGCTGAGCGCGCGCGCCCTGACTGCCCAGGAGGCGAGCGAACAGCGCCTGCGCGGCGGCCTGGTGATCGAAGGGGTCGAAGGCGCGGCCGCAAGCGCAGGCTTGCAGCGCGGCGACATCGTCCTCGCCATCAACAACCAGCCGGTCACCAGCAGCGCGGAATTCCGCGCCCTGCTGCAACGCGCCGGCAACCGCTTCGCGCTGCTGATCCAGCGCGGCAGCGCCCGCATCTTCGTGCCGGTGCGGATCGACTGATGATGGCGCGGGGGGCGATGCGGGCGACACCCGCATCGCCCCCGTCCCGCAGGCCGGGCCGGCGCCTGCGCCTGGTCAGAAGCGGAAGCGCGACACCGACTCCTGCAGCCGCGCGGCGAGCTGCTCCAGCGTCTGCGCGGCGGCCACGGTGCGATCGACGCTGCGGCTGTTCTCCTGTGCCATGCCGGCGATCTCGCCGATGCTCACCGTGACCGACTGGCTCGCCATGCGTTGCTCGGCGCTTGCCTGCGCGATCTGGTCCAGCCCCTCGCCCACTTCCACCACCAGTGCGTTGGCCGCGCCCAGCACCTGGATGACGGTGTCCGCCACCTCGCGGCTGGAGTCGATGTAGCTCAGCCCACTGTCGATCGCGCCCTGCACGGAATCCGAGCGGCGCTCGATCTCGCGCGTCAGGGCGTCGATCTCGCCGGCCGAACGCGCGGACTTTTCGGCCAGCTTGCGCACCTCGTCGGCCACCACCGCAAAGCCGCGCCCCTGTTCGCCGGCGCGCGCCGCTTCGATGGCGGCATTGAGCGCGAGCAGGTTGGTCTGCTCGGCGATCTCGCGCACTTCGCTGGTCATGCGCGAGATCGCCTGCGTCGACTCGACGAAGTCGCCCACTGCATCGGCCATCTGGCGCACCGTGGTTTCGACCTGGCCGACCTCGCCGACCAGGTGTTGAAGACTGCCCTGGCCCTCCTGCGAGCGCCTCAGGCTGTCGTGGGAACGGGCGCGCACCGCTTCGGTGTGCTCGGCGATGTGGGCAATGTTGCCCATCATCGCGTCCACCGTGCCGGCCGCGTTCGCCGAGCTCTCGCTCTGGCGCTGTGAGCCCTTGGCCACGCCGGCCGCGCTGCCGGCGAGCTCATGCGCGGCATGGGTCACCGCCGAGGCCGACTCGCCGACCTGGCGCACCAGCGCGGCCAGGGTGGCCATCATGTCGTTGAAGGTCATCGCGGTGCGACCGATCTCGTCGTGACCGTTGACGTCCAGGCGGCGCGTCAGGTCGCCGCCGCCTTGCGCGATCTGCGCCAGGCCCTCGTTCAGCTGCGACAGCGGACGGGTGACGAAACGGCGGATGAAGAGGTAGACGAAGCCGATCAGCGGCAGCGACACGAGGAGCGCGAACAGCGCGCTCTTGTTGCGGAACTCGGTGACCGCGGCATTGGCCTTGTCGAGCGAGATGCGCATCGACACCACGCCCAGCGGCGTGCCCGGCGCGACCTGGTGACAGGCGATGCAGTCCTTGCCCAGCCAGTTGGACGAGGCGAGCGACGGTATCGCCACGCGCAGGTGCTCGCCATGCTCGGCCGTGTGCTCGACGCGCATGGTGCTGCGGCCCTCGAGCAGGGCCAGCCGCTCCTCGGCGTCGCTGCCGCTAGCCCGCATTTCTCACACCCTCACGATTCGCCCCCGGTGGCGCGGCTTTTTG